>NZ_SOFP01000054.1 GCF_004402785.1 Cryobacterium algoritolerans
AAAATGAAGCTCCGCTCCCGCCCCGCCCCGCCCTGCCCCGCCGCGCCACGCCCCGCCGCGCCCCGCCCCGCCGCGCCGCGCTCGCGAGAGTGCACTTTTGGCCCTAAAACCACCGCCGAAGGGGCGAAAAGTGCACTCTCGCGGAGAGCCGGCGACCGACCCTGGAACTGACACCGGCGAGCAGGTCCAGCCCGGCCAGCCCGGAGAACTCGGCCTGCCCGGTGCCGTCCGCATCGCCTTGGTCTGCGGCGATCGCGACCGAGACGACGAGACGCGCCGGCGCCAGGGCTTCGAGGTTCAGGTGCGCTCTGGCGGTGCGATTCATTTCCCGATGAGACGCGGCGGCCGGGGACCAATGGCACTGGCGCCGGGCCGCATCGGGTTGACACTTTCGGCATGCTCGGCGAATCGAATACACAACAAATTGAAGATGTGCTGGACGCCGCGGTGATCGGCAGGATCGGCTGCCACGTCGACGACCACCCCTACATCGTTCCGATCACCTACTCCTATTGCGGTATTCCGACGGCAGCGTCTACGGGCACAGCGCCACAGGCACGAAGGTGCGGATGATGCGCGCCAATCCCGCGGTGTGCTTTGAGGTCGAACGTGTCGACGACCAGGGCCACTGGCAGATCGTGATCGCCTGGGGAATCTTCGAGCAGCTGCACGGCGATGAGGCGAAGGCCGGAATGCACACCCTCGCCACCCGCTTGGCGCCGATGCTGACCGGCACGACCGCGCAGCCTCACCTCGGCCCAGACGGGACTCCACTTGCGTCCCCTCACGCGCACGACTCCGCCCCGACGCCACACGAGAGGCAGGTGCTCTTTCGCATCAGGCTCACGGAGAAGACCGGCCGGTTCGAGAAGCGGTAGCGCCGGTCGGGAAGAGGCGGGTGCTCTTTCGCATCAGGCTCACACAGGCTCACGGAGAAGACCGGCCGGTTCGAGAAGCGGTAGCGCCGGTCGGGAAGAGGCCGGCCGACAGGCGGAAGATCTCGCCTAGTGCCAGCTCAACGGCGGACTGACCAGGCCGTCGACGTGCGCGCCCGCCGGATCCGTGTCGACGGCGACGATCCGGTTGCGCCCGTCGACGTGGACCACGGTCGGCTCGTACGCCCTGGCCTCCTCGGTGCTCATCTGGGCGTAGGAGATGATGATGACGAGGTCACCCTCGAGGGCCAGCCGGGCGGCCGCGCCGTTGACGCCGACCACCCCGCTGCCGCGCTCCCCCGCGATGAGGTACGTTTCGAACCGGCTCCCAGTGTTCACGTTGACGATGCTCGCCATCTCGCCGGGAAGCAGGTCGGCAGCATCCAGCAGGTCCAGGTCGACCGTCAACGAGCCCACGTAGTGCAGGTCGGATTGCGTCACGGTAGCGCGGTGGATCTTGGACTTGAACATGGTGCGTTGCATCGGCGGGCAACCCTTTCCACAAGAGAACCGGCGGAAACCGCCCCGCGTTACGCGGAAGCGAGGATGTCGACGACGAAAACGAGAGTATCCGTGCCGGTGATTCCCGCGGTGGTGTTGCCGGTCGTGCCGTAGCCGAGTGCCGGCGGGATGACGATGACGACCTGGGATCCGACCGTCTGGCCGATCAGCCCCTGGGCGAAGCCGGGAACGACGTTGCTCGTGGCGAATGTGGCCGGGCCACCCTTGCCCCAGCTCTGGTCGAAGACCTTGCCGGTCCCCCAAATGACGCCGGAGTACTGCACTGTCACGGTCGCGCCATCGGCGACGACGCCGCCGGTGCCCTTCTTGAGCACCTCGGTCTTGAGCTCGGCTGGCGCTTCTGCCTTGGGCACCTTCACGGTCGGTGTGCCGTCCTTGGCGAGCGTGACCGCCGGGAAGCCGTCCTGGGGCTTCTGGTCCTTGCCGTTCGCGCGGGTCGCCACCTTGCCCTTGACGTCGATGACGAAGATGATGTTGTCGGTCGCGGCGACCTTGAGGTCGGTGTTGCCCTTGGTGCCGAAGGCGTCGGCGGGCGGAACGACGACGGCGACTCGGGAGCCCACGTTGGAGCAGGCGATGCCCTTGAGGATGCCGGGGATGATGCTGGCGGTCTTGGCGACCGTGACGGTCAGTCCGGCAGCCTTGCCGTACCCGCCGCCGTTGAGCTTCGCCCCCGTGGAGGCGTTGTAGGCCGTGTATGCGATTTCAACGGCTTCGCCGTTCTTGACGGCCGCACCCTTGCCCTTGGTGACCTCAGTGCGCTCGGTGGTCTTGGCCGTGAGCGGCGAGGTGAACTTCACGGTGGGTTCGGCGTCGGCCTTGCCCGTCACCTTGACGGCATCCGAGCTCTTGCCGGAATCGGTGCAGGTGAGAGCCGTCGCGGCCGAGGTCGACTCGGCCGACGGGGACCCGCTGCACCCGGAGAGCGCGAGGACGGCCACTGTGGCAACGGAAATGAATACGGGGAGTTTACGCACGCTGATCTCTCTGTTCGTCAATGGGCCTCGAACAGTATGACCTGTCGACATCCGTGCTTGCTGTGTCTGCACGAACCGGGCGCCCGAACCGGGCGCTCGAACCGGGCGCCCGCTCGACGGTCAGAGCCCCTCGGCGATCGCGGCCGTGGCGAAGAGCCAGGCCTCTCGCGTGCGCGGTGCGAGCGCCTCGATGTTCAACGGCCCGCCGGCGACGAGGGCCGGGTCGTACGGCACGTCGACGACGGCGCGGGTGAGCTGGCTGAAGTGGTCGTGCAGCCGGCGGGAAAGCGCGCGGTCCGCGGTCTTGGCCGGCGAGGCGAGGATGGTCACGGCCTGGGCGACCTTGTCGCCATGGCCCTTCAGCCGCAGCCCGTCGAGCAGCGACGCCGCCCCGTAGGCGGTGTCCTCACGGATGGTCGAGACCACGACGAGCTGGTCGGCGGTCTCGACGGCCGCTTCCCAGTTGGAGGCGCGCATGTTGTTGCCGGTGTCGATGATCAGCACCCGATAGAACCGGCTGAGCGCGGCGTGGAGCTTCCCGAAGGCGACGTCGTCGATGCTGGCGGCCCCGGCCGGGTCGAGGTCGGAGGCGAGGGCGTCGAACCGGGCGTCGCCCTGGTTACGCACGTAGTTGTCGAGGTCGCCGACCCGGGCCGAAGTTGAGTAGGCGAAGTCTTCCAGGTCGCGCAGGAGGTCGACTGCGGTGTTGGTGTGGTGCGCGGTCTGCGCCCGCACGCCGAGGGTTCCCATCGTCTCGTTGTTGTCCCAGGCGAGGGTGTAACCGCCGCGATGGATGCCGAAGGTCGCCGCGATCAGCAGAGTGGCGGTGGTCTTGTGCGCGCCGCCCTTCGGGTTCAGCACGACGATGGTGCGCGGGCCGATCAGACTGCGCTGCACGGAAGCAACCGCCGATCGGCGCGAGAGTTCAACGGTGCCGGGTCCGGGAGAGACCAGTCCGCCGGACAGCCTGCGCACCGTACCCTGCCAGCCCTGTTGGGCCGGACCCTCCACCATCGGCGGCCGTGAGCTCATGAAGTCTGACAGGTTCGGGCCAGCGCCGGCGGGTGCGGCGCCCGTACCGGATGCGCTGCCGGAAACGGAAGCACGCACCGGCAAACCGGCGGCCGCCGGGCGGTCAGACGGTTGCGTCGGCTCGTCGTCGACATCCTCGTCGAGATCGCGGTCGAACACGAGGTTCTCGAAAAGCCCGGCGCCGGGCTCCGCGGACGGCGCCGCTGCCTCGAACGCGGTCCGGTCATCGCCGGCCGTCGCATCGGGAGCAGGCTCGATCATCGTGGATCGGTATGCCGCCGGTTCGACCGCGACCTCCGCGGAGTCGTCATGATCGCCGCTGTCCGGTGAGGTTTCCCCTGGGAGGGCGAGCGGGCGGGTCGTACTGGGCATGGCGGCCGCGGGGATGAAGTCTCCGTCCGCGTCCACGTCGCCGTCGGGGTGAACGATCAGGGGCGACTGGCCCTGCTCGTCCTCCGCGGTCAGTCGGACCGGGCGACCGATCGTGCGGGCAGTCGCCGCGACCCGATTGATGATTTCCTCGCGGACGCCGGCCTCGTCGACGGCGGTGATCCGCTGGCTCTCGCCGTCGATGGTCAGCTCGCCCGTGCCGTCGCTCCGGATCATCGCGCGGATGCGGGGAAGGGCGGAATCGTTCTTCTTCATGTGAACCTTTGTTCGTCGAGCTCAGCTCAATAAGCGTGAACACGCCGGAGTTGCCGTCGATCGTGCCCTCCCCAGCCTAACCGGGCGGTCGGCGTCCTCCCCCCGTTGGGCCGAAAACCGGCTTCACCGGCGACCTGGCCGGAGCAGGCGACAATTCCTCGACTGACGTCCCGTGGGCGGGAAGACGGACGGAAAGAGGATTGCATGGACCCCCGACCGGGGGTCATCATTGAGCGCATGAAAGATCGTGACTGGGTGTTGCTCGCCTACTGCCGATCCTGCGGGGTCTACGGCACGGCGGTCGTTGATGATGACCGCCACGTTTCCTGGCCGGAAGTCGTGCACGAACTCGATGGCAGCCTCGCCGAACGGCAGGACGCCAGGGAGGAACAGTCCTGGACCATCGGCGCCGCATAGCGGCGCAGTCGCTCCTGCGAGGCCCGGGCGGACACGAATCCCGGAGGATGAGAATTCAGGCGCGCCCGGAAGTTCAGGCGGGCCCGGAAGTCAAGGCGGGCCCGGAAGTTCAGGGCAGCGGGCCCAGGCCCTGGTGGGCGAGCCAGCGGAGGGCTCGCCCGCCGGCTCGGGTGCCGTGGGTGTCGTCGTGGTCGCGTTGCCGTCGGCATTCCACCAGGTCGTCCCCCGGGGCGATGTGCGGATCGCGGCAGGAATTCGCGTAACTGGTGTAATCGGTTTCGAGCAGGAGTTCGTCGTCAGTCATGACCCTGTGTTTCTGGTTCTGTCACACCGGGTGCCAGCGCCGTTGCCGGCCTCGGTGCGTGGACTTGGTTCGGTTGCGGCCGTGCACGTGCCGGTCCGCAGTTCGCAGCGGACCGGTGGTCACGTTTGCACCAGCCGGCCCGAAGACACTCGGATACTGCGGCGAGACTGGGGCGAGGCCGAATTGTTGAATGACAGGGTACGTCCCCGCCCGGCGAAACTCCCCTGGATCCCGCGAATTGGTCGTCGCCCTACGGCGTGGGCGGGTGTCGGTGGTGGTTCGGCGGCGGCGAGCGGTGCCCGTCGACCACATGCTTAAGGAGGTGCGGCGGCGGCCCGTCCCCGTGAATCGGGTGCGGGTGGGACCCGGGATGGGGTGGCGGCTGGTGGTCCGGGTGTGGCGGGGTCGGCGGTCCCGCCGCAGGCGGGGCGGCATCCTTCACCTCGACGACGACCGCCTGTGCGGGGCCGAATTCCTCGGGGTCGCCCGCCTCGGACGCTTCGGCAGAAAGTTCTTCCTCCGGTACGCCGTAGTAGCGGTAGAGCTCGCTCTCCTCGTCGACCGTGATCGAGCCGCGATCGCTCTCGATCCTCGGCCCGTTCCTGATCTGGGTGCGGTCGAAGGCGACGAGGATTCTGGATCCGTCGATCTTCGCCCCGGCCAGGGGCACGAACGACTCTGACATGCCGAACAGCCCGGTGCGCACCGTCACGAAGGCCGGATTCCCGGAGGCCTCGCTGAGGAAGACCTGCTCGACAGAGCCGATTTTCGCCCCGTCGCTGGTGACGACGATTCCCCCGTGGACGACGATGTCGTCGATGCGTTCAAGGGTGATCATGGTGAGCTCCTTCGGGACGGCCTGCACCAGTCTCGCGCGTCGTCGCCCATTGTCACGCGCTCGCGGCAATCATTGCGAGCACGCTCAGGCCAACCGTGACCGGCGCCAGCACCAGACCGAACAGGGCGTAACCCCGCCAGGTGATCAGCACGTTCATCTTCTCCAGCCGGCTGTGCCAGAGCAGGGTCGCCAGCGATGCCCAGGGTGTGATCAGCGGTCCGACGTTCGCGCCGATCAGCACGGCCAGCAGCCGCTTCGTCCCGTCAGCGACCGGCTCGAGCGCCAGATAGGCCGGCAGGTTGTTGATCAGGTTCGCGCCGACCAGGCTCGCGCCGGCGAGCCGAAACAGGTCCGCCGGCGCGTTCCCGGTGCCGGCCACAACCGTGAGCAGTGCCGGCAGGCCGAGGTGCGCCAACGCCTCCATCACCAGGAACAGGCCGGCGCTGAATACGAGCAGCGACCAGGGGATCAGTGCCGGGCCGAGCACCCTCGGCCGGCGCACCAGGAACGTCACCGCGAGCACTACGGCCGCAATGGCCGACGGGATCCAGACTGGGATGCCCACGACCAGCGCCGGCAGGAGGGCGACCAGCACGGCGGCGCTGACCCCGAGCAGCACCCGGTCGCGGGCACCGTATGCCGGCGCCCCGGTCGTTCCGGACGTGCGGGTGCGCTGCACCGGCACACTCTCGTATTTCTTGCCGAGCTCCTTGCGGAAGACGAGGGCCACCATGGCGAGCGGCACGATGATCGCGACCAAAGCCGGCGCCGCCGTGAGGGCGGCGAATCCCAGCGGAGTGACACCGCCGAGCCTGTGCTGCGCCAGCAGGTTCGTCAGGTTGGAGATCGGCAGCAGCAGGCTCGCGGTGTTCGCCAGCCAGACGGTCGTCAGGGCGAACGGCAACGGCGGCAGACCGACCTGGCGGGCCACCACCACTACCACCGGCGTGAGCAGCACCGCAGTGGTGTCGAGCGAGAGGAAGACCGTCGTCAGGATGGCGAAGCCGGCCACCCACAGCCAGAGCAGCCAGGCCCGGCCGCCTCCCCAGTGCCGCAGCCGGAGCGCCACCCAGCGGAAGACCCCAGCCTCGCTGCAGAGCTCGGTGACGACGGTCATCGCGATGACGAAGAGCAGGATCGGGCCGACCCGGTCGGCGAGGGTGAGCAGCGCGTCGACCGGTAGCACGCCCGTCAGCACGGCGACGGCGCCGAGCAGGAGCAGCACCGCACCGATCACCGCGAGAACCATGAGTCGGAGTGTAGCGGTCAGCGGCTCAGCCGCCGGGCACGGAGTCCTGGTGCAGCTCCCCCAGCATCATCTTCATCACCTTTCCGGTGGCCGTGCGCGGCAGCGTCTCGACGAAGTGCACGTGGTCAGGCACCTTGAAGCTCGCGATCAGGTAGCGGGTGTGGGTGAGCAGGTCGACCGCGGTCACGGCATGGTCCGGCCGGAGCACGACGTAGGCCTTCGGTCGTTCGCCCCACTTCTCGTGCGGGATGCCCACCACGGCCACGTCGAGCACGGTCGGGTGCGAGAGGATCGCGTTCTCCACCTCGATCGAGGAGATGTTCTCCCCGCCGGAGATGATGATGTCCTTGACCCGGTCCTTGAGCTCGAGGTACCCGTCGGGGTGCATCACCGCCAGGTCGCCGGTGTGGAACCAGCCTCCCCTGAACGCCTCCAGGGTCGCCGCAGGATCCTTGTAGTAGCCGAGCATGACGTTATTGCCGCGCAGCACGATCTCGCCGATCGTGCTGCCGTCGCGGGGAACGTCGGCCATCTCCGGGTCGACGACGCGCGCCGATTCGGCCTGCAACATCCCGACGCCCTGGCGGGAGATCATACGGGCTCGCTCGTCTCCCGGCAGGGCGTCCCAGTCCGACTGGTATTCGCAAATCGTGTACGGGCCATAGACCTCGGTGAGGCCGTACACGTGCACGACCTTCACGCCGAGGCGTTCCAGCTGTTCGATCACGCTCGGGGCGGGCGGGGCGCCGGCCGTCGTAATGCTCAACGGTCGCTCCAGCGGGTGCGCCTCTGCCGCGTTCGCGATCAGGCTGCAGACTGTGGGGGCACCGCAGAGGTTGGTGATGCCGAGGGTGTCGATGGCCGTCCAGACGTTTCCCGGGCGTACCGCGCGCAGGCAGACGTGGGTGGCGCCGGCCGCCGTGACGGCCCAGGGCGTGCACCAGCCGTTGCAGTGGAACATCGGCAGTGTCCACAGGTAGACCGAGTCGCTCGTGAACGAGTTGTGGAATACCTCGCCGAAGGAGTTCAGGTAGGCGCCGCGATGGGAGTAGACAACGCCCTTCGGCTTGCCGGTCGTGCCGGAGGTGTAGTTGATGGTCAGGGGGGAGCGCTCGTCGTCGATGTCCCAGCGGAGCGGCCGGGGATCGGCCAGGGCCGCGGCATCCGCGGCGGCAAGGAAGGATTCGAGGCTCTCCTGCCCGAAATCGAGGCCGCTGGAGGCAAGCCCGAACTCGGCATCGGGCATCTCGATCACGCCGGTGAGGAACGGCGACGCGGGGCGGGAGTCGCCGACCGTCGCGACCAGCTCGGCGTCGACGAAGAGGAGCGTCGCCTCGGAGTGCGCGAGCACATACTCGATCTCCGGCCGGGCCAGCCGGGAGTTCAGCGCGATCAGGATCCCGCCGGCGAGCGGCACCGCGAAGTGCGCGATCAGCATCTCCGGCACGTTCGGCGCCAGGAACACGACCCGGTCCCCCGGCGCGATCCGGGCGCGGATGCCTCGCGCCAGCCGTTCGGCGGCCGCCCGGAACTCGCTGTAGCTGTAGCGGCGGCCGCCGTAGAGGATGGCGTCCTTGTTCGGGTACACCTCCGCGGACCGTTGCAGGAACCGCATCGGGGTGAGCGGGGCATCGTTGGCCAGGCCAGTCGCCGGTTCGATGCCGCTGGTCTGGTCAAGCAGGTTCATCTGTTCGAACACGTGGGGACTCCTTTGTCCATCGTTTGCTGCGAGAGTGGAGCGGTTACGTCGTGCCGGAGATCAGCGGAATGCGCTGATGCCGGTGAGGTCCCTCCCGATCAGGAGCGACTGCACGCTCTCGGTCCCCTCGTAGGTGTGCAGGGATTCGATGTCGGCGAGGTGCCTGATCACGTGGTTTTCGAGCAGGATGCCGTTGCCGCCGAGCATGTCCCTGGCCATGGCCGCGATCTCCCGCGCCGCCCTGGTGTTGTGGTATTTCGCG
This sequence comes from Cryobacterium algoritolerans, assembly GCF_004402785.1. Lineage (GTDB taxonomy): Bacteria > Actinomycetota > Actinomycetes > Actinomycetales > Microbacteriaceae > Cryobacterium > Cryobacterium algoritolerans. The sequence continues at coordinate 8,881 of NZ_SOFP01000054.1, forward strand.
AGCGAGGCCTGGATCGGCCGCAGCGTGCCGGCGTCGTCAAGCGCGGCCAGGCGCAGGCAGTGCAGCTGCATGGAGGTGAGCTGGGAGAGCATCATGGTCAACCGCTCCTGCACGAGCTGGAACGCGGCGAGCGGCTTGCCGAACTGGATGCGCTGCGTGGAGTAGTTCAGAGCGGCCTCGAAGACGGCGGTGGCATGGCCGAGGGCCGACCAGGCCACCCCGAGCCGGGTCGCGAAGAGCACAACGGAGGCCTCCTTGAAGGTGCGCGTGCCGGGCAGCACGGCCTCCAGTGGAACGCGTGCGCCGTCGAGCACGATCCGGGCCTGGTGGATCGCGCGCAGCGACCCCTTGCCGGTGATGGTGGTCGCGTGGTAGCCGGGATTGTCCTGTTCGACCAGGAAACCGCGCACATTTCCGTCGTCATCCCTGGCCCAGACGACGGTAACATCGCCGACCGAGCCGTTGCCGATCCACTTCTTCTCGCCGGTGATCACCCATTCGTCGCCGTCGCGCGTCGCGGTCGTCTCGAGGCCGACCGAGTCGGAGCCGTGGTCGGGTTCGGTCAGGGCGAAGGCACCCAGCTTCTCGGCCCGGGCCAGTGGCACGAGCCAGCGCCGCTTCTGCTCTTCGCTGCCGAAGAGGGCGATGCTGCGCAGCGCCAGCCCGCCCTGCACGGCGACCACGGTGCCCATCGACCCGTCGCCGCGGGAAATCTCCATGTTGACCAGCCCGGCAGCGAGGGCCGACATCGGGGTGAGTCCCTGACCGACGACACCGTCGGTGAGCAGATCGAGTTCGCCGAGTCTGCGGGCGAGGTGGAGCGGGTATTCGGCCTTGTCCCAGGCCTCGTTCACCTCATCCAGAGTCTCCTCGGCGAAGGCGCGGGCTCGGTCCCAGAATGCCCGGTCTGCGGCGGGAACGTCGGCGAAGAGACCGTAGTAGTCGGTGTCGAGCGGAGTGGATACGTCGTAGTCGGCCACGGTTTTACCTTTCGGGGAGTGGTGAGGAGTGGTGAGGAGTGGTGAGGAGTGGTGAGGTTACGGGTGGAAGAGGGTGCCGCGGGCGGCGAGGGCTGCGCCGGAGCGGTCCAGCAGCGGGGTCAGCCCGCCGGTGTGGTGCGGGAAGTTGGCCCCGAGGATCATGCAGGCATCGATGTCGGCGGCGCTCTGCACCGTGCCGTCGGCAAGCATCCGCCCGGCCTCATCGGCCAGGCCGTGAAGGAGCATTGCGCGCACGGCGGCGGTGCCGACCGGAAGCTCGGCTCGTTCGACCGGCGACGGCAGGATCGACTGGATCGCGTCTGCCGCGGCGGGAGTGAGGCGGCCGTCCGGCCCGACGTAGCTCGGCAGTGACAGTTGCACGAGGCGGCGCAGGCTCGGGCTCACCGTGAACCGGTCGCCGAGGCACTGTCCGAGGTGGGCGAGGATGTGCAGCTGCACGGGGGGACCGATGTGCCGGATCAGGGTGAGCGGCGTCATCGGGAACCCGTCGGCGACGAGCGCGTCGTCGACGAGTCTCGCATCCGCGCCCGCGTCGATCAGGCGGAGGGTGTCGCTGAACCAGCGGGTGATCAGCCGGTTGACGACGAAACCAGCGGAGTCCTTCACGAGCACGGCGGTCTTGCCGAGCGCCCCGGCGAGCGCGAACGCCGCGGCGACGACGGCATCGGTATTGCGCGGGGCCCGCACGATTTCGACCAGCGGGAGCACCGCGACCGGGTTGAAGAAGTGGAAACCGATCAGGCGCTCCGGGTGCAGGAGCGCCGATCCCTGGTCGGCGATCGAGAGCGAGGAGGTGTTGGTGAGCAGCAACGTGTCGGGCCGCACGACGCGTTCGACCGACTCCCAGACGCCGCGTTTGACGGCCAGGTCTTCGAAGACGGCCTCGATCACGATGTCACTGCCGGCGAGGTCGGTGATGTCGCTGGTGCCGGTGATGAGCGCCGCGACCCGGGTTGCGGTCCCCGGCGTCATGGTGCCGCGTTTCACGGCCCGGCCAAGCTGGTCGGCGATGCAGTCCAGCGCCTGGGCGACCTGCTCCGGGGTGAGATCGGTGACCCGCACGGGCACGCCGAGACGCTCCGCGAAGACCAGGGCGAGCTGGGTGGCCATCCGACCGCCGCCGACGACCCCGACCTGACTGACGGCGCCCGGTCCGCCGGGCCGGCCGCGTTTCCGGGCCGCCTGCAGGGTGAAGAACGCGTAGATGCCGGCACGGCACTCGTCGGTCTGGAGCAGTTCCCCGAAGGCGACGATGGTCTCGGCCTCGATCGGGTCGCCGCCGCGTGCCAGTCGCGCGGCCGTGCGTCCCAGCCGGCCGGCGGGCGCGGATGCCGGGCGGCCCCCGTTCCTGTGCTGCCAGGTCGAGAGCAGCTCAAGGGTCTTCTCGACGGCGGGCAGTTCGCCGGGGATCCGCTTCCGCACCGCTGCGCGCAGCGCCTCGGGCTGCCAGGCCGCCTGCGCGACAGTCCGCGAGAGCGTCGGCAGGTCGGCCGGGGTGTCCGCCGCATCCGCTTCAGCCCTCCCGTTCAGGACACCGGCCGCCCAGGCGAGTGACGCCCCGATGAAGTCGGGGTCCTCGATCACGGCGTCAGCGACCCCGAGGGCGGCAATGTCCGCCGCGGTGAGCGAGCGGCCGGAGAGGGAGCGGGTGACCGCGATCTCCGCCGCGGGGCCCGCGCCGATGAGGTCGGCGAGCAGGCTGAGGCCGCCCCAGCCCGGTACGAGGCCGAGGCGCACCTCGGGGAGACCGAGGTTGGTCGCTGTTGCGGCGACGGTACGGTAATCGGCGCAGAGGGCCAGCTCGAATGCACCGCCAAGCGCGACGCCGTTGAGGAAGGCAAAGGTGGGCAGCCCGAGCCGGCCGATCTGGTTGAACGCCGTGTAGCCATCGCGGGCGATCTGTTCACCCTCCGTGTGGGTGGCGACGGAACCGAAGGCGGCCAGGTCGGCGCCGGCGCCGAAGACCGCGCCTGTGCCGGTGAAGGCCACCGCGTCGACCGAGGCCAGGTCGATGCCGCGGACCGCGGCGGCGACGGCGGCGAGGGCCTCCCGTGTCCAGGAGATCAGCCCGCCGGCCGGAGGCGTGAAGACCACCAGCGCGATCGTGCGGCCACCGACCATCCGGTTTGTGACGTCGATTCGTGTGGTCAACACACCGTTCACGGTGCCCCCTTGCGCCGGTCGAAAAGCTTCAGCTACAAGTTGTACCTGACACACAGTCTCAGGTCAAGTGGCACTGAGTCTCAGGCGTCGGGTGCGCTCGTCGCCGCGCGGAGCCGTTCCTCGACGGCCCTGGCCACGTCGCCGGGGTCCATCGAGGCGGGGAAGACGGCGACGAGCAGGTCCAGCCCGGGGTCGGCCGTCCCCGCGGGCGGGCGGCCGTCGGGTCGGAACATCAGCCGAACCCCGGCGAGTTCGTCGGCCAGCTCTGCGGGCAGGTCGGCGGCACGGGCGCCGGCGGCCGTCGAGCGGATCAGGCGGCGTAGCTCGTAATTGTGGGTGGCCGTCACCGCGGCCGCGAAGCGGATGGCGGCCAGCGCCGGCACCATGGGCAGAGAGGACCTGAGGTAACTGGCGAACATCCGTTCGTACCGGATCACCATGACGGTCTCACGGTCGCGTAGCACGGGGGTCGCGCGCACGACCAGGTCCCTGATCCGCCCGACCTCGAGGCGTTCACGGAACCGTTCGAAGACCATGGTCGCCGCCTCGCAGACGGCCAGCCACGGGTCGGCGTGCGGCAACTCGAAATGGCGCACGATCTGTTCGAGCAGCTCATCGTGGTCGGCGAAGATCACGTCGTCCTTCGAGCCGAACTGCCGGAAGAACGTGCTGCGGGACACCCCGGCCGCCTCGGCGATCTCGGTGGCGCTCGTGGCCTCGTAGCCGCGCTCGTGGAACAGTCGCACCGCGACATCGGCGACCTCGACCCTGGTCAGCGGTCGCTGGCGCGCGGGCAGAGGCTCGGTGCTCCGGGAATCGCTGCTCGAGGAATCGTTCTGCAGGGGATCGGTCATGGTCTGCCGAAATTATCACGGAATCCGGCTCGCCCCGGCTCAGCGGGGCGCCGCCGGATCGATCCGCTCGAGGTGCTCCGGCACCCGCACGTTCCAGCCCAGTTCGTGCTTGATCCGCAACCGCAGGGTGTCGGAGGCCGCCGGCTCGCCGTGGGTGAGATACGTCATCACCGGTGCGACCAGGGCTGCGCGCATCCACTCGATGATCTCGTCGGAGTCGGCGTGGGCCGACAGGCTGCCGATCTCCACGACCTCAGCGGTGATCGGGACGTCCCGGCCGAAGATACGCAGGGTGTCGTCACCGCGCAGGAGGGCGGCACCGCGGGTGCCGCCAGCCTGGAAGCCGGTCAGGATGATGGCGTTGCGCGGGTCTGAGCCGTAGGCGGCGAGGTGGTGGAGCACCCGGCCGCCGGTGAGCATTCCGCTGGCGGAGACGATGATCATCGGGCCGCCGCGCAGGTTGAGCAGCTTGGATTCGTCGACGGTGCGCACCATCCTGGCGAGGTCGTACATGCTGTGGAACTCGGTCTCGGTCAGTCTGTGCTCGCTCTGGTGCCGCTGGTAGATCTCGGTGGCGTTGACCGCCATCGGGCTGTTGAGGTAGACCGGGATGTCCGGTATCTCGCCGTGGTCACGCAGCCGGGAGAGGTGCAACAGCACGGTCTCGGACCGGCCGACCGCGAAGGCGGGGATCACGATGACGCCGCCCCGCCCCGCGACCCGGCGGATCACCTCGCCCAGTTCCGCCTCCGGATCCGCCGGGTCGTGCGTGCGATCCCCGTAGGTCGATTCCGACACGAGCACGTCGACGGTCTCCAGCGGGCGAGGCGGGTGCATCAGGGGGTCGTTCGCCCGGCCGAGGTCACCCGTGAAGTGCACGGTCGAGTCGCCGACCGAGAGCCGGATCTGGGCCGCCCCGAGGATGTGGCCGGCCGGAACGAAGGTGGCCCGGATGCCGCCGCCGAGGTCGATCTCCTGGTCGAAGTTCCGGGGCCGGAACGAGTCGAGGCTAGTCACGGCATCCTCCGCCGTGTAGAGAGGACGAGGGTTCTCGTGCCGGGACGACTTGCGCTTCCTGGCGAAATTCGCCTCCTCCTCGAGGAGGTAGCCGCTGTCGGGCAGGAGCAGCGAACTGAGCTCCGTGGTTCCCTTCGTCGCGTAGACGGGGCCGCCGAAGCCGTCCCGGACGAGAGCCGGGAGGTAGCCGGTGTGGTCGAGGTGGGCGTGCGTGAGCAGCACGGCGGCGAGGGACTCCGGCGAAACGGGAAACGCGAGCCGGTTGCGATTGCGCAGCAGCTTGTAGCCCTGGAACAAGCCGCAATCGATGAGAATCCGGCGACCGTCCGATTCGACCAGGAACCTCGAGCCGGTGACCGTGTCGGTAGCCCCCAGGAACTGGAGCCGGGAATCTGTCCGCTTCGTCATGATGATCACCCAATAGAGATCGCCTGAACTCCGGCAAGACTGCACCATCTCGACCGGCCCGCCCGCCTGCTGGGAAGGGAATCGGCCGAATCACCGGCTCATTCCTCACGCTAATTTTGAAGCCGGTTGGTGTCAAGGCTTCGCGGGAACCGCGTACATCCCGGGGGACGTGCGTGGTCAGCGGAGGGCAGCCGGCACTTCCGGCTCGGCGATCACGTCGACGGTGCCGGTGGACGCACCGGCGACCATATGGGCGTTCGTGAGGAGGCAGCCGTCGGCGAAGGCGCCCGGCCGGGCCTTTTGGGGTGCTCGGCATCCGGCGCTCCGTCGCGCGCGAAATGACGACCGGTCATTTCGGATGGTCTAATCTGGCCATCTCACGCTCTTCGGGAGGAGCCACCGGATGACCGACGCCGCCAGGACCGCACCGCGCCGCGCAGGGCGCCCGCTGGAGAAAGTGTTGTCGCGGGGCAGGATCACCATCGCGGCGCTCGAGGTGATCACGATCGAGGGCTATGGCGGTTTCACCATGTCGAGCCTGGCCAGGACACTGAAGGTCGCGCCCTCCGCGCTCTACAACCACGTCTCCTCCAAGCAGGAGGTTCTGCAATGGCTGGAAGACCATGTGATGACCATGGTCGACGTGAGCGGGTTCGGCTCAGAGCCGTGGGATGCCGCAGTGCGCCGCTGGGCGTGGTCCTACCGGGACGTGTTCGCCAGGCACGCTCCCCTGGTTCCCCTCGTGGCCGTGCTGCCGGTCACAGGCGCGCCTGAGACCCTGAAAATGTACGAGACCGTCGCCGTGGGACTGGCCGAGGCCGGCGTGCCAGGGGAGACGATCATCCCGGCCATCGTCGCCGTCGAGTCGTTCATCTTCGGCTCCGCCCTCGACGCCAACGCGCCGGCCGACATCTTCGACACCGGCGACCTGGCCGACTCGAGCCCGACGTTCACCGATGCCGTCCGGAGCCAGGACCGTACCTCCGGCGCAGCCCCGGCCGACGCGGCGTTCCGGTTCGGGCTCGAGGCGCTGCTCGCGGCCCTCGAGTCCACCCGGTCGGGGCCGCACGCCTGATTCCAGCCCAAACATCCGGAACGTTATCTTTTTTCTTTCGAATTGGCTTGCATTCCGGTGCCGTCACATTCAAACTAAACGAACCCAATTCATTTAGTCGGCAGTGCGACGCCATCCCTCCCGTCGCGCCTGCCTTCCCCACCCACACATCGTCAGTGAAGACGCATGAAAGGGATCATCATGACCGAACTCTCGACCAGGCCTTCCCCGGCCTCCACGGCCGCAGGCCACCAGCCGCACGTGCACAGCGACCAGCTGCACGATGCGGCCGGAACCACCCACGGCATCACCCGGAAGGGCCTCAAGGGCGGTCAGATAGGCCTCCTCGCCGTTGTCGTGATGGGGGTGTCCTCGGTGGCCCCGGCGTACAGCCTGACCAGTTCCCTGGGCGCGACCGTCAGCGAGGTCGGATTCCAGGTGCCGGCGATCTTCATCGTCGCCTTCATCCCGATGATCCTGGTGGCCCTGGCCTATCGGGAGCTCAACGCCGATTCCCCGGACAGCGGCACGTCATTCACCTGGACCACCAAGGCCTTCGGGCCCTTCATCGGCTGGATGGGCGGCTGGGGGATGCTCGCCGCCAACATCATCGTGCTCTCCAGCCTGGCTGGCGTGGCGGTCAGTTTCTTCTACGTCTTCCTGGGCGAGCTCTTCGGCAATCCCTCCCTGGCCTCTCTCGCCGACAACACCGCCGTGAACATCGCCACCTGCCTGCTCTTCGTGGCCCTGGCCGTCTGGGTCAGCTACCGCGGCCTGCACACCACCAAGCTCGTTCAGTACAGCCTGGTCGGTTTCCAACTCGTGGTCCTCGGCATCTTCACCGTCATGGCCCTCATCGGCGCCGGCTCCGCCGACTCGACGACGGCGATCCCGTTCAGCTGGGAGTGGTTCGACCCGACCCAGGTGCAGAGTTTCAGCCAGTTCGCCGCCGGGATCTCGCTGGCCATCTTCGTGTACTGGGGCTGGGATGTCTGCCTCACCATGACCGAGGAGACCAAGGGCGGCCAGAAGACCGCCGGCAAGGCGGGTACCTTGACCGCGCTCGTCGTGCTCGGCCTCTACCTCGCCCTCATCGTGGCAACCATGATGGTCTCCGGCGTCGGGGTCGACGGTATCGGCCTCGGCAACCCCGACAACCAGGGCAACATCTTCGCCGCCATCGCGTCTCCCATCATGGGACCGCTCGCCATCCTGATCTCCCTGGCAGTGCTGGCCAGCTCGGCCTCCTCCCTGCAGTCCACGATGACCTCCCCCGCGCGCACGCTGCTGGCGATGGCGCATTACAACGCGCTCCCGCCGAAGTTCGCCAGCATCAGTAAGCGGTTCGGTTCGCCCGGCTACGCGACGATCGCCGCCGGCGCCATCGCCGGCGGGTTCTACGCGGTGATGACCATCATCAGCGTCAATGTGCTCAATGACACCGTCATGTCGCTCGGTCTGATGATCTGCTTCTACTACGCGTTGACCTCCTTCGCCTGCGTCTGGTACTTCCGCCAGAGCCTCTTCGGCAGCATCCGCAATTTCTTCATGCGCCTGATCATCCCCGGTCTGGGTGGACTCATCCTCACTGTCGTCTTCGTGCAGACCGCGGTGAGCAGCTGGAGCCCGGACTTCGGTAGCGGCTCCGAACTCTTCGGGATCGGTCTCGTCTTCGTCATCGGCGTCGGGCTGCTCCTGCTCGGCACCCTGGTGATGGGGCTGACCTACTGGCGCCAGCCGAGCTTCTTCCGCGGCGAGACCCTGCGCAAGGACACCCCGGCACTGGTAGTCCCCGAGTAGCAGCCGACCGGCGTCCGCGCCGGAGGGCCGCACCATCCCGGTTCCACAACCGACCGGGACGGTGCGGCTCTTGTCGTCCCGCCGCCATCCGGTCATACTGCCCGCGAGGCCTGCCGATCTTCCTGAGCCGGCCTGGCGGTTTCTCACCGCCAATCGCACGGGCACACCCGTCGCAAGGCGGGGTCGCAAAGGCACGGGACCGTCAGAGGTCAGCCGGCCTACCGATTGGATAGGACCGGCACAGAATGAGTTTCCCCTTCGTAGAATCCAGCGTCCGCAACGGGCGAGCGGAGCCCCCCGTTCCAACGGATCCCTCGCACGAGGCCGCCCCGGAGGCCACCGGCGCCAGGATCTCCTGGTTCGGCCCGTCGCCGGCCGTCGCGGCAACGCGCAAATTGCGCTGAGCCTGCGCGTGCCGTAACTTCTGAACCGGTGCCGCGCCCGCCGTCCGGGATCGTGGTCTGCCGCCGTGTCGTCGACCGGCGTGCCGCCGGAATGCACGGGAGTGAGAAATGTCCGATGTTGAGCTGCTGGTCTACGCCGATCGACTGGGCGGCACCATCCCGCAGCTGCAGGCGCTGCTCGACGGGCCGTTGCGCGCGTTTTCCAGCGTGCACGTGCTCCCGTTCTACATTCCATTCGACGGGGCGGATGCCGGCTTCGACCCGATCGACCACGCCTCGGTCGACCCGCGCCTCGGCACCTGGGACGATCTGCGGGCACTCGCCCGCACCCGCGGGCTCACCTCGGACCTGATCGTCAACCACGTGTCATCCTCCTCGGCGGAGTTCGTCGACTGGCTCGCCCGTGGCGACGCGTCGGACTTCGCGGGGATGTTCCTCACCTTCGACACCGTCTTTCCCCACGGCGGCGGCGAGCGCGCCATCACCGCGTTCTACCGGCCCCGCCCCGGCCTCCCGTTCACGGCCTACCAGGGTGCGGACGGCAGCCGCCACCTCGTCTGGACGACCTTCATGCCCAGCCAGGTCGATCTGGACGTGAACCACCCGGCCGCACTCACCTACCTACGGCGAGTCCTGCGGGCCCTCGCCGACGGCGGCGTCAGCACCGTGCGGCTCGACGCTGTCGGCTACGCGGTCAAGACGCCCGGCACCGACAGTTTCATGACGCCGGAGACGCTCGCGTTCGCCGAGGTCGTCGTCGCCCTGGCCCATGAGGCCGGGGTCGACGTGCTCGTGGAGGTGCACGCGCACTACAGCCAGCAACTGGCGATCGCGCCGCTCGTGGACTGGGTCTACGACTTCGCGCTCGCCCCCTTGCTGTTGCATTCCCTCGGCACCGGGACCGTCGATCGCCTCGCCCGCTGGCTCGAGATCCGGCCGGAGAACGCCATCACCGTGCTCGACACCCACGACGGCATCGGAATCATCGACGCCGGCCCGGGCGGGGAGCGGCCCGGCCTGATCGACCAGGCCGAGATGGCCGCCATCTTCGCGCGCGCCGACGTGGCCACCGCGGGACACTCGTCGATCGCCTCGGTGGTGCCGGAGTGGTTCACGCTCCCCCACCAGATCAACGCCACTTTCTTCAGCACCCTCGGTGGGGAGACGGTTCCCTACCTCCTCGCCCGCGCCGTGCAGCATTTCCTGCCCGGCCGCCCGCAGGTCTACTACGTCGGGCTGCTCGGCGGGCTCGATGACACCGCACTGTTCGACGAGACCGGCAACGGGCGTGACGTGAATCGGCACCGCTACCCCGCCGACGAGGTCGACCGGGCCCTCGACGCCGAGGTGACCCAGGCGCAACTCGGGCTCGCCAGAATGCGCACCGGGCATCCGGCATTCGACGGCGAGTTCAGCTGGACGACCCGCGGCGACGACGAGGCGCGGCTGCTGTGGTCGAACGGTGACGCCCGGGCGGAGCTGAGCGTGCGCACCACCATCGGTGCGTCGAGCTTCAGAATCGAGTTGTCGGATACCGGTGTCACGCAGGTGATTGACACCCCAGCCGACCTGGCACGCTGGGGACAAAACGGGCGTTGATCTAAGCCCTTCCCACTTTTACTTGTCCCCTTTACGGCCGACAGCGGGATCGGTCCGGCCGCGCTACCGTGACTGCATCGACCTGAGTGTGATCATTCGAAGACGGTCGCGGGGAAGGCACTTCCATGAAGAGAGTCGCATACTGCGGAAAATCGTTCCTTACCACCGACGGCGCGGCGGACGCCCTGCTGCAATTGGCGGTCGCCCTGCCGGCCTGCAACAGCTCCGAGTTTCTGGAGCTGCCGGCGCTCACCGATGACGGTCACACCATGCTGGTGCAGCTCGTCGTCGGCCCGACCAGCGAATTCCTCAGCGTGCCGGAGAAGACCCGGGCCAAGGATCCGGACACCGCCGACGCCATCGCCTACCTTCGGGAGCGCACCCGGGTGCTGAACACCCGAGCCGAGCCGGCCTATGCATACGCGGAGGCCGACGCGGGCACACTGTCCAATAACGGCTGGGACGACCTGTACGGGATCTGAGCAGCGTGATAGCTGGTTGACTGTGGGGGTGCGCACACCTCGAACCCGCTGTTACCGTGATGGCCTCCTCGTCGACGAGGGCTTTTCTCTCGCCGACGTCTCCGAGCACCTGGAGGTACCCGACTCCGTGGTGTGGGTCGACCTCGATGATCCGGGCGAAGACGACCTCGCCCTCCTGACGGACGAACTGGGCTTGCACGAACTCGCGGTCGAGGACGCGCTCAGCCTGGGCCAGCGGCCGAAACTCGACCGCTATCCCGACCACCTCTTCCTCTCCGCGCACTCCGCCGACCTGGACCCTGCCACCTCGCGGGTGACCACGCACGAGATCGCGGCCTTCATCACCGGCCGCGCCCTCGTGACCGTGCACCGCAACGGCCGGTTCGACGTGGACGCGATCGTCGCCCGGTGGGACTCCTCTCCCGACCTCACGAAGAACGGCGTCGCGTTCCTGGTGCACGGGCTGCTCGACTATCTCGTCGACGGCTACTTCGAGGCGGTCGAGGCCCTCGACGACGAGATCGAGGAGCTCGAGAGCCGGTTGTTCGTTCCCACCGCGGATCAGGAACTGGTGCAGCGGCGTTCCTTCGAGCTTCGCAAGAGCCTGGTCACCCTGCGGAGGGTGATCCTGCCGATGCGCGAGGTCGTCAACACGCTGCTCCGCCGCGACCTGCACCTGCTCGGCGACGAGATGGGACCGTATTTCCAGGACGTCTACGACCACGTGCTTCGAGCGATGGAATGGACCGAGAGCCTGCGGGACCTGGCCACCAGCATCCTCGAGGCCAACCTCGCGATCCAGGGGAACCGGCTCAACGTGATCACCAAGAAGGTCACCGGATATGCGGCGATCATCGCCGTGCCGACCGCCATCACCGGGTTCTACGGACAGAACGTGCCATACCCCGGTTTCAGCCAGGAGTTCGGCTACTACAGCTCCATCGGCCTGATCGTGGGCCTGTCGGCCCTGCTCTACATCCTGTTCAAGCGCAACGACTGGATCTGAGTCACGGCACCCAGTAACCGGTCTTGCCGAGCAGCTGGGTCTCGCGGTCGGCATCGGGCGCAACGTCCACCTCGGGGCCGAACACGCCCATCTCCCGCCAGGCCGGAATCTCGGGCCCGATCTGCTCCCACAGGTTCTCGACGAGCGGCGCGGGCATCGTGTAGTCCAGCCCGATCAGTTTCGCGATCGACCAGGCCTGGAACGCACGGTAGATACTCATGTGCTGCAAGTAGTCCGCGAGCGGGAAATCGCCGTAGCTCAGGTGGACGGTCTTTTCCGGATCGAGGTCGGCCGAGACCGCTGTGGTGGCCAGATCGCCCAGCCGGTCGTAGGCTCCGATCGGATCGTCGCCGAGCAGGTCGCCCGCATAGTCATCGCCGACCTCGGCGATGGTGCGCCCAGCCAGCACCGCGGGCAGCCAGGCCTCGTCGCGGGCGTGGTCAGCCAGGATATCGCGCAGGCTGGGGTTCTTTGTGCGGGACCAGTCGCCGGGCGCCGGGAGAGCCAGCTGCGCGGGAGTGATCCGGTCGATGACGGAGCGCAACGCGGCATCCGACTGGAGGAAGAGTTCTCTCTGCTTCATCCCGGCACGCTAGCACCCCGGGGCGCCGCTCGAAACGGGAGTCGGCAGGCCCGGTGAGGCGAACCGGGACCGCTACTGCCGCTTGGCGGGGTGACCCGCGCGATGCGTGTCCCTGATCCGGCGCCCGGCCTCGACCGCCTTTCTTTCCTGTTCGGCCGCCTTCACGCTCGTGCGTGTGTCGCGCGCCGGCAGTTGGATGGTCTCTTCGGCGGCGATTCCGGCCTGCAGCTCACGGCCGCGTTCGAGTTCGGCGTCGAACTCGGCCCCGAACAACAGGCCGAGGTTGGCCAACCAGAGCCAGAGCAGAAACACCACGATGCCGGCCAGGGGACCGTAGGTCTTCGCATAGTTCGCGAAAGTGGCCAGGTAGAACCCGAAGCCCACCGAGGCGACAAGGATCACGAGCAGGGCCAGCACCGCGCCGACGCTCAGCCATCGGAACCGTGGCTGCCGGGCATTCGGGGTGGCGTAGTAGAGGATTGCGATCAGGAACACGACGGCGGCGGCGAGGAGCGGCCACTTGAGCACCGACCAGACCACCCGGGCGGTCTCGCCGACGCCGAGGGCGTTGCCGACGGCATCCGTCACCGGCCCCGAGAGCACGAGCACGATGGCGACGACGAGGATGAGCAGGATGGCGGCGACGGTTACGAGCAGTTGCACCGGCTTGAGCTTCCAGAACGGCCTGCCCTCCTCGACCTCGTAGATGCGGTTCATCGCCCGGCCGAAGGCGCCGACGTAGCCGGATGCCGACCACACCGCCACCGCGATGCCCGAAGCGAGGGCGAACCCGGCCGCCGGCGACGTGCTGAACTGCTCAATCGGGCCGCGGATCACCTGGAGCGCCCCCGCGGGGGCGACGGAACCGAGGATTGATAGCAGGGCGCCGGCCGACCGCTTGCCCTGCCCGACGACGCCGAGCAGGGACACGAGTGCGATCAGCGCCGGGAACAGGGACAACACCGCGTAATAAGTCAGCGCGGCGGCGAGGTCGCCGCACTGGTCCCTGCCGAATTCGCTCACCGTGCGGCGCAGGGCGTACAGCCAGGACCGCTTCGAGACGTCGGCCGGGGATTCCGGCTTGCGCGGGTCGTCCGGGGCAGGTGCCTCGGGCTGTCCGTCGGGCGGGGAGTCGGCGGCGCGACGGTGGCGTCTGTCCGGCAGTCTCATGGGTTCTCCTGGCTTCGGTCTGTTCGGGCTGGATCGATCCGAACAGGGATGATTGGGGGCCGCAGTTCGCCCCATTCGATGACGGCCCCCGGTCGTGCGACAACTCGGCTAGCGAGCGCGTGGTCTCAACTGCCTGGCGCGGCAGGGTCGGTCGGCGCGGGGTTCACGAGGCCACCGCGGATCTGGCCAGCGGCCGCCCGGTCGCCTCGGCGAGCGGGCTTCGGAGCGAACTGCGCCCGGCCTGCCAGCTTTTCAGCAGGTGTTCGGCCACCCAGCCGTCCATGGCCAGGCAGGCCGCAGCCCCGAACATTATGTCGGGGAGAGTCTGCGGGTCGTCTTCGGCGAGCGCCCCGGCAAGGTCCCGGCCGGCGATCTGCTCGTGCACGGCATCCGCTTCGATGTGCTCATCGAAGTAACGGGTGACGGTCTCGTAGAAGCCCAGACGGCGGAACCCGTCACCGTAGAGCCGGCTCGGGATTGCCGAGGTCATCTCGAAGGCGGCAAGGTGGCCGACGATGGCACCGCGCAGGCGACGGTTGAGCCCGAACAGGCTCATCATGTTGAACGAGCAGAGGACGAGCGCCGGCACCTGGTCCACGTAGCCGGCGTAGCGCGTATCGAGGCCCAGCCCGCACATGGTGTCGGCGAACAGGCTCGAGTGCATGCGTTCGGGGCGTCCTCCGCCGTATTCGTCGGCCTGGATCTCGATCAGCGCCGCTTTGGCGCGACCGGTCAGTCGCGGGATGGCCCACGAATGCGGGTCGGCTTCCTTGAGTGTGTAGATGGACCGGTGCACGATGAATTCGACCGCTTGTTCCTCGGTCGCCTTCCGCGCCAGGTACCGGGACAGGCTGGGACCCTGATCCGCGATGGTCAGCGCGAAGAGGGCGCGGGCGACGGCGTCCTGGTTCGAGGACGGCAGCGGGGGTTGGGGAACCCTCGCGCGCAGGCTGGTTTCGAGGGCCTGCTCGATGGCCACCCGGGCGACGATGGTCGTGGGGTGCCATTCCCAGGCCGGGTCCGACTGCACGACGCCCCCGTAGTGCAGGCCGTAGAGCAGGAACAGGGTCAATTGGAGATCGTCGTCGTTGACGATATCGGTGCACTGCCCGAGCGCCTCAGCGGTGGCGACGATGAATCCGCCAAGGCTGGAACCGGAGTCGTCGGCCGGGAGGGAGAGCGCGGTCAGAAGCTGGGAGCTGAGAGGTCCCCGCGTCTGGAACGGCGCGATCGGGAAGGACGGGAAGGAGAGGTGCATGAGGTCACGGTCCTGGGTGAGGTGCGTCTGGGGTGGTGCGGCGAGGTGAGGTTCGGCCCGCCCGGTGTGCAGGTTCGAGCCGGTCGTGGTCGACGGGTGGAGGACGGATGCGTGCGGCGGGCCCGATGGCCCGCCGCACGCTGCCGAACCGCTAGTCCTTGAAGATGTCCTTGATGTTCTCGCCGGCCTTCTTCGCGCTGGCCGAGGCCTGCTCGGCCTTGCCCTCGGCGATCTTGGAGTCGTCGTGGGTCGCCTTGCCGACTGCCTCGGTGGCCTTGCCCTTGACGTCCTCGGCGGCGTTGCTGATCTTGTCGCCTGCACTCATGTTGATCTCGCTTTCGTTCGATGTTTCGTGGCGGGGAAGCTCGGCGCGGCTGCGCCAGGCGAAAGTCAGGGCGTTTTTCGGGTCGCCGGTAACCGGCAGGTGCAGGTCGGTGACGGTCCCGTTGGCCTCGGTCACGTGCAGCCCCGCCGTGCCGAGCGCGTGCACTCCGGCGACTTCGCGGGCGGCGAGGTCGATGACCCTCCCCGACACACTGTCGTTGCGGATGGTGCGGCCCCGGCCTGTCGCCGACCCTGGTTCGGCCCCCAGCGCGCGTGCCGGGACCAAAGCGTTCGGAGAAGCACTGCTCGGATCCATAGGAGACTTCAATCGTTGGGGGCCTCACACGTTCGTGGCCCATACCGCGGTTTGGTTCAGGTGTTCACCTGTAGGACGCGACCTGTGACATATTTGTCACGCAATCGTGAGAAAAATTTCGGCGTACAACGTGACTGCAGGAGGGGGATGGCATGCCCGCGACGCTCAGGGAACACGTCCCGTCCCCGCTCGACACGGCATCCGACCTGACGCTGGCCGATCGCGCCGCCGACGGGGATGTGCGGGCGTTCGAGGTGATCGTGCGCCGTTACGGGCCGCTCATGCGGGTATACGCCGCACGGGTACTGGGGTCCAACGACGAGATGGACGACGTCGTTCAGGAATCGTTCATCACGGCCTGGCAGCAGCTCTCCACCCTCGAAGACGGCGGCGCGGTTAAAAGTTGGCTGATGCGCATCGTGAGCCGTAAGAGCATCGACCGGTTGCGGGCGAGACGCCAGCACGCCGACATCGATCTCACCGAACCGGCCGCGCCCGAGCATCAGTCTCCCCATAGACTGGCCGAAGCGGAGTCCCAGACCGAGGCACTGTCACGCGCTCTGGTCGATCTGCCGGAGGACCAGCGGCGGTGCTGGACGCTGCGTGAACTCGCGGAGTGCAGCTACGGTGAGATTGCCGAAGAGTTGGAGCTTCCCGTCTCGACGGTTCGGGGCCTGCTCGCACGAGCACGTAAAACTCTTCTCCGGGAAATGGAGGAATGGCGATGACCTCACCAGACGAGCCATTCGTCGCCTTCGACCTGGACACCGCCGACCGTGAATTGACCCACCTGGTCGGCCACACCATCGAAGAGCTGAGCGACTACCTCGACCGGAACCGCACCCCCGCAGACCCGACCATCGACGACTCGCCGCAGTGCCAGATCGCCCTGCGCAGCCTGCAACGCCTCCGTGGCGTGCAGCGTTCCCTCCTCTCCAGCGACGTGGAGCGTGAATCGGAGCGCAGCGACGGCTGGGTCAGGTCGATCCTGCAGAACATCAATCTGGAGGCCCGCTCGGGCCGCGACATCCCCATCGCGCATCCCTCACCGACAGCCAGACTCGTCGTCACCGAGGGCGCGGTTCGCGGGCTCCTGCGGGCGACGGGCGACGGGATCGAAAACATCATCGTCGGCCGCTGTCGCCTCGACGGTGACGTGACCGCGCCCGGCACCCCGATCACCATTCGCGTGGACGCCGCCGTGTGCCAGGGCGAGAACATCCCGGCCAAGGCCCAGGCCCTGCGCCAGTCGCTCTACGCCGCCCTCGCGCAGCACACGGATCTGACCATCGCCGCGATCGACATCACCGTTCGTGACCTGTACCTCAGGCCGGCCACTCCCCCGAGCGAAACCGAGCAGCGATGAGCGACGTTCTCCCCCCGGCGGACCACCTCGACGAGGCCGTCCTGGCCGTTCCCGGAGTGGACACCCTCTACTCCGCCGCTCCGCTCATCGCCACCGTGATCACGAGCGCAGTGGATGCCCTCACCCGCCGCCCGCCATCGGCCAACTCGGTTCTCGTCGCCCGCGACAAGGCCGGTCTCTCTGTGGCCGTGAAGATCGGCGTGACCGACGGCTACGCCGCGACCGATGTCTGCCGACGCGTGCACGATGCGATCATGGAACACCTGCGAGGCCGCGCGGACCAGGAGATCGCCGAAATCGCCGTGACGGTGGCCAGGATCGGCTGAGGGACGGCAACGGCAACGGATTCGTGCTCCCCGGGGTGGGTCTCCTCCTCACCGGGACAGGAGTCCTCGTCGGTCTCATCTAGCCGGGGAGGCGAGCAGACGACTGTCGCCGACAAACCGCTATCCCCGATCGGACCCGGATTCAGCCTTTCAGTAGTTCGACGAGTACTGCAGCTTCGCTGATCTCGGCCTGTTTGGTAGCGGTGATCAGGGTCAGGTTACCGTGCCGGGCCAGGGCGCGCAGGTGCTCGACGGCTTCCGCACGCTCGGGTTCCTCGAGCTCGACCCGGTAACGGACCCCGAATTCCGCGTAGCGCTCTGGATCATGGTTGTACCACTTGCGCAGTTCCGTGGACGGAGCAACCTGCTTGCACCATTCGTCGAAGTCGGCCTCCCCCTTGCTCAGCCCCCGAGGCCAGATCCGATCCACCAACACACGTTGGCCATCCCCTCGCGCCGATTCGTCATAGGCTCGGCCCACCTTCACCTGATGTTTACTAACCATGATCCACCCGCTTCCTCGCTGGCTCCAGTCTCGCAGTCCTGACCATGGACGGCCAGCGCTCACCGTTCGAGCAGAAATCACAGCCGCCCGCCCTCAGACGGGCCAGACTGATTCGCCTGATCTGTCGTCGTCGATACCTTGTGCCAGGAGAACTTCCAGGCCTTGCCTGAACTTGACCTTGCCGCCGTGGGCCGGATGGCGGACCTTGGCCGCATCCTGCCCGCAAAGAAGCACGCTGCGGTGGGCCGCATTGCCGACAGCGACGACCGTTCGTATGCCGAAGAGTTGAGCCAAGGCCGTCCACACCGGAAGCCCGGCGGAGATTTCAGGAGCCGAGGGCGTGCGATTGGACAGCGGGATCCCCGGCTGGTGTGGATGAAATGGGTAGGCACTCCACAGCAGCGGCAGAAAATCCAGTTCCGTGAGCGTCTGCCACATCACGGTCGCGGTCGGTTCAGACGCGACCGGCGCGAGCTCAGTCGGCACCAGATAACCCTTATCGGACCCAAACAGCCCGAAGTGCTCAACCCCGTTCCGGAGAATTGCCCGGTTGGTAAACGGTGTTCCCGTCATTCTCATGCCTCGATAACCGGGCGCCTCCCCGAGGAGCAGAACCCGGGGCCGGTGCTCAGCCATTTCGCGTAAATACAAACCCAGGTTTCGGCGCCGAGCGGCGTTCTCCGGAAGGGAACTATCGAAGGGATTGAAACTATTCGGTCGAGCTTCTGTCTGGGCGAGCCGTTCCACGAAACCTTCGATCGAATCCGAATCCGGGCTCTTGGAGCCCGCGTGGTCTTCGCGAAGATCCTTCGCCTCCGACCACCGTTCCGGCGCTCCGCGGCTGGGCGCACGGACCGCCAGTTCCAGTTCAGTCGGGGCGAGTGCTGCCAACGAAACCCGTTGCATATCGTCACTTCTTTCCTGGTCTCTCTGGATGAATATCGGTCAGGCGATGATCGTCCACGGGTTCTCGATCAGGCGGGTCAGTGTCTGCAGGAACTGCGCGGCGAGGGCGCCGTCGATGATGCGGTGGTCGGCGGACAGTGTGTAACGCATCCGGTGTCGCGGGAGGATCGCGTCGCCGACGACGACGGCTTCCCGTGCCATGCCGCCGACCCCGAGAATGGCGCCTTCGGGCGGATTGATGATCGCCGTGAACTGCTCGACGCCGAACATACCGAGGTTACTGATGGTGAAGGTTCCGCCGGACATCTGCTCGGCGGTGAGTTTCTTCTCATTGGCCAGGGACACAAGGTGGCGGGTCTCGGTGCCGAGCTGGCTGACGGTCTTCTGGTCTGCGTTCTCGATCACGGGAACGACGAGCCCATTGCCCGAGGCGATGGCCACACCGACGTTGACTCGTTTGTGCACGAGCACCTCGCCGCCGGCATCGTCGATGTACGACGCATTGATCAGCGGATGCTCCCGCAAGGCGAGCGCACTGGCCCGGATCAGCAGGTCGTTGATGCTCACCTTCGGCCGCCCCGCTGCCACGAGCTGCGCGTTCAACTCGGTGCGCAGGTGAACGAGGTTCTCGGCATCGGCGACAGCCGTGACATAGAAGTGCGGAACGGTCCGGGCGCTCTCTCCCAATCGCCGGGCGATGACGCGGCGCATGTTGCTGAGCGGGGCCGCTTCGGAGCCACGCTTGTCGTCGATGGGCGGAGCGGATACGGCCGGTGTTGTTGGTTTTGACGCGGGCACTCCGGGCGCGTCGGCGAGCGCGGTTGGCTCGCCTGCGCCGGCCGTCACAGCGGCTGGGTGGGCGAGCAGTTCGTCGGTGTCGGCACGGATGATGCGGCCGCCGGGCCCGGTGCCGCGCAGTTGGCTGAGGTCGAGATTGTTCTCGCGGGCCAGCTTGCGCACGAGCGGAGACGCGAACAATCGCGCACCGTCGTCGTGCACCGCATCCGTCGCCCGAAGCGGTCGGGAGCTGGGAGCGGGCGATACGGCGTCGAGCTCAGAGCTGGCCGGGATGCGGGCCACGTCGGCCGAGTCGGCGGGCGTGGCATCCTGCTTGCCATCGTCGAGCAGCGCAATCGGTGTGCCGATCGAGGCCTGCTCACCCTCCGGCACGAGGTGTTTGACGAGAGTGCCGGCCTCGTAGGCCTCGAATTCCATCGTGGCCTTGTCGGTCTCGATCTCGACGAGCACATCGCCGATCTCGACCCTGTCGCCCGGTTGCTTGTGCCAGACCGCGATCGCACCTTCCTCCATGGTGTCGGAGAGGCGAGGCATGGTGATTTCGATCATGAGTTGTTGCCCATCGAGGTACGGCGGTGACCGACGGCGTCGAGAGTCTGGCGGATGGCGCCGATGACATCATCCGCTGACGGCAACGCGGCCGTCTCCAGTGGTTTTGAGTAGGGCAGGGGGATCTCGGCCATCGCGACGCGACGCACGGGCGCGTCCAGATAGTCGAAGGCTCCGTCGGAGATCGTCGCGGCGATTTCGGCGCCGATCCCGTAGGTGAGCCAGTCGTCCTCGAGCACGACGGCTGCGTGGGTCTTCTTCACCGATTCCACGATCGTCTCGCGGTCGAGGGGGCGCAGGCTGCGCAGGTCGATCACCTCGATGTCCAGGCCATCGGACTGCGCCAGTTGCTCGGCGATCTGGGAGGCGACCCACGCCATCCGTGAATACCCGATGAGGGTGAGGTCTCGCCCCGGCCGGGTAACTGCGGCCCTGCCGATGACCGCGGGAGCATCACCATCGGGCACTTCACCCTTGGTGTTATAGAGGGAGAGGTTTTCGAGAAACAAGACGGGGTCATCGTCTCGGATCGCCGCGAGCATGAGCGCCTTGGCATCCGCCGGTGTGCTGGGGGCGACGACCTTCATGCCGGGCACGAAGGCGTAGTACAACTCGATGTTCTGCGAGTGGGTCGCGCCGAGCTGCTGTCCGCCACCCCCCGGGGTGCGAATGACGAGGGGCACCCTCGCCTGGCCGCCGAACATGCCGTAGATCTTGGCGGCGTGGTTCACGATCTGGTCAAGGGCAAGCAGCGAGAAGTTGATTGTCATGATCTCGACCACGGGGCGCAACCCGAGCATGGCCGCGCCGATCGCCGCGCCCGTGAAGCCTTCCTCGGCGATCGCAGTGTCGCGCACGCGCTTCTCGCCGAATTCGTCGAGCAGACCTGCGGTGATCTTGTACGCGCCCTCGAAGAGACCGATCTCCTCGCCCATCAGGAACACGTTTTCGTCGCGCAGCATCTCCTCGCGGATCGTATCGTGCAGCGCCTGGCGGTAGGTCATGATGCTCATTGGTTTGTTCCTCGCTCAGGGATCGGCGCCGGTTCGTACAACGGTTCACCGGGCAGTCGGCGGGAGTCGTTGGGCACCGGTGTGGCGTAGGTGTAGTCGAACAGCGTCGAAACGTCCGGGAACGGGCTGTTCTCGGCGAACGCCGTGGCCTCGCTCGCGCGGGCCGTGGCCTGCTCATCGATGGCCGTCATCGTCTCGTCGTCGAGCAGCCCGTCGGCGATGAGCCGGGCGGCGAAGGTGGGGAGGGGATCGCGTTCCTTGACGAGGATGAGCTCCTCGGCCGTGCGGTACTTCGCCGGGTCGACCACGGAATGCCCACGCAGCCTCTCGGTCATCACCTCGAGCAGGACTGGTTTGCCGGCGCGCGCCGATGCCACGGCACGCTCGGCCGCCTCGAACACGGCCAGCGGGTCGAGACCGTCCACCCGCTCCGAGTCCATCCGGTAAGCGGAGGCCCGCTTGTAGAGTTCCGGCTCCGCCGAGGCCCGGTCGACCGTCGTCGCCATGCCGAGCAGATTGTTGATCACGACATAGACGATCGGCAGGTTCCAGAGGGCTGCGATGTTGAGCGACTCATGGAAGGCGCCGATGTTGGTCGTGCCGTCTCCCATGGTGCAGAGCACAATCTCCTCGCCGTCGCGGTAGTCGATGGCGAGAGCCGCGCCCGTGGCAAGCGGAAGCTGGCCGCCGACGATACCATAGCCGCCCAGCATTCTTTTCTCCATGTCGAACATGTGCATCGAGCCGCCCCAGCCCTTGGAGACCCCGTCGGCACGGCCGAAGAGCTCGGCCATCACCCGGTTCGGGTCGATGCCGCGGGTGATCGCGTAGCCGTGCTCGCGGTAGTTGGTGAAGAGGTAGTCGGTGGGCTGCAGCGCCGCCATCAGGCCGACGACCGCCGCCTCTTCTCCGAGGTTGAGGTGGCAGTAACCGCCAACCAGCGCCTGAGTGTACGCGCGGGCGGCGCGCTCCTCGAAGCGCCGGATCAGCATCATGCCGCGGTAAAACTCGATCAGCCGGTCGTCGCCGGGCGTCGGGTGGCCGACGTGTGGGTTCGACGAGGTTGGGGTCGAGGCTGCCGTCGGGTCCACGGGGTTGGTGGGCTTGCGCACGGTCGGCTTCCGCGGCATCCGCGTGTGAGCGGTCATCGGAGAACTCCTTTTCCTCTCCCCTTGTGGGGTGGAGGTGATCTTCATTTTAATGATACGAACTAGTATCATTATAACTCCGTAGTACCGTCGCTTCATAGAGCCGGAGCACAGGAGGACGCAGTATGGAGTCGCTGAACACGGCGCAGCCGGTTCGCAAACGCGGCCGACCGACCGAAGACGAGCGCGTGGAACGTCGCACCCAGATTCTGGAGGCCGCGCTGCCGATCTTCCTTGAGTACGGGTTCGGCGACACCACAGTGGATCAGCTCGCCGCCGCAGCCCGCGTCACCAAGCGCACGCTCTACAACTATTTCGGCAACAAGGCCGGGGTATTCACCGAGATGCAACGGCGCCTGGCCTCAATGGTGAGCGGGGATGCCCCTGCGCACGACACCTTGGAATCGCTCGCAACGCGCATCGTCCTCCGCTTGCACTCGGCCGAGATGATCGGGTTGCATCGCCTGGTGATCGCAGAGTCGCTCAGATTCCCAGAGTTGGCCAGGAACCTCTATGACAACGGCGACCTGCGCCACATCTCTCGTCTCGCTGACCTCGTCCGGGCCGAATGGGGTCTGAACGCCTCCTCGTCGAGCGCCGCGGCCCTCTTCAGCCTGTTGCTCGGCGAAGACTACCGGCGGCGGCTACTCGGGCTGATCGGCCCCGCGACGACGGAGGAAGCAGCCAGGCATGCTCTCACCGCCCTGACAACGATCGGCACCGGGCGAGGAGACGGCTCCCACTGAAAGGAAATTGCACACGCCCAAAAGCCGTGCGATGCGGGGTGTCCGGGCCCACAGGCGGCCTTGCCATCGTCAGCGGTCGCTAACTGCTCATCCGGTTTCTGCGTGGCAGGGTTGACTGGGCTGCTGCGGGGATTTCGGACAGCGGAATTAGTGGATTCGTCTAAGCTGCCAAGGCTGGCTGCTGATAACCATAGTGGACTTCGTTGGGCCGTCGGTAACCGAGCGCTGAGTGCCGGCGTCAGCTGTTGCAAAACCCCTCGATGTAGCGGATGATGTCGCTTCGAGCCTGGGTCTTGGTCGCGTAAACGGTCCGATATACGCGCTCGTTCTTGAGCATCGAGAAGAAACTTTCCGCCATGCTGGTGTCCCAACAGACCCCGGTGCGGCCCGTGGATGAGCGCATGCCCAGGCTGGTCACGAGGGTCCTGAAAGCGGCTGAGGTGTAGACGCTTCCGCGATCGGAGTGCCAGATTGCGTTCGGCAGGATCAGGGTAGTTACAGCGGCATTCTTGAGAGCGTCCTCGACAAGCTCGGTGCGCATGTGATCGGCGATGGACCACCCCACGACCCTCTTTGAGAAGCAGTCGATGACCGTGGCGAGGTAGACGAACCCCTGCCACGTGTGGATGTAGGTGATATCTCCGATGAACTTCACCCCCGGACGGTCGGCGGTGAAGTCGCGTTTGACGAGGTCGGGCATGTTCGCCGCGGCCAGCGCATCGGCCTCCGTCGTGACGCGGAAGGGTCGTGGTTGGCAGGCTACGAGGCCCTCCTGGCGCATGAGTTGCCGGACGAGTTCGGGGGAACACTCCGTCTGCTCGGCGACAAGGTCCGCATGGATTCGGCGATACCCGTAGGTTCCCTCGGTCTGCTCGAAGTGGTACTTGATCCGCTCCACGAGGACCTCCCGGCCTGTGCGAGGACGTTGAATCTGCTGCTCTCGAGCCGCCACAGCGCACTCTGGAAATCGTCGCGACGAAGGTGCGGGATTCCTGGCAGTCGGGCGGGTCGCCACCCACCGCATGCCTCAACTCGCACTTGCTCACACCCGCTCACAGATGTTCCGTTACTGCTGCGTTACCGCTGGGTCAATCCCGGCAAGCAAAACCCCCTGATTCGCAATGAAACAAAGGGATGCAGGGGGCTTGCAAATGGCGGGTTGTTCCCATAACTCACAGGCCGCTGAATCACTGGGCCGTTTTTCGGCACTTTCGCGCACATCCTCTGCACTCTGCCGAATGATCCTCTGAGCGCGTCCGTCCGCGAACTTGAGAACTTCGCCGCTGAGACTTCGGATGGCCTCCATGTTCGCCTCCACCAGGTCGGGCCCGTGCGAGAGCGCTGGGAGACCCTCTCGAGGACTTCCTCGTCGGTCAAGTCGTCAAGCCACGCTGCAAGCCCTTCCATGTCGGGCACTTCAGGTATCGGCCACAGAAGCTCATTCGGTGATCGGCCGTTGACCAATCGCATTGCGGGTTCCAGTGAGGGTTCCCAAGTAGGACCGCAACGGCTGGGCGGCGGCTCGAAGGTTGGCGGCGGATCTGTGGCCGTCAAGGTCCGTTTGCGGGGAATCCGTGAATTAGTTCTCTTGGGGAAGTGTCGTATCTGTCGCGCGGGGTTCGGGTGTGGTGGGGTCCGGTGGGTCGGGCCGGCCGACCCACCGGATTCAGGTTGTGTTATTTCAGGGTGATCAGCACGGCGAGGGGTACGCCGTCACCGAGGTCCACCTTGACGGAGTACGTGCCCGGGGCGACCAGTTGAAGATGTACTCCTGGCCGCTGTACCGGAACACGTTCCCGGTGGTCGATGCGACGTTCGTGCTCGCATTCATGACGGGACCCTCAATACCGTTGGTCACCTGCGCATAGGTCAGTTTGATGGTCGCGTTAGTGATTGATGCGCTTGTCCCGGTGAGGGTGACCTCGACCGGGATGGTGCTGCCGGCCTTGAAGGTGGAACTCCCATCGGCACTAAACGGTGCGGGCACACCGGACCAGAAGTAACTCACACTGACGTGGAAGCTCGCCGTACCCGTGTTCCCCGACGGGTCCGTCGCCGTGCACGTCACCGTGGTTTGCCCGAGAGCGAACGTGGCCCCGGACGCCGGAGTACGCATTGCCGGGAGTATCCCGGCGACGATGTCGTGAGCGGTTGCACTCGGGTACGTGGCCACTGCGCCCGAGACCGACGTCGCCGTAGCCGTGACATCGGTTGGGACAGTCAGGACCGGCGGGGTGGTGTCGACCACGGTCACCGTGAATCCAGCCGACGCGGTGTTACCTGACGCATCAGTCGCCGTGCATGACACGGCTGTCACCCCGACTGGAAACGTGGTCGCCAACGTGTCCCCGCTCCCGCAACTCCCCAACCTGACGAGCGACGGCGGCGGCCGTGGTCTCCACACCTGGATCTTCGCCCAATCCATGTCCCAGCTGGTTGGCAAGTGGGGGCCCGAAGCGGCCACCACGATCTTTGAATCCTCGGCCGCGAAGATCATCTTCGGCGGCCTCGCCGACGAAACTTTCCTCGAGAAAATCTCCCGCCTCATCGGCACCCACCAAGTCACCCAAACCAGCAAGTCCCTGCAGCGAAACGGTGCCGGGCGAGACACCCACTCCACGTCCACCAGTGAGCGGGAAGAGCGCCGGATGAAAGTCGAAGACATCCGCAAGATCCCCGAGGGCCACGCCCTGCTGCTCTACCGCGAGAAGGAAGCGCTCGTGCACCTCACCCCCTGGTGGAAACGCCCCGACGCAGACCAGCTCCACCAGTCCCAGGAATGGTCGCTGAAGCTGGAGGGTATCACCGCATGAGCGACGACGATGAACTTGATCCGATGCGTATTGAAGGGCTCGACGCCCGCCTCGTTAACGTCGAAAAGATCCTGCCCGACGTCTTCGACATGTACGAACTCCGCGCCCCAGGCGGACCCTACTATTGGGAAGCACTCCCACACGATCAAGCCGTGAAGCTCTGGAACGAACTCGGCAAGTTCGTGGCCTGGCGAGACTCCCGTTACCTCACCAACCTGGCCGACCCCAGCTACCGACTCCCGGGATGCTGGTACCGCCACCCCATCGCCGTCGAAGAACTCACCGCGCTCATGGTCGCCCACCGCGCCGCTTACGACACCCGCTCTGCCAAAGCCTCCACCGCACTCGTCGACTGGCACCATCGCGCACTCTGGCCCACCCTCGACTCGCTCAAGCTTCGTGCCGGGATGGCGGGCTGCCGCGACCGCGGCGAACACCGCGAACCCCGCGACGGTTCTAAAGCATTCCGCATGACCGAGGGATACCTGCGCTACGGCGACATGAAAAGTTGAAGTGCCAGCCCCGACGACTTCGCTTGCCGTAGGCGAGTTAATGCACATCCACGATTACCGGGCCGGCGCGAAGCTTTTGAGCGGAATCCGATGCCAGCTCAACAGCACAATCGATGATCCGGACCATCCGTGTTGGCTGCCTATTCGATCGGGTGTGGGCTCCGGCACCGGAAGTGCAGGATCACAGGATCATCACAAAAACTGGTCCAACGTTTTGGAGCGGGGCACCCGCCGCAATCTGAGTTCCCACAAGTTCAGGCATCGGTGGCTGTGTCAGCGTCGTTCATGGGCGATATTCAACTCTTATGGCCCACGGACGATCAGCGTTTTGTCTTGTTTCTCCAGCGGTTCGCTCATTCCGGGCAGCGGACTGGAGTGCCTAGACTCGCCATATGTTCAAAGAAAAGTTCCTGTGGGCGGCTGTCGCCCTTCCATGGAGAACGAGCTGCCGGCACGGAGCCAGGGCAAACGCAAGAACCGCCTCCTTGGCCCCGGAGAAGTCGATTTTGGCGGCTACTGTACCTCATAAAACCCAGTTTTAAAGCGCACAAATCATGCGAGTGCCGGGGCCACAACCTTGCCGAACTCTGCCCGTCCGACGGCGCCGAACACAATGTTACGTCCCCAGCCCAGCACCTCAACGAGGAGAGAAAATGAAACGCATCAGGACGATTGCAGCAGTAGTAGCTGTGGCGGCGGTATTCGCTACGACCGCATGTACCAGCACGCCACCCGGGTCCTCTTCTGATCCTTCAGAGAAGGCAAACCTCACGTTTTGGTCATGGGTGCCCGGCGTGGACAAGGCCGTGGACCTTTGGAATAAAGAAAACCCGAATATTCAGGTCAAGTTGGAGCAAACACCTGCGGGAAGCTCCGGAACGTACGCGAAGATGTACTCTGCTTTGAAGGCAGGCAAGGGGGCGCCCGATCTCGCTCAGATCGAATACCAGGAACTTCCCGGATTCGTTCTTGAAAATGGTCTTGTTGATCTCAAGCCCCTCGGGATGGGCGTCGAGAGCAGCAAATTCGTGGACTGGCAGCTGGCTCAGTCAACATTCGGCGACTCCGTATACGCGGTGCCTCAAGCATCCGGACCGATGGGCTTGTACTACAGGGAGGATGTCTTCTCCGCCCTTGGGCTGAAGGCTCCGGCGACGTGGGACGAATATGCCGCGGCCGCCAAAACCATTCACGACGCAAACCCCAACCAATACATCAATACTTTCGCCCCTGGCAACTCAGCTTGGTTTACGGCTCTCGCGTGGCAGGCAGGCGCGAAGTGGTTCGGCCTCGACGGAGACACTTGGACCGTGAACATCGACTCGGACACCACAATCAAAGTTGCCTCCTACTGGGACAAACTTCGCGAAGCCGGGCTCATCAAGACCGAACCTGATTTCGCCAACGGGTGGTACAGCGACCTCCAGAACGGCAATATCGTCGCTTGGCCGTCTGCCCAATGGGGTGGGTCCATCCTCTCGGGGAACGCCCCGACGACTGCAGGGAAATGGAAGGTCGCCCCACTGCCGCAGTGGGATAGCACCTACGCCTCCGCGAACTGGGGTGGCTCGAGCACCGCAGTGCTCAAGGGCGCGTCGAACGCGCAGGCTGCGGAGAAGTTCGCGGTCTGGCTCAATACTGACCCGCAGAGCATCAGCCTTCTTATCGCTGGCGGCTACGGCTGGCCAGCAGCGAAGAACGCGCTTGCCGGATCTACTCTCGACAAACCAGAGGAATTCCTCGGTGGCCAGAACGCAAACAAAGACGTCTTCAAGAAGTCTGACGAGTCCATCAATACGTCGTGGGGTTGGATACCGACAACTGCCAACACCTACACCCACCTAAACGATGGCTTCCAAGCGGCCGTGGAAGGCAACGGGACTTTCGTGGACGCGGTGAAGGCCGCCCAGACCGCGACGATTGCTGACTTGAAGGCAAAGGGATTGAAAGTTCGCGCAGGGGACTGACAATCAGGACGCTGCGGGGTCAGACCCTACGATCATTATCCGGCCCCGCTTCCTCCCACACGGCGACACCCAAAAACCACAGAAATCATCCAGGAATTGCAGAGAAAGACAGCGTCATGACAACCACGCGATCCAGGCACCGACTAGCGATAACCGGGCTACTAGGCCCCTTTATCGTCCTCTTCACCCTGGCGATGGTCCTGCCCCTTGTCTATGCGATCTACGAGAGCGTGACCGGCATCCAACGTTCCGGCGCATTCGGTCAGGGCGGTAGCAGCCCCGTTTTCGTTGGCCTAGACAACTACATCACCGCACTTGGCGCCTCGGCGTTCGTCGCCAGTCTCGGCCGGGTCCTCCTGTTCGCAGTCGTTCAGGTACCGGTCATGATTATCCTCGCCACCGCTCTGGCGCTTCTGCTCGATGCAGCATCTGCCTGGGGTGTGCGGTTCTTCCGATCGGCGTACTTCTTGCCGTACGGGGTACCTGGTGTTATCGCTTCGATTCTGTGGGGTTTTCTCTACACCCCGGGACTGAGCCCGCTGGTCAACTTCGGGTCAGCTCTCGGACTGGATCTCGACTTCCTCGGCGGAGGTTCGATCCTGTGGTCCATCGCCAACATCGTCACCTGGCAGTATGCCGGCTACAACATGCTTGTGATCGTCGCCCAACTGAAATCTATCGACGCTGATCTCTTCGAAGCAGCCTCCATCGATGGCGCGAACGCGTGGCAAGTTATCACTCGGATCAAGCTGCCGCTTATCCGCCCGGCCATCGTGCTCACGACTGTCTTCACAATCATCGGTACCATCCAACTCTTTGCAGAGCCGCTCGTCCTCAAACCGCTTTCGAGCGCAATCACCTCTAGCTTCACGCCCAACCTCTCTGCCTATAACGAGGCATTCGCGAACAACAACTACAACCTTGCCGCCGCAGAGTCAGTCCTTCTCGCACTCGTCGCATGCGCGTTCTCATTCGGATTTCTCAAACTCGTCACTCGAGGGGGGAGCCCATCATGACGACCACTGAACGCACTCATACCGGCAAAAAGGGAAAGGATCAGTCGCCAAAGCAACCAAGCACGGTCCAAAAGCCACGCAGGATTCAGCGCAGCCCCGGCTGGAGAATTCTGGTAACCGCAGCCCTCGCGGTTGCCGCCGTCTACTTTCTCTTTCCGGTGTATTGGCTCACAATCGCCGCCACCAAATCCACAAGTAGCCTATTTGGATCTTCCGGGTTGACCCTGGACCACCCGCAGCTGTTGACCAACCTGGTCAATGTCGTGACCTACAACGGCGGAATCTTCGGCCGATGGACGCTCAACAGCGTCCTATATTCCGGGGTCGGCGCCGTCGTGGCCACAATCTGCTCTCTCGCGGCTGGATACTGCCTAGCAAAATTCACCTTCCGCGGCCGCGAGGTCTGGTTCAACATCATTCTGGCCGGCGTGATGATTCCCGGAACAGCACTGGCTCTTCCGCTGTTCCTACTCATGAGCCAAGTCGGCCTCGTCAATACCTACTGGTCTGTGCTCCTCCCTTCCCTCGTGAGCCCGTTCGGTGTTTATCTCGGCCGCATCTACGCGCAGGCCGCCGTCCCAGACAGTCTCCTTGAGGCATCGCGTCTCGATGGGGCCGGAGAATTCCGGATCTTCTTCACTCTTGTCCTGCGATTGATGATGCCCGCCGCCGTGACGATCTTCCTGTTCCAATTCATCGGCATCTGGAACAACTTTTTTCTGCCGCTCGTCATGCTCTCCGACCAGAGCCTCTATCCAATTACCCTCGGTCTCGTCCAATGGCAGAGTGTCTCAGATCGTCACCCCGAGTTGTACCAACTGGCCATCGGTGGCGCGTTCCTATCCGTCATCCCGATCATGATCGCCATAGTGAGCCTGCAACGATTTTGGAAGGCGGGTCTCACCGAAGGAAGCGTCAAGGGATGAAACGTTCCTCAAATACCCTCCACGATCGATAGAAGGAAACGATGACTCCCTCACGTCTCACCACGACCCCAGCGCAACTTCCCGCCAAGCTGACGATCACCCTCTGGGACTTCACCTGGTATACCCAAACAGCCAAGGGCGAACCCTTTTACGATCTTGATCGTGCCTTCGCTGAAGCCGTGGATCGCGGCTACAACACCGTGCGCATCTGCGCAGCGCCTCTGCTCCTCTTCGGAGAACACGACATCGACACGACGGCGCTTCAATTCGTGAACATGGGCGGCGACACCGGTCAGCGCACGAGGTGGTACAACGCCACCGGAGGCGCCGTGCTCAATGGACGAGCCCACCTCTTGGCTCTTTTTAAGGCGGCCAAACGTCACGGCTGCTTCGTGATTATCTCGTCATGGGAATACCAGCAAAGTCCCGCATTTCTCTCCAACTCGTCGTGGCACGACATGCTCCGCGCAATTCCCGCGGAGAATAGGCACGAGGCACTTGCCCATGCTGAGGCAGAACTGGTGACTTACCTCAAGGAAGAGTCACTTGACGACCGCATCGCGTATGTCGAGATCCACAACGAGGTCGACCTATCCCGCCTGACAGAAGTCCCATCGGAGGGCCTTGATACTTTCTGGGCGCAACGACCGTATCTCGACAATGCCCTCCGGCTTCTACAGGACGCCCATCCCGACGTCTTATCGACAGTGTGCTACGGCATTCCGCCTTACCTGGACCTCGCCTCCATCCCAGACAACGCGCAAGTCGCACACCAACACTTCTACATCTACGGAGTCCTTGCTTCTCTCGAAGCATGGGCGCAGGTTCGCGCAGAGCCGCCAATTTTCCCAACCGAGGAACTGAAGTCCATTCTTAGAGACGACGCACCCCCGTTCGACGAATGGACTACAACGATCGAACCGTGGCGGTTACAAGCGACGGGAATCACCACAAGCATGTTCTACGCCTACGACTGGGTGGACCCGATCGCCTGGGACGCGTGGATGTACCGGCACTTCGCAGAGCATGAAATTGCGATGAAACAGGCGTTGGAGGCCCGGTTGCAGGCCGTCATGATCTGGGCCACCCACCACGACGTACCTGCGGTGATCGGCGAAGGTTGGATCGGATACACGCCTCTTGAGGCCGATTTCGAGGATGGGCCAGTCGGACAATACTTCGCGACCTACGCCGTTCAACGGTGCGCCGACCTGGGCTACTGGGGAACGTTGCCCGGGTCAAACTCAGCTCCGCACCACCCGGGGTGGGCGAACGTCGAATTCCAACGACGGATGAACAGGCTGTTTCAGGAAGCAAAATAGCGGGATTCAAAGAAGCGCGCCCACCATTTGTGAGCAGCTCCATACCCGCCCGGCGCTGTCGCGCCCGAAAGCGCAGTGCCGCAATGTGAGACGCGTTAGCGCCAGACCAGGCGTTGCGCGGCATCCCCGAGCGACCGCCCATTCCATGGTTTCGTGAAGTCTTGTCGACCGCTGAAGCAAGAAATGCCCAGCAAATAGGGTCGGATGGGCCACCGTGATGCACGTATTACGGCGGACTAAAAGTTGTTTTGTCTAGGTTGTCCATTGAATCGTGTATTCCGGACCCAAGCTGACCAACCATAGGCTCGCCCTATGCTCACTGAAGGGCCCTCGCGGGCATCAAAAATCATTCTCCCCTCAATCCCCGCTGCCCTGGCAGCTGCGCCCGTGGCAGCATGGTCCGAACCGATCAGCATCGACACATACCTCCCAGAGACACCGGACCACTTTCCCGCGTTTCTTGAAACTCGCGTCTACCAAGGCTCGTCGGGACGGGTGTTTCCATTGCCATTCCACGAACGCATCAGTCAGACCAAGTCTCCTCACCTGTGGCAAGCGATACATCTTGAAAACGAGTGGCTCCGTCTGGTAATCCTTCCAGAGCTCGGCGGCCGGATACACATCGCTTACGACAAAGTGGCTAAATACGACATGTTCTATCGCAACAACGTCATCAAGCCCGCTCTTGTGGGCCTTGCGGGGCCCTGGATCTCGGGGGGGATTGAGTTCAACTGGCCTCAGCATCATCGCCCGGCCACATTTCTCCCGACCGACGTCAGCATTGAGCGCGAAGATGACGGCTCGGTGACTGTCTGGTGCTCCGACCATGATCCGTTTGCTCGGATGAAGGGCATGCACGGTATCCGACTGCGGCCGAATAGCTCAAAGATCGAAGCGCGGGTGCGCCTCTACAACCGGTCCGAAACTCGCCAGACGTTCCTGTGGTGGGCGAACGTCGCGGCCGCCGTCAATGACGACTACCAGTCGTTCTTCCCAACAGATGTCAACTACGTCGCTGACCATGCCAAGCGTGCCATCGTAAGTTTCCCGCACGCCCGGACGCCCTATTACGGCATCGACTACCCGAGCCGGGTTACCCCGGAGAGCCCCGATGCTGACCGGCTGGACTGGTACCGCAACATTCCCGTGCCGACCTCGTACATGGTTACCTCTACCGACGGCGAATTCTTTGGTGGATACGATCACGGCCGAAATGCCGGCTTTGTTCACTGGGCCAGCCGCGACATCTCCCCGGGCAAGAAACAGTGGACTTGGGGAAACGCACCATTTGGGTGGGCTTGGGACAGCAATCTTACCGATGCCGATGGTCCGTACGTGGAGCTGATGGCCGGCGTCTACACCGACAACCAGCCCGACTTTGCGTATCTGGCCGCCGGCGAGACGAAAACGTTCAGCCAATTCTGGTATCCGCTTAGCCAGATAGGACCGGCTCAGGAGGCAAGTGCTGATGTGGCCGCCCGGCTGGACATCACCGAAGCCGGAGCGCGCATCGGAATAGTTTCATCTGAAGTCATTCCGCACGCCCACGTACGACTAAGCGCAAGCAATGGTCGCGTTCTCTACGATGGCACCCACCGTCTCAGCCCTGCCGGTCCGTTCCGTCATGATGTCTCCTTTTGCCAAGAGCAGCCAGGCGATGAACTTGAGCTACGCATCTTTACCGACGAGAAAACCATGCTCACTCTCAATCCACGACAGGACGAAGTGGTCACTGAGCAACCCCGGCACGCTGAAGAACCGGCCGCTCCCAGCGATGTCGGCACCATCGACGAGCTAGTCCAAATCGCCGTCTATCTCGACCAGTATCGACACGCGACGCGATCCTCGGAACCCTACTGGCGTGAAATCCTGACCCGGGACCCCCAGGAGTCACGAGCCACCGCCGGACTCGGTGCGCGGCTCTATGACTGCGCTGACTATGAGGGCGCCGTCGAGATGCTGTCCCGAAGTGTGACTCGGCGCACTCAATGGGCACCCACTCCGCTGGATGGGTCAGCACACTACCGGCTCGGCCTCGCCCTCTCGCGGCTCGGACGACAGCGAGAGGCACTCAACGTTCTCGCACGCGCCTCATGGGACAACGCGTACGTAGTCCCGGCACGCTATCTTCTCGCTCGTGAGCACGCCAAGATGGGGCAGATCGACGTCGCTATCAAAACGCTTCGAGACGTACTCACAGCGGACAATCGTCACCTGCAGGCAGCCGACTTGCTCGCGCTTCTACTCCAGACGGCCGGCCACCTTGCCGAGGCCGACCAGGTTCTCGCCAATACCCTAAGCCAAGATCCGCTCGATGCATGGGCACTACACCTCCGCAAGCAGCCCGTCACGTCGGACGCCACGGTAATGCTCGACGTCGCGCTTGAATACGCCGCCGCAGGATTCATCGATCACGCACTCACGGCACTAGACGACGCAGTGGCGCTCCTTCCCCTCCTTGCGCCCGGGCAAGTAAACGTAGGGCCACTAATCTCCTACCACCGTGCCGCTCTCCTCCACCAAGAGGGCAAAGCACAGGAGGCCAGAGCCGCTGTAGATGCAGCCAGCCTTGGGTCCTCAAAGCTCACCCTCCCATCACGCCTCGATGATGTCGATGTGCTCCGAACGGCTCTCGAAATTAAACCGGGTGACCCACTCGCAGCCTCCCTGCTAGGGCACTGGTACTACGACCGTCGCCGGTATGCTGACGCGATCCGCCTCTGGCACCTCTCGCTCAGCTCCAACCCGTCCACTGAAGTAGCGACCGTCGTCCATCGGAATCTTGGCATCGCCTCCTATAACGTGCTCCGCGACTTCGATGCCGCGACCGACCACTACCGCTGCGCCCTCAACGGGGAACCTGGCAACGCGAAACTCTGGTTTGAATTTGACCAGCTTTCTGCGCGGCTTGGGACGTCCACTGAGGAACGTTTTATACAGCTGGAGAAACGTCAGGAGATCGTGAACCAGCGTGACGACTTGACGGTGTCATTTGCGCAACTTCTGATCGATGTCGACCGAGCGTTCGATGCTCAAACTCTCCTCGCTGAAAGACAGTTCCAGCCATGGGAAGGCGGAGAGGGGCAAGTCCTCGCTGCCTGGGATCGGGCCGCCCTCTCCCTAGCTCGGAGCGCCAATACCTCGAACAACCACGAACTGGCCATCAGGCTCTTAGAAGCAGCGCTTCGACCTCCGCGAAACCTCGGCGAGGGGCGGCATCACCTAGCCAACGTCTCCGAGCTGCAGTTGGCGCTTGGAGATTCCTGGGCTGGAGCTGGCGACATGTGCGCGGCCGAAGGGCACTGGCAACAGGCTGCACAGTCAACCGGTGACTTCACCAAGATGTCGGCAACACCGTTCAGCACCCAGACACACCACGCGATCGTGGCACTCCACAGACTCGGACGCCATGAGCAGGCGCAGCAAGTCGCCCGGAAACTCGCTACATGGGTAAATGAATATGAGGGATCAGTGGCAAAAATCGACTTCTTTGCAACGAGCCTCCCCACAATGCTGCTGTTCATTGACGACCCAGCAGCCGAACGCGACCACGTCGTCTCGACTATCCGCACACAACTCTCGGTACTCAAAAATATGGATAGTGCCACTCGCGAAACGGCGAACTCCTAGGGCAGGCCCCGAACGGAAACACCACAGCCAGCAATCCCACACTTCCAACCTCCAGGGCTTCCCTACGAACACGAGGAGACATCATGACCGCTCCCTCATCTCCATCACCCTTCGCCGCAGGAATGAAGCGGCGGAGTTTCCTTGCCGGTGCATTGTGCGGTGTTGGATTCGTCGCGCTACCAGTGTGGCCGGCAGCTGCGCAAGCGTCGGCGGCTGTCACCCCAGGAGGAATGCCTATTCTCAATACCCATCCTCCAACTGAGCCGTCTGGCACGCACGTGCAGCGAGTCGGCGAAACCAATGTGGTCTTCTCCTATGGAGCGGTGCTGCCCAGCTTCGATGGCTGGCGCACTAGAGAACCGGAACGGGACTACATCGACCTCGATGGACAATGGCGTTTTGCATCGGACCCCGAGGTTATCGGGCTGGACGGCGGCTGGAACAACTCCAGATACGACGACAGTGAGTGGCAAAGCATCGCCGTCCCTTCCGCGTGGGACTTGCTCGACACACCAGCTTTCGGCTCTCTGGATGGCAGCCACTTTGGCGAGGGTACGGCATTCCTCGACGGCTATGCCTGGTACCGGCGTGAAGTGAAACTACCCGGCGGTTGGACGGAGCGTCATCTGCGGCTTAACTTTCTAGCCGTTGGCTACAGCGCCGATGTGTGGCTCGACGGTATCCACCTCGGTAAGCATGAAGGCGCCAACACGCCGTTCTCGTTGCCGATCACCGACTCGATCCGGCCTGGCCGATTGCACACACTCGCCATTCGCGTGTTTCGTCGAGCTTCCTATACCTCGTACAGTCCGCCAGGCCAGCCAGTCACTGACGACTTTGAGATCCCATACAAGCCCGTCGATTACTGGCCATATGCCGGCATCACACGCTCAGTCTGGCTCGAAAGTGTCGCTCCAACATCGATAAGCAAAGTGCTCATCACAACCGCGGATGGTCAACTTGACGCGCGCATCATCCTCGAAAACCATAGTCATGCGGACTTCACCGGAAACGTACAGCTAGACCCTGGTTTTGAGTCCACGGCAGAGACCATGTCCATTCCGGTCCATGTCCCGGCCGGATCGGTAGTAGTCGCGTCCATCATCATCCCAATAATGCAGGCGCCAACCTGGAGCGCTGATGAGCCCAATGTACTCACCGCCCAAGCAACTCTCTTCACAACTACCCCAGGCCACGACGGACGCCACCACCCCGTCGACCGATTGACGACGAACTACGGCGTCCGTGATCTTGGCATCGCCAACGGTCAACTGAACATGAACGGGAATCCTCTGTTCCTGAAGGGACTGAATTGGCACGAGGAAACAGCCAAACACGGACGCTCCATGACACCAGCCGAATACGACACCGAGCTGAACCACATCCTCGCGCTCGGCGCAAATTTTGTGCGTAACAGCGTCTACAACAGGCACCCGTACCTCTACGAGTGGGCCGATCGAAACGGAGTCATGGTCATGGACGATCTCGACACCATGTGGCTAAACACAGCACAAGAACGTGAGCAGACCGAACGCTACGGGCTATCACGAGCATTGGCATTAGCAATGGCTTGGAATCAACACAACCACCCGTCCGTCATCCTGTGGGGGTTGCAGAATGAATCCGAGATCGATGGCTCCGGCGCTCCCGTCTATCGTGCGTGGCTTGCCGATCTCAAGGCAGCCGTCAACGCCGTTGACCTCACTCACCGGCCAGTAACGTGGTCCTCTTCAACCACCAACGATCCGGCCTTCGACCTCGCAGACGTTATCGGATTCAATGAGTACTTCGGCTACTTCTACGGGCAAAACACCGACCTCGGACCAGCGATCGACCGTGTCCATGCCGCCCACCCAAACAAACCCATCCTGATCACGGAGAACGGGACCTGGGCCCTGTCCGGGAATCATGGCAGCTCAAGCGAACAAGGAACTGAGGAATGGCAAGCAACCTACATCGCCGAGCACTGGGAACAGGCCGTCGCTCGGCGCGAGTTCATGGCTGGCTACACCCTCTGGGTTCTGAAGGACTATAAGGAACGCGCGGGATACAACCAGGAATACAACGGCGTCTCCGTGCTCGGCTTGATCACCTTCGACACCGAAAAACCCAAGCTCGCCTACGACACCTTTAGGTCCTTGCGTCTGAAATGATTCAATTCGGTTGGTGCCAGCACGAGACCCCCACCCCCGCGACAGCAACCACCATCCGAATAACGGGCGGCATTGCTCACCCTCACCTGGGGATTCGATCCCTAACCGCCTGTCATATCGGCGAATCCTTGCTGCATAGCCCAGCGGAAAACCCACAGAAGACCGGAACTGTCAAGGAAGAAGGCACGCTATGACGGCGATCCGAGACCACTCAAAATGTGGTGGCAGTCCTGGACTATGAAGCTGTCAGTTCACCAACTTGAAAGCGGCGACCCCTCCCTCGAGTTATATCGGATCAGCAACGAATACCTGCAGCTTGTCTTCCTACCATCCGTTGGCGGTCGCCTTCTGTCCCTCCAGATCGCAGGGAAAGAACTGCTGTGGATCAACCCAGATTTCTTTGACAGAAAATTTCGCGCTCTCAAGCCGAGACTCTCCTGGGCAACACTGGACGGTACGTTCGCCTCTTGGGCCAACGTCGGTGGTTCCAAGACCTGGCCGGCACCGCAAGGAGAAAATGCAGGGCAATGGGCGGGCCCACCCGATCCTGTCCTCGACGCGGGCGAGTGGACCTTCGAATCCACCTGGCTCCCAATTGAGAAAGTACAGCAGGTCATCATGGCCAGCCCCAACGACGCTCGAACTGGCCTTCAAGTCAAACGCGAATTCCGGATCCCCGCCACCGGCTCCTCATTCTTCGAACACACCACCTTCACGAACGCATCCCACCGCAATGTGCGGTGGTCTCTCTGGGAAGTGTGCCAAATCGACACTTTCGCGGCCCGAGACGGGGCAACGGACTCCGCAGTAGAAGTCGCCGTCGCGTCCAACCATCCACCTATCGAACTCGCACGATACGCAGGCGCAGTAAGACCAACCATCGCAGACGGCATCGCGCGAGTGCCGATCGAACCTGGGGTCGCCAAATTCGGATTCCCCCACTCCACTGGAGAGATTAAGTGGCGAGGACCTGCAGGAACCAGTCTCGCCCTCAAAACCACCGTCGACGAGGGAGCGGAATACCCAGACCACGGATCACGGATCGAAGTATGGGCGCAATCCCCGGTATCGTATGCCCTCAACGAGCTCAGCGGTTTTCATCCGAACGCGTGGCTCGTCGAATTGGAAGTGTTATCGCCCCTGCATACGATCGAGCCCGGAGGCTGCGCAGGCCTCGATATCCAGTGGTCTGCCCATACGACTGGCACACCCTAGCGACTGCCCAACGGATCAGCCCCTGTCGTGCTTCCGATAGACAGAAGGAGTCAGCCCGTGGATCTTCTTGAACTGGCGAGCAAAATAGAACGAGTCCTCGTAACCAACACTATGGGCGATCATTTCTACCGGCTGGGTAGTCGTGTCAAGCAACTCGCGGGCGCTAGCCATCCGGAGTTGAGTTTGGTAATTCAGGACCGCCAAACCGGTGTGCCCCTTGAAAAGTGCCGCAAAATGGGAATTACTCAACCCCGCCATCGCAGCGAGGTCCGTCACGCTTATTCGCTGGGTGACGTGGCCCCGCAGGTAGTCAATCGCCCGCTCAATGGAGTTGCTCGTCCCCCCAGCACTAGCTCTGTCTGACGCAAGCAAAGCCATCAAATGCCAAGCCGCGCCGGCTGCTGCGAGAAGGCTCGAATCTGTTGTGTCACGCTCCATCCATTGGATCACCTCGGCAACCAGCGACACAGTTGCGTACATGTCGGACAGCGTCCGAACGGGCGCACTAATTGTCATGCCCGCGAACGAGAGAAACCCTTCAAGGTCACTTCCGTCCAGATGCAACCACCAAAGAGTCCAAGGGTCGTCAGAATCAGCCCCGTACGAATGAGCCTGATGCGGAGGCAAAATAATGACCTGCCCCGCGGTGACAGCGAACCTGCCCGCCGCGGTGACACACCAGCCTTTGCCTTTAACACAAAGAATTACGACGGCTTGGGGAATCGGGCTTTGCCGCACTCGGCCATGAGAATGCGCCTGTGGAAAATACCCGCAGTCCGTGACGACAAGGTGCGACGTCCCGGGATGCGCCAGCGCCTCCCTCACTCGAGGGCGTGGCACCACAAGCATCCGCTGACCCGGGAAACCATCCGGGATCACACCCGACAAATCGGTCACCGCTGTCATCGTTCTCTCCAGATACTCAACCGTTCTCTCGTGTTCGACGGCCTCAATCGATCGTACCTTTGTCCTTAGACACAAGTGCGATCACGACCCAGGGCCGCTTCCCTCCACCCTCCGGGGCGCGGGAGTACCGTCCTGGCACGAGCACTTTCATAGTCAAGAGGAGTAAAGAAGCGTGAAGAGGTCGACTCGAAAGACGCTCGATGAGTTTGCTTTTACCATCCATTGCGTGTGGCGCAGAGTTCATGCACACGCCACAGCGCTCGGGCGCCTAGACGCCGATATCCCGAACTGGGTCGAGCGATCCCGGCGCATTCGCCTCCACACCGGTCCTTGGCCCAGACACCAAGAATGTCTTTCAGCAGGCGGGACGGGATTTTGACGGTCAACCACGAAACCTCCTCACTCAAACGCGAAACCAAGTCGCCGACCTTCACAATCGGTATTGACGATTTCTTGCTTCATGGCAAGCCGTTTCAGATCATTTCGGGCGCTCTGCACTACTTCCGCGTGCACCCAGATTTA
The DNA here is from genome assembly GCF_004402785.1 of Cryobacterium algoritolerans. Taxonomy (GTDB): domain Bacteria; phylum Actinomycetota; class Actinomycetes; order Actinomycetales; family Microbacteriaceae; genus Cryobacterium; species Cryobacterium algoritolerans. The sequence continues at coordinate 48,659 of NZ_SOFP01000054.1, forward strand.
TGGGCCGACCGAATCCATAAGGCCAGGCTGATGGGTCTCAACACGATCGAGACATATGTTCCGTGGAACCAACATGCCCCGCAGCGCGGCGTGTTCGACACAACAGCCGGACTCGACCTCGCCCGATTTCTACGCCTCGTCTCAGAGGAGGGTATGCACGCAATCATCCGGCCCGGCCCGTACATCTGCGCTGAATGGGACAACGGGGGACTGCCGGCCTGGCTGACCGCTGACCCCGACGTGCGTATCAGACGATTTGAGCCTAAATTCCTCACGGCCGTCCGCGAGTATTTTGAACAACTGCTCCCCATCATCTCGGTTGCCCAGATCGATCGAGGAGGGCCCGTCATTCTCTTTCAAATCGAAAACGAGTACGGAGCCTACGGGGCCGATAAACCATACCTCCAGGCTCTAGTCGCTATGGCCCATGACCTTGGTATCACCGTGCCCCTCACGACGGTCGATCAGTCGACCGACCAGATGCTCGACGACGGCAGCCTCCCCGAATTGCACCGAACTGCTTCGTTTGGCTCCCGAAGCAATGAGCGACTCGCAACGCTACGCCGACACCAAACCACAGGCCCGCTCATGTGCTCCGAATTCTGGGACGGATGGTTCGACCATTGGGGCGAACACCACCACACGACCCCCGTTGCGGATGCGGCCCACGAACTCGATTTGATGTTAGCCGCAGGCGCATCCGTCAACATCTACATGTTCCATGGCGGCACGAACTTCGGATTCAGCAACGGCGCGAATGACAAAGGCACCTACAAGTCCCAAGTCACCTCCTACGACTACGACGCCCCCCTTGACGAAGCCGGATACCCAACTGAGAAATACCACGCATTCCGCGAAGTCATCGGCCGTTATTCACAGCTCCCTGCCTGTGTCCCAGCGTCAGCAACAAACGCACCCGCCTTTCAAACGCCGTTCCAAATCACGGTTCCGCTGACCGACGTGCGCGAGAAACTTGGCAGATGGAGAGTATTTGAACACGCACCAACGATGGATCACACTGAGCAATACCGTGGCCTCTGCATCTACAGAACCACTCTGAACCATTCCGACGACAAGATCGCCCGCTCGGGGATTTTACGTCTCGCAGAGATCCGTGATCGCGCGCTCGTGTCGATCGACGGCACAAGCGTCGGAGCACTTAACCGTGACAACAGAGAGAGAGCAATTGCGTTGCCTGCGGGCGACATCCTGGAACTGCTCGTGGAGGACCTTGGCAGAGTCTCCTATGGCACCCGTATTGGAGAGCCAAAAGGAGTAATTGGACCGATCACTCTCAACGGTGAAGAACTGGTGCATTGGGAGGTCCTCAGTCTGGACCTCACCGCAATTGACGGATCCCTCTTTGCCGGCATTCCCACCCTGAATTTAGACCCGATGGGGCCGAGCTTCTCGAAGACCGAATTCACCCTGTCCGCAAGTACCGATCTCTTCCTCGATACCTCTGAATGGGGAAAGGGAATCGCCTGGATCAACGGATTCAACCTCGGACGCTACTGGTCGCGAGGACCTCAGAGCACCCTATACATTCCCCGCAGCCAACTGAGAACTGGAATCAACGAACTTATAATATTGGAGCTGCATGCGCACGCCCAGTCAACCGCGCGTTTCTTACCCCGGCCATCGCTCGGAAACACCGACTACTAGGGCGTGTCTCCTAAAGCTGTTTTGAGTGATGCCCAGTGGGCACTGATCGCCCTGTTGTTGCTGTCGACGTCGGTAGGGCGGCGGGGTCGGCCGTTCCGTGACGACCGCCGGGTGATCGAGGGCATTATCTACCGTTACCGGTGCGGCCTGCCGTGGCGTGATGTTCCGGCCGAGTTCGGTCCGTGGCAGACGTCTTCCACGCACCACAGGGGGATCTATCGAATAACACGAATCTGCGCACCGAACCGCCTGATCTGTGTGTGATCAACTCTTTGTAGGTCGTTTCGGCACAGGAAACCGGCCAAGTTAGCGGCTGGTTTCCTGCCAAAAGAGCGATAAAAATCAGGCCAGGCAATGCCCCTCCACGACGTTGGATTTGGGGAATGCGC
>NZ_SOFP01000081.1 GCF_004402785.1 Cryobacterium algoritolerans
CGCCCGTAATCCCGAGGGCATCCAAGGCAAAACCGCCCGTCGGCACACGGAAAATAGCTCCGCAAACAAGGAATGGCCTCCGAAATCTCGGAGGCCATTCTTTTTGGGGGTAGTTCTAGGAACGAATTCACCCAGTTCCAGGAACAACCCATTGTGCGGAGACGGTGGGATTTGAACCCACGGTACCCCGTGAAGGGTACTCCACCTTAGCAGGGTGGTGCACTAAGCCGTACTATGCGACGTCTCCTCGGTGCCTGCAACACAAACACACCTCAGCAATCATAACCTCACTCACGGCATCCGATTAACACGGGCGACTGCCGCCCGGATCACTACTGGTTTTCGAGGGTGCGGCCGACGGAGCAGGTGAGTTCCCCCGCCGTCTGGCCGGTCGCCGACTTGGGGAGCACGGTGACGCCCGGTGTCGTCGCAGCAGGGTCGGGCGTGGTGGCGGACGTCGCGGTTGGCGCCGGATCCGTCGGTGCCGACGGTGCCGGTGTTGCCGACGGTGCCGGTGTTGCGGTCGGGTCCAGGGTCGCGCCGCGACCGGTGCTGCCGCCCAGCTTGAGCGGCTGATCGGCGGCAACGGCGGTGAACAGGTCGTCGAAGTCCGACTGCAGGGGAACCACGCCGCCCGTGGTGCCACCGGTGGGAACCTGCACGAACACGACCTGGTCCAGAGGGATGCCCTTGAGCGCCACCGCGATTGAGGCGAGTGTCGACACATTGTTCAGGCTCGCCGACAGGTTCATGTTCGCCGTCACCGCCTTGGCCAGGGAATACACCTTGAGCGGGTCGGAGAGGGTGTCGGCGCTCTTGATCGTGCGCACGAGCGCCGACATGAACACCTGCTGGTTGTTGATCCGAGTCAGGTCACTGCCGTCCCCGACGCCGTGCCGGGTGCGCAGGAACTGCAGGGCTGCGACGCCCTCGAGCGTGTGCATGCCCGGGGTCAGGAAGGTTCCGGTGTACTCGTCCTGGATCTCCTCGGCCACGCAGACCGGTACTCCGCCGACCGCGGTGGACATGGCCATGACCCCACTGAACTGCACCTCGGCGGCGAACGGGATGTCCAGGCCGGTCAGTTTCTCCACGGTGAGCACGGTGCAGGCCAGGCCACCGTAGGTAAGCGTGGTGTTGATCTTCTGCCGGCTCATCGAATTGAAGGTGCCACCCTTCGGGTCGGGGCAGGCCGGGATGGGCACGAACATGTCGCGAGGAAAGCTGATCACCGACGCGTTGCTGTGATCGGCGGAGATGTGCAGCAGCATCGTGACGTCGTTCAGGTCGCCGGTGGAATCCACCGCTCCGAAAACGGGGTCCTGTCCCTTTCGGCTGTCGCTGCCGACCACAAGCAGGTTCACACCGCCGGGGATCGCCCCGATCTGGGGAACAGGGCCCTTCGTCTCGTTGGCCAGGTGCACGCTGGGTTTCACACTCGCGGCGACGTCGTAGGTGGCGAGGGCGGCGACGGACACGCCGCTGACCAGCACGACGGCGATGGCCGCCGCGAGGAACTTCACCACGGTGACGACCGGGTTGGACCTGCTCAGCCGACCGTGCCTGGCGAAGGTCGAGAGCTTCCGCGACCGTTTAGAGCGGGGGCGCAATTGGTCGCTCACTCTGATCCCTTCGTCGTGTGCCGGAGTGCGGCATCCAGGTGCGGAGGGCGTGGGATTCGAACCCACGAGACATCTCTGCCCACCAGTTTTCAAGACTGGCTCCATCGGCCGCTCGGACAGCCCTCCCGTTCGCTGCATGACAGCGCAGAGAGCACGCGATCAATACAGGCGAATATCGACCGATTCTAGCCGATGACCCACCCTCCAGAATGCCAGCGGCATGCTGGCCGGCGGCTCGGCGAGGCTACAGGCTGCTCAGCACGAACGCGAGGCCGTCATCCTGAACGGCCCCGGTGGTCTCGCCGGCCGCGGCGATGACCTCGTCCGGCGCCTGCCCCATCGCCACGCCGCGGCCGTGGACGGCCGCCCATTGCAGCAATTCGATGTCGTTGCGGCCGTCGCCGACCGCCATCACCCGGTCCCGGGGGATGCCGATCTCGGCGCGCACCCGTTCCATGGCGGTGGCCTTGTTGACGCCGTCGGGGGCAATGTCCAGCCAGGCGGTCCAGCCGATCGCATAGCTCACCCGGTTGAGCCCCATCCGGTCGACGACCCGGAGGAAATCGTCCATGTCGTGATCGGGCGAGATCACCACGACCCTGGTCGCGGCATGGCGAAGCAGGTCGTCGAAGTCGACGTGTTCACTGTCCAGCCCGATGGTCGCGTCCGGGAACGGCTCGGTGTAGCGGTAGTAGCCGTGCTCGTCCTCGACGGCGTAACGGGCGGTGGCGAGGTGGGACCTGATCGAGAGGAGAACCTCGGTCGGGTCGAAGGTTTCGACCCACTCGCGCCGGTACCCGGTGGGCGAATCGGGGTCGCGATGCAGAGTGATCGCTCCGTTGGAGCAGACGACGAAGCGCGGAGCGATCTCGAGGCGATCGAGCACGGGCAATGTGGTCGCGGCGGAACGTCCGGTGGCGAGCATGACCTCGTGGCCGGCCGCGTCGAGGCGCCGCACCTGGTCGAGCACCCGCGCGCTGATCGTCCCGTCTTCGTGCATGGTCGTGCCGTCGATGTCGAGGGCCACCAGCCAGGGCGCATCCGTCGTGCCCGGGCTGGTCACGGTCACCGCATCGAGGCTCACGGCGCGGGCTCGATCACGGTGAGACCGCCCAGCCAGGGCCGCAGGGCCTCCGGGATGAGCACCGAACCGTCCGCCTGCTGGTGGGTCTCCAGCATCGCGACGATCCAGCGTGTGGTCGCGAGGGTTCCGTTCAGGGTGGCCACGGGGGCCGTCTTGCCGGAATTGGTGCGGTAACGGATGTCCAGGCGCCTGGCCTGGTAGGTGGTGCAATTGCTCGTGCTGGTGAGTTCGCGGTAGGCGTTCTGGGTGGGCACCCACGCCTCGATGTCGAACTTGCGGGCCGCGCTCGACCCAAGGTCGCCGGCGGCAACGTCGATCACCCGGTAGCTCAGCCCGAGCGACTGGAGCATGTCCTCCTGCAGGGCCACGAGGCGCTCGTGCTCGGTCTCGGCGTTCTCGGGCAGCACGTAGGTGAACATCTCGAGCTTGTTGAACTGGTGCACCCGGATGATGCCGCGGGTGTCCTTGCCGCCCGAACCGGCCTCCCGCCGGTAGCAGGTCGACCAGCCGGCGTAACGGAGCGGCCCGTCGGCCAGGTCGAGGATCTCGTCGGAGTGGTAACCGGCCAGTGCTACCTCGCTCGTTCCGGTGAGGTAGAGCTCGTCAGCGGGCAGGTAGTAGATCTCATCGGCGTGTTCGCCGAGGAAGCCGGTGCCGTCCATGATCTCGGGCCGCACAAGAGTGGGGGTGATCAGGGGGATGAAACCGGCAGCGAGGGCACGGTCGAGGGCCATGTTCATCAGCGCGATCTCCAGGCGGGCGCCGATTCCCTTGAGGAAGTAGAAGCGCGAGCCGGAAACCTTGGCGCCGCGGGCCATGTCGATCGCGCCGAGGAGTTCGCCGAGTTCGAGGTGGTCGCGCGGCTCGAAGTCGAAGACGGGGATCTCGCCGTGGGTGCGAAGGGTGAGGAAGTTGTCTTCCCCGCCGGCCGGGACACCGTCGATGATCGGGTTCGCGATTGTGCGTACCACGGAGGTGAACGCCGTCTCCGCGTCGCCCGCGGCAACGCCGGCCACCTTCACCTGCGCCGCGAGGGCCTGGGCCTCGGCGACGAGCGCCTTCTTCTCCGCGGCCGGGGCCGACGCGACCCGCTTGCCGAACTGGTTCTGCGACGCGCGGAGGTCCTCGAAGGCCCGGATCGACGCCCTCCGTTCGGTGTCGGCCTCGAGGGCACGATCAACCGCCTCGACGGACGCACCGCGCGCCGCCTGGGAACGCTTGATGAGGTCGGGATTCTCTCGCAGCAGCACAGGATCAATCACGCTGGCCAGTCTACAAGCGCCCACCGGGGCACCTTGCTAGCCTTGCCCCGTGAATACTCCCGGTCAGACCGAAAGAGCTTTGCGCGCTGCCGTCGTCTACAACCCGATCAAGGTCGACCTGGCAAGACTGCGGGTGAGCGTGGCCGGAGCCGCGTCCGCCGCGGGCTGGGACGAGAGCCTCTGGTTCCCGACTTCCCTGGCCGATCCGGGCTACGAAGCGACCCGGCTCGCCGTGGATCAGGGCGCATCCGTCGTGCTTGCGGCCGGCGGAGACGGCACGGTCCGCGCAGTGGCAGAGGTTCTCCGGCTCACCGGGATCGCACTGGCCATCGTGCCTGCGGGCACAGGGAATCTCCTGGCCCGCAACCTGAGGCTGCCGCTGTCGAGCCTCGACGAGTCGGCCACGATCGCGTTCACCGGGACCGACAAGGCCGTCGACGTCGGAGTGGCGAGCGTCACGACCGAGTCAGGCGCCGCCGTCGAGCATGTCTTCCTCGTGATGGCGGGGATCGGCCTGGACGCCCGGATGATCGCCAGCACCAGTGCCGACCTGAAGAAACGGATGGGCTGGCTCGCCTACGTCGACGCGGGCGCGCGGGTCATCCCCACAGCCAAGCCGTTCCGGATCCGGTACAGCGTGGAAGGACGCACCGACCGGCCGGCGCACGTGAGCACCATCCTGGTCGCCAACTGCGGCCTTCTGCCCGGGAACATGCAATTCCTGCCGGACGCCCGCGTTGACGACGGCATCCTCGACATCGCGGTGCTGCAGCCGAAGGGCTTCCTCGGCTGGCTCACGATCTGGCGCCGGGTGACCTGGGAGAACGGGGTGCTTCGCCGTTCGGCCGCTGGCCGGAGGATCATCGATCGGACCGAATCGAGCAACGAACGGGTGATGACGACGCTGCGCGGCGCCGGCATCCGGATCGTACTCGAGCAGCCGCAGGAATTTGAGATCGACGGGGACGAGTTCGGCACGGTGCGTGCGGCCTCGTTCCGTGCCGACCCTGGCGCGCTGACGGTGCGGATGCCGGCCGACGCCTGAGCACGGCTGGGGGCGCCGGTCAGACCTGCGCCTCACCGGCGGTCGGGGCAGGGTTGGTTGGGGCGCGGTCGGCCCCGGCGTCACCGACCAGGTCCCTCAACCATTCCCTCGCGCCGATGAACACTTCGTCGTCGTAGTGCGAGGTGAACTCGATCGGCCGCTTGTCCGCTCGAGGATACGAGCCAAGGAATAACACCTTCGGGCTGAACCGGCGAAGGCCGAGCAGCGCGTCGGCGACGCGTTCATCCTGGATGTGGCCGTCGGCGTCGATCACGAACCGGTACCGCCCCATAGCATCCCCGATCGGACGCGACTGGATCAGGCTGAGGTTGACGCCCCGGGTGGCGAATTGTTCGAGCATGTCCAGCAGCGATCCGGGGCGATCCTCCGGCAACTCAACGATCACGCTGGTCTTGTCGGCGCCGGTGCGGGGCGGAATTGACGTGCGCCGGCTGACGAGTACGAACCGGGTGAGTGCGTGGGGATTGTCTCCGATCCCGGTCGCGAGCACGGCCAGGTTGTAGCGCCTGTCAATTCCGATCGGCGCGATCGCGGCATCCGCCTGGTGGCCGTCGAGGAGGGCTGACGCGGCCGTCACGTTGCTCGACGCCGGGATGTGGCCGTGGTGCGGCAGTGTGGCCTCGAGCCAGTTACGGCACTGGGCGTAGGCGACGGGGTGCGCGTTGATGACCCGCACGTCGGCGAGTTCGGTGCCCGGCCTGGCGACAAGCACGAAGTTCACCGGAACGAGGTACTCGCCGATGATGCGCAGGTTCGGCACGCTCGCGAGGGCGTCCTGGGTGGCGGACACGCCACCGTCGACCGAGTTCTCGATGGCGATCATCGCCGCGACGCTGCGCCCGGAGACGACGTCGGCGAGGGCCTCGCCGACATTGTTGACCGCGCGCCACGCCTTCCCATGGGCCTCCGGCACCTGGGCGAGGGCCGCTTCCGTGAACGTGCCGGCCGGGCCGAGGAAGCTATAGCAGGCATTGCGCGTCTCCGACATGGCTCACAGCCTACTTGCAGTGCAAGACTGGGACCCATGACAGCACAAGCGGGCACCCCGGCCCAGGAATCTGACCTGATCGACGTCGACGCGCTGGTGAAGGCGTATTACGACCTGAAACCGGATGTCTCGGTGCCAGCCCAGCGCGTCGCCTTCGGCACCTCGGGCCATCGGGGCAGTTCGCTGAACACGGCCTTCAACGAGGACCACATCATCGCGACCACCCAGGCGATCGTTGAGTACCGCGCCCAGCAGGGCATCACCGGGCCGCTCTTCATCGGCACCGACCCGCACGCGCTGAGCGGCCCGGCCTACACGACCGCGCTCGAGGTGCTCGTCGCAAACGGCGTGCGCGTGCTCGTCGACGAGTTCGACGACTACGTGCCCACCCCCTCACTCTCGCACGCGATCCTCGCCTACAACCGCGCCGGGAACAGTGACGAGGCCGACGGGATCGTGGTCACCCCGAGCCACAACCCGCCCTCCGACGGCGGCTTCAAGTACAACCCGCCGCACGGCGGGCCGGCCGACAGCGACGCCACCTCGTGGATCGCGAACCGGGCGAACGAGCTCATCGCGGGCGGCCTGCACGACGTGAAGATGAGCGAGCCGAGCGCGGTCGAGACCTACGACTTTCGCGGCCACTACGTCGACGACCTCGAGAACATCATCGACATGGCCGCGATCAAGGCGAGCGGCATCCGGATCGGCGCCGACCCGCTCGGCGGGGCCAGCGTCGGCTACTGGGGCGCGATCCGTGACCGGTACGAGCTCAACCTGACCGTCGTCAACCCCAAGGTCGACCCGACCTGGCGATTCATGACCGTGGACTGGGATGGCAAGATCCGGATGGATCCGTCAAGCCCGTCCGCGATGGCATCCGTGCTCGCCCACAAGGACGACTACGACATCCTCACCGGCAACGACGCGGACGCCGACCGTCACGGCATCGTTACGCCGGACGCCGGCCTGATGAACCCCAACCACTTCCTGGCCGTGGCCATCGACTACCTCTACAGCCACCGCGAGGGCTGGCGCGCGGATGCCCAGATCGGCAAGACACTGGTCTCGTCGACCATGATCGACCGGGTAGCCGGGTTCCTCGGCCGGGACCTCTGGGAGGTCCCGGTCGGGTTCAAGTGGTTCGTGCCCGGCCTGATCGACGGCTCGGTCGCGTTCGGCGGCGAGGAGAGCGCCGGTGCGAGCTTCGTGCGCTTCGACGGGACCGTCTGGACCACCGACAAGGACGGTATCCTGCTCGCCCTGCTCGCCTCGGAGATCCTCGCCGTGACCGGCAAGTCCCCGAGCCTGCGATACGCCGAGCTGGCCGAGCATTTCGGTGCGCCGGCCTACGCCCGGGTGGATGCCGCGGCAACGCCGGCGCAGAAGACCCAGCTCGGCAAGCTGGACGGTGAAGCGATCACGGCCACCGAACTCGCCGGCGAGAAGATTATCGCCAAGCTCAGCCACGCCCCCGGGAACGGCGCGGCGATCGGCGGGGTCAAGGTCGTCACCGAGAACGCCTGGTTCGCGGCCCGGCCCAGCGGCACCGAAGACGTCTACAAAATCTACGCCGAGTCGTTCAAGGGCGAGGAGCACCTGCGCCAGGTGCAGATCGAGGCAAAGGCGATCGTGGACGCGGCCATCGCCTGAGCGGAGGTCGAGCCTGTCGAGCCTGTCGAGCCTGTCGAGCCTGTCGAGCTGTGGGGGCGCTTCGCGCCCGGGTGGCAGCCGAAGGCCTCCGCTTTCTCAGGAGACCCCGGATACGTCGTGGCTAGGGAATGCTCCAGTAGTATGCCGTCGCGCCCGGGTGCTTCTCGGTGATCGCGTAATCGACCGAGCGGTAGTCGGTGTCGTCGGTGTGGCCGGAGTAAAAGATCTCGACGTTGTCGCCTGAGCCTTCGATCCGGGTGACGACGCCGGTGTGGTCGCGGTCGCCGGAATTGTCCCAGTCGAACTGGGCGATGTCGCCGAGCTTGACCTCATCGCGCTGGTCATCGGTGAGTTCGGTTGCCCGGCCGGAGCTTGCGAGGTACCTCATCATGGCGGTGGAGCTAATCCAGGCCGCCGAGTGAGTGAACGAGCCGCCCTTGCCCTTCGACCACCAGGCGTCGTCCATTGCCCAGCCGCGCTGGATGAGGGACTGGCTGGTGAAGTTGACGCAGTCGTTCTCGGCGACGACGCCGTAGTCGGCCGTGTTGTAGCTGGTCCAGTGCGCGAGCAAGTAGGCCACCTGCGCCTCGGCACCTGGAGTGGCCGGGGTCGGTTTCGGCTGGGCGACCGCGACCGGCGCGCCGGCGTCGGCCGGGGCGGCACGCGGCGTGGCGGTCGGGGCCTTCGACGCCGAGCTCTTGCCGGCCACGGTGTCTCGCGCACCCTCGGCCCGGGCTGCGGACGAGGGTTCGTCGTCGCCGAGGGAGGCGACAGCCGCCGTTCCGGCGACAAGGCCACCGAGCACCAGCACGACGACGCCGATGCGGAAACGCCGGGTTAGCAACACAAAAGACTCAATTCGGTAGAGGAAGGATACATCCAGATAAGCACACTTGCGAGGGAATTTCACGGCGCCGCCTGTGAGTCCGAGCCGGTTCCGTACGCTACTTGACGCTCCAGAAGGAGACCGTCCCACCGCCGTCGCGGAGGGATTCGTCCACCGACTGGTAGTCGGTATTCGAGGTGTGACCTGCGTAATAGATTCGAGCGGTTCGCCCGCCCCTCTCGACTCGGGTCACGATCCCGGTGTGGTCGCGGTCGCCGGAATCGTCCCAGTCGAATTGCACGATGTCGCCGACCTTGACAAGGTTGCGCTGCTTGTCCGTGAGTGGGGTTGCCCGCTCCGGGTGAGCGGCCAGGTAAGCGGCGAATGCGGTCGAACTCGCCCACGCCGGGCTGTACTGGAGACTGTTGGTGTCGAAGGACCAGTCGGCATCCATCGTCCAGCCTCGGGCCAGGAGGGATTGGCTGGTGAAGTTGACGCAGTCGTTGCTGCCGATGGAACCGAACTCTTCGGTGTTGTAGTCGTCCCAGTGGGCCAGCGCGTAGCTTGTCTGCGCGGTGATTCGCGGGTCTGGGACGTAGTTGAAGGTCAGCGGGGCCGTGCCACCTGTGCTCGCGGCCGGCGCGGCGGCCGGCACCGGCGCAGATGCGGTCCGAACCGGTGCGGCGGGAGCGGCCGAACCGGTGACGGGGACCGAAGCGACGGATGCCCCTGCGGAAGCGGCGGCAGGGACGTCGGCGGACGGGGTGTCCGTTCCGGCATCGTCGACCGGAATCGTCGCGCCGGCTCGGTCGAAGAGTTCGACCGCGACGGGTCCGGTGTCCAGGTCTGTGGCGGGTGGGGTGGTGATGGTTACTGTCGTCTCGGTGGCGGAGACGACGGCGCCGGGGTTCCCGCCGAAACTCACGCTCGCCACGCCGGCCAGGTCGGTACCGCTCACGGTCACGGTCGTGCCGCCGGTTACCGGGCCGACAGACGCCCCGTCGGGAGCACTGATGCTGCTGTGCACGACAGGCTTCGGTTGCTCGACCGGCACCGCGGGGGCCGCCGCTAGGGGCGCCGTCCGGGTGGGGGCAGGTGCGCCGGCACCGAGCGCGTTGCCACCGGTGGCGAAGCCCACCGAGATGGCGACGGCGGCACAGGCGGCCGCGGCGCTTCCGGCGAGCAGGACGCGCCGCGGTCGTGCTTTCTTCTCCACGCGGTGGCGCGAACGGATACGGGTTTCACTGGGAGATTCGGGGCGCACAAAATCGTTTCTGGGTAGCTTGAGGGGACCCAAGACCCAATCACGTCCGGATGGCAGAAGCCTGTGCACAGCATCCGAAACCCATGCACGGGCGTTGGATCAGTGGTATCCGGGTGCCGCCGGCAGGCCGAAGAACTCCTCGAGTGTGGTCACGCCGGAGTTGTGCATTTCGGTCGACAGGTCGACCCCGACATACCGGAAGTGCCATGGCTCGTAGGCGTAGCCCGTGATCTGGACCTTGTCGGCCGGGTACCGCAGCAGGAACCCGAACCGCCACGCGTTCTGCGCCAGCCACTGGCCGTGCGCGGTGGTCCCGAAGCAGGGATCGAGCGAACAATCCCCGGGCAGCGCGCTGATGTCGATGGCCAGTCCCGTCTGGTGCTCGCTCGTTCCCGGGCGCGCCGTACTCGTGTCGGCGAAGGCCTGGCCGTTGGCCGCAACGTCCTTGTTGTAGACATCGAGCTGGGTCGAGTAGCTGCGGTATGCACTGTGCGACTGGAGTTGCAGCCCCTTTTCGGTCGTGAACGCGGCGAACATCGCGACGACGGCTTTGGACGCCTCCGCACGCAGCAATGGACTCCAGATGTGCGGTACCGGCACCTCGACCAGGTCGGGTGGGGTGTAGTCGGCCGGCTGTAACGGCAGGATCTTGTCGACGACCACCCACAGGCTGGTGGGGCCGTCGATGGATCGGGCCGACCGGTTGAAGGTGGGCACGACGGCCGGATGCTGCGAACCCGTCGGCGGAGGCCGCGCCGGCCCGGTCGAAGTGGGCTGTGGAGTGGGCATCGGCAGCGGGGCCGTCGCCGGGCCGGTCCTGGTCACAGCGCCGGCCAGGGAGGTTGGCGCACGGCCGGAGATCGTGCCGATCACGAGCGCGCCACCGGCCAGCAGCACGGCCAGAAGGGTCAACCCGACAATGCGCCGCCTGCGCACCGACCGCGACACCCCTGGTTGCTGTTCTTGCCCCACATCGCTGAGCATAGTCCCGGGAGGTGAATCGGCCTCTCCGGACGGGCCGCAGGATGGTTGAAGATTCATTGCCGGTCGTGTAACTTTGCACACGATGCAAACTCCCGCCCCCGCCACCGCCGCCCCGCTGATGAACCATCGGCAGATCCTCTTTGTCATTTTCGGCCTGATGGCCGGGATGTTTCTCTCAGCACTCGACCAGACCATCGTCGGAACCTCGATGCGCACCATTGCCGACGACCTCGACGGCATGGCCCTGCAGGCCTGGGTGACGACCGCATACCTCATCGTGTCGACAATCAGCACTCCGATCTACGGCAAACTCAGTGACATCTTCGGCCGCCGCCCGCTGTTCCTGATCGCGATCACGGTCTTCCTCGTCGGCTCCCTGCTGGCCGGCATGGCGAACTCGATGTACGAGCTGGCCGTGTTCCGCGCGATCCAGGGCCTGGGCGCCGGCGGGCTGATGGCCCTCCCCCTCACGATCATGGGCGACATGCTCGCGCCCCGGGAACGCGCGAAGTACCAGGGCTATTTCCTGGCCGTCTTCGGCGTCTCGAGCGTGATCGGCCCGCTGATCGGCGGAGTACTCTCCGGTGCGACGACGATCCTCGGCGTCACCGGCTGGCGCTGGGTCTTCCTGATCAATATCCCCATCGGCATCGTCGCGCTCGCGATTGTGCTCAAGTTCCTGCACGTCCCGCACTTCACGCGCCCGGTGCGCATCGACTGGTGGGGCGCCGTGACCGTCGTGCTGGCCGCGGTGCCGCTGCTGCTCGTCGCCGAACAGGGACGCACCTGGGGCTGGGGTTCGCTGGCCTCGATTGCCTGCTACGCGATCGGCGCATTCGGCATCGTCGCCTTCATCCTGGCCGAGCGAATGATGGGCGACGACGCGCTCATCCCGCTCAAGCTCTTCACGTCGCCGACGTTCTCGATGGCCACCGTGCTCGGCGTTTTCGTCGGGTTCGGCATGTTCGGCGCCATGATGACCGTTCCGCTCTACCTGCAGCTCGTCGACGGTGCGAACCCGACCGAGAGCGGGTTCATGATGCTGCCGATGATCCTCGGCCTGATGATCTCGTCGATCGTCAGCGGCCAGATCATCGCGCGAACCGGCCGGTACAAGATCTTCCCGACCGTCGGAACGGCCTTCATGTCGGCCGGATTCCTGCTCTTCACCTTCTCGACCGCCGACAAGCCGGTCTGGTTCATGATGATCGGGATGCTCCTGGTCGGCCTTGGACTCGGCCAGCTGATGCAGACGCTCACCATCGCCAGCCAGAACTCGGTCGGCCCCCGCGACATCGGCGTCGCAACCAGCGCGTCGACCTTCTTCCGCCAGATCGGTGGAACCCTGGGCACCGCCGTGCTGTTCTCGGTGCTGTTCACCCGCATTCCGGACACCCTCGCATCGGCCTTCGGCGACCAGACGCTACTGGCGGGCGTCAAGGCCGCCGCAACCGACCCTGCCGTCCAGGCGAATCCGGCGAACGCGGGCATCCTCAGGCTGCTGGCGAACCCGAGCGGCATCGGCGGTGCCCTCGACGGGGACACGTCCTTCCTCAAGGCGGCTGACCCTCGCCTGGCCCAGCCGTTCCTCGTCGGCTTCAACGACGCCGCCCTCACCGTGTTCTGGGTGAGCTTGGTTGTCGTGTTGATCGCGTTCCTGCTGAGCTTCTTCCTCAAGGCACCGCCGCTGCGGAAGACCTCCGCGCTCCAGGAGGCGGCCGATGCGCACGCCGCCGAGCAGGCCGAACTCACCAGGGATGCCCAGCGCGCTGCCGACACCATGGGTGCCCTGATCGAACCTGGAATCGACTCCGACGAGTTCACGCGCGCGGACCCGGCCAAGGCCAATTAGCGTTCGCGCCGATGCCACGGAGGTTCTGCTCCGGGCATACCGCTCGAGGTCGATCTCCGTCGGATCCGCCGCCTGGTGGGAATGAACCAAGCGCCCCCGGCGTTATCCTTCAGATGCGTATTGTTATTGCAGGTGGACACGGAAAAATCGCTCGGCACCTCACCAGGGAGTTGACCCGGCACGGGCACGAGGTCGTAGGCCTGATTCGTAGCGACAGCCAGAGCGCCGACCTCACGGCCGACGGGGCGACGCCGGTCGTGATCGACATGGAGGACTCATCGACGGCCGAGGTGGCCGCCCTGCTCTCCGGCGCCGACGTCGCAGTCTTCGCCGCGGGTGCCGGTGCGGGCGGGAGTGAAGAGCGCAGGAAGGCCGTGGACCTCGGCGGCTCCGTGCTCCTGGCCGACGCCGCGGAGGCCGCCGGCGTGGCCCGCATCATCCAGATCTCCTCGACAGGCACGGAGAAAGTGCGCGACGGCCGGATCCCCGAAGACGTCCCGGCTGACTTCTTGGGCTACCTTCAGGCCAAACTGGCGGCCGAGGAGGACCTCATCGGGCGCCCCCTGGCCTGGACGATCGTTCGCCCCGGCGGACTGGTGGACGACGCGGGAACCGGCCGGGTGCGCCTGAGCCCCGCCGGCCCCGGCCTCGCGGAGGATCGGGCGACCGTTCCCCGCGAAGACGTCGCGGCCGTGCTGGCCGAACTGATTACCGGCGGCGGCGCCGAGCGCCGCATCCTGCATCTGGTCTCGGGCGAAGACTTGATCCCCGCGGCCGTGGCGGCGTTCGCCTAACCGGGTTCGACCTGGGGCCGCCCGGTGCCCTAGGACGCCTGGGCGGCCCTTGAACCAACGGGCGTGGTGTGGCAGGCTGAGTGTGAGAGCGCTCTCTCAGGTGAGAGGATTGAGCACTCACCCGGCGCATCCGCCGGCCAGTCCACTGGAGGATCGCATGCCCATCGAGACCATCGCCCTGCACACCGTCGCGGGCAGCGTGCCGGGTAACTCAGAGGGCATCGTCGGAGGCGGCCCGGTCGATCTCGACGGACGCCTGTTCTACCGCATCACGGACTACGACCAGATGCCGCCGTTCTTCATGACCCTCGTCGGCGCGAGCGATGTCTGGCTCTTCATCTCGAGCACCGGAGGCCTGACGGCCGGCCGAGTGGACGCTGAACGAGCCCTGTTCCCGTATTACACGGACGACAAGGTAACGGAGAGCGCCGGTCGCACGGGAGGGCTGAGCGTCGTCCTCGTGCGGCTTCAGGGCGGTTCGATCGCCCACTGGCAGCCATTCGCAGAGCTCCGACCCGGCGATCTGGCCGTACAGCGCACGCTGTACAAGGACAGCCTGGGAACGACCCTCGTCTTCGAGGAGACCCGGCCGGATCTTGCCCTGCGCCTGCGAGTGACCTGGCAGACGAGTGCCCGCTTCGGCGTCGTGCGCGGCTGCGTCCTGACGTCGCTTGCGGACGAGCCCCTCAACCTGGACCTCCTCGACGGACTGGTCAATATCCTGCCCGCCGGGGCGGGGAAGAAAACGCAGAACGAACTGAGCGTGCTCCTCGACGCTTACAAGCGCGCGGAGGTCGACGTCCAGACAGGCCTCGGCCTGCTGACGCTCACTGCGACGCTCTCGGATCTCGCGGAACCCAGCGAGTCCCTGCAGGCCAACATCGCCTGGCAGGTCGGGCTCTCCGGTGAAGAACACCTGCTCTCAATCGGACAGGTGTCGTCGTTCGCCAGGGGCCGCGGCATCGTCGCCGAGACCGACATCCGCGGCCAGCGCGGCGCGTACCTGGTGCACGCACGGTTCACCCTGCCCGTCGGCGGCGAGCAGCGGTGGTCGGTCGTCGCCGACGTCAACCAGGATGCGGCGGATGTCGTCAGCCTCCGCGCACAACTGCGCAACCCGGGTCTTCTCGCCGCGGAGCTCGAGGCGGACATCGCCGGCACCCGGTCCGACCTCGAGACGATCCTCGCGGCCACCGACGCCACCCAGTACAGCGGCGATGAGCTCGCGACGATGCACCACACGGCCAACGTGCTCTTCAACACGATGCGCGGCGGCGTCCCGGCCGAGGGCTATACGGTCGAGGCGCTAGACGTGCGGGCATTCGTCGCAGAGCGGAGCCACGCAACCGCACAGCGCTGCGCCTCGGTGCTGGGGACCCTGCCCGCGCGGCTGCGGGCAGATGAGCTCGTGGCGATCGCACAGGACTCCGGAGACGTGGACCTGTGGCGTCTCTGCACGGAATACCTGCCGCTCACGTTCAGCCGGCGGCATGGCGACCCAAGCCGACCGTGGAACCAGTTCACGATCACTCTCCGGGATGAGAACGGCGCACGCCGACTGGAATACCAGGGCAACTGGCGTGACATCTTCCAGAACTGGGAGGCGCTGGCCTGGTCCTTCCCCGAATACGTCGAGTCGATGGTCACGATCTTCCTCGATGCGACGACCGCGGACGGCTACAACCCGTACCGAATCTCCCGGGAGGGCATCGACTGGGAGGTCCCCGAGCCGGAGGACCCGTGGTCCAATATCGGCTACTGGAGCGACCACCAGATCATCTATCTGCTCAAGTTGCTCGAAACGTCCCACCGTTTCCACCCGGGGCGCCTTGACGCGCTCGTCAACCGGAGGTCCTTCACCCACGCCGACGTGCCCTACCGGATCGCGCCATACGCGCAGATCCTCGAAGACCCATACAAGACGATCACTTTCGATCAGGATCGGGAACGCACCATCATCGCGCGGGTCGCCGCGGAGGGCTCGGACGGCCGTCTCGTGCACGGCGCCGACGGTGACCTGGTGAGGGTGACGCTGGCCGAAAAAGTACTGCTGCTGCTGCTTGCGAAGCTCGTCAACCTGGTGCCCGACGGCGGAATCTGGATGACCACCCAGCGCCCGGAGTGGAATGATGCCAACAACGCCCTCGTCGGCCGGGGCCTCTCGGTGGTCACCCTCGCCTACCTCCGCCGCTACCTGGCCTTCCTGCAGGGACTACTCACGGTCGACGTCGAACTCAGCAGGGAGCTGACCGATCTAATGACCGCGGTGCAGGGCGTGCTCGCGGGCCACGCGGACGCCCTGGCCGACGGGTTCGACCCTCGTCGCCGCAAGGTCGTCATGGACGGTCTGGGCCAGGCGGGGACCGCCTACCGCCGGCGGGTGTACGCCGGGCAGAGCGGCGCCCGGGAAGTGGTCGCCGCCGGCGACGTCTCGGAGTTGCTCGGCCTGGCACTACTCTTCGTCGACGCCGGCCTGCGCGCCAACCGCCGTGACGACGGACTCGTGCACTCGTACAACGTGCTCGACCTGGCCGACGGGAACGCCGGCGTGCGGCGGCTCGCCGAAATGCTCGAGGGCCAGGTCGCCATCCTGTCCTCCGGGCTGCTCAGTCCTCAGGAGTCGCTCATCCTGCTGGGCGCCCTGCGCACCAGCCGGCTCTACCGCGCCGACCAACACAGCTACATCCTGTACCCCGACAAGGATCTGCCGACCTTTCTCGCCCGCAACACCTTCAGTGCCGAGCGTGCCGCCGGCTGCCCCCTCGTTGACCGCCTCATCGCGGCCGGGGACCGCAGCATCATCGTCCGGGATGTGGAGGGTGACATGCACTTCGCCGCACAGATCCGTAACGCCGGGGGCGTGGCGGACGAACTGGACAGGCTGAGCGCCGACCCGACACTGCACGACCTGGTCGAGCGCGACCGGGCAGGACTCCTTGAGATCTTCGAAGATGTCTTCCGACATGCGGAGTTCACCGGGCGCTCGGGCACATTCTTCGCCTACGAGGGCCTCGGCAGCATCTACTGGCATATGGTGTCGAAATTGCTGCTCGCGGTGCAGGAGACGCTCGAACGGGCTGTTGCCGAGGGGGCGGAGGAGGCCACAATCCACGGGCTGGTCGATGCCTACGAGGACGTGCGGACAGGCCTCGGCTACTGCAAGGACCCCCTCACGTACGGTGCGTTCCCGACCGATCCTTACTCGCACACGCCCGCGGGGCAGGGGGCGAGGCAGCCGGGAATGACCGGACAGGTCAAGGAAGGGGTGCTCACCCGCCTCGGGGAGCTCGGCTTGCGCGTCGAGGCAGGTCGAATCGTCGTGCGCCCCACCCTGCTGCGTGCCGGCGAATGGACGACGGCGCCGGGAACGTTCGCCTACCTGGACGTCTCCGGGCAGCCCAGGACGATCGAGCTGCCTGTGGGCGCGCTCGCGTTCACCTTCTGCCAGGTCCCGGTCGTGTTCCGCCGGGGTGGCCCGCTCGAGGTGGTCGCGCACCTCGCCGACGGCACTCAATCCCAGAGGGCGAACGGCGTCCTGGACGCGGATCTGAGTGCCGGTGTCTTTCGCCGCGACGGCCGCATTGCGTCGCTCAGGGTTCGCGTGCCGGACGGCTCCGGAGCCTGAGAGCGGGCGCTCGGGAACCCGGCGTGCCGACGGTCGGCGGCGCCCCGGGTTCACCTGCCCACACCGTCACCAGTCACTTGAGAGCGCTCTCTTGACAACCGGCAGTGCTGCCGCTATCGTAAGCATCACCAGCGTGAGAGCGCTCTCACCGATTGAGCGCGAACTCGCATCCACCCATCATCAGCACGCACACAAGGGAGTGACCGTGAAGCGTTTCCCGCGCAGCACAATCGCAACAACCGTCGCCGGAGCAGCAGCCTTCGCACTGATCCTGACCGGCTGTTCCGCCGGCGCCGGCTCGGAGCAGGCCACGAACGCGAAGGTGAAACTGACCGTCGCCACGTTCAACGAATTCGGCTACGACAGCCTCTTCAAAGAGTACGAGGCCGCGAATCCGAACGTGACCATCGTCAACAAGAAGGCGGCCACCTCCAACGAGGCCCGTGACAACCTCACCACCCGGCTCGCCGCCGGCAGCGGCCTGAGCGACGTCGAGGCCATCGAGGTCGACTGGCTGCCGGAGCTCCTGCAGTACTCAGACCAGTTCGCCGACCTGTCCTCGGCCGACGTCAAGGGTCGCTGGCTGGACTGGAAGACCAAGGCCGCCACGGATGCCACGGGTCGCCTGATCGCCTACGGAACCGACATCGGCCCGGAGGGCGTCTGTTACCGTTCCGACCTCTTCAAGGCCGCCGGCCTGCCGACCGATCGCGCCGAGGTCGCCAAACTCCTCGGCACTACCTGGGACAGCTACTACGCCGCCGGAGCGAAGTTCAAGGCCGCCGGCACGAACGTACCGTGGTTCGACTCGGCCGGAGCAACCTGGCAGGGCGTCGTCAACCAGATTCCCAACGCGTATGAGAAAAAAGACGGCACCGTCATCGCCACCGAGAACCCCGCAGTGAAGAAGGCATACACGAGCGTTCTCGCGGCCAGCAGCACTCTGTCCGCGCACCTCGCACAGTGGAGCGACGACTGGACCAAGAGTTTCCAGAACAACGGCTTCGCCACTCAGCTCTGCCCGGGCTGGATGCTCGGCGTGATCTCCGGCAACGCGGCGGGTGTCACCGGCTGGGACATCGCCGACACGTTCCCCGGTGGCGGCGGCAACTGGGGCGGCTCGTACCTGACCGTTCCCAACCAGTCCAAGCACCAGGCCGAAGCCAAGAAGCTCGCCGCGTGGCTGACCGCCCCTGAGCAGCAGCTCAAGGCGTTCGCCTCAAAGGGCACCTTCCCGAGCCAGGTCGACGCTCTCTCGAGTGACAAGCTCCTCGGATCGACGAACGCGTTCTTCAACAACGCGCCGACCGGCCAGATCCTGGCCAACCGTGCCGCGGCCATCGATGTGACGCCGTTCAAGGGTGTCAAGTACTTCCCGATCAACGACGCGATGCAGCAGGCGCTCACCCGCGTCGAGAGCGGCACGATGTCCGCCGACCAGTCATGGAACCAGTGGGTCGCCGACGTGAAGGCGCTCGGCTAACCAGCCGATTCCGGCGGTGGTCGGGCGTGGCGAGACCGGTTTGGTCTCGCCACGCCCGACCACCGGTCTCGACAAGCTCGACCACCGAACACAGAAGCAAGGATCAACCATGACTACCGCCGCCGCCGAGGTGAAGGCCCGCAGCATCCGCCGCATTACCCTCAGCCACCGGCTCAGCCGCTGGGACGTGCGCTTCTCGCCCTACCTCTACATCTCCCCGTTCTTCATTCTCTTCACGGTGATGGGTCTCTTCCCGCTGCTCTACACGGCGTGGGTATCGGTGCACGACTGGAACCTCATCGGCGGCCAGGGCGACTTCGTCGGCCTGAAGAACTTCGCCACCGTTCTCGCCCAGCCGTACTTCTGGACCTCCCTGCGCAACACCTTCAGCATCTTCCTACTCTCGAGCGTTCCCCAAGTCCTGGCTGCAATCGCCATCGCCGCCGTGCTCGACTTCAACCTGCGCGGCAAGACCTTTTGGCGCATGGGTGTGCTGCTCCCCTACGTCGTGGCACCGGTCGCCGTCGCACTCATCTTCAATGACCTCTTCGGCGACAGGTACGGCCTCATCAACAGCGGGATCATGAGCCTCGGACTCGAGCCGATCCGCTGGCACGTTGACGTGATCCCCAGCCACCTCGCGATCGCCACGATGGTGAACTTCCGCTGGACCGGCTACAACGCCCTTATCTTCCTGGCCGCCATGCAGGCGGTCCCCCGCGACTACTACGAGGCCGCCATCATCGATGGAGCCAACCGGCTGCGCACCTTCTGGTCGATCACCGTGCCGCTGCTTCGCCCGATCATCATCTTCGTCATTCTGACCTCCACAATCGGCGGGCTGCAGATCTTCGACGAGGCACGCATGTTCGACAACGTCGGCCAGGGCGGGGCGAACCGCCAGTGGCAGACGCTCACGCTCTACATCTACGAACTCGGCTGGGGACAGCGCAACTTCGGCCGGGCCTCCGCCGTGGCCTGGCTGCTCTTTCTGATCATCATCATCATCGCGATCCTCAACTTTGTGATCACCCGGCGGATCGCGGGCTCCGCCGACCGAAAGCTGCGCATCCGCGCGAAAGGCATCTCATGAGCAAGACCATCATCGGCGGCCACGATCGCCGACCCGGAGTCTGGGTCTACGGGATCCTGATCGCGGTCCTGCTGGGCTCTGCCTTCCCGATCTGGTGGTCGTTCTTGATCGGCAGCCAGGACGCCGCAGCCCTGAACAAAAACGGGATGCTGTGGATCCCGGGCGGCAACTTCATCGCCAACGCCGCGACCGTCATCGACAGCATCCCCTTCTGGAACGCCCTCGGCAACAGCATCATCGTTTCCACGGCCGTCTCGGCAAGCGTTGTGCTGTTCTCCACACTGGCCGGCTACGCCTTCGCCAAGCTGAAATTCCGCGGGCGAGAGGGCCTGCTCATCTTTGTGATCGCGACCATGGCCGTTCCGACCCAGCTGGGCATCGTGCCGCTGTTCATCATCATGTCGAAGCTCGGCTGGACCGGCAGCCTCTGGGCCGTCATTGCGCCCGCCATGGTCACCGCGTTCGGCGTGTTCTGGATGACCCAGTATCTGCGCGACGCCCTGCCCGACGAGCTGATCGAGGCCGTGCGCATGGACGGCGCCTCCATGATCCTCAGCTTCTGGCACATCGGTCTTCCGGCCGCCCGGCCGGCTGCCGCGATGCTGGCCCTGTTCACCTTCATCGGAACCTGGACCAACTTCTTCTGGCCGTTCATCGTGCTCGGTCCCGGCAACCCGACCCTCCCCGTGGCACTGCAGCAGCTTCAGGCCGCCTTCTACGTCGACTACTCGCTTGTTCTCGCCGGCGTCGTGCTGTCGATCATCCCGCTGATCCTGGTCTTCGTCTTCCTGGGTAAGCAGCTGGTCGCCGGCATCATGCAGGGTGCGGTCAAGGGATGACCACGTTCGAACTACGCCCACCGATTTTGACTGAGAATAGGGTAATGACCACAACGGATGCCCGAGCCTTCCCGTCCGACTTCCTCTTCGGGGCTGCGACGGCCGCCTACCAGATCGAAGGCGCCGCCCACGAGGACGGCCGCACCGACTCGATCTGGGACGCCTTCAGCCGGGTGCCCGGCGCTGTCCTGCGCGGCCAGAACGGCGAGACGGCCTGCGACCACTACCACCGCTATCGTGACGATGTCGCGCTGATGAAGAACCTCGGGCTGCAGACCTACCGGTTTTCCACCTCCTGGTCCCGCGTGCAGCCCGACGGCGGCCCGGTCAACCCGAAGGGGATCGATTTCTACTCCCGGCTTGTCGACGAACTTCTCGGAGCGGGCATCAAACCGTGGCTGACCCTCTACCACTGGGATCTGCCCCAGGCGCTCGAAGAGCAGGGCGGCTGGACCAGCCGCGATACGGCGGCCCGGTTCCGGGACTACGCCCTCAATGTGCATGGCGCGCTCGGCGACCGCGTGAACGTGTGGACCACCCTCAACGAGCCCTGGTGCTCGTCCTTCCTCAGCTACACGGGAGGAGCCCACGCGCCCGGACGGCAGAGCCCGCGCGATGGGCTGGCCGCGGCACACCACCTGCTCCTCGGACACGGCCTTGCCGTCGAGGCACTCCGCACACGCGACCCCCAGCTCCAACTCGGCATCACGCTCAATCTCACCGTCGCCAAGCCGGTCGATCCGACCCGTTCCGGCGACGTGGATGCCGCGCGACGCATCGACGCGCAGTTCAACCGGGTCTTCCTCGACCCGATCTTCCGCGGCGCGTACCCGGACGACCTGCTCGAGGACGTCAGGGAATTCGGGCTGGCCGACTTCATCGAGGAGGGTGACCTGGCCCAGATCAACCAGCCGATCGACAGCCTGGGCGTGAATTACTACCACGGCGAGCTGGTCAGCGACCGCCCGGCCGGGCATCCGCTGCTCGAACAGGCTCCGACGGGCCGGGCCATCCGGTCGCCGTACCCGGCGGCCGACGGCGTCTTCTACCACCCGCAGGGGCTGCCGCTGACCGCGATGGAGTGGGAGGTGCAGCCGGACGGGCTGCGCGAACTCCTGGTGCGCGTGAACAACGATTACGCCGCCCCGGCCGGCACCAGTCTGTACGTCACCGAGAACGGCGCCGCCTTCGACGATGTCGTCGCCGAAGACGGCAGCGTGCCGGATGCGCGGCGCACCGCGTTCCTGAAAGACCACCTGGGCGCCGTCCTCGACGCGATCGACCACGGCGTCGACGTCAAGGGCTATTTCTACTGGTCACTGATGGACAACTTCGAATGGGCCTGGGGTTACGACATGCGGTTCGGCATCGTGCGCGTCGACTACGAGACGCAGGAACGCACGGTGAAGGACAGCGGCCACGCCTATGCGGAGATCATCCGCAATCGCGCGCTGTCCTGAAGAGGCGGGGAATGAATGCGTTCAAATAGAATGACGCCATGACATCCCGTGTGCGCCAGGCGCGACCTCCGCAACCGACCCTGGAAATGGTGGCCGCGGTGGCGGGGGTGTCCCGGGCGACCGTGAGCCGGGTGGTGAACGGGTCCACAAAGGTCAGTCCCGAAATCGTCGCCTCCGTCACCGTCGCCGTCAACGAACTCAACTATGTTCCGAACCGGGCCGCGCGCTCGCTGGCCAGCCGGCAGACCCAGGCCCTGGCGCTCGTCGTGCCGGAGGATATGACCCGGTTCTTCGGCGATCCGTACTTCGCCGCCGTCGTGCAGGGCATCACCCGCCGGCTCGACCAGAGCGATTACACGCTTAACTTGCTCGTGGCCTCGAGCGACCCCCAGCACAAGACCCTGCGGTACCTGAGGTCGGGCAACGTGGACGGGGCCCTGATCATCTCGCACCACACCGGTGACGACTTCGTGGCCGAGCTCGAGACCACCATGCCGGTGGTCTTCGGCGGTCGCCCGTCGACCGCGGACGACCTTGAGGCCTATTTTGTCGATGTCGACAACGCTGCGGGCGCCGAACTGGGCACCCAGCGTCTGATCGACATCGGCCGGCACCGGATCGGGTCGATTTCCGGGGCAATCGACATGCCGGCCGGGATCGACCGGTTGACCGGGTTCGAGCGCACACTGAACCGGGTCGGGATGCCGACGGATGCCGTCGAGCACGGCGACTTCACGGCGGCCGGCGCCGCCGCGGCCACGCGCCGCCTGTTGGAGCGGTGCCCCGACGTCGACGGCCTCTTCGTGGCCAGCGACCTGATGGCCATCGGCGCGCTGGGCGTTCTGCGGGAGTACGGCAAGTCGGTGCCGGGGGACGTGGCCATCGTCGGGTTCGACGACAGCCCGGCCGCAACCTCGGGTCCTGTCCCCCTGACCACCGTTCATCAGCCGTCCGAGGAAATGGGCTACGCGATGGCGGACACGCTCCTCCGGCGGCTCACCGGCGATGAACACGTGCCGCACCGCACCATCATGCCGACCCGACTGATTCTGCGCGATTCCGCCTAGCCGCTACACCCGGGCGAGCTGCGGCATGACCTCGCGGGCGATGAAGTCGAGATGGTCGAGGTCTGACAGGTCGAGGTCTGACAGGTCCATGATCTGCCGGCAGGCGCATTCGACGCCGTCGGCGGCGAGCGCACCCAGCCGGTCGACGACCTCGGACGCTGTGCCGGCCAGGCCGTGCGCGCGCAGCTCGGCCCGCGACCGGCGCGGTGATCGAGCCTGTCGAGATCAGACGAGATCTGTCGAGATCTGTCGAGATCTGTCGAGATCTGCCGAGATCTGCCGAGATCAGACGATGGCGATTGTCGGGCCGAGGAACTCCACCTCGGACAGCGGCGCGAACCGCTCCCGCATGACGGCGATCGACTCAGGGTTCTGGTCCACCAGCAGGAACCGGCGCCCGAGGGCAGCCGCGACCGCGCCCGTCGTGCCGCTGCCGGCGAAGAAGTCGAGCACCCAGTCCCCCTCCCTGCTGGAGGCCTGGATCATCCGGCGCAGGATGCCGACCGGCTTCTGGGTGGGATACCCGGTCTTCTCCTTGCCCGTCGGCGACACGATCGTGTGCCACCAGACATCCGTCGGCAGCTTGCCCCTCGCGACCTTCTCCGGGGTGACCAGGCCCGGCGCCATGTACGGCTCCCGGTCGACCGTTGTGGAGTCGAAGTAATACGCGGCAGGGTTCTTCACGTAGACGAGGATCGTGTCGTGCTTGGTCGGCCAGCGATTCTTCGACTTCGCTCCGTAGTCGTAGGCCCAGATCAGCTCATTGAGAAAGCAGTCCCGGCCGAAGAGCGCGTCGAGCAGCACCTTCGCGTAGTGCGCCTCCCGGTAGTCGAGGTGCAGGTACAGCGTGCCGTCGTCGGCGAGTAACCGCCAGGCCTCGATCAGGCGAGGCTCGAGGAAGGCCCAGTAATCCTCGAACTGGTCGTCGTAACCGAGCAGGTCGCCCTTGATCCGCTCGTAGCGCTGGCCCTTGAAGCCGGTGATGGTGCCGGCCGCGTGCGCGCCGAGCGCGTCGGAGTCCACCGGGGCATTGGACCGAACGGATGTCGTGGACTGGCGGTTCTGCTTCCGACCGGTGTTGAACGGCGGGTCGAGGTAGATCAGCGTGAACGCCCCACCCGGCAGCCCGGGCAGGATCTCGAGGTTGTCGGCATGGACGACACGGCTGGGAGAGGACGGGGACCACACGGTTGGCATTCCCTCATTGTGTCAGGCGGCCTACCCTGTAGAGATGACTACTGACTCAGCGGCCACCGAGTCGTCGGCCCCCACCGTTCGCCACGAGCCCGCGCTTGCCCGCTACACGCTGCGCATCGACGGGGAGACGGCCGGGTTCGCCGATTACGAGGTGGACGGCACGGAGGTGCTGTTCACCCACGTCGAGGTGGATCCGGCGCGCCGGGGCCAGCGACTGGCCAGCATCCTGGTCGAGCAGGCCCTCGACGACGTGCGCGTGCGCACTGACCTCACCGTGGTGCCCGTCTGCCCGTATGTGGTCAGCTGGATCGAGTTGCACGCCGAATACCAGGACCTGCTGACCCGCGGCCGCTAGCCCACCCGCGACCGCAGCCTGCCCGCGACCGCAGCCTGCCCGCGAGAGTGCAGTTTTGGCCCCCTGGCGGCTCGCGAACGGGCAAAAACTGCACTCTCGCGAACGCCGGGATCGGCGCGCGTCCTACGGGACGCGACCGATCCAGTCCGCCGTGCCGAACTTGCTCTCGACCAGCGCCGCTGCTTTGGCGTATTCCTCGTCGGTCACGTCTCCGCTGACCGCGCCGTAGAGCCCGGTGAACGTCCGCTTCATCCGGTCGATGATCTCGGCCCGGCTCAGGCCGGTCTGGCTGCGCAGCGGGTCGACGCGCTTGGCCGCGCTCGTGATCCCCTTGTCGCTGAGCTTCTCCCGGCCGATGCGGAGCACCTGCACCATCTTCTCGCCGTCCATGTCGTAGCTCATGGTGACGTGGTGCAGCACGGCGCCGCTGCCGAGGCGCTTCTGGGCAGCCCCGCCGATCTTGCCCTTCGGACTGGTGATGTCGTTGAGCGGCTGATAGTAGGCGTCGATGCCCAGCGACTTGAGCGCGGTGAGAACCCACTCGTCGAGGTAGGCGTAGGAGTCGGCGAAGGTCATCCCCTGCACCAGGTCGGTGGGGGCGTAGATCGAGTAGGTGATGACGGAGCCGGCCTCCATGAACATGGCGCCTCCACCGCTGATCCGGCGCACCACGGTGAAGCCGTGCTTCTCGGCGCTGACCGGGTCGACCTCGTTCTTCAGGGATTGGAAGCTACCGATCACCACGGCCGGTTCGTTCCACTCCCAGATGCGCAGGGTGGGACTGCGGCGCCCCTCGCCGACCTCGATCGCAAGCACCTCGTCGAGCGCCATCTGCATCACCGGCGGAACGGGACGCGGCGAGTGGATGAGCTGCCACTGGTAGTCGAGCCAGCTGCTGGCCCGGGCAAGCGAACGCCGGATCGCGACCGCCACCGACTCCGGGGAGAAACCGAGCAGGGTGGCATCGGCCGGGAGCGCAGACCTCACTGCGGCGGCGATGCTCACCGCGTCGCTGTCGGCGGACAGCCCGTTCACCGCGGCATTGATGTCGCCGAGCGCGCTGTCAGGCTCGAGGAAGAAATCACCGGCCAAGCGGAAGTCGACGATCGTGTTATCGACGACCTCGAGATCGACGACGACAAGCTTGCCGCCTGGAACCTTGTATTCACCGTGCATGACTCAAGCCTAATCCTCGCGCGCCGCAACCCGCTCGTCCAGCCACCCGATCAGGTCCGCGAAGACCTGTTCCCGGTTGGTCTCGTTGAAGACCTCGTGCCTCGCCCCCGGATAGACGATCAAACGGATGTCCCGCAGCCCCGAGCGCTCCGAGTAAGCCTTCGAGAGCATGCGGGCGCTCCGCTCCCCGCCGACGGTGTCGTCGCTTCCCACCAGGATCAGCAGCGGCAGCTTCTCCGGCAGTCCGCGGGCCGGCCGCCCGAAGAGCCGGGCCGCGTCCCTGATCCCGAAGAGCTTCGCCAGCGGCACGGACGTTGTCAACGGGTCGGCGACGAACGCGGCGGCGACGGCCGGGTCCCGGCTGAGCCACTCAACGCCCGTCGTGCCCAGGTTCTTGTGCCTGCGGTTCAGGTCGCCGCCATCGAGGAAGCCCGGCATCCGGTAGGCGGTGCCGCTGAGCACTACCGCGTCGTAGCCGTCCGGGTGACGATTGAGGATCATCTGCGCCATGAACGAGCCCCAGCTGTGACCGAGCAGCACGAGCGGAACACCCGGCTGTTCGGCCCGGATGATCCCGCTGAGCTGGTGCACGGCGGCGACGGCGGCCCGCAGCCCGCCCGCGCCGAGCCGGCCGAGCCGGGAAAGATCACCGCGGTGCTGGTGCACCCCGGTCTGGCCGTGGCCGCGATGGTCATCGGCGTAGACGGTGTATCCCGCCGCGTTGAGGTGCCCCACGACCTCCTCGTAACGGTGCGCGTGCTCGCCAACCCCGTGGACGAGCTGCACGGTGGCACGAGGGTGCGGCACTGCCCAGACGTAGTAGGTGATTGCGACGCCGTAGTCATCCGTGTAGGTAGGCACGGGGCCAGTCTGTCAGGCCGAACGGGGGGCCGCGCCGAAACCCGCCGGAAATCGCCACCCAGATCGACCCAAACGGGAATACTTAGCGACGCTAAGTGGTTATTCTTGGTATCTATGGAATCTGTAACGGCATCCGCTTCGCCCGCCTCGGGCTCGACCTCCGGTCGCCGCATGACGGTCGCGGAGTTGAGCCATGAATTCCGGCTGACGAACGGACGTCTTGCCCGCCGTCTCCGCCAGGAGAAGGCCGACAACGAACTCAGCGGCAGCCAGTTCTCCGCCCTCGGCACCCTCTTCTTCTACGGCCCCTTCACCCTCCGCGAGCTCAGCGAGCACGAGAAGGTGACACCGCCGTCGATGAACAGGACCGTGAACGCCCTGGTGCAGGCCGGGCTGGTGAACCGCACCGGCTCGGCGGACGATGGCCGCAAGGTCGTGCTCACCGTGACCGAGACCGGGCGCACCATGATGCGCGACACCCGCAAGCGCCGGGACGCCTGGCTGGCTCAGCGCATCGTCAAGTTCACCCCTGAGCAACGCCGGGTGTTGGCCGAGGCCATCGAGATCATGAAGGAGCTCACCGACAGTTGAGTGCCATGTTCCGCTCCCTGAGCGTTCCGAACTATCGCATCTGGTTCGCGGGCGCCTTGGTGTCGAACATCGGAACCTGGATGCAGCGCACCGCCC
Organism: Cryobacterium algoritolerans; assembly: GCF_004402785.1. GTDB lineage: Bacteria > Actinomycetota > Actinomycetes > Actinomycetales > Microbacteriaceae > Cryobacterium > Cryobacterium algoritolerans. The sequence continues at coordinate 27,239 of NZ_SOFP01000081.1, forward strand.
AGGACTGGATCGTGCTCACCGACCTGACCGATCACAACGCCACCGCGGTGGGGATCGTGATGGCGCTGCAGTTCGGGCCCCAGCTCCTCCTGATGCCGTGGTCCGGCCTCATCGCCGACCGGTTCAACCGGCGCAGGCTCTTGATGGTCACCCAGGGCCTGATGGGCCTGCTCGGCCTCGGACTCGGCCTGATCACGGTCACGGGCGTGGCCCAGCTCTGGCACGTCTACCTGTTCGCCCTCGGCCTCGGGATCGTCGCCGCGATCGACGCCCCGGCGCGACAGACCTTCGTCTCCGAACTCGTGTCCGACGACAAACTCTCCAACGCGGTGGCGCTCAACTCGGCGTCGTTCAACGGCGCCCGCCTGATCGGCCCGGCCGCCGCGGGTATTCTCACCGTCGCCATCGGCGCCGGCTGGGTCTTCATCATCAACGCGTTCACCTTCGGCGCGACCGTGCTCGCAATGGCCATGTTGCGAACGAAGGAACTGCGGCCGCAGCCGCGGGCGCCACGCAAGAGCGGCCAGCTGATGGCCGGCTTCCGCTACGTGTCGCATCGGCCGGACATCGTGGCCGTGCTGGTCACGGTCTTCCTGGTCGGCACCTTCGGCTTCAACTTCGCCATTTTCACCGCGACGATGGCCACGGTCGAGTTCGGCATGGGCGCGGGCGAATTTGGTTTCCTCAGTTCGATCATGGCCGTCGGGTCGGTCGCGGGCGCTCTGCTGTCCGCTCGCCGCAGCCGCCCACGCCTGCGGCTGGTGGTCGCCGGATCCGCGGTGTTCGGGATGTCCTGCGCCCTGGCAGCGGTGATGCCGAACTACGTCACCTTCGCGATCTCCCTTGCACTGATCGGCTTCGCGTCACTGACCCTGATGACCACAGCCAACGCCTACGTACAGACCACGACCCGGCCGGCGATGCGCGGCCGGGTGATGGCGCTGTACATGGCCATCTTCGCCGGCGGCACCCCGCTCGGGGCTCCACTGGTGGGCTGGGTGGCCGATCAGTACGGCCCGCGCTGGGCGCTCGGCGTCGCCGCGCTCTCCGGCATCCTGGCCGCCGGCGCCGTGCTCTTCTGGATGGTGCGGTACCGGAGCCTGCGCGTGCGCTACCGGCCGGGCCGCACGCCACGACTGCTGCTGCGCCATGACGGCGACGGACGCGACGTGGTGGCCCGCACGCCGGAGACCGCCACCCGAGAGATCGCGATCGTGGAGGCAACGGCCGGCCGGTAGACGTCCGCCGGCGCGGCGGCGTCCGTCAGCGCACGCCGTCAGCGCACGCCGTCAGTGCCAGCCGTCAGTGCCAGCCGTCAGTGCCAGCCGTCAGTGCCAGCCGTCAGTGCCAGCCGTCAGCGCACGCCGCCCATCAGTCGCAGGATCGGCCGGGAGATCAGCGCGAGCAGCAGGCCGAGCGCGATGGCGACGCCACCGATCACGCTGAAATACAGCGTCTCCGGGACCGTCGTGTACCACTCCGCCAGCCAGCCGGAGACTGCGGTGCCGAGCGCGATCGACAGGAAGAACAGAGCCACCATCTGAGTCTTGAACGGCTCGGGGGCAAGCTTGGTTGTGATCGACAGGCCGACCGGGCCGATCAGGAGCTCGGCCACCGTGAGCACGAGCAGGATGCCGACCATCGCCGCCATCGGCGTCGAGTTCGCGCCGCCGCCGGTGAAGGGCAGGAACATCAAGAAGGCGACGCCCATCACCGCGGTCCCAATCGCGAACTTGACCGGCGTCGACGGCTGGCGGGAACCCCACCGGGTCCACAGGGCAGCGAACGCGCCGGACAGCAGGATGATGAAGATCGGATTGAACGATTGCACCCAGGAGACCGGCAGCACCCACCCGAACAGATCACGGTTGAGGCGCTCGTCGGCGTAGATCGTGACCACGGTGAACTGCTGCTGTGACAGCGACCAGAAGGCGGCGCTCGCGATGAAAAGCGGGATGAACGCGTACACGCGTTTGCGTTCGACAGCGCTGATCCGACGGTTGCGGAGGATAACGACGAAGTAGCTGATCGTCGCGATCACGGTGAGGCCGATCACGATCGTGACCAGGCTGGTCGGAGTGATGACACCCACCATCACGAGCACCACGATCGCGGCGACCACGGCCAGGGCCGAGGCGAGGTAGGGCATCACGCGTTCGGTCGGGAGCGGGTTGGGCACGTGGTGCACGACCTCGGGCAAGCGCTTCCGCCCGAAGGAGTACTGCACCAGGCCGATCGCCATGCCCACGGCGGCCAGGCCGAAACCGAAGTGGAAGCCGAGGGTGGACTGCAGCAGCCCGGTCAGGATCGGGCCGAAGAACGCCCCCAGGTTGATCCCGAGGTAGAACAGGGAGAAGCCCGCGTCGAGCCGCGGATCGTCACGGCGGTACAGCGCGCCGACGACGGAGGTGGCGTTGGCCTTGAGTCCACCGCTGCCGAGGGCGATCAGGATCAGCCCGACCGTGACCCCGGCCACACCGGGGATGAGCGCGAGCGCAAGGTGGCCCATCGCGATGACGACGGCGCTGGAGAACAGCACCCGCTCGGAGCCGACCAGGCGGTCCGCGATCCACGCACCCAGGATGGTGGACAGGTACACCCCGCCGCCGTACGCGCCGACGATACCGGCGGCGGTCGCCTGCGGGATTCCCAGGCCGCCCCTGGTCGCCGAAAAGTACAGGTAGAGCAGCAGGATGCCCTGCATGCCGTAGAAGGAAAACCTCTCCCACATCTCCACCCCGAAGATGTTGGCGAGCGCACGCGGCTGCCCCAGGAAGCTGCTGTCCTCATGGGTGGGGTTCCGTTCCGCGACGGTGCTCATTGCTCGACCCTACCGCGTGCCCCCCGTACTGGGGGCATCGACGAGGGTTTGGCCGTACACGATACGATCAGAAAAGCAGTATCGCTTCTGCCGGAGGGGCCCGATTGGACGCACACTCACTCACGTCGCTCATCAGCGAGGTGCTGTCCCTGGTCGGCCTTGCCCTCGGCGTGATCCTCTATCTTGCGGGGGCATTCGTGCGCGGGATCAAGGGCCGGTGGATCGCGGCCGATGGGGTGATTGCCGCGTCGGGAACGGGAACCGTCATCCGCTGGTTCGACCAGGACGGCGACGTCCATGAGTGCCCAGCGACCACCCACGAGACCCACCAGCTGCCACCCGGGCGGGATGTCCCGCTCTGGTTCAACTCGAGGACGCCAACGCACTGCCGCACCCACGCGCCCGAAGCCGAGGGAAGGGGCCTGCGGCTGACGGGCCTCATCCTGCTCGGCACCGGCCTTGCTGCGGCCATTCTCGGCTTCGTGCTGATGTTCGTCTGATCCGCCGCAGCCTAACTGCCTGACGCCTTCTCCGGGGTGGCCAGGTGCTCCCCGAAGAAGGCGTCGATCCTCTGCCAGGCGTCGGCCGCTGCGACCGGGTCGGGGCCGGCGCCGAGGATGCGCTTGAGCACGAATCGCAGCACGAGCGGCCCGGTCTCGGCGTCATTGAGGAAGGCATGCCCCGCACCCGGGTATTCCTTGACGTCGTGCGGGATTCCCCGCCGGACCAGCGCAGCCTCGAGAGCGCCGGCGGCTCCCTTCAGCGACGCGTCGGTCGCGCCGTAGCTGCCGACGATCGGACAGGCCCCAGCGAGCGCCTCATCGAGGTCCTTGGGGAGGCGCCCGTAGTTGACGGATGCCGCGTCGAAGCCGCGCGCGGCCGCCACGAGGGCGAAGCCGCCGCCCATGCAGAAGCCGAGCACCCCGACCTCGCCGGAGCAGCCTGGCCGATCGACCAGGAACCGGCGCGCGGATTCGATGTCGACGAATGCGCGGCCCTCGCCCGCCTGCAGGGCGCGGAACGTCGCGGTGAGGCACTTGCGCGGACCGCCCGCGGTGAACAGGTCGGGCATCAGCGCCAGGTAGCCGGCTTCGGCCATCCTGGCCACCTGACGGCGCATCACGTCGGTCAGCCCGAATGCCTCGTGCACGAGCACGACGCCAGGCCAGGAGCCTTCCCCTACCGGGATACCAAGGAGCGCGGTGAGTCCCACGCTGCCGCCGGGTGACCCCGGCAGGGTGAGGTCGATGAGTTGCGGCGCTATGGTCATGGCGACCTTCCTCTGGTGGCTGAATCGTAGCGCAAGGCGTCGAACCGGAGCGGGCACCCCGGCGCAGCTCCGCCCGGACGACCCCGTGCGTTCACCGCGGAGACAGAAAGGCTGCCCTGCCCGGAAACCTCCGGTTCCTACTGTGGGCGGGTGGGCGGCTCTTCGCCGCCCCGGCACCGGCTCCACCAGGGGGACCCCGAAATGCGCTCAATCCTGATCTCAACCGCCGTCACGGCCGCACTCTCCACGGCACTGGTCGCGGCCACGCTGGCCACACCGGCGATGGCCGCCGAACCTCGCCACCAGGACGACGGTCACAGCGACGACCGACGCTCCTCATTCGACCTGCAATCCCACCGCGGCGGACGGGGTGAATGGACCGAGGAGTCGACGGCCGCGTTCGCCCACTCCCTGGAGTTGGGCGTCTCGACGCTCGAGCTGGACACCCACCTGACCCGGGACAACCAGGTCGTGGTCTGGCACGACGACGTCATGACGGCCAGCAAGTGCGCGGACACCGCCCCGGCCTTCGCCGGCGACCCGGCCTTCCCCTACGCGAACGATCGTGTGCGCAACCTCACCCTGGCCCAGATCCGCACGATGGACTGCGGTTTCCAGCAGCTTCCCGGCTTTCCCAACCAGACGGCCATCGCGGGTAACCGCATCGCACTGCTGCAGGACGTCTTCGCCCTGGTCAACGAGTACGACGCCGAGAAGGTTCGCCTCAACGTCGAAACCAAGGTCGAGGTGGCCGGACCCGACGGTGCCGACGAGATGGCGGCCCTGACCCGAGCGGTCGTCGGCGAGATCGAGGGGTCCGGCCTGGCCAGACGTACGACCGTGCAGAGCTTCGACTGGGCATCCCTGAACCTCACCAAGGAGATCGCGCCCGACCTTGTCCTGGTCGCCCTGTCGAGCGGCGACGACTGGCTGGGCGTCGGTGCCCCCGGGATGAGCCCGAACCTCGGGGGGATCGACATCGACTCATTCCACGGCTCCCTGGCGCAGGCCGCCGCCGCGCAGGGCTACGATGTCATCTCGCCGAACTTCGCCTCGACCACCCCCACGATGATTGCTGAGGCGCATTCCCTCGGCCTCCCGGTGATCCCATGGACCGTCAACGAGACCGTCGACGTCACCACTCTGATGGACGAGGGCGTCGACGGCATCATCACCGACTACCCCACCCGGGTGCGCCAGATCATGGCCGACCGGGGTCTCGCGCTCCCCCGGCCATACACCCGGTAACCGGATGCCGTCGGCGGCATAGACGCAGCCACGCCCGAAAGGCTGGACCGGCCCGGCCTCTCCGTGTACTGTGGTCAGACCACACCCGTCGCTGGGTCTCAGCGCGGCTGCCGCCCCAACGCCGAGGAGGACCTGTGCCAGGCACCGACCGCCGTGCGTGGGAAGTCGTGCTCGAGAGCATCGAAGCCGACCTCCTGTCCGGTCGGCTCGCCCCTGGCGACCATCTCCCCGCCGAACGCGCTCTCGCCGCCGATCTCGGTGTCGGGCGCTCGAGCGTACGCGAGGCGCTCCGTGTGCTCGAGGTGCTCGGGCTGATCCGCACGGCGGCGGGCTCCGGCCCCTCGGCCGGCGCGATCGTCGTCGCCCTGCCCGGCGGCGGGATGTCGGCCCTGATGCGGCTGCAGGTCGCGGCGCAGGGGTTCCCGGTCGCGGACGTCGTGAAAACGCGGCTCATCCTGGAGGCGGCGGTGGTCGCCGAGCTGGCCAGGGCATCCGAGCCTGCGGGTGACACCGGACCGGCCGGCGCGTCCGCACACCCCGACCTCACCGGGTCGGCCCAGCTGCTCGATGCGATGGAGGCTCCCGACCTGACCGAAGCCGAGTTCCTCGCGCTCGACACCCAGTTCCATCTCTCCTTGGCCACCGCTTCGGGAAACCAGGTGATCACCGCCACGATGGCCGGACTCCGGAGCGCCATCGAGGGCTACGCGCAGGCAGGGGCGCTCGGCCTGGCCTCCTGGGCGGAGACCTCCGCCCGGCTCAGGGGCGAGCACCGTGGCATCCTCGCCGCCATCGACAGTGCCGACCCCGAGCTGGCCCGCGCGCTGGTCGTCTCCCACATCGAGGGCTATTACGCCGAAACCCACGACCGCCCCCTTCACGCCCGACCGCCCGCACCGGAACCCACCTGACCACCCCACCGAATGGATACCCACTGATGGTTCGACGACGAATCCCGAAGATCACAGACCTGGCCCCGCTGATGAAGTTCAAGGCGCCGGAGCTGAACGCGAGAAAGCGCCGGCTCGACGCCGCGCTGACCATCCACGACCTGCGCAAGATCGCGAAACGCCGCACGCCGAAGGCCGCGTTCGACTACACCGAAGGCGCGGCGGAGTCGGAGATCTCGCTCGCCCGGGCTCGCCAGGCGTTCGAGGACATCGAGTTCCACCCGGCGATCCTGCGCGACGTGTCAGAGGTCTCCACGGGCTGGGACGTGCTCGGCGCCCCCGTTGCGCTGCCGTTCGGGATCGCGCCGACCGGGTTCACCCGGATGATGCAGACCGAGGGTGAGACGGCCGGTGCCCACGCGGCCGCGAAGGCCGGCATCCCGTTCTCCCTCTCCACCATGGGCACCACGTCGATCGAGGACGTGAAGGCGGCGAATCCGGCCGGGCGCAATTGGTTCCAGCTCTATATGTGGAAGGACCGCGACCGCTCGATGGCCCTCGTCGACCGGGCCGCGAAGGCCGGCTTCGACACCCTGCTGGTGACCGTGGACGTGCCCGTCGCCGGGGCGAGGCTCCGCGACAAGCGCAACGGCTTCTCGATCCCGCCCGCCCTGACGGTGGGCACGGTGCTCAACGCACTGCCGCGGCCGGAATGGTGGATCAACTTCCTCACCACCGAGCCGCTCGCCTTCGCGTCGCTCGACCGGTGGAGCGGCACCATCGGGGACCTCCTCGACACCATGTTCGACCCGACAGTCACGTTCGAGGACCTGGCCTGGATCAAGGCGCAGTGGCCGGGCAAGATCGTGGTGAAGGGCGTGCAGACCCTGGCGGATGCGATCCGGCTGGCCGAACTCGGCGTTGACGGCATCATCCTTTCCAATCACGGCGGCCGCCAGCTCGACCGCGCCCCGATCCCGTTCCACCTCCTGCCACAGGTCGTCCGCGAGGTCGGAACCGACCTCGAGGTTCACCTGGACACCGGCATCATGAGCGGCGCGGACATCGTCGCCGCAGTCGCCCTCGGCGCCCGGTTCACCCTGGTCGGCCGCGCCTACCTCTACGGTCTGATGGCCGGTGGCGAGGCCGGCGTGGACCGGGCCATCGCGATCCTCGCCGAGCAGATCACCCGCACCATGCGCCTGCTCGGCGTCAACTCCCTCGAGGAACTCGAACCGGGCCACGTCACCCAGCTCGCGCGACTCAGCCCGATCGCCCGACCGGCCGGCATTCCCGCGCCCCGCTGACCGGCGCCCGGCTGACCGGCGGCCGGGGTCAGGCGGCCGGGGTCAGGCGGCCGGGGTCAGGCGGCGGCGAACTCCGCGAGCACGGCGGCGAGCTGGGCGACGGCCCAGTCGATGTCCTCTTCCGAGACCACGATGGGCGGGGCCAGTCGCACGGTCGACCCGTGGGTGTCTTTCGCGAGCACGCCCCGCTCGAGCAGGGCCTCACAGACCGCACGGCCGGAGGCCAGGGTCGGCTCGATGTCGAACCCGGCCCAGAGTCCGGCGCCGCGCACGGCGATGACCCCGTGGCCGATCAGGCCCGTTAGTCCGGCGTGCAGTCGGGCGCCGAGAACGCGCGCACGTTCCTGGTACTCGCCGGTGGCGAGCAACTCGACGACGGCGAGCCCGACCGCTGCTGCGAGCGGGTTGCCGCCGAAGGTGGACCCGTGTTCGCCGGGCCGGAGCACACCGAGCACGTCCTTGTTGCCGACCACGGCGGACACCGGGACGATGCCGCCGCCGAGCGCCTTGCCGAGCAGGTAGAGGTCGGGGACGACGCTGACCAGGTCGCAGGCGAACGTTGCACCCGTGCGGCCGAGGCCGGATTGGATCTCATCAGCGATGAACAGCACGTTGTGGCGGGTCGTGATCTCGCGCACCGCGGGGAGGTAGTCGGCGGGTGGCACGACGATGCCGGCCTCGCCCTGGATCGGCTCGAGCAGCACGGCGACGGTGTTCTCGTCGATCGCGGCCTCGAGCGCGGCGGCGTCCCCATAGGGAACCGTGCGGAACCCGGGAGTGAACGGGCCGAAGTCTTTGCGGGCGGATTCGTCGTCGGAGAAGCTGATGATCGTGGTGGTGCGGCCGTGGAAGTTCTCGCCGGCCACGACGATGTTGGCGAGGCCCGCGGCGACGCCCTTGACCCGGTAGCCCCACGCCCTGGCGACCTTGATCGCCGACTCGACCGCTTCGGCGCCGGTGTTCATCGGCAGGACCATGTCCTTGCCGGCGAGCTTGGCGAGCGCGGCGACGAACGGGCCGAGCTGGTCGTTGTGGAAGGCGCGGCTGGTGAGAGTGATCCGGCCGAGCTGGGCGCGCGCGGCGTCGAGAAGCACGGGGTTGGAGTGCCCGAAGTTGACCGCGGAGTACGCGGCCAGGCAATCCAGGTATCGCTTGCCGTCGACATCCGTCACCCAGGCCCCGTCGCCGGACGCGACGACGACGGGCAGCGGATGGTAGTTGTGCGCTGCGTGCTCGTTCTCGAGGGAGATGTAGTCGCCCTGGTCGAGCTTGCGGCCGGCCTTCACCTCTGTCATCGGCGCAGCTCCAGCGTGCAGCACTTCACGCCGCCGCCGCCGAGCAGCAGCTCGGACAGGTCGACACCGATCGGGTTGTAGCCGCGCTCGCGCAGCTGGCGCTCGAAGTCCTTTGCCCGGGCCGCGATGACCACGTTGTAGCCGTCGGAGTAGGAGTTCAGGCCGAGGATGGCGGCGTCCTCCTCGGTGGCGATCACGGCATCCGGGTAGCGCTCGCGCAGGATGGCCAGGCTGGGCTCGTCGAACGCGCTGGGCAGGTAGGCGATATCGCCGGTCCCTGAGCCTGTCGACGGGTCGAGCACGGCGATGGCCGTGTCGAGGTGGTAGAAGTTCGGGTTGATCAGGTTGAGTGTGATAACCGGGCGGCCGTAGATCGCCGACAACTCCTCGTGGCTGTTCGAGGCGCTGCGGAAGCCGGTGCCGGCCAGGATGACGTCGCCGACCAGCAGGAAGTCGCCCTCACCCTCGTTGATCTCCTCCGGCACGCGCACGTCGAAGCCGTTGTCGCGGAACCAGTCCATGTAGGCCGGGCCCTCCGGCTGCCGCTCGGGGTAGGTGAAGGCAGCGCCGTAGGCGATGTTGTCGATGACGAAGCCGCCGTTGGCCGCGTAGACCATATCGGGCAGGCCGTCGATCGGGTCGATCAGGTGCACGTCGAAGCCGAGGCCGACGTAGGTGTCATAGAGGGTCTGCCACTGGGCAACCGCCAGCGACGTGTCGGTGGGCACGGCCGGGTCCATCCAGGGGTTGATCCGGTAGACCACGGTGAAGTAGCTGGGCTTGCACATCAGGATGGTGCGCTTGAGCGCAGTGCGCACGGGTGCCTCTGGCGAGACGAGCGCGTCGAGATTGGTCGACATTGGGGCTCCTTCGTCTGCGTTCCGCCGCTGCGGGCGAGACGGAACGCGGGGTGGATGGCGGACCAGGTCACTCACGAGAGCCCTGCCCGACTGAAACCGAACACCGTGCAGGGACGCCGCTCCCAGTCTCACACAGCATGATTCGGTATTTCCTGCTAATTCACGCTGGATTCCTGCGTGCTCATTGGCCGCCGCGCACGGAACCGAACGCACCAGGCCATACCCGGCAGTGGCGGGCGGCGGGGTCCGTCCCGACACGGATGCCCGCGGTGGCCACCGGTGGGTACGGAACACCGCGCAGGTATCTAGTGATTCCCGCTGTTGGGCGCAAATTTGCTGCGCCAATACCCCCGCGAGCGCAACGATCTCACCTAGACTCACGGAATGGACAACCTCGATCGTGGCATTCTCGATCTTCTTCGCCGGAATGCCCGAGCCGGCTACGGCGATATCGGCTCGGTTGTCGGCCTGTCGGCATCGGCCGTGAAACGCCGAGTCGACAAGCTCGTGGCGGACGGCATCATCCGCGGTTTCACGATCCAGGTCGATCCGGCCATCGATGGCATGAGCACGGAGGCCTACGTCGAGTTATTCTGCCGCGGCACCGTCGCGCCCGACGAGTTGCTGCGCATCCTCTCCGGCGTGCCCGAGGTGGTGGACGCCGGCACGGTGACCGGCAGCGCCGACGCGATCGTGCACATCCGAGCGCGCGACATTTCGGGGCTGGAGGCGGCCCTCGAGAAGGTGCGGCTGGCTCCGAACGTGGACCACACCCGCAGTGCGATAGTGCTCTCCCGCCTGATCCACCGCGCCGCCGAGTAACCCAGCCTCACCCCACCCCACACTCCCCGCGCCCACCGCGCCCCCGAACACCCCGGCGCAGTCCGCGAGAGTGCACTTTTCGCCCCTTCGCCACCGCTGAGAGGGCCAAAAGTCCACTCTCGCGAGTGGGGAACGAGGGCGGGGAACGAGGTGGGTGGCTAGGTGATCGGGACCGGGCGCTGGGTGACCGGGGCGAGGAACCGGATCAGACTGACCGCGGCGATCGACCCGGCGCAGAGGATGCCGGCCAGCACCACGATCTGGAACCGCCCGGCCTCAAGCGGGCTGGCGCCGCCGAAGATCGCGCCGACGAAGGCCCCAGGCAGCGTGACCAGGCCGGTGGTCTTCGTCTGGTCGGTCGACGGGATGATTGCGAAGTAGACGGCCCGGCGGGCGAGCTCCCTCGTCGATTGACGGGGCGTTGCCCCGAGCGCGAGCCAGCCCTCCACCTCGTTCCAGTGCTCGGTCACGGCCTCGCCGAACCGTCGGCCGGACAGGGTGGCGATCGACATGGCATTGCCGATGACGATCCCGCCGAACGAGAGCACGTACCGCGGGGAGAATTCAATCGCACCGACGGAGAAGACCACGCCCAGGGTGACCAGGATCCCGAGTCCCATCGACACGGCAACCCAGCCGAAATGCCGCCGGCTGGCGCCTATCCGGCGGTTGACCGTGCTCACCGCCGCGACGAACATCACGGTGAGGCCGACGCCGACCCAGAACGGGTCGGAGATGATCCCGCTGAGGATCAGGCTGATCGCCGCGAGCTGCAGGGCGCCGCGCAACAGGGCGAACGCCGGGGCGAACGGATGCGGCACCCGGTAGGCCCCGAGCATGAGCGAGACGACGGCGATGAGCACCAGGATGCCGACCAGGCTCGGCAGGAGCCCCGCCAACTTGGCGGGGAGGTCGCTGGGCCAGGTCACCCTCAGAGCCTAGCGACCGGAGCCTCTTCGGTCCTCCGCCGCCACGCAGCCCGCGGCGCGCTCCCGCGTCACCACACCCCGCGGCGCGCTCCCGCGTCACCACAGCCGGGTCACAGCACACGCGTCACAAACACCCCGCTCCGCCAACACAGCACACCCCGTGCCGGCGCACCGCCGCCCGGTCGCGGCCCCGAGGCAGGGCTATGCCGCTGGGTACGGCGTTGTTAATTCGGCGAGCGCGGCGAGGATGCGACGCTGCCGAGTCTCGTCAGCCGTCGCGCCCTCGACGGCCAGCACGTGCCGGCGCTGGTTGCTGTAGGACAGCGCCTCGAAGGCGACGCGGGCGCCGGGCTTCGCGTCGAGCAGTGCGGCGAGGTCCGCGGGTACCTCCACCTCGCGGGGTTCGGTGTCGAGAGTCAGGTCCACCTCGATCTCCTCCCCCGCTGCCACCTCGGCGCGGGCGCGGTTCTCCTCGCTCATCGCGATCATGAAGGCGCCGCGGTAGGGCGCGACCGAACTGCGGTGGCTGTACACGCCGATGGTGACGACGACCGGATACCGCCTACCGGCACCCAGGGAGGCGAACACCTCGTCGGGCACGCGGATTCCGGTGGCGGTCTTGCCGCCCAATTCGAGCACGGTCGTGAATCTCATGAGACGAGTAGGCCCCGCCGCCGACCCGAACTTTCCCTTGGCGGGTCACCCTCGGTACATTGATGCATAGTCCGCACAAAGGAGTCCCCGTGCCCATGATCCTGATGCTTGACCCGCATTCGCCGACGCCGCCGTTCGAGCAGTTGCGCATGCAGGTGATCGAGGGCGTGAGCAGCGGAACGTTCGCCCCCGGCGATAAGCTGCCGACCGTGCGTCGCCTGGCCGAGGACCTCGGCCTGGCCGCGAACACGGTCGCCCGCGCCTACCGCGAACTCGAGCACGACAAGGTGATCGAGACGCGGGGCAGGCTCGGCTCCTTCATCGCCGCGACCGGGGATGCCACGCACAAGCAGGCGCAACTGGCCGCGATCGCCTATACAGAGCGGGTGCGGGCGCTCGGGTTGGGCGAGGCCGAGGCGCTCGGAATCGTAGCGGTGGCCCTGGGCATCCGCCCGTAACGAAACGGCCGCTACCGGTACGACGCCGCGAGCCGCCGGAAGCCCTCGTCGAGGGTCACCTCGGGCACCCAGTCGAGGTCGGCGCGGGTGCGGCGCTGGTCGAACCAGTGCGCAGTCGAGAGCTGCTCGGCCAGGAACCGGGTCATCGGCGGCTCGTCGGCGCCGGGGCGCACCTGCCAGGCCGCCTCGATCAGCGATCCCGCGCCGCGGGCGAGCGCCGCGGGTACCCGCCAGGCCGGGGCAGGCACCCCCGCGGCCGCGCATATGCCGGCGAGCAGCTCGGCCACCGGCCGCGGCTCCCCGTTGGTGACCACGTAGGCGCGCCCGTGCACGCCGTCGGCATGCTCCAGCGCCGCGGCGATGGCCGAGGCGGCGTTGTCCACGTAGGTCGAGTCGATCAGGGCCGCGCCGTGGCCGAGCAGCGGCAGCCGGCCCGAGCGGGCCCGGTCGACGATGCGCGCCACGAGCTGGGTGTCGCCCGGGCCCCAGACCAGGTGGGGGCGCACCGCGACCACGCGCAGCCGCGGCGAGTCGGCGGCGAGGGCGATCAGCTCGGCCCGCGCCTTCGTGCGGGCGTAGTCGCCGCGAGCCCGGTCGGGGTCGGCCGGGAGTGCATCCTGGCCGACGATGGATGCCCCGGCGTGCGCCACCGAGGGCGACGACACGTAGACGAAACGGCAGGCGCCGGCATCCGCAGCCGCGGCCAGCAGGGTGCGGGTGCCGCCCACGTTCACGGCCTCGAAGTCGGCCGCCTCTCCCGCGAGGGACACTTTGGCGGCGAGGTGCACGACGGCGTCGATGCCGTCGATCGCGCGGGCGACCGCCGCAGGGTCCTCGACCGAGCCGAGCCGGTCGATCACCCCCGGAACCCCGGACGCACGGCGCTGGAAGGTGTACACCTCATGCCCGGCCGCCACGATCCGGGCGGCGACGGCGCGGCCGAGGAACCCACTCGCGCCGGTGACGAGCACCGTGAGCAGCGGGGGCTCGCCGTGCGGGTGCAGCGTCGCCGTGCGGGCGGCGGGACCCACCCGTGTCGGCCCGGCTCCGGCGGGGGCAGTCACGGGCGGCTCATCCGCCCGCCGGAGAGCACGGTTTCCGCCCACCGGGAGAGCCGGCTGCGGTCGATCTTGGAATTGTGACGGATATCGGTGGGCAGCCGCGGCACGACGAGCACCGCAGCGAGTTGCAACCCTGCGGCCTCTCGAACGGCGGCCGCGAGTCCGGGCGTGGCCAGGGCGACCCGGCGACCGGACGGGAGCGTCTCGACGACGGCGATCGGCTGTTGGGTTCCTGCCGGGCCCACGCCGACGACGGCCGCACGGGCGATCTCGGCCACACCCTCGATTCGCTGCTCGGGGCCGACCGGGGTGAGCACCCCGGTCGCGGTCGCGATGACGTGGGGCAGGCGGCCCTCGATCCAGAGCCGGCCGGCCGAGTCGAAGTGGCCGACGTCGCCGCTGCGGTGCCAGCGTTCCCCGGCGACCGCGCCGCGCCGGGCGGCCCGGTCGGTGAGCCAGAGCCGGGAGTAGTGGTCGAGGGTGTGTGGCGCGGAGACGACGATCTCGCCGGTGACTCCAGGGGCATCCGAGAGTTCCCCGGTTGCGGCGCCGTCGGCGTCGAGGGCGCTGATCCGGATGCGGGTGGTCGCCGCCGGGCAACCGACGCAGACCCCGCCCGGGCCGGCCAGGTCGGCGAGCGAGGTTGGGGCGGCGTCGCGGATGCCCTCGAGGGTGATGTCGGTCATCAACAGGCCCTCGGTCATTCCGTATGGCGTGTGCGCGCTGGCCCGCGGCATCAGCCGCGCGGCGCCGGCGAGCAGCGGTTCGGCCACCGGGGCGCCCGCTGAGAGGAAGCTGCGCACACCGGCGAGGGCCCGGTGGTCTGCCGGGGTGAGTGCGGCCTCGGTGGCGACGACGTTGGCCAAGGCGGCCGGAGAGAGGAAGACGACGGTGGCGTCGATCGCGGCGACGGCCGCGGCGACGGCGGTCGCGGTGAGGGTCTTCGGTGAGGTGACATCCATGTCCGGGGTCACCGAGCGGGCGCCGAGGGCCGGGCCGAGCAGGGCGAACGGCGCGAACCCGGCAACCAGGCCGGTGCCGAGGCCCACGCCGTACTGGGCGTGCAGCGCATGGGCGACGGCGGCCAGTTGGGCGTGGGTGTAGACGACGCCCTTGGCCGGACCGGTCGAGCCGGAGGTGAATAGCACGGCCGCCCTGTCGCCGGGGGCGGGTGAGGCGGGCAGCCCCTCGGCCATGCCGAGGGAGAGGAGCTCGGCGAGGGTGAAGGACACGTCCAACGCGCGGTGCACCGGCTTGGGCAGGCGGGCAACCGAGATCTTCTGGCCCGGCCAACCGAGGGCCCGGGCGGCGACGAGCCCGGGGGTGGCCCCGATCACATGGTCCGGATGCGCGCCGCGCACGGCGCGGGTGAGGCCGCGGAGGCCGAGCCCGGCATCCGCGACGACGACGACCGCGCCGATCCGCAGGCAGGCGTAGAGCACCGCGGTGAGGTCGGCGCCGGGCGGCACGAGCAGGGAGACCCGGTCACCCCTGCGCACGCCGATCAGGTCGAGGCCGGCGGCGAGCCGGCGCACCTGGCGGGCGAGCATCCGCCAGCTGACCACGCGTGGTGCGCGGCCGCCGGGCGGCGACATGTCGACCAGGGCGGTCTCGTCGCTGTCCCGCAGCTCGTCGAGGTAGTGCCAGAGCGGATGGTGCGGGCCAGCCACCCAGTCGGCCTCGGCCTCGGTCGCGGCAGGCTCGACCACCGGGGCCGGCCAGGTCTCGCTCGCGGCCTCGGCCTCGGTCGCGGCAGGCTCGACCACCGGGGCACACTCCCCCAGCCAGGTCAGCGCCGCCGCGGCGTAGTCAACGTCTTCCGCGACCAGGTGCCCGGCAGCCTCGAACCGGTGCACGTCGGCGTGAGGCAGCCGGCCGACGAGGTCGTCGAGGTAGCGGTCGCTGAAGATCGGGTCGCGGGGACCCCAGAGCATCAGGGCGGGCACGAGCAGGTCACGCAGCGAGCCGGCGATCCGGTCCAGCTCGGCGGCGCTCTCGTGGGCGAAGTCCACGGGGATGTCGGCGACGAACGCGCCGATCCCGCCTCGGCGGGCGGCGGCGCGGTAGGGCGCCCGGTAGGCCCGTTTGACGGCGGCGGAGAGCCGCGGATGCGCCAGTGCGAGCGTCGTCTCGAGAAACGCGGGCGTCGTCACGGTCGCGGCGGCGAGCACCGGCCCCGCGAGCGCGAGCCGGAGCGGCGCCGGGATCGGTGAGTCCTCCGGCTGGTGAACGGCGGTGTTCAGCAGCATGACCGCGCCGAGTAGCTCCGGGTGGTCGACGGCCCAGCCGAGGGAGACGACGCCGCCCCAGTCGTGGCCGAAGGTGACCACCGGGCCGGCCAGGCCGAGGGTGTCGGTGAGGTCGCCCAGGTCGGTGACGCGGCGGGCGAGCGGGCGCACGGTGCCACGGCGTTCGGAGAAGCCCATCTCAAGCTGGTCGATGGCGATCACCCGCCAGGCAGGTCGGCCGGCGGCCGCGGCATCCGTCGCCTTCGTCACGAACTCGCGCCAGAGGTACGACCAGGTCGGATTACCGTGCACGCAGAGAACGGTACCGACCGGCGTGACGCCGAGTTCGGCGAGCCTCGCGGCGTTGTCGAGCAGGTGCCAGGTGCGGGTGGCCGGAGCCGCGGCACCGCTCTCAGCGACCTCGACCAGGCGGGAGAATGCGGGGTCGAGCCCCGGCAGCCCGACGGGCGGCAGCGTCGCCGGCGCCGGGGTGGCGGCGGCCGCGGGAAGGCGGTGGGTTCTGCCGGGGCGGGTCACCAGGCGAGTTCCATCATGGCGGTGTTCAGGCCGCTCCCCACACCCATCAGCAGAACGCGGTTGCCCGGCTGGAGCGTTCTGGCCTCCTCCGCGAGGGTGATCGGGATCGAGGCCGGGCCGACGTTGCCGAACAAAGGGTAGGTGAGCGGCACCCGCGCGCGGTCGAGGCCGGTGGCCTTCACGATCGCATCCGTGTGCACATCCGATACCTGGTGCAGGATGTAACGATCCATGCTCGACCAGTTCCAGTCGCGTTTCGCCTCGGTCCAGGCCGAGACGACGAGTTCCATTCCGCCCTTGAGCAGCGCCTTCGCATCCGTGAACATCCCGTCGACGCTGCCGACGCAGAGCCCGTTGAACTGGGTTGCTGCGCGAGTCACGCCGCCGAGCATGCGGTGACCCTCCGGATGTCTGTCGGCCCGCCCGAGTACGGCCGCGGCGGCACCGGAACCCAGGGTGAGGCTCGCGAACTCGCTCATGAAATCCTTGCGGGAAATGGAGGGCCGGCCCAGCCGCTCGATCGTGTTGGTCTGGATCTCGTCGGCGTCCTCGCCGTCGATCACCACCGCGTAGTCGACCTGGCCGGAGTCGATCAGCTGTGCGGCGAGGGTCATCCCGTTCACGAAGCCGAGGCAGGCGTTCGCGATGTCGAAGTTGGTGGCCGAGGAAGGCAGGCCGAGACCGTGGTGGATTCGCACGGCGACGGAGGGCTCGAGGTGCTTGCGGGTGACCGAGGTGTTGATCAGCAGGCCGACCTGGCCTGGCTCGATGCCCGCCTCAAGCAGGGCGCGCGTGCCCGCGGTGACGGCGGCATCGTCGAAGGTGGTCCCCTCATCCCAGTTGCGCCGCTCCTGTACCCCGGCGACACGTTGGAGCAGTCCGGTCGGGAGCCGGAGACGCTTCAGGGCGGGCTGCAGCCGACGGTCGATTTCCGCGGACGTCGTGATGCGCGGCGCGAGCATGCTTGTGACCGACAGCAGGGCGACGTTGTTGTGCGTCGTCGTTGCGTTTCCGTCCAACTGTGGTTCCCCTGTCGAGTTTGCGGCCGCGGCAAGCCGGGGCCCCGGTCATCCTCTACCAGAAACCTGATCGTTGTCCGTGCGCCCGCTGTATACGCCGGCCCCGGAGGGACGGCCGCGAACGCTCTATTTTACGCGCGTAAGCGACCGCTCCCTCGCGGGCCGGGCACAGAGGGTCTAGATGATGCCGTCGGACAGGGTGCTCGGGTTGCCGAAGCGGTGTGCCGTGATCGAGATCGCCTGCTCCCGCAGGAACGGCAGCAGCTCCACCCGGCCGGCCTGGGTGACCGGGTGCGAGTAGACCGCGATGTCTGGACTGCCGCCGAGGGCGTGGGCGAGGGCGGATGCGGCAGACGCCGCCCCGGCGAGCGGGGTTCCCCCGATCAGGCGCACCCGGCTGGTGGTGATGCCGCCGGCCGCGGCGCGTTCGAGCCACTCGGCGTCGCTCTCGACAGTGACCGGGATCTCCCGTTCGGCGAGGTGGCCCCGAACGATCGGCGGGACCGGGATCGCACTGGACACCACGAAGCGCGACTTCGACAGGGTCGCCGCGGCGATCACCCGGAGCAGGTTGGAGAGCGTGCCGTCCTCGGCCAGGCGCACCGTGACCGGAAGCGGCAGGTAGCGGAACAGGTTGCGCTCGTAGCCGAGGTTCGACACATCCTTGACCGCGCCGAACTCCTCGCGCCAGGCGAGCGCGTCGCTAAGGGCCGAGCGGCGCAACACGTCGAAATCGGCGTAGTCGAGCACCGGCTGCGAGCCTTCGATCACGTCGGTGACGCGCGGCTCCAGCCCGCGCAGGTGCAGGGTCGAGCTGTTCCGGCCGGGGCTGGTCACCCAGCTGCCGAGCCCGAACAGGTAGTTCGGTCCGCCTGCCTTGGTGCCCGGACCGACGGCCGAGCGCTTCCAGCCGCCGAAGGGCTGGCGTTGCACGATTGCGCCGGTGATTCCCCGGTTCACGTAGAGGTTGCCGGCTTCGATCGTGTCGAGCCATTCGGCCAGTTCGGCCGGGTCGAGCGAGTGCAGGCCGGAGGTGAGACCGTAGTCGACCGCGTTCTGGAACCGGATGGCCTCGGCGAGGTTGCGGGCGTGCATCACGCCGAGCACCGGGCCGAAGAACTCGGTGAGGTGGAAGTAGGACCCGGGCGCGACGCCGGTGCGGATGCCGGGAGACCAGAGCCTGCCGTCCTCGTCGAGCCGTTCGGGCTCGACCAGCCAGCTCTCCTCCGCGCCGAGCGTGGTGAGGGCGTGCAGCAGCTTGCCCGCGGCCGGTTCGATGATCGGGCCCATCTGGGTGTTCGGGTCGGCCGGAAACCCCACCCGCAGGGAGGTCGCGGCATCCACCAGCTGGCGCAGGAAACGCTCCGACCGCGCGACGGAGCCGACCAGGATGACCAGGCTCGCGGCGGAGCACTTCTGGCCGGCGTGGCCGAAGGCGCTCTTGATCACGTCGATCGCCGCGAGGTCGAGGTCGGCTGACGGGGTGACGATGATGGCATTCTTACCGCTCGTCTCGGCGAGCAGCGGCAGGTCCTCCCGAAAACTGCGAAAGAGCTGCGCGGTCTCGTAGGCGCCGGTCAGGATGACCCGGTCGACGGCCGGGTGCGAGATGAGCTGGGTGCCGAGGGCGCGGTCGGCCAGGTCGACGAGCGCGAGCAGGTCGCGGGGGACCCCGGCCTCCCACAGCGCCTCGACCATGACGGCGCCGGTGCGCTGGGCGAGCTTGGCGGGTTTGACGATCACGCCGGAACCCGCGGCGAGGGCGGCGAGCACGCCGCCGGCCGAGATCGCGACCGGGAAGTTCCACGGCGGGGTGACCACGGTGAGTCTTGACGGCACGAAGATCGCGCCCTGCACGGTGTCGAGGCCCTTGGCCCGCTCGGCGTAGTAGTGGGCGAAGTCGATCGCCTCGCTGACCTCCGGGTCGGACTCGGCGATGGTCTTGCCGGTCTCGGCGGCCATCACCTCGATCAGGCGGTCACGGTTCGCGGCGAGCGCGAGGCCGGCGCGATGCAGCACAGCCGCCCGTTCGGCCCCGGGCAGCTGGCCCCAGGCCTCGCCGCTGGCCGCGACGGATGCGATCAACCGGTCGAGCTGGTCGGCATCGGTCACTGCGGACTCGGCGATGGTGTCCACGCCGAGCCGTGAGGCCTCGACGCGGGCGAGGATCCGGCGGCCCCAGGCACGATTCGCGGGCATCGACGGATCGCTGTCCGGCTCGTTGTGGAATCCGCGCCGGGCGACCGGGGATGCTACGTCGCCGGGAGCGACGTCCGGGTTCAGGTCGGCGGTGACCGATCCGCGGGTAAGGCCGAGCACGGCGGCGGTGAGGCCGGCATCGGCCTCGGCGTCCTCGGTTTCCTGCGAGGCCCGGTCCTCGGCCTCGAGCTGGGTCACCGCGGAGCGATCCTGGTTGCGGTTGGGTTCCGGCACGACGCTGTCGAGCGCGGAGAGCGAGGCCAGGAACCGCTGCTTCTCCCGCTCGAACAGGGCAGGCGTCTGGGTCAGCTCGAACACGGCAGACATGAAGTTGTCCTGGCTCGCGTTCTCCTCGAGGCGGCGGATCAGGTAGCTGATGGCCACATCGAATTCGGCAGGGTTCACGACCGGAGTGTAGAGCAGGAGCCGTCCGACGTCCTTCCGCACGGCATCGGCCTGGCTGGTGGCCATGCCGAGCAACATCTCGAACTCGACCCGGTCGTCGACGCCGCGCTGCTTGGAGAGGAGGTGGGCCCAGGCCACATCGAAGAGGTTGTGGCCGGCGACGCCGATCTTGACGGCATCCGTGTTCTGGGGGGTGAGCGCCCAGCTGAGCACCCGCTTGTAGTTCGTGTCGCTGTCCTGCTTGGTGCCGTAGGTCGCGAGCGGCCAGTCGTGCACGGCGGCGTCGACGTGCTCCATGGCGAGGTTGGCACCCTTGACCACGCGCACCTTGATCGGGGCTCCGCCGGCGGCGCGGCGGCCCTGGGACCAGTGGGTCAGGCCCTGCAGCGCGGCAAGAGCGTCGGGCAGGTAGGCCTGCAGCACGATGCCGGCCTCGAGGTGGAGCAGCTGCTGCAGGTCGAGGATGCGCTCGAAGACCGCGATCGTGAGATCGAGGTCGCGGTATTCCTCCATGTCCAGGTTGATGAACTTGGGGGTCGCGGAGGCCGAAGCCAGCTCGTAGAGCGGGGTGAGGCGTTCGACGACCCGGTTCACGGCCTCGTCGAAGGACCACATCGAGAGCTGGCTGGCGATCGACGACACCTTGATCGAGACGTAGTCCACGTCGTCGCGCAGCAGCAGCGCCCTGGTGCCGTCGAGTCGGCGGAGGGCCTCCTTCTCGCCGAGCACGGCCTCGCCGAGCAGATTGATGTTGAGGCGGTTGCCGGACTCCCGCAGGTGCGCGATCGCCGGGCCGAGCTTGTCCGGCGTGGCGTCGACAACGAGGTGTCCGACCATCTGGCGCAGCACCTTGCGGGCCGCGGGGATGACCACCCAGGGCAGCACAGGCCCCAGCACGCCGCCGAGGCCGATCGCCCCGCGCATGTACGACGGCAGGAATCCCGGAGCCTTCTTCGCCACGGTCTGCAGGTTGTAGCCGGCAACCATCAGGTCCTCCGGTCGCATCACACCGTCGACGAAGCCGACGGTGAAGTCGAGCCCGTTCGGGTCCTTGAGCACGCCGGCGAGGCGTTCGGCCGAGATGTCGGCGGGGATGGTGGCGCTGTCGGCGAGCCACTTCTTGACGAGCGCGACGACCTCGGCGCTCAGGTCCTGTTGCACGTGGGGAGAAGGGTTGGTCATGGTCACGAGGGTAGTCTTTCGTTTTTGCGGCACGCCTCATACCAGAGGATTCTTCCTTCAGTGTGCCGCCCCCATTCGTTTAGCAAAAGCGATTCTTCTTGATTGATATTCATTAGAATTACTGATCTATTGAGGTCGAATCGAGGGGAGAGCCCATGCTGGATGTTCGCCGACTGCGGCTGCTGCGAGAACTGAAGATCCGGGGCACCCTCGCCGGGGTGGCCGAGGCCCTTGCCTACAGTCCCTCCGCCGTCTCCCAGCAGCTCGCCCTGCTCGAGAAGGAGGCAGGGGTTCCGCTCCTGCAGAAGGTGGGCCGCCGGGTGCGACTCACCCCGCAGGCCGAGGTGCTGGTCGAGCACACGACCCACCTCCTTGAGCGCCTGGAGCTGGCCGAGGCCGAGATGACGGCGTCGCTGACAACCGTGTCGGGGACAGTGCGGGTGGCCCTGTTCCAGTCCGCCGCGCACGCCCTGATCCCGCAGGCGCTGACCCTGCTGGCCGAGGAGTTCCCCGGCCTCCGGGTGGAGGTCACCGAGCGCGAGCCGGAGCGCGGATTGTTCGAGGTCTCCGCCCGCGACTTCGACCTCGTGCTCGCCGAGCAATACCCGGGGTACACCCGCGCGCACTGGCCGGACCTCGACCGGGTGAACCTGTCGACGGATGCGCTTCGACTCGCGGTGCCGCCGCCGCGCGCCGGCCGCACCGCGCCCTCGTCGCTCGAGGAGGCGGCGGGCCTGCCCTGGGTGATGGAGCCGCAGGGCACGGCGTCACGACACTGGGCCAGGCAGCTCTGTCGTTCGGCCGGTTTCGAGCCCGACGTGCGGTTCGAGACCGCGGACCTGATCGCGCACATCCGGTTGATCGAATCCGGGAACGCGGTCGGCATGCTGCCCGACCTGATCTGGGCCGGCCACGAGCCCACCGTGCACCTGGTCGACCTGCCCGGCCGGCCGAACCGCACCGTGTTCTCCTCGACCCGGCGCTCGAGTGCCAGCCGCCCCGGCGTGCTCGCCGTGCGCGATGCGCTGGCCAGGGCCGTCGAGCTGGTGGCCGCGCCGACCCCGCGTTCCGGGCCGACTTCGTAGGCTCCCCGCGGGCGAGTGATTGCCCTCGGGGCGACGGGTGCGCCGGGTGCGCCGGGTGCGCCGGGTGCGACGGGTGCGACGGGTCATCGGGTCATCGGGTCATCGGGTCATCGGGTCATCGGGTCTCCAGCCTGCTGGAGAACCAGGGCCACAGTGCGGGGCGCGTTTCGCGGTCGACGGGGTTAGACGTTGTCACCGGGGCCGGCCTCGTGACGGCATTCGCACGAGCGGACACGGTGCCCGATTGCCCCAACCGGCCGACGCTGTCAGCCCGGAAGGCGACCGCGTTCCTTGCCGCGACCGCGCGCCAGGTCACCGATGCCGCCGTGACCGCGAAGGTCGGGCACCTGGTTGGCCTGTCGATCGTGAAGGTGGAAGCAGACCGGCGAGACAATCGAATCCGGCACGTTCGCGTCGACCTTGATGGCCCGCGAAGGCGTCGATACCTGGCTCAGCCGCGCGAGACCGCCACGGTGAGCGGACGGGTCATGACCGTGCAGCACGACAACGGGCACCCGCGCCGACGCCCAGTAGTCTCGAGGCATGACTGAACCCACTCACGACGTCGTGATTGTCGGTGGCGGACACAACGGCCTGACCGCCGCCGCGTACCTCGCCCTCGCCGGAAAAAGCGTGATCCTGCTCGAGCGTGACGACCACGTCGGCGGCGCGGCGATCTCCGCCGAGGCCTTCCCTGGAGTCGACGCGAGGCTTTCCCGTTACTCCTATCTGGTCAGCCTGCTGCCCCAGCGGATCATCGACGAGCTGGGCCTGTCGATCGAGCTCGCCCGGCGCCGCTACTCCTCGTACACGCCCAACCCCGCCGACACCACGGGCGGTCTGCTGGTCGACCGCGGCGATGATGCCGCCACCCGCACGAGCTTCGACCGGGTCGGAGCCGGCGCCGACTTCGAACCCTGGAACACGTTCTACCGCGACACGGAAACCCTCGCCAGGGCCATCTTCCCCACGGTCTGCGAGCCGCTGCCGACCCGCTCGGAGGCCCGGCGGCTGGTCGGGAACGACGCCGTCTGGGACCAGTTCATTGAACGTCCGCTCGGCACGGCCATCACCGAACGCTTCGGAAACGACCTGGTGCGCGGCGTCGTCGCCACCGACGGCCTGATCGGCACATTCACCTCGATGGACGACCCATCCCTCGACGCCAACCGCTGTTTCCTGTACCACGTCATCGGGAACGAAACCGGGGACTGGGACGTGCCCATCGGCGGGATGGGAGCCGTCACCGGCGCCCTCGAGACCGCGGCCCGCCAGGCCGGCGCCCGCATCGTCACCGGCGCCCTGGTCACCTCGGTCAGTCCCGACGGTGAGGTGCGGTACCGCCGCGGGGACGTGGAACGCGTCGTCGCGGGCCGGCGTGTGCTCGCCAATGTCGCCCCGTGGGTCTTGCAGGGTCTCCTGGCCGCGGTCGCAGGCAGCGAGCCGGGCGGGGCGTCAGTTCCCTCGCCGACTCCGGCCATGGTCAAGCCGGAGGGCGCCCAGGTCAAGGTGAACCTGCTGCTGACCCGGCTGCCGAAGCTAAGAGACCCGTCGGTGTCACCGGAGGCCGCGTTCGGCGGTACCTTCCATATCAACGAGACGTTCAGCCAGCTGGAGGGTGCCTGGGACCAGGCCGTCCGCGGGGTGATCCCCGACCTGCTGCCCTGCGAGATCTACTGCCACTCCCTGACCGACCCGAGCATCCTCTCGCCCGAGCTTGTCGAGGCAGGCGCGCAAACCCTCACCGTGTTCGGGCTGCACGCACCCAACCGCTGGCTGAACGACGAGAACAACGACGCCACTCGGGCCAGACTCCTGGCGGCCGTGCTGGCCTCGCTCAATTCGGTACTCGCCGAACCGATCGAGGACTTGCTGCTGACGGATGCCGACGGTAACCCCTGCATCGAGACGAAAACCACACTCGACCTCGAGCACGCCCTCAACCTGCCGGGCGGCAACATCTTCCACGGCCCGCTGGATTGGCCGTTCCTCGAAGACGACGAGCCGAGGGACACCCCCGCGGCGCGCTGGGGCGTGGCCACCGCGCATCCCCGGATCCTGATCTGCGGTGCTGGGGCACGGCGCGGCGGCGGGGTGAGCGGAATCGGCGGGCACAACGCGGCCATGGCCGTGCTCGAAGACTCGTGACCCACCCGCGGGCAGCGTCACCGTGGCCGGAGCTTCGCGTGGCCGCTGGCCCCGGGCCGGAGAAGGGCATAGTTTTGTAGTGAGGCCAGTGCCTCACTCACCGTGGAGGTTCCCATGTCAGCCAAGCCAACCGGACGCCTCGCCCAGCGCGAGGACGGGCTCTATCTCATGCTCGATCGGCTCTTCACCGCGCCGATCGATGATGTGTGGGCGAGCATGAGCCGACCCGGCGGTCTCGCCGGCTGGATCGGCACCTACACGGGCTCCCCCGAGACGGGCGCTGTGCGTTTCCGTCTCGACGAGCCGGATGCCGAGTGGGAGTACGTCAGCATCCTCAAGTGTGTTCCGCCGAAGCGGTTCACCGTCAACATCGGCGAGGGCGACGCAGCCCGGCACGTGATCCTGCACCTCGTCGAGGGCGCGGGCATGACAACCCTCACGTTTGGCCAGCGGCTGCACAGCGCTGCGGACGCCGAGACCGTCGGCCCGTACTGGGACTACTACTTCGACCGCCTGGTCGCCGCCCGGCTCGGAAAGTCGCTGCCTGACCGCGCGCATTACCACCCGCACGCTGAGTACTACCGGGAGCTCGTCGTCCCGAAGCGGGCCGCCGAACCCATCCACTGACCGGGGGCAGCGCTGCCCGGCGGGGCGCTGCCCGGCGGGGCGCTGACCGGCGGGGCGCTGCCCGGCGGGGCGCTGCC
>NZ_SOFP01000050.1 GCF_004402785.1 Cryobacterium algoritolerans
CGCCGGCGCCGCACCCGCCGGCGCCGCACCCGCCGGCGCCGCACCCGCCGGCGCCGGCCGTGAATCGGCTGAGATTGTGCTGCTGCGGGAATTCACTTTTCCGGCCTGACGTTCTGTTGAGCACGGCCGTCATCCGGCGCCGCACCCCCCGGTCGGCCGCCTCGTCCGACACCCCACTCAAGGAGAAGCTCCCATGAAGGCAGTACTCAACGGCACCGTCATCGCCGAAGCACCGCAGGACGACCTCGTCAGGATCGAGGGTAACTGGTACTTCCCACCGGCGGCCATCAACGCCGACCTGCTCGTGAAGAGCCCCACCCAGTACACCTGTTCCTGGAAGGGCGAATGCCAGTACTTCAGCGTGAAGGACGGCGACGCTCTCCTCCAGGACCGCGCTTTCAGCTACCCCACGCCCTACCCGGCCTCGTTCGACCGGGTGGGCCAGGACTTCAGCAACTACGTGGCCTTCTGGAAAGAGGTCACCGTCACGGCGTGACCGAACGGTGACGACCGCCCGTCACCGGTTCGCCGGTGTGGCCGCCGCCGCGCGGCGGCGCACGGCAGCCGTGATCTCCCTCCGTGTCCACTCGATCAGGTGCGCGCGGTTGAACCCGCGCGCGCACAGGCCGCAGGCGAAGGCGCGGGTCGGCTGCCGGTAGCGGAAGTGGGTGTGGCCTGCCGGGCAGACGCCCACCCACGGCGCCAGTTCGTCGGCGATCTCGCCGTCGTGGGTGCGTTTGCCGTCGTAGCCGAGGCCACGGGCGACGGCCTTCCACTTCGGGCCGTGACCGGCGCGTGGGCCGGCCAGGGCGTGCGCGACCTCGTGCAGCAGGATCTGGTGCACCTCGTCGTCCTCGTAGCGCGCGGCCAGGTACCGGGACACCGTGATCCGCCGTGCCGTGTAATTGCACAGCCCGGCGCGTTTCTTCGCGTTGTCGAAGGCGAAGGTCCAGGTCAGGTCGAGGTGGAGCACGATGAGGGCGTCGGCCCAGCGTCGAACCCGTTCGAGGTCGGCCATCAGGGAGCCACCCGCACCTGGTACAGCTTGTCGTCGCCAGGACCAGGGTCTCCGCGGCCATCCGTATTGTTGCTCACGAACCACAGTGTGCCATCCGGGCCCGACACCACGTCGCGCAGCCGGCCGAAGCTGTTCACAAACCACGCGCTGGTCTCCCCGGTGGAGGGATCGATCCGCCAGAGGCGTTCGCCGCGCAGGGCGGCCATGAACAGGGTGTCGTTCACGATGGCCAGCCCGCTCGGGCTCGCCTCGCCGGTGCGCCACTGCTGCACCGGGTCACGATAGTCGGGATTCCCTGCCGCGCCCTCGACGACCGGCCAGCCGTAGTTCCCGCCCGGCACGATGAGGTTGAGCTCGTCCCAGGCGTTCTGGCCGAACTCGCTCGCCCAGAGCCGGCCGCGGGAATCCCAGGCGATGCCCTGGGGGTTGCGGTGGCCGAAGGAGTACACCAGCGTGCCGAACGGGTTGTCGGCCGGCACCTCGCCCGCCGGGGTCATTCGCAGGATCTTGCCGCCGAGCGAGCCGAGATCCTGCGCATCGGCCGTGTTTCCCGCGTCGCCGGCCGTGGCGTACAGCATCCCGTCCGGGCCGAAGCCGAGTCGGCCGCCGTCGTGGTTCCCGGCCTTCGGTATGCCCGAGAGCACCGGCTCCGGTGCGCCGAGGCCGAAGCCGCCCGGGCTGCCGGTGAGGGGCATCCGCGCGATCTGGTTGTCGGCGGCGGCGGTGAGATAGGCGTAGACCCAGCCGGTTCCGCCCGGCGCTGCGGCGTCGGCGAGGAAGGCCAGGCCGAGCAGGCCGCCCTCGCCGCCCGGGCTCACGCCGGCGACCTCGGCGGCGTCCCGCAGGCTGCCGTCGGGCAACAGCTCGCGCACGAGCGCGGTGTCGCGTTCGCTGATCAGCGTGCCGCCGGGCAGACGCAGGATCGACCAGGGGGCATCCAACCCAGACGCGATGACCACGGGGTCACCCACGGGATGTACGGGCAGCAGCACCGCGTTCGGCGGCAGGCTCCGGGAGGGGGTCGGCCGGGGCTGGGCCGGCGTCTCCGTTGCGACGGGCGGACGCGGCGCGCTCGCCGAGCATCCGGCCAGAACCGTGGACAGCAGCAGCAGCAGTACCGCCGCCGGCCGGCCGGTCCGCTGGCCGGTCCGCCGGCCGATCTGGCCGAGGGTCTCGCCCCGGCTACCCAGCTCGCCCTTCATTTCGTGCCTCGCCTCATTCGTTACCGCACCAGACCCGGGTCTCACCCGCCGTGGATCCAGCATGCCCCCGATGCTCCACGTGCGTAACTCCCGCAGATTCGGCACCCGACACCGAACGTCCGCGCGAATCCGGGGCCATGGTTTTTGGCCGAATACCAATTGCGGGAGTTAGCCAGTAGGCGACAGGACAGGGCGCTGCCGGTTGGGCCGGCGGATGTCCTTTGCGCGTCGGGGCTAGCGTGCCTGGCGCTGCTCGGCGATGAACGATTCGACCACGGCCACGGCGATCAGCGCGCTCTCGAGGTGCTCCGAGGACGCTCCGGCTTTCTCGCGCAGGAACACGGCGGCCGTGAAGTCGGCGAGGGCCCCCTCAAGGTCGCCCTGTTCGAAGTAGACCTTGCCCCGGTTCTCCCGGGCGAAGGCGGCGACGCCCGCCCACTCGTGGGTTTCCGACTCCAGCACGCAGTGGGTGAGTTCGGTGGCGGCCTCGTCGAGCTTGCCCTGGAACTGTTGCACCTGGGCGCGGCGGATGCGACTGGCCGCGAGCTCTTCCCGCGACCCCGTGAACCGGGCCTGGCGCAGCGCCGTGTTGGCGATGTCCCAGGCCTCGTCGAGGCGGCCGGTCAGCCGGAGCAGGGCGACCTTCTCGTTGAGGGCGGAGAGACTGCGCAGCTCGCCGAGTTCGTCGAGGCGGAGTCCAGCGGCACGGAGATCGACTTTTTCACGCAGGGTGACGGCGTCGTAGCCAATGATGATGGGCAGGGTGTGTTCCTGAAACGAGGGCGGCCGGGGTATGCCGCGGGTGAAAACGGGTCGCCTCCAGAGTAACCCGGACCCGGCGGCCGCCAGCCCCAGCGCTGGGGCGTTTTACGCCGGACTTCGCGCCGAGCCCGCCTTGTCGCGCCCAGCAGTGTGGCTAACTCAGGAGATTCCGGATCCCGCCGCGCCGCGCTACCGCGATTCCGGCTGTCAGTCGGTGGCTGGCACCGGATCTCCTGAGTTAGCCACGCGGAGCCGCGGGGGCAGCGCCCTCGCCACCGGGTTATCAACAGGGAACCTGAGTTATCCACAGGGAATGTGGGATCAGGAGAAACCCCTCGGCCGGCTCAGTTGCCGATCTGGAAGACCGTGCGGCCGGGCAGTGGTGACGGGGTGGCTGTCGCATCCGTCGTCACGAGCGCGCTCGCCATGAACTGGCGCAGCTCGGCCCCCTCGACCACCTTCGACGGGTGCGGGCCGCCGGCGAGCAGCCGCGATACCCAGCTCAGGTCGATCGGCGTGTGCGCCGCGACGAACACGATGTTTCCGAACCGGCGCCCCTTGAGCACCTGGGTCTCGGCGAGCCCGAGCACGTGGTCGAACACAGCCGAGAGCGTCGCGGCCTGGGCCCGGGCGAACGCCAGGCCGGGTCCGTCGGCGACGTTGACGACCACGACTCCGCGGGGGCTGAGCAGAGGCCCGGCGAGCTCGTAGAACTCCCGGCTGGTCACGTGGGCCGGGGTGCGCGCCCCGGAGAAGATGTCCACCACGACGAGGTCGACCGAGCCGTGCAGTCCGGCGGGCAGCTTGCCGAGCACCTCGCGGGCGTCGCCGTGCCGCACCCGCAGCTGGGCGCGTTTGTCCCACGGTAGTTGGGCTCGCACGAAGTCGATCAGGTCGCTCTCCAGCTCGACGACCTGCTGGCGGGAGCCGGGCCTGGTCGCCTCGACATAGCGGGGTAGGGTCAGGGCCCCGGCGCCGAGGTGCACCGCGGTGATCGGCTCGCCGACCTCGCCGATCAGGTCGATCACATGGCCGATCCGCTGCACATACTCGAAGAACAACTCGTCGGGGTGGTCGACGTTGACATGGGACTGGGGCGTGCCGTCCACGATCAGGTTGAAACTGCCCGGGGTGAACCGGTCGGGTTCGATCACGGCCAGGTGCCCGCTGAGTTTCAACGTGATCGACGGATGCTGCGCTTCAACCCTGCTCATTCAACCCTGCTCATATATCCTGCTCATCCCCCCAGTCTGCGCCCAACCCCGGCCGCGAGAGTGCAGTTTTTGCCCCTTCGCCGAGGCCGTGGGGGCGAAAAGCGCACTCTCGCGGAAGAGTCGAAGGTGGGTTATACCTGAGAATTCCGGGAAGGTCAAGATTGAGGTGGACACGGCGTGGGAAAGCGCCTATGCTTAATTTTTGCGCTCCCAGACAAATCTCTGCCTTCATATTGCGGTCGGCTTTGCGTGCTCAAGCCACCTTGAGGCATACCTCGTTTCAGTTATATCAGTGGGTTCGGATATACGGAGGGTCTGTGGAGTTCGTACTCGGTATTCATTACTAACAGTGACTAGACCTGACGGGGTCCACGGAGGTTATTTCCTTGGCTGCTGCGCGCAACGCAACCACCAACTCACCCAAGAACGGACGCGCCGCTGGGCGTCTTTCGTTCGCAAAGATCAGCGACAATCTGACTGTTCCGGATCTGCTTGCTTTGCAGACCGAGAGTTTCGATTGGCTCGTAGGCAACGACAAATGGAAGACGCGTGTCGCCGAAGGCCAGGCGGCCGGTCGTCAGGACCTGCCGACTCGCACCGGCCTCGACGAGATCTTCGAAGAGATCTCCCCGATCGAAGACCTGGGCGAAACGATGCAGCTGTCGTTCACCAACCCGGAGCTCGAGCCGGAGAAGTACACGATCGACGAGTGCAAGGAAAAGGGTAAGACCTACTCCGCTCCGCTGTACGTGAACGCTGAGTTCATGAACCACCTCACGGGTGAGATCAAGACCCAGACCGTATTCATGGGCGACTTCCCGCTGATGACCCCCAAGGGCACCTTCGTGATCAACGGCACCGAGCGTGTCGTCGTCTCGCAGCTCGTGCGTTCCCCGGGTGTCTACTTCGACCGCCAGCAGGAGAAGACGTCCGACAAGGACATCTACTCCGCTCGCGTCATCCCCAGCCGTGGTGCCTGGCTCGAATTCGAGATCGACAAGCGCGACCAGGTCGGCGTTCGCATCGACCGCAAGCGCAAGCAGTCCGTGACCGTCTTCCTCAAGGCGCTCGGCCTCACCAGCGAAGAGATCCTTGAGGAGTTCAAGGGCTTCGCGTCGATCGAGCTCACCCTGGAAAAGGACAACATCCTCACCAAGGAAGAAGCCCTCAAGGACATCTACCGCAAGCTCCGTCCGGGCGAGCAGGTTGCCGCCGAGGCCGCGCGTGCGCTCCTCGACAACTTCTTCTTCAACTCCAAGCGCTACGACCTGGCCAAGGTCGGTCGTTACAAGATCAACCGCAAGCTCGGCCTCGAAGCCCCGCTCAGCGACTCCGTGCTCACCCTGCAGGACATCCTGGCCACGATCAAGTACCTGGTTGCGCTGCACGACAACCAGACCACGATCGCCGGCATCCGCGACGGCAAGCCGACCGACATCCGCATCGACATCGACGACATCGACCACTTCGGCAACCGTCGTATCCGCGCCGTCGGCGAGCTCATCCAGAACCAGGTGCGCACCGGCCTGTCCCGGATGGAGCGCGTCGTTCGCGAGCGGATGACCACGCAGGACATCGAAGCGATCACCCCGCAGACCCTGATCAACGTGCGCCCCGTCGTCGCCGCGATCAAGGAGTTCTTCGGCACGTCGCAGCTCAGCCAGTTCATGGACCAGAACAACCCGCTCGCAGGCCTCACGCACAAGCGTCGCCTGTCCGCGCTGGGCCCGGGTGGTCTGTCCCGTGACCGTGCCGGCGTCGAGGTGCGAGACGTTCACCCCTCGCACTACGGCCGGATGTGCCCGATCGAAACCCCGGAAGGCCCGAACATCGGCCTGATCGGTTCGCTCGCCTCGTTCGCGCGGATCAACGCCTTCGGTTTCATCGAGACCCCGTACCGTCGCGTCGTCGACGGCAAGGTCCTGAACGACCAGATCGACTACCTCACCGCAAGCGAGGAAGACGAGTTCATCGTCGCCCAGGCCAACGCGCCGCTCACCAAGGACTCGCGCTTTGCCGAGGGCCGCGTGCTCGCCCGCAAGAAGGGTGGAGAGGTTGACCTCTTCCCCGCAGAAGACATCGGCTACATGGATGTCTCGCCCCGCCAGATGGTGTCCGTCGCCACCTCGCTCATCCCGTTCCTCGAGCACGACGATGCGAACCGCGCCCTCATGGGTGCCAACATGCAGCGCCAGGCCGTCCCGCTCCTGATGAGCGAGAGCCCGCTCGTCGGAACCGGCATGGAGGTCTTCGCGGCCATTGACGCCGGTGACGTGCTCACCGCCGACAAGGCCGGCGTCGTCATGGAGGTGTCGGCTGATGTCGTCACCATCCAGCTCGACGAGGGTGGAACGCAGGAGTACTACCTGCGCAAGTTCGCGCGCTCCAACCAGGGCACGAGCTACAACCACCGCGTGATCGTCCACGCCGGCGAGCGGATCGAGGTCGGCGAAGTCATCGCCGATGGCCCCGCCACCGAAAACGGAGAGCTCGCTCTCGGTAAGAACCTGCTCGTCGCGTTCATGCCGTGGGAGGGTTACAACTTCGAGGACGCGATCATCCTGAGCCAGAACCTGGTCAAGGACGACACCCTCTCCTCGATTCACATCGAGGAATATGAGGTCGACGCCCGCGACACCAAGCTCGGCAAGGAAGAGATCACCCGCGACCTGCCGAACGTCTCCCCGGATCTGCTCGCAGACCTCGACGAGCGCGGCATCATCCGGATCGGCGCCGAGGTTCGCCCCGGCGACATCCTCGTCGGCAAGGTCACGCCGAAGGGCGAGACCGAGCTTTCCGCCGAGGAGCGACTGCTCCGCGCGATCTTCAACGAGAAGAGCCGCGAAGTTCGCGACACCTCTTTGAAGGTTCCGCACGGTGAGCGCGGCACGATCATCGGCGTCAAGGTCTTCGATTCGCAGGATGGCGACGACGAGCTCGGCTCGGGCGTCAACCAGCGCGTGGCCGTCTTCATCGCCCAGAAGCGCAAGATCACCGAGGGTGACAAGCTCGCCGGCCGTCACGGCAACAAGGGCGTCATCTCCCGCATCCTGCCGATCGAGGACATGCCGTTCCTCGCCGACGGAACCCCGGTCGACATCATCCTCAACCCGCTGGGCATCCCCGGTCGAATGAACTTCGGCCAGGTGCTCGAGACCCACCTGGGTTGGATCGCCAAGCAGGGCTGGCAGGTGGAAGGCAAGCCCAAGTGGGCCGGCCGTCTGCCCGAGCAGGCCCACAGCGCAGCCCCGAACACCAAGGTCGCGACCCCGGTGTTCGACGGCGCGCTCGAGGTCGAGATCGAGGGTCTCCTGGACTCGACGACCCCGACCCGCGACGGCGACCGCCTGATCGGCAGCAGCGGCAAGACCCAGTTGTTCGACGGCCGCTCCGGCGAGCCGTTCCCGAACCCGGTCTCCGTCGGCTACATGTACATCCTGAAGCTGCACCACCTTGTCGACGACAAGATCCACGCTCGTTCCACCGGCCCCTACTCCATGATCACCCAGCAGCCGCTGGGTGGTAAGGCGCAGTTCGGCGGACAGCGTTTCGGTGAGATGGAGGTGTGGGCGCTCGAAGCATACGGCGCCGCTTACGCACTGCAGGAACTGCTGACCATCAAGAGCGACGACATCCTCGGCCGCGTGAAGGTGTACGAGGCGATCGTCAAGGGCGAGAACATCCAGGAGCCTGGTATTCCAGAGAGCTTCAAGGTTCTGATCAAGGAAATGCAGTCGCTGTGCCTGAACGTCGAGGTTCTCTCGTCCGACGGAACAGCAGTCAGCCTGCGCGACACTGATGACGAGGTCTTCCGCGCAGCGGAGGAACTGGGCATCAACATTTCCACCCGGTTTGAGTCGTCGTCCATCGACGACATCTAAGCCCGGCCATTGACGAAAACTTCGAAAACTTTCCAAGGAGAGAAATTGCTCGACGTAACTACATTTGACGAGCTTCGCATTGGCCTGGCCACCGCCGACGACATCCGTCGCTGGTCCCACGGTGAGGTCAAGAAGCCCGAAACCATCAACTACCGCACGCTCAAGCCGGAAAAGGACGGCCTGTTCGGAGAGCAGATCTTCGGACCGTCCCGCGACTGGGAGTGCTCTTGCGGCAAGTACAAGCGAGTGCGCTTCAAAGGCATCGTGTGTGAGCGCTGTGGCGTGGAGGTCACGAAGTCGTCTGTGCGCCGTGAGCGCATGGGCCACATCGAGCTCGCAGCCCCGGTCACCCACATCTGGTACTTCAAGGGTGTCCCCTCCCGTCTCGGCTACCTGCTGGACATGGCTCCGAAAGACCTCGAAAAGGTCATCTACTTCGCGGCGTACATGGTCATCACGGTCGACGAAGACGGCCGTCACCAGGACATGCCCGGCCTCGAGAACGAACTGCGCCTCGAAATCAAGACCATCGAGGGCCAGCGCGACTCCCGGATCGCCGACCGCCTGCAGCGCCTCGAAACCGACCTCGCAGCACTGGAGGCCGAAGGCGCCAAGAGCGACCAGAAGAAGCGCACCAAGGACGCCGCCGAGAAGGAGATGAGCCAGGTCCGCAAGTCCCTCGACGAGCAGATCGCTCACCTCGAACGCGTGTGGGAAGACTTCCGCACCCTCAAGGTCGGCGACCTCAAGCCTGAGGACTCGGTCTTCCACGAGCTGCAGGACCGTTTCGGCATGTACTTCGAGGCCTACATGGGCGCCGAAGCCATCAAGAAGCGCCTGCTGGCCTTCGACCTGGTCACCGAAAGCGAAAACCTGCACCTGCAGATCGCCGAGGGCAAGGGCCAGAAGAAGATCCGCGCGATCAAGCGCCTCCGAGTGGTCAACGCGTTCATCATGACCGGTAACTCGCCGGCCGCGATGGTACTCGACGTTGTCCCGGTGATTCCGCCCGAACTGCGCCCGATGGTGCAGCTCGACGGTGGCCGCTTCGCGACCTCCGACCTCAACGACCTCTACCGTCGTGTGATCAACCGCAACAACCGCCTGCGTCGTCTGCTTGACCTCGGTGCCCCCGAGATCATTGTCAACAACGAGAAGCGGATGCTGCAGGAGGCCGTCGACGCGCTCTTCGACAACGGTCGTCGTGGCCGCCCCGTCACGGGCACCGGCAACCGCGCCCTCAAGTCCCTGAGCGACATGCTCAAGGGCAAGCAGGGTCGTTTCCGTCAGAACCTGCTCGGCAAGCGCGTGGACTACTCCGGCCGTTCGGTCATCGTCGTCGGCCCGCAGCTCAAGCTGCACCAGTGTGGTCTGCCCAAGCAGATGGCGCTGGAGCTGTTCAAGCCGTTCGTGATCAAGCGCCTGATTGACCTGAGCCACGCCCAGAACATCAAGGCCGCCAAGCGCATGGTCGAGCGCAGCCGTCCGCAGGTCTGGGACGTGCTCGAGGAGATCATCCGCGAGCGTCCGGTGCTGCTCAATCGTGCGCCGACGCTTCACCGCCTCGGCATCCAGGCGTTCGAACCGCAGCTCGTCGAGGGTAAGGCCATCCAGCTGCACCCGCTCGTCTGTGCCGCGTTCAACGCCGACTTCGACGGTGACCAGATGGCTGTGCACCTGCCGCTGTCGATGGAGGCCCAGGCCGAAGCGCGCATCCTGATGCTCGCCTCGAACAACATCCTGAAGCCGTCCGACGGTCGCCCGGTGACCCTGCCCACCCAGGACATGATCATCGGTCTGCACCACCTGACCACGCTCAAGGAAGGCGTCATCGGCGAGGGCCGTGCGTTCTCCTCCGTCGCGGAAGCGATCCTCGCTTTCGACCAGAAGTCGCTCGACCTGAACGCCAAGGTGCGCATCCGCCTGACCGACAAGTACTTCGAAGAGGGCACCCAGCCCGAAGGCGTCGAACTGGTGGGCGGCCAGGCCGTCGGCACCGTGCTGGTGACCACGTCCCTCGGACGTGCCATCTTCAACGAGGCAATGCCGGTCGACTACGCGTACTTCGAGAAGGTCGCGGACAAGGGCACCCTCTCGGCGATCGTGAACGACCTCGCCGAGCGGTACCCCAAGGTGGAAGTGGCCGCAACGCTCGACCGGGTGAAGGATGCCGGTTTCTACTGGGCAACCCGCTCCGGTGTGACCGTGGCGCTCAGCGACATCCTGACCCCGCCGAACAAGCCGCAGATCGTTGCCGGCTACGAGAAGCAGGCCGCCAAGGTTCAGTCGCAGTTCGAGAAGGGTCTCACGACCGACCTCGAGCGTCGCCAGGAGCTCATCCAGATCTGGACGAAGGCAACGGAAGACGTTGCCAAGGCCATGCAGGAGAACTTCCCCAAGGACAACACCATCAACCGCATGGTCACGTCCGGTGCTCGTGGTAACTGGCTGCAGGTGCGAAACATCGCCGGCATGCGAGGCCTCGTGAACAACCCGAAGGGTGAGATCATCCCTCGCCCGATCATCTCGAGCTACCGCGAAGGCCTGTCCGTCGCCGAGTACTTCATTGCTACTCACGGTGCTCGTAAGGGTCTGGCTGACACCGCTCTCCGTACCGCCGACTCGGGTTACCTCACTCGTCGTCTCGTGGACGTCTCGCAGGATGTCATCATCCGCGAGGACGACTGTGGAACGACCAAGGGCCTCGAGCTGCCGATCGCTGAGATCAACCCGCTCGGAGAACTCGTTCGCCACCCCAACGTGGAGAACGCGGTCTACGCGCGCAGTCTGGCCGCAGACGCGGTCAACGCCAAGGGCGAGGTTGTCGCGGAGGCCGGTGACGACGTGGGCGATGTGCTCATCGAGAAGCTGGTCGAGGCGGGCGTCGAGACCATCAAGGTTCGCTCGGTGCTCACCTGTGAGTCCGCTGTCGGTGTGTGTGCGGTCTGTTACGGCCGTTCGCTCGCGACGGGCCTGCTCGTGGACATCGGAGAGGCCGTCGGCATCATCGCTGCGCAGTCGATCGGTGAGCCCGGCACGCAGCTGACCATGCGTACCTTCCACACCGGTGGTTCGGCATCCGCCGACGACATCACCCAGGGTCTGCCGCGCGTCCAGGAGCTCTTCGAAGCGCGTACCCCCAAGGGTGCGTCG
This sequence comes from Cryobacterium algoritolerans, assembly GCF_004402785.1. Lineage (GTDB taxonomy): Bacteria > Actinomycetota > Actinomycetes > Actinomycetales > Microbacteriaceae > Cryobacterium > Cryobacterium algoritolerans. Next base: position 11,231 of record NZ_SOFP01000050.1, read on the forward strand.
CCCATCGTTGACACCGCGGGCCGCATCACGATCGAGGACACCGACCGCAGCCGGAAGGTCATCCTGACCCCCGACAACGGCGATGAGCCGATCGCCTACCCGGTGCTCAAGCGCTCCACCCTCCTTGTCGAGGATGGCCAGCACGTCGAGCTCGGCACGCAGATCATCATCGGCGCCGTCGACCCGAAGGAAGTTCTTCGTGTCAAGGGTGTTCGCGCCGTGCAGAAGCACATCGTCGGTGGCGTGCAGGATGTCTACCGTTCGCAGGGTGTGCCGATTCACGACAAGCACATCGAGGTCATCGTTCGTCAGATGCTTCGCAAGGTCACCGTCGTCGAACACGGCGACACCGGCCTGCTCCCCGGCGAGCTGGTCGACCGGCTCAAGTACAACGAGTTGAACCGCACCGCGCTCACCGAGGGCAAGAAGACGGCTTCGGCTCGTCAGGAAGTCATGGGTATCACCAAGGCTTCGCTGGCGACCGAGTCGTGGCTGTCGGCCGCTTCCTTCCAGGAAACCACCCGGGTTCTGACCCAAGCGGCCATGGAAGGCAAGAGCGACCCGCTGATGGGCCTCAAGGAGAACGTGATCATCGGAAAGCTGATCCCGGCCGGCACCGGTCTTCCCCGCTACCGCGACGTCACCGTCGAGGCAACGGATGAAGCCAAGGCTGAGCGTTACCCGAACCGCATCTTCACCGATGATGCCGCGTTCACCGAGGGTGACCTGAGCTTCGTCGACTTCGACAGCTTCTCGTCGGACGACTTTACGCCCGGCACCTACAACTAGCGTCCGCTAGCGACGACGGATGGCCCCCCGCTTCGGCAGGGGGCCATTCGCCGTTCCCCGAGGTCCCGCTGATTGAGCCTGTCGGGATCCGAGCCGCTCAGGTGATCGAGCCTGTCCTCATCCCGACCCGCCCGGTGATCGAGCCTGGCCTGGTCCCGGTGGCCGCTAGGCTGGCCCCAATCTGCCAGGGGGTTTGCCAATGACCGCACCAGCTCCGTCCGTTCCACCGCGCCCGGCCCGGCGACGGCTCTGGTTCTTGCTCGGCGCGATCGGCTCGGCGCTGGTCGTGATCCTCGTCGTGCTGCTCATCGTCTGGCGCGGCGGTGCCGGCCTGCCCGGTGACACGGCCGCAGGCGGGCGCCCCCAGCCGAGCAGGACGCCCACACCCGTGGCACTGGCCGCGGCGCCGGTGCCGGCCGCCACGCCGGCCGGCCCGCATCCGTCGAAATGCGGCGAACTCTACAGCCCCGCGTTGGTGGCGGCATTCGGAACGGCGGTTCTCAACCCCGCGTGGGCCGAAGCGGCAGGGCCCGAGGTGCGTCACGGCACGGAGGATGCCGAACTCAGCAAGCTCATCGACACCGCCGACAAACTCACCTGCATCTGGGGAAACCCCAAGGGCGGCTCCGACAGCAGACTCACCACGAACCTGGTCTGGGTCACCGCGGAGCAGAGCGCGGCCGTGAAAGCGCGTCTCGCCGCGGCCGGGATGACCTGTTACGCGGAACTCGGCGGGCTGCGCTGCGTGAGCGAAACCACCGGGGATGCCGGCGCGTTGTCCGGTGAGTCGCACTTCCTACGGGACGGCATCTGGCTGGCCACCCACTACGTCAACTCAGGCCCCGACGGTTACACCCACGACATCATCGCCCACGTCTGGGCCGGTGCCTGACAGTACTGGGCCGGGTGGTGCCGAAGCACCGCCCGGTCGCCGGCACAGCCGAGGTCAGAGCATCTCGGAAACTCAGAGCATCTCGGAAACTCAGAGCATCTCGGAGACTGAGAGCATCTCGGAGACTCAGAGCATCTCGGAGACTCAGAGCATCTCGGAAACACAGACGAAGTTGCCTTCGGTGTCCCGGAACCAGGCGGACTTCATCTCATCCATGGTCGCGACTCCGTTGACGGTCTTCATCCCGGGAATGTCGTAGTCCTCGAAGACCACCCCGCGGGTACGCAACCGTGTCATCTCGCCGTCGAGATCGTCGGTCACCCAACCGATCTGGGTGTTCTTTGCAGTTCCGGCATTGCTCGTCTCATAGATCTCGAAGGCGTTGCCGGAATCCAGGCGGTAGACGAGAAAGCCGTCGTGCACCTCGGCAGGGTCGAGGTCGAGTGCATCGTGGTAGAAGGATTGCGCGCGCTTGAGATCCGCTGCGGGCAATACCGTGTGAACTTCCTTGAACATGTGAGAATCCTCCTCAGCGTGGAAGGGCCCGAATTATCGGGAAGAGCGTCGATCAGGAACCCATCCGTGGGTTCGCACATATCGGGGCGCCGATGGCGCCTGCTTCCGAGTGGGAGTGCCGGCCAAAGATGGCGACGGGCGCGAATCCTGGCCAGAATTCCTCGTCCGCCGACCTGGCCCTGGTCGGATCGGCGGGCGGTGACTACCGCTTTTCAAGTTGATTTTACGCCGACCCCGACCGCCGCGGAAGGGGTAGTGGCGGCCAGTAACGGTTAGCACGCTGGAACACCGTATTCTTCTACTGATGGCGGCAACTCCTCCATTCGCAAGCGAGGGGCACCATGGGTTTGGCAAGTCGGATCGGGGCGGTCTTCGTCGGGGCTGTCGGGCTCTTCGTCCTGATCGGTTGGTACACGAAGATTGCCGCGCTGACGACCGTGCTCCCGGGTCTCGCACCGATGAAACCGATCACTGCCGTCGCCCTCATTCTGCTGTCACTGGCCCTCGTGTTCACGCGGCGGTGGGTGGGCGTGAGCCTGGCTGCCGCCACCATCGCCCTCGCAACCCTGACCCTGGTCGGCTATGTGCTGGGGTCAACGCTCGGCATTGCCGGCTGGGTGCCGGGGATCGACCTGGGCGCGCTGGATCCGCGGATGGCGCCGATCTCGGCGGTGGGCGTGATCCTGGTCGGTGCGGCCGCGATAGTCGGTAGGCTGCACCGCATAATCCTGATGCAGGTCCTCGCGCACGCGTCCCTTCTGGTCAGCCTGATCGCCCTGCTCGGCTACGCCTACGGCGTGTCCTCCCTGTACACCGTGGCCGGATTCACGAGCATGGCGCTGCACACGGCACTGGGTATCGCCGTCCTGTCCGTGGTGGTGCTTCTCCAGCAGCCCACGGTCGGGCTGGTCGGACTGCTGCGCGATCGCGGCAGCGCGGGGGAGCTGACGCGCCGGTTCCTGCCGTTCCTCGTTCTCGGTCCATTCCTTCTGGGCTGGATTCGCCTCTGGACCCAGCGCCAGGGTTGGATCGACACGGTGTTCGGTGCCGCCATCCTGATCACGAGCATGACGGTGCTCGGCACCGCCCTGACTTGGGTTGCGGCACTGAAGCTGACGGAACTCGACCGGCAGCGAAACGAAGCAATGCAGGCCCTGGCCGAGGCCAACCACACGCTCGAGGAGGCGGTCGATCACCGCACCAGGGAGCTCGGCGAGGTGGCCGACAAGCTCCACACCCTCATCAAGATCGCTCCGGTCGGCATCGTGCAGCTGGATTCCGAGGGCGGGTTCATCACCGCGAACGACCAGTGGCTGGCCCTGAGCGGCCGGACCCTTGATGAAACCCTGGCCGGCGGCTGGGCGAATACGATTCACCCGGACGACCGCGACCGAGTGTCTGCCGAGTGGGGCGCGGCCGTGGCCACAGAGCTTGGCTACGAAACGACCCTGCGCTTTCAGACCCCAGAGGCCCAGGTGAACTGGGTCCAGGTCAGCACGGCTCCGATCCACGACCCGGAGTCCCTCACCGTTACCGGGCACCTGGCCACCGTCACCGATATCACCGAGCTACGCAACGCCGAGGAAGCGGCCACCGCCGCGCGGGCACGTTTCGAGGCGGCCTTCGCATCCTCGCCGCTGGGCACGGCGATCGTCTCGCTCGACGGCGAGGTGCTGGAGGCCAACAAGCGCCTCTTCGACCTCGCTGGCCGATCCACCGCCGTGGTCGCGGGCCACATCGACGAGATCTTCATGTCGGTCGGAGACCGCGGCGAGGATCGGCCCAGCCTCACTGACGGACCGTCCACCCGCCAGCGCATGGACCGGCGGATGCGACGCGTCGACGAGGAGGAAACCTGGGTCAAGGTCAGCATCGCCGAGATCAACGAGGGGGAGTCGACCGGGGGGCTTCTGTATCAGCTGGAGGACATCACCGCCCGCCGGCTGGCCGAGGCACGGGTGGAGCACCTCGCCTTCCACGATCCGCTGACCAATCTGCCCAACCGCCTGCTGCTGCTTGACCGGCTCAACCAGGCCCTTCTGCAGGCCGCGCGGCACGGCCGGGGCGTCGCCGTGCTCTTCATCGACCTCGACCGGTTCAAGTTCGTCAACGACAGCCTCGGCCACCACGCCGGTGACACCGTGCTGACCGAGGTCGGCAACCGGTTACGGACGCACGCACGGTCGACCGACACCGTCTCCCGCATCGGCGGCGACGAATTCGTCGTGATCTGCCCGGATGTCGGCAACAACCGGGACGTGCACAAGATCGCCGACGCACTGCAGAAGGCCATCGCCGAGCCGATCATGGTCGGCGAGCAGGTCGCATCCGTCGACGCCAGCATCGGCATCGCCTTCGGTCTCGGCCACGACGACGCCGAATCGCTCCTGCGCAACGCCGACCAGGCCATGTACCAGGCGAAGGGTCGCGGTCGGGCGCGCTACGAGGTTTTCGACGACGACCTCCGCGGCCGGATCGAGCGCAGGCTCGATACCGAACTGGCCCTGCGGGACGCGGTGCAACTGGGCGAGATCGAGACCTGGTTCCAGCCGATCGTCGACCTGCAACAGCACACCGTGGTCGCAACCGAGGCGCTCGCCCGCTGGCGACGCCCGGAACGGGGCCTTGTCTTCCCGGGGGAGTTCATCGCGATCGCCGAGGAGGTCGGCCTGATCAAGGGGATCGGCACCACGGTGCTCGGCCAGGCCTGCCAGGCCGTCGCAGCCCTGGACGGCCGGATGGCCGTCAGCGTGAACGTGTCGCCGCGGCAATTCGTGCAGGACGACTTCGGGTCCGTCGTGAAACGCGCTCTCAAGGAGAGCGGCCTTCCGCCGGACCAGCTCTGGCTGGAATTGACCGAGAGCGCCGTGCTCGATGCGATCGACTCCGCCGCCCGCACCTTCCAAGAACTGCGCTCCCTCGGGGTGCGCCTGGCCATCGACGACTTCGGCACCGGCTACTCATCCTTCACCCACCTGAAGGCGTTCACCGTGGACCTGCTCAAGATCGATCTCACCTTCATCCGCGACCTCGAGTGTTCGGACCATGACCGGGCGATCGTCGAGGGCATCCTGCGCCTGGCGGACTCCCTGAACCTTGACGTCGTGGCCGAGGGCATCGAAACGACAGGGCAGCGGGACCTGCTGACCGAGATGGGCTGTCGCTACGGCCAGGGTTACCTCTTCTCGAAGCCCGCACCGGCGGAATCGCCGAACGTGTCCTTCGGCGACTGATCGTCTTTGCACGGTCGACCGGGCGCACGCTGACGCGGACGGTCAGTCGCGGTTGGGGGCCGACCGGTCGAACTGCAGGCCGGCCTCAAACCGTAAACCGCGACGCTTGACCCAGCGCACCTCAGCCTCCTCAGGAATCGCCAGGCTTCCGGGGATCTCAACAATGACGAGCGATCCCGGTTGCAGGCGGTGGCGCAGCGAGAGCCGACAGCCGCCGAAACCGATGTCCTCGACCACTGCGGTGAGCGTTGTGGGGTCCGTGGGCGATGGCTGGTCAGCGACCTGTACGACGACGGCGCCCTGGGAGCCGTCGGTCAGACCACCGACGGCGCGTTCGGTCGATCTCTCCCGTGCCCGTTGGAGGGCCGATTCGATCTCCACCAAGGCAACAGGGTGCAAGATGGCCTGGGCGCCGCTGGCTACCCGCACCTGGGACCGTCGCCAGGGCGCGCGGGCGCGGGAGGCTCCGCGCACCGCCCGCCAACCTGCGGTTACGAGGAGTGCCTTTTCCTCCTCGTCTCCTCGGACCCAATTCGGTGACTCGGTGATTACACGCACCAATTCCACGGTCTGCTGCGGAGTGAGCGGATCAAACCGAAAGCCGACGTTGACCCCTTGAGGCGTGGTGGCTATCCAGCTTCCGGTTCCGCGCAGGGCTCCGATGTCAGGCAACCGCAGAGCGGTGACCGCGGAGGTCTGCGAGGCGAAAACGTCAGGTTCCAGCCGATCGGACCAGGGAATCGTCACCCGCGCGCCCGTGAGACTGAGATCGACAAGGACTCCCGGGTGACTCCCGATTCGCTGGAATTCGGCGGTCACCATCGTCCCCATGCGTGTGCGCTCGGCCGACCGCAGACGGGGGCGCTCCACACAAAGGGCGACCGACAATGCCAGGCCGACAACGAAGTACAGGCACCAGAAGACATTGATGAACAGAGCGGCGGTGCCGGCGAGCTGTGGAGAAAAGACAAAAGCGTTGAGCAGGCCGATTGCCGAGAGCGCCAGCAAAACCAGGTGGGGGAGCGCGATCCGCCAGTGGAATACCTGCCGCTGCAAGCCCACCCCCTTGGGGGTGACGTTGAACGCCTTGACCTTCAGTCCGAGTGTTTCGGCCGCGGCGGAGAAGGCGATGGCGGGGGTCAGCGCCAACTCGTAGATGTTGCTCCACGAGTGGCTCCGTCGCCGGCCGACGACGATGACGAAGCGCATCGTGACGCAGAGGTACGACGGGAGCCAGAAAACGATCAGAGCCTCCACGCTCGTGTCCAGTGCGGTGACTCCGAATAGCAGGAACAGGATGGGCGCCAGGATGTAGATCAGCTTGAACACGCCGAAGTGCCTGTACACGACCGCGTCGGAATACAACCACCGTTGCATGGGAGTGAGGCCCGGCAGCGTCAACGGGTTCCACTTTCGAGCGGTCTGGATATTCCCGCGACACCACCGGTCGCGCTGCTTGAGCATGTCGGCAAGATTCTCGGGGGCCAGACCTGCGGCGATGATCTCCGGCACGAACTCGGTCCGGTACTTCGCCGCCTGGATGAGCATGCCGGTGGCGAGGTCTTCAGTTATCACGCCGACCGCGAATCCTCCGATCGTCTCCAGCGCCGTGCGTCGGAAGACGGTGTTGCTTCCGACATACATCACGGCGTTGAATCGGGACTTGCCGCCCTGGAGGGTGCGCATGAAGAAGTCCTGCTCGTTCGGCAGGGCCTTGCCGGAAAAGAGGTTGTACTGAAACGGGTCCTCGTTGTAGAACGCCTGCGGTGACTGGACGAATCCCAGTTTTTCATCCTGAAAACGGCCCACGGTGTGTTCCAGGAAATCGGGTCGCGGCACCATGTCTGCGTCCAGGGTCACGATCAATTCGCCTTCGCTCAGGCCGAGCGCGTTGTTCAGGTTGCCGGCCTGGGCGTGCGCGTGGTCCTCCCTGGTGACGTGGGTTGCCCCGTATTGCTCGGCCAGCTGACGCACTTCGTCTCGTCCGCCGTCGTGCACACGAAGATTCGCACGGCATCGCGTGGGTAGCGCATGCTCACAGCACCGGCGATCGTCATGCGGAGCATGGACACGGGTTCGTTGTAGGTAGCGATGAATACGTCGACGCTGGGGAGCTTGTCCGCCCGTGGCAGCCACACACTTCCTCCGGAGTGCGGCCGCCACAAGGTCGCATAGACCGTCACGGACTGGGCAAAACCGATGACCTCGACAGCCAGCAAGACCAAACCGGTAGCCGCGTCCCACCACGCATCCGTCGGAATAGTGAAGAACACTCGCCAGACCAGATAGATGAGCCGGACGACGAGGCTGGTCACGATTGCGGTCCGGTGCCCGAATCCGGGTCGTTTCCGGGAGACGATCCAGAGGGTCTCCATGATGGCCAGAACGACCGCCGGGTAGACAAACATCCACTGCCAGTTTTGCAGGATCATCGCACTTCCCCCGGTCGATCCTGGGACAAAACCTAGCAGCAACGATTGACCGGCAGGAGGTCTTGCGCGTCGCGTCTACGACTTGATGAAGGGGCGCTACTCTTCAAGTACGGTCTGGTGAGGGAGTCACCCAGCCCCTGGCGAATCCAGGCAGGTACCCCCTGATCGCGGGACTGGTCGGCGGCATCCCTGCGGGATACCGTTTTCTTTTATCTATTACATTTCGAGTGCGGATTCAACCTGCTGCAGGTGCTCGCGGTTCGTGCAGCGATTCACAAACCAGGGGAGGTTCGCGTGGCCAGCCTCACCGAGATCCTGATCCTGCATGGCCTGCTGCCGATCGAGCACCTCGACACGCTGATGGCCGGCGATCCCGCCGACGAGACCGCCGTGCGCGCTCTGGTCGACTCCGGCGTCATCTCCGAGATCCAGTTCGCCAAGGCCCGCGCCGAACAGGCCGGCCTGCCCTTCGTGGAACTGCTCGAGTACCCGGTCGACCGGCTGGCCGTCTCGCTCGTCTCCCCGGCCATGTCCCGACGCCACCAGGTGCTGCCGATCACGATCGAGGCCGGCCGCCTAGTCGTCGCCATGGTCGACCCGGGCAACGTCTTCGCCATCGACGATGTGCGCGAGGCCGCGAAGATGCGCGTCATCCCGGTCGTCGCCGAGCGTGGCGACCTGCTCGCCGCGATCGCCCGCTACCACCGCGCCGACGACGAGCTCAGCAACCTCACCACCACCATGGAGGAGGAGCAGGCCCCGGTCGAGTCCAACTCCTTCGGCGTCTCCGACTCGATCGACGACGACGCGCCCATTGTGCGTTTCGTCAATCTCCTGGTCAGCCAGGCAATCCAGGACAAGGCCTCGGACATCCACATCGAGCCCGGCGAACACAACCTGCGCGTGCGCTACCGCATCGACGGGGTGCTCCACGAGATGCAGCGCGCGCCGAAGAGCATCCAGAACGGCGTGATCTCTCGGCTGAAGATCATGAGCGACATCGACATCGCCGAACGGCGCAAACCGCAGGACGGCCGCATGTCGGTCAGCCACGGCGGCCGCCAGATCGACCTGCGCGTGGCGACCCTGCCCACGGTGTGGGGTGAGAAGATCGTTATGCGAATCCTGGACAATTCGAGCACTACCATGAGCCTGCACGACCTGAACCTGCTCGGCTACAACTACGAGGCCTACAAGAAGTCGTACTCGAAGCCCTACGGGATGATCCTGGTCACCGGACCCACCGGCTCGGGCAAGTCGACCACCCTGTACACGACCCTGCACTCCGTCGCCCGGCCCGAGATCAACGTGATCACGGTCGAAGACCCGGTCGAGTACCGCATGAAGGACATCAACCAGGTGCAGGTGAACCCGAAGGCCGGGCTCACCTTCGCCAGCGCGCTCCGCAGCATCCTGCGCAGCGACCCGGATGTCGTGCTGCTGGGTGAGATCCGCGACCACGAGACCGCGCAGATCGCCATTGAGGCGTCGCTGACCGGGCACCTCGTGCTGTCGACCTTGCATACCAACGACGCACCTAGCGCGATCACCCGGCTCACGGAGATGGGCATCGAGCCGTTCCTGGTCGGCTCCGCCTTGGACTGCGTGGTCGCCCAGCGGCTGGCCCGCCGCCTCTGCGATCGCTGCAAGGCACCCTGCGAGTACTCTGCCGAGCACCTGGTGGGCCTGAAGTTCGGCTTCGACCCGCTCCTGCCGCTGCCGACGCTGTTCCAGCCGGTCGGCTGCCAGAACTGCTCGAAGACCGGGTATCGGGGCCGCATCGCGGTGCACGAGGTCATGACCGTGTCCGAGAGCATCGAGCGCCTTGCCGTGGACCGCGCCTCGAGCGCGGACATCGGCCGGGCCGCGCGTGCGGAGGGCATGATCACTCTCCGTGAGGACGGGTGGGAGAAGGTCCGGATGGGCTTGACCTCGATCGAAGAGATTTTGCGAGTCGTTGCATAGCGCTCGCGCATGCCGAAGGGGATAACTGAATGGACAAGCCGATTTATGAGATTCCAGCGATCAAGCCGGGGGAGAGCGTCTCCTGGTGGGACCCGACCCCGGTCGACGAGTCCAGCCGCACCGACGTCGACGCGGATGACGACGCGCTCGTCGACGCCGACCAGCTCGACGCCGACCAGCTTGACGCCCTGCGCGACCCGTCGGCGCAGCCGCGAACCTCGAAGTACGACACGCTCCTGATCGACACCGGGGAGCCGCAGACTGGCCCCCTCACGGTGTCATCACCGGCATCCGGCGACGAGCGGCTCTACCAGCCAGGCTCGCGCCATGTGCCGACCGGCCGTCGCGCCGCTATCGCGACCGAGCCGGCCGACACCGGCGTACCCGCGCGCGCGCCGACCCCAGCGCAAATCGGCCCCGATGGACGTCAGGCCGACCCTGACCTGATCGATGCGCTCACCCTGGTGCTCGAGCTCGAGGCCTCCGACCTGCACATCACCGTCGGCGCACCGCCGACCATCCGAATTGACGGAGCCCTGCGCCCGATCGAGGGTCTCGACGTCTGGATGCAGGACAAGGTCAACGCAGCCCTGTACAGCATCATCTCCATCGGCGACCGGGTGCGGTTCGACGAGGAACGCGAACTCGACTTCGCCTACACGGCGGTCGGTGCCCGGTTCCGGGTGAACTTCTACCACCAGCGCAACTCGATCGGTGCCGCCTTCCGGCTCATTCCGCGCGAGATCAAGCCGCTGAAGCAACTCGGTGTTCCCGAGTCGGTCGGCAAGTTCTCGCTGCTGCCTCGCGGCCTCGTGCTCGTCACCGGTCCCACCGGTTCCGGCAAGTCAACCACCCTCGCAGCTATGGTCGACCTTGCCAACAGCACCCGCCCCGACCACATCGTCACGGTCGAGGACCCGATCGAGTTCCTGCACAAGCACAAGAAGTCCCTGGTGAACCAGCGTGAGGTCGGCCACGACACGCACAGCTTCGCCGCCGCGCTCAAGCACGTGCTGCGCCAGGACCCCGACATCATCCTGATCGGCGAGCTCCGCGACCTCGAGACCATCTCGGTGGCGCTGACCGCCGCCGAAACCGGCCACCTCGTCTTCGCCACCCTGCACACGCAGGATGCCGCCCAGACCATCGACCGCATGATCGACGTGTTCCCGCCGCACCAGCAGGGCCAGATCCGCACCCAGCTCGCGGCAACGCTCCGCGGTGTGGTCTGCCAGACCCTGGTCAAGAAGGCCAACGACAAGGGCCGCGTGGTCGCCACCGAGATCCTTGTGACCACCCCGGCCATCGCCAACCTGATCCGCGAGGGAAAGACCCACCAGATCACCTCCATGATGCAGGCTGGCGGCGCGGACGGCATGCACACCATGGACCAGCACCTCGCCGACCTCGTCGACTCGGGCCAGATCACCCGCCAGTCGGCCATGGACAAGGCTCACGACATGGAAAGCCTGAATCAGCTGATCAAGCGCACCGGTGCCCCGGCCGGCAACCCCGGGCAACCGATGGACGACGACGGGGCCGGACACGATGGCACCTACTCGATTCCCCGCCGCTGATGGCCACCGCACAAGTCTGGGCCTACGTCGGCCGCGACAGTACAGGGAAGACTGTCAAAGGCAAACTCGATGCCTTGAGCGAGACCGCCGTGGTCAGCCGCCTCGGCGCCTTGGGTATTTCGCCCGTCTCGATCAAGGAAACAGGTGAAGGCACCGGCCTGAACCGCGAGTTCTCGATCCCCGGGTTCACGAAGGGCGTCGGGCTGAAGGACCTCGCGATCATGAGCCGCCAGATGGCGACCATGATTGGCTCGGGACTTTCCTTGCTGCGTACGCTCAATATCCTCGCCGAGCAGACCGAGAGCAAGCCACTCGCCAAGATTCTCACTCAGGTGAGGGACGACGTGGAGACTGGAATCTCGATCTCCGCGGCCTTCGGCAAGCACAGCCGCGAGTTCCCGCCGATCATGATCAATATGGTGAGAGCTGGGGAGACGGGCGGTTTCCTCGACCGGGCCCTGGAATCGATCGCGGCCAACTTCGAGAAGGAAGTTAAGCTGCGAGGCACCATCAAGTCCGCGATGACCTATCCGGTGATCGTGCTGATCATGTCGCTCGCTTCGGTGATGATCATGCTCATCTTCATCGTGCCGATCTTCGAGGACATGTTCAAGGGCCTCGGCAGCGGGTTGCCAATTCCGACGATGATCCTGGTCAACCTCTCGCACTCGATGGTCTTTGTGGGACCTGTCCTCGTCGTGGTCATCGTTGCCTTCAGCATCTGGTGGAACAAGAACAAGCACACCGACCGGGTGCGCAAGGCAGTCGATCCGGTCAAGCTCAAGCTGCCGGTTTTCGGCAGCCTGCTCAAAAAGATCGCGGTCGCCCGCTTCAGCCGGAACTTCGCCAACATGATCGGTGCCGGCGTACCCATTCTGCAGGCGCTCAAGATCGTCGGCGAGACCTCCGGCAACTGGGTCATCGAAAACGCTCTCGCCGAGGTGGCCGACTCCGTTCGTCAGGGCCAGTCGATCTCGGCCCCGCTCCTTGCCCAGCCGGTTTTTCCGCAGATGGTCACCCAGATGATCGCCGTCGGCGAGGATGCCGGTTCGCTCGAGACCATGCTCAACAAGATTGCCGACTTCTACGACCAGGAGGTCGAGTCTTCGACCGAGCAACTCACGGCGGCCATCGAGCCGCTGATGATCGCCTTCCTGGGCGTCATCATCGGTGGCATGGTCATCGCTCTTTACATGCCTATTTTCAGCATTGCGAGTGCAATCAAATAGTCGACCGCAGCGGGATCGCGTGCACTTAAGCTATATGCAAAAATCTCCAAATCACCATCCCCATGACTGGGGGTCGGAGAAATGTAAAATACCCCTCATTCTCGGGTCACTGCTGATATTTATCTGCGAATATGATCAGAGTCCGATCGGGCCCTACGGCCGGTTCACTGACACCAATCGAATGGATTACACCGTGCTCGCTCGTAGCCTCGCCGCCCTCAACCGCCGCCGCAACCACCTTGATGAGAACGAAAAGGGCTTCACCCTGATCGAGCTCCTCGTCGTCGTCATCATCATCGGCATCCTCGCCGCGATCGCCATCCCGGTATACCTGGGTGTTCAGAACAATGCGAAGGACAGCGCCGTGCAAACGGACGTGGGGAACGCGAAGATCGCCATCATCGCAGTGCAAACTCGGACGGGCTCTCTTCCGACAACTGCCGCCGACATCGCCACGAAGATCACGGCGGCAGACGGATACACGTTCAGCACTACAAACGAGGCAACAGGCAAGAAGATCACGTACACGGCGACTGCCAGCACGTTCTGCATCGCGGCCAATAGTGTTTCTGGACAACTTTTCTATGCAACCGATGCTCTGGGCGTCTCCGTGGCAGCGAACGCGGCTGCTCTCGTTTCTGCGGGCTGCGTCGCTCCGTAGTCCCGGTTTGAGGTGGGGCGCCGCCAGCGGCGCCCCACGGCCTTTCGTGCTCCATGAATGCCGATGACGCAGCCCCGATGCCCGCAACAGGGGTGAACTCTGAAACCTATTCGCGAATCCCATGGGCGTGCATGGTCCTCTCGTTCAGGGCCCTCCCTCGTGGTGAAGGTGGTCGCGGGTGCATGATCCCTCGTGCAATGTCCATCCATGCCAACCAATCGACGAGCTCTACGACTCTTGGGGAGGCCAAACGTGAAACTCATCCGCGTCCGGACCTTTCGTTCCGATACTCGTGACCTCGGCTTCAGCCTCATTGAGATCATGGTCGCCATGATGCTCCTCGCGGTGCTGGCGCTGGCAGTCCTGCCGACGCTCGTTACCGGCCTCAGGACTGCGGCGACCAACACGACGCTTGCGACGTCCACGGGCCTGGTCAACCAGCAGCTCGAAGACGCGCGTTCCCGCACTACCTGCGGCGCACTGGCTGCACCTCCATTCAGTGCGACAGACACGCGCGGTGCAGTGCTGACCGTGACGCGCTCGGTGGCAAGTTGTCCGGTCGGAGGCTACCCGCGAGCAATCTCCGTGTCTATTTCCGTCACGCGTGCAGCAACGGGCGTAACAGTCTCGTCGGCCAGAACTCTGGTTTATGTGGAGGGACCATGACGATGGAGCCGCACACCAGGTCTGAGGATGGCTTCACCCTCATCGAGCTCTTGGTTTACTGCATGCTCTTGGTCATCGTGGTTGCCATCGCGAGCGGGATGCTCATCACCGTGATGAAAACCTCCACGACGGTCACTGCGATGAACGACACCACCACCTCCGGCCAACTCGCGGTCGACTCGATTGATTCGAGCATCCGCAACTCATCAGACTTCCAATTGACGAACCCGAGTGGAACAGACCAGCTCCTCATTACGCGTACGGCATCCACAGCTGCCGGGCCTATCACCTGGAGTTGTATGGCGTGGTACTACTCCGCAGCGGGCAAGGGGAGCATCCGTTCGCTGAGGTCTACGACGACGATTGTTCCGCCGACGGCCGCCGCCCTGGCCACGTGGACGCTCCTGGACGATGGCGTCAGCCCCTTGAGCGGAACGGCCATTTTCAGTACTACCTCAAATCAGGTCACCGTGAGTTTCAAGGGTGCGTCTGCCAACCAAACGCCCATCGGAATCACAAGTGCGGCAGTCAGCCGTGCCGGAGCATCAGGGAGCCCAGCATGCTACTGAACCGACGACGCACCGGCCGCGCATCCGCCGATGAAAGCGGATCTGCTCTCGTCGTGGTCCTCGGAGTCATGGCTGTGGGGTTGATTCTCACCACCCTGGCGGTGAATTCGGTCGTTCACGGACTCGGATACACGACGGCCACCCGCGCGGGAGTTCAGTCGCAGGGTAGCGCAGAGGCCGGCGTGGCCGCGGCCCGTGCCGGTCTGTATCCGGATGCAACGACGCATGTGAACAACTGCGCCACGCAACCGACGCCAGCACAATACGTCTCCACAGCAGCTCCGGCCTTTGCATCACTCGTCGAACAGTTCGATGCCACCGGATGGCACACCGGTTGCCCGACGATAACGACCACTCAGGTCCGGATCACGTCCACCGGCAGCGCGCAGGCACAAGGAGTCGCCGGACAGACCTCGGGGAACACCAGCAAGGTCGAGGCCGTGGTGAAGTGGCTGGTGCCGGGCCCGGTTCCGAGCGGTGTCGGAATGTATCTGTACGGCGGCGGAACCGTCGAGGCCAATTCGTCTCTAGACCTCTCGGAGAGCACCAGCGCTGGCCTGATGATTAAGAACGGCGACTTCTTCTGTGACAAGAACAACACCGTGATCAACGGTAGCGTTCTGATAAATGGGAACCTCACGTTCAATAAGACTTGCAGCGTGAACGGCAGCGCATGGGTCACGGGTAGTGCCAGCCTGGGTTCCGGCAACATCGCGCATGACCTTACGTCGGGCAGCGTGACCCCGAACCCCCCAGGGGCGACCCGTGTTGGGGGCGTATACACCCAGATCATCGGAACGACCGTAATGCCGACGGTTCCCAAGTGGGCCGAGGTGGGCTACGCCCCTTCTGACTGGCGTGATCCCACCGGTCTTCCCTACGAAGTGAAACCACTGGTTGGCTGTGCCCTCCCGAATGGCACTTTGGGCGGAACGATACTCGGCAAGCCGGTCATAATCAACGCGCTTGCCTGCCCAAGCGGTCCAACAGCGAGCAACAACACCACTGTGCAACTTACGAGCGACGTGGTCATCTTCGGCGAGAAGTTCGGCTGGGATGGAGTCAATTCTCTGACCTTTACCTCCTCGTCGAGCGCAGCGCACCGGATTTGGTTCATCACCCCCGACTACACAGCGGGGAACACGCCGACCTGTAACAACCCTGCTTTGCCCGGTTTCGATGCGGCCAAGCCCAGTCAGGGCAATTTCACCGTGAATAATGGCTTTGCGATCACCGCCCCCATCGAAGCTTTCCTCTATACGCCGTGTGCATTCGAGGGAAAGAACGGTTTCACCTGGGACGGGCAGCTCTACACAGGCTCATACAGTTGGGTTAAGAACAATCCGGGTTTTACCTTCTCGCCGATGGGAATTGCGGGCGTCGATCTGAGCACCGGTGACAGCATTCCCCCCATCGACTATCCGAAACCCGGTACCGTTGTGTCCATTCGCGATCTGACAGGCCCCTGACGTGCCCGTGATCCTCGTCGGCGCGTTCGGGCTCCTCATTGGTTCATTTCTGAATGTAGTGATTTTCCGAGTTCCTGCCGGTCGCTCGCTCATCGCACCGGCGAGTGCCTGCGGATCATGCGGTACGCCGATCCGCCCTTGGGACAACGTTCCAGTACTCTCGTGGATCTTTCTGCGGGCCAGGTGCCGCGATTGTGGTGCCTCGATCTCTTTGCGCTACCCGCTCGTCGAGCTGGGCACCGCGTTGTTCTTCGCAACAGTGGCTTTCCGGTTCGGCCCCGGATTGGTGGGGCCCGTGGGCCCAATTAACGCGTTGATAATTCTTCCTGCATTCCTCTACTTCGCTTCGATAAGTGTTGCGCTAGCCCTGATCGACCTCGACACCCACCGCTTGCCGAATTCTCTTGTACTCCCCTCATACGTCGTGGGTCTTGTGCTCCTCGGCGCGGCGGGGGGTATCGGCAATGACTTGGGGCCAATCCTCCGGGGTGCGCTAGGCCTCTGCATTCTCTGGGCTGTCTATCTCGTCCTCGCGCTGGCAGTCCCGGGCGGTATGGGATTCGGCGATGTGAAGCTAGCGGGCGTGATCGGACTCTTCCTCGGTTACCTCGGCTGGGGTGAACTCGCCGTCGGCGCGTTCGCCGCATTCCTGCTAGGCGGGATCTTCGCACTGGGTCTGGTGGCCGCGAAACGTGCCAATCGCAAGAGCGCAATCCCATTTGGCCCGTGGATGTTGGCCGGAGCGTGGGTCGGAGTCTTTTTCGGGGCCACGGTGTGGGACGGTTACCTGAACCTACTCGGAATGGCATAGCAATGGAGCAGTTGACGATCAGCGAGGGAGCGGACACATGGCAACGAGCGTCGTAGGCATCGACATCGGCAGCAGTTCGCTGCGCGCCGTGGAGGTCGGAGGCCAGGGGAAGGCCAAGCCCACTCTCCTGCGCTACTACGAAGTCGACCTGCCAGCAGGAGCGGTCAGTAGCGGCGAGGTTGTCGAGCCGAACACCGTGGCCGCGGCACTGAAACAGCTCTGGTCAGCGGGCGGCTTCAAGTCGACCGACGTGATCCTCGGCATGGGCAACCAGCGCGTGCTTGCACGGGACCTGACGGTGCCGAAGATGTCGCTCGCGCGCATCCGGGAATCTCTTCCGTTCGAAGTGCAGGAAATGCTGCCCGTTCCCGTCGCGGAGGCAGTGCTCGACTTCTACCCAATCGCCGAAACCACGGGAGAAAACGGACCGATGGTTCGTGGCCTTCTGATCGCAGCCGTCAAGCAGGCTGTGCTCGCAAATGTCAATGCCACCCAACTGGCCGGCCTCACGACGGTCGACGTCGACTTGATTCCGTTCGCCCTTAGCCGCGTGCTCTTGTCCCGACCAGGCGTGGTCGGCACCGTTGCCCTCGTCGACATCGGAGCCAGCACGACCAGCGTGGTCATCGCCACCGACGGCGTTCCCCAGTTCGTGCGCATCATCGCCACCGGGGGAGAAGACATCACCCAGGCGATTCTTCGAGATCTCGGGGGCGAGGGCGAGCCCGCCGAAACCGTGAAGTGCCGCCTCGGCCTCGCAACCGGCCAGGTAGACGCCTCGGACAAACATGCCGTCGAGATCGTCTACCGCGTCGCTAGCGAGCAACTCTCGAGCCTGCGCAATACCATCAACTATTTTGTCAATACCCGCCCAGCGGATGCCGTGCACAGCATCGTGCTGAGTGGGGGAGGAGCCCAATTGCGTGGTTTGCCCGAGGCCCTTGCCGAAATGACGCGACTCCCGGTGGAAATGGGCGACCCTTTCGTGTCCGTCACGCTCGCCAAAGGAATTGACGCCGAGGAAGTCCGCAAGTTCGGTTCTGCACTCACCGTGGCGCTCGGCCTCGCCCTGGGTCGTGCCGAATGAGCCGGGTGGATAAGAACGCACCTCTAATTATCGGAGGCGAGCCCCGAGTCGACCTGCTCCCGCCGGAAGTGCACACGGCGCGCGCGGTAAAGGTCGTACGTCGGCGTCTTGGCCTTGGCGTCATCGGGGTCGTTCTCATCACGCTCGTCGCAGCCGGTGCGGCGACGGCGTTGTCGATCCAGGCGCAGCAGCAACTTGCTGACGAGCAATCGCGCACGACCGGTCTACTTGCCGAACAGTCCAAGTATCTGGAAGTGCGCACCGTTCAGCGTCAGGTCAGCCAGGTGCAGGCGGCCCAGCAGGTGGGGGTGTCGACCGAGATTGACTGGAAGAAGTATCTCGAGGGCGTTCAGGCCATTCTACCGGCCAGCGTGACGATCGAGACCGTCGCAATTGATTCGGCCACTCCCCTCACCCTTTATGCGCAGCCGACCGCCCCGCTCCAGGGCCCCCGAGTAGCGACAGTGGCGTTCACCGCGAAGAGCACAGTGCTTCCCGATGTGCCCACCTGGCTGACGTCGCTGGCAACCTTGCCGGGGTTTGCCGATGCACTGCCGGGATCGGTGGTCCTTGATAAGGCCACTGGCACCTACACGGTGAACATCACCATGCACGTAAACGACGCTGCCTACGCCCAGCGCTTCGTCACTGAGGGGAAGTAATCGTGAACAAGAACAGGCTGTGGATGATCGCATCTGTGCTCGTCATGGTGCTCGTGCTCCTGCTCGGCGTCGTGCTGGGGGTGCAACCCCAACTGGCATCGGCCGCGGCCGCTGACGAACAGCGCGCCAGTGTCGAAGCATCGAACGCCGGGCAGGCCACGGTGCTCGCCCAACTCAAAAAGGACTTTGCGGGGATTGACAAGCTCAAGACCGAATTGGCGCCGCTGAGCGATTCAGTACCGCGCGGCACCGAGATGCCAGCCTTCGTGAACCAGCTTGACGCGCTCTCCGGCGCATCCCAGGTGACCCTCACCGGGATCACCGTCGCCGACGCAGTGCCCTACGCACCCGTTGCCGCGCCGGTCGTCGCTGCGCCCGCGGCGAAGGAAGGTGAGGCCGCGACTCCGACTCCGAGCGCCGCGCCTTCCACCGCCGGTGTGCCTCCGGTGACCAATTCCTCGATCACGGCCGAGAATTTCGCCTCGTTGGCCCTGACCGTGACGGTGTCCGGGAGCTACGGGAATGCCCTCAACTTCGTGAACGGCCTGCAGACCGGCAAACGGCTCTTCCTCGTCTCGGGGCTGAGCACATCGAAAGACGCGGTGGCCGGCCGCGGGGCCGACACCGTCGTCGCCACAATCACTGGCCTCGTCTACGTGCTCGTCCCGCCGGCAACGGCAGCGGCCAGCGCAGCCAAGTAGCCGCTCCGGCTCTCGAGTTTGGCTGTAGCCCGGCTCCGCAACCAGACTCCGCGCTCCGCTTCCCCGGCGCGGCGCGCGCATTGCTATGGTTGCTGCAGAGAACTAAGGCCGCCAGGCCCGTGAGGAGTGCAGGATGAGCGACACCACGCCCAACGACGGCAACACCAACCCCGACACGGATGCCTCGGCAACCACCCCCGGACGCCACGAGACCGGCCCCGTCGGCCTCGACGCCGAAACGGCCCGCCGCGAGGCCGACGCCCGCGACGGCGCGGCACCCGCGGCATCCGCCCACCCGGCCGAGCCGGTCGGCGAGCCGATCTCCTACGACGCACCCGACGCCGCCACCCAGGCGTACGCGCCCGCGCCGGTCTCCGCCGACTCGGTCAAGCGCGACACCTACGTGCCAGCTGCCACGGTCGGGACCGGGGCCGCCACGCTCGCCAGCGACGACTCGCCCACCCGTGAACAGCCGGCCCCGCACACCCAGCAGGGAGAGCCGGTTCGCACGGACGCGCCCGCGACCACCGCCGCCCCGGTGAACACCACCGTGCAGCCGCCGCTCTACATCCAGGCGCCCACGCCGCCGAAGTACAAGGGCAACCGCGGGGTGGGCATCCTGATCGTGCTCCTCGGCACGGCCGTCTTCGCCGCCCTCTACGCCCTCGTCGCCTTGGCGCTCTCCGGCATCGGCAGCGGTTCACTCAACGACACCACGGCCAAGTTCACCGACTTCATCGTGCTGCCGATCTTCTACGTGCCGGTGATCTTCTTCTTCCTCGCCTTCGTCTTGTTGGTGGCGATCGTCAACCGTGGCGGCTGGTGGGCCTATGTGCTCTTCGGCTTCCTCGTGGCCGTCGTGGTCTACTTCTCCTACATCGGCGCAGCCCTGCTCAGCGTGCAGGCCTGGAACTTCACCCCCGATGAGGCCTACCGCTTCGTCAGCCAGCAGTGGCTGAACCCCGGCGCGATCGCCGCCGCCGTCGTGGCCCGCGAGGTGCCGATCTGGACCGGTGCCTGGATCGCCCGCCGAGGTCGCTCGGTCACCGCCCGCAACGCCACGACCAAGGCGGACTACGACCGCGTGCTCGCCGACGGACCGCAGGGCATGCGCTCGAATTGAGCCACACTGGCAGTGCGGTGCTCCTCCGTTGGGGCGGAGCACCCCGCGTCGCCAGGGGCGGTGTTAGAAGGAAACGGGGAAGGGCGCATAGGCTCGTCGCCCCTCCGCCACCTCCCGGTTGAGCTTCAGCAGACGCGCCAGAATCTGGGCAGGGTCGGCCGAGATCGACGGTTCCCAGCCATACGCGCCGGCCACCGCTTCGTCGAGGCGCCGGTGTAACTCCGCGAGATCGGGGTTGTCCTCGGGCCAGCTCAGGCCGTACAGCGTGCTCAGGCCCACGTCGCGTTCCCGGCAGAGTTCACTCCGCCGCCGGTACAGTGCAACGCAGGCTGCCGAAACGGCGTCCCGGTGGCCGCCTTCGACCGGATCCGGCCAGGGGAAGGTTGCCAGGGCGGCAGTGGGCGTGTTGCGCAGGTCGCCCTCCAGCGTGCTCGACCGGGCCCAGGTGTCGTAGGCGCCCGAGAGCAGTATGCCCATGCTGTAGTCGTCGTCCCCGGCAAAGATCATGGTCGAATTGCTGGCCACAATCCACGGGTGCACCCACGCGACAAGCATCCGCTTTCCGAGTGATCCGAGCACCGCATACCGTGCCAGCGGCTCGAGCGCTGCCCGCATGGGAAGCCGAGGCCGGCCGAAAAGCCACCAGCGGGTTCGGAAGCTCTCATCCGAGTTGGTGTCGCGCTCCGGCTTGACCCGCTCCTGAACTATCGCGAGCGCGCGCGGAAAACCTTCCGCCTCTTCCAGTTCTCGCTGGCCGAAGTCGATGATCCACCGACCCGATCGCTGGCGGGGATCGTCGGCCAGGTCTTCACTGGTCAGGTAGGGCCGCAGCACATCGGAATACGAAATGGACCAATCGCCCAGAACCGCCCGGGCCTCTTCGCGTTCAAGGATGAATCCCTTGCCGACAGGCGTCGGGCTCTGGAAGAACGTGCCGCGATTGGCGGCCAGGGCAATCGGGCGCCATTCGGGCTCGGGCTCGGGCGCCGGTGTGAGGGCGTGTCCGGGCTCGGGTGTGATGGCGAACTCGAGGGCTGCAGAATCAGGGCGGCTGAGGTGCTTGCCGACCAGGGCATTCGCGGCTCTGTTCCCCACCGCCTCAAACTCGCCATCGCCGGCCGTGCCGGCGGGCACGAGCAGATGGCGCGGCGCTGGGTCATCCACCCCGGGCTCCGCGCCGGCCGTGGCCGAGTGTTCAGTCGTTCGGGGCAGGGTATTCGCGCTACGGAACAGGTTCACGTTCAGTCCTCCGCCCGGCCAGAGGCAACCGCAACGACCGCAGTGCCATTATGGGACAGAGTAGTCGGTGGAAACAGCACGCGCCTGCCCCCAAACGCGCAACCGCTTCGGGTGGCCCGGCTAGGCTCGCACGAGACGCAGGAAGGGAGAGCAATGCGGGATTACCAGAAGTACGCGACGGTCGTCGCCGTCTTCGCGACGGTGCTCTACGCCGCACTGACCATCGCCGCGTTTGGCATGATCAGCCTGCTCGCCGACCGGGACGTCATCACCGACCCGAATGCCGGCCCGCTCGTCGGCCCCAGCATGACCGCCGCCGCCGCGCTGGTGGTGTTCATCCTCATGCTCCTGCTTGGCCTCCGCACCCGGCCCGAGAACCAGCGCATCGCCGTCGGTTACTCCCTCGGTACGGGGTTCGTCGCGTTCGTCTCCTTCCTGCTCGTCGGCGCCTTTCTCTTCGCGTTGAATGCCGAGCTTCCGGCCGACAGTATCTCCTTCGCGGGGTCCCTGTTCGTGGGCCCGTTCGCGGCGACCGCCGGCATCCTCGGGTTCATCGTCACCCTGCTGTATTCGATGGTCCTCGCCTCGCGGATGCCGGAACGCGGCCGACCGTTGTGGCCGTGGGAGCGACGCGGCGACTGAAGCCGCACTCCGGAGTCACTCTGCGCGAAACTTTTCAGCCGTGCGGCGAGGCAATCGGCTATTCTTGTCGTCCATGGACGGATCCATCGAGTCACGCGTCAGCCATGAGGTTGACAACTGGTTGCGTTGGCTCCCACGCTGGCGTCCGGGCACTCACCGTGGCCGCGCCCGCCTCTGCCGCACCTGCTTCGGCTCGCCGGTCATCGTCGCTGCCGGCTTGGCCACGGATGTCCCGCACGCCGTGCAGCACGCTCTCGCCATGCGCGTGAAGCTCGTCATCGATGCCGCCGTCGACGAATACACCGAGCTCAACCTGCCCGTGCTCAGTCGTGAGATCCACCTCAATGAGGAGCGCAAGGCGGCCGCGAGCTACCACCCCGCCGAGGGCCTCGACCCGGAGTACAAGGGCCTGGACCTCGACCCGCCCACCGCCACGGATGCGCCGTATCTGTTCACCTTCGCCGAACTCGCCCGGCCCGACCAGGCCGCTGCCGCCGCAGCCGCGCCGCCGCCGCTGACGGCGGAGGAGAAGACGGCCATCCGCACCGAGCTGAAACTCGCCGACGAGCACGCGGCCCTGATCGGCAGCCGGGTCTGTGCCGAACTGTTCCGGCACCGTGACCGGATGCGCCGGGCCGTCACCGATTTCGTCGAACCGTGGGTGCTGGCCCTCCTCGCCGATCTCGACACGGCGCTCGATTCGCCGCTCTGGCCGCGCAGCATCTGAACATCGGCTGAACGAACCCGTCAGAGCCTGTAATCCATTTGACCGGGCAGCCACTGCCGAGTTAGTATTTCGAGGTGTGCGCTTTGTCGTGCGCTTGAGTCATGCCACCGCGATACCCTCGTGCTGCAACTTAGGCGCGCCGATACGGCACGCATACAGGGTTTGCTCTCCGAGCAGCCCCCACGGCATACCCACCTCAGCAACCGGAACGTGTTCCGGTCGTGCAGGCGGGTCCAGATGAACTCGGTTCGGCCGGAAACGTGCCCGATTCGAATGCTACCCATCAATGAGCTGTCACCGTGCAGCAATATCAAGGAGTAATTAGTGCCCACCATTCAGCAGTTGGTCAGAAAGGGACGCAGCCCCAAGGTCACCAAGACCAAGGCTCCCGCCCTGAAGTCCAACCCCCAGCAGCGCGGCGTATGCACCCGTGTCTACACGACCACCCCGAAGAAGCCGAACTCGGCTCTGCGCAAGGTCGCCCGCGTCAAGCTGTCCAACGGCACAGAGGTCACCGCCTACATCCCCGGCGAGGGTCACAACCTGCAGGAGCACTCGATGGTGCTCGTCCGCGGTGGTCGGGTCAAGGACCTCCCCGGTGTTCGATACAAGATCGTTCGCGGCGCACTGGACACCCAGGCCGTCAAGAACCGCAAGCAGGCTCGTAGCCGCTACGGCGCCAAGATGGAGAAGAAGTAATGCCTCGTAAAGGCCCAGCGCCCAAGCGTCCCGTTATCGCTGACCCGGTATACGGCGCCCCCATCGTCTCCCAGCTCGTCAACAAGATCCTCCTCGACGGCAAGAAGGGCCTCGCCGAGCGCATCGTTTACGATGCACTCGAGGGCGTCGTTGCCAAGAATGGTGCGGATGCCGTTGTCACGCTGAAGAAGGCGCTCGACAACGTGCGCCCCACTCTCGAGGTGCGTTCGCGCCGCGTCGGTGGTTCCACCTACCAGGTTCCGGTCGAAGTCAAGCCGCACCGCGCCAACACCCTGGCCCTGCGCTGGTTGACCAGCTACGCCAAGGCTCGTCGCGAGAAAACCATGACTGAGCGCCTCACCAATGAAATCCTCGACGCGTCCAACGGCCTCGGTGCCGCTGTGAAGCGCCGCGAAGACACGCACAAGATGGCCGAGGCGAACAAGGCCTTCGCTCACTACCGCTGGTAGTCGCGTTCCGGCGATCGTGCCGCCCAGGTGACCGAGTCGCCCAGGTGATCGAGCTTGTCGAGATCAGATCTCCACAGGCTCGATCAGCGGGGTTCGATCACCCCGGCACGATCGCCGGATGCCCTGTTTCGCCCCCAACCACAAAATTTCCGGAGGACCCCCGTGGCACTTGACGTGCTCACCGACCTGAGTAAGGTCCGCAACATCGGCATCATGGCTCACATTGATGCTGGCAAGACCACCGTCACTGAGCGCATCCTGTACTACACGGGTGTCAATCACAAGATCGGTGAGACGCACGACGGTGCCTCGACCATGGACTGGATGGCGCAGGAGCAGGAACGTGGCATCACCATCACGTCTGCCGCGACGACCTGTTTCTGGGCTGAGAACCAGATCAACATCATCGACACCCCCGGCCACGTTGACTTCACCGTCGAGGTGGAGCGTTCGCTCCGCGTCCTCGACGGCGCCGTCGCCGTGTTCGACGGCAAGGAGGGCGTTGAGCCCCAGTCCGAGACCGTCTGGCGCCAGGCCGACAAGTACGACGTGCCCCGCATCTGCTTCGTCAACAAGATGGACAAGCTCGGCGCCGATTTCTTCTACACCGTCGACACGATCGTCAAGCGCCTCGGCGCGAAGCCGCTCGTCATCCAGCTGCCGATCGGCGCCGAGAACACCTTCGAAGGTGTTGTCGACCTCGTCGAGATGCGTGCACTGACCTGGCGCGGCGACTCCAAGGGTGACGTCGAGATGGGCTCCAAGTACGCCATCGAAGTGATCCCGGCCGACCTCGTCGACCAGGCCGCCCAGTACCGCAAGCTCCTCCTCGAGACCGTCGCCGAAACCGACGACGACCTCATGGAGAAGTACTTCTCCGGCGAAGAGCTCACCGTCGCCGAGATCAAGGGCGCCATTCGCAAGCTCACGGTCAACAGCGAGATCTACCCGGTGCTCTGCGGCTCGGCGTTCAAGAACCGCGGCGTCCAGCCGATGCTCGACGCCGTCATCGACTACCTCCCCACCCCGCTGGACGTGCCCGCCATTGAGGCGCACGACCCGCGTGACGAGGAGAAGGTCATCATGCGCCACCCCGACGCGACCGAGCCCTTCACGGCTCTCGCGTTCAAGGTTGCCGTGCACCCGTTCTTCGGTCGCCTGACCTACGTTCGCGTGTACTCCGGCCACCTCGACTCCGGTGCCCAGGTCATCAACTCGACCAAGGGCAAGAAGGAGCGCATCGGCAAGATCTTCCAGATGCACGCCAACAAGGAGAATCCGGTGGCCTCCGTGACCGCCGGTCACATCTACGCGGTCATCGGCCTCAAGGACACCACCACGGGCGACACGCTGTGCGACCCGCACGCGCAGGTCGTGCTCGAGTCGATGACGTTCCCTGACCCGGTGATCGAGGTTGCGATCGAGCCCAAGACCAAGCAGGACCAGGAAAAGCTGGGCCTCGCGATCCAGAAGCTGGCCGAAGAAGACCCGACCTTCCGCACCGAGCAGAACCAGGAAACTGGTCAGACGGTCATCAAGGGAATGGGCGAACTGCACCTGGACATCCTCGTCGACCGGATGCGGCGTGAATTCAACGTCGAAGCCAACGTCGGCAAGCCCCAGGTCGCATACCGCGAGACCATCCGCAGGGCGGTCGAGCGTCACGACTACACGCACAAGAAGCAGACCGGTGGATCCGGGCAGTTCGCGAAGATTCAGATCGCGATTGAACCGCTCGAGATCACCGCCGAGAAGAGCTACGAGTTCGTAAACAAGGTCACGGGTGGCCGCATCCCCAGGGAATACATCCCCTCGGTGGACGCAGGAATCCAGGACGCGCTGCACGTTGGCGTCCTGGCCGGCTACCCGATGGTTGGCGTCAAGGCAAGCCTGCTTGACGGCGCCGCACACGACGTCGACTCCTCGGAGATGGCGTTCAAGATTGCCGGATCGATGGGCTTCAAGGAAGCCGTTCGTAAGGCAGACCCGGTTCTGCTCGAGCCGTTGATGAGTGTCGAAGTACGCACGCCTGAGGAATACATGGGTGACGTAATCGGCGACCTCAACTCGCGCCGCGGTCAGATCCAAACCATGGAGGACGCAAGCGGTGTGAAGGTAATTCGCGCCCATGTTCCACTCTCGGAGATGTTCGGCTACATCGGTGACCTGAGGTCCAAGACCTCCGGCCGCGCAGTGTACTCGATGACTTTCGAGAGCTATGCGGAGGTCCCGAAGGCTGTAGCCGAAGAGATCATCCAGAAGAACAAGGGCGAATAGCCTGGGGCCTTCGGGCCCAAATCGCTTAGGCCTCCCGGCCCGAGTAGCATAAGTACACAAATCCAGCAGGTTCACCGGCCGCAAACCAGCGGGCGGTGAAGCCTAGAGTCCTGAGGAGGACCCACAGTGGCCAAGGCCAAGTTCGAGCGGACCAAGCCGCACGTAAACATCGGAACGATCGGTCACGTTGACCACGGAAAGACCACGCTGACTGCAGCGATCTCCAAGGTCCTGGCCGACACGTTCCCGTCCAAGACGAACGTTCAGCGCGACTTCGCGTCGATCGACTCTGCTCCGGAAGAACGCCAGCGCGGTATCACGATCAACATCTCACATGTCGAGTACGAGACCGAGAAGCGTCACTACGCACACGTTGACGCACCGGGCCACGCTGACTACATCAAGAACATGATCACCGGTGCTGCCCAGATGGACGGCGCGATCCTCGTGGTTGCCGCCACCGACGGCCCGATGGCTCAGACCCGTGAGCACGTTCTGCTCGCGAAGCAGGTCGGCGTGCCGTCCCTGCTCGTCGCACTGAACAAGTCCGACATGGTTGACGACGAAGAGATCCTCGAGCTCGTCGAGCTCGAGGTTCGCGAACTTCTCACCGCGCAGGGCTTCGACGGCGACAACGCTCCCGTCATTCGCGTTTCTGCTCTCAAGGCCCTGGAAGGCGACCCGAAGTGGGTCGGCAACATCCTCGAGCTGATGACGGCCGTCGACGAGTACTTCCCTGAGCCCGTCCGCGACAAGGACAAGCCCTTCCTGATGCCGATCGAGGACGTCTTCACGATCACCGGTCGTGGAACCGTCGTCACCGGCCGCGCCGAGCGTGGAACCCTCAAGATCAACTCCGAGGTCGAGGTTGTCGGCATCCGCCCGACCATCAAGACCACGGTCACTGGGATCGAGATGTTCCACAAGCAGCTCGATGAGGCATGGGCCGGCGAGAACTGTGGTCTTCTTCTTCGTGGCACCAAGCGCGAAGACGTCGAGCGCGGCCAGGTTGTCGTCAAGCCGGGTTCGGTCACGCCGCACACCGACTTCGAGGGCACCGCGTACATCCTGTCAAAGGAAGAGGGCGGCCGTCACAACCCGTTCTACGCGAACTACCGTCCGCAGTTCTACTTCCGCACCACGGACGTCACCGGCGTCATCACGCTGCCCGAGGGCACCGAGATGGTCATGCCCGGCGACACCACCGACATGAACGTCGCGCTGATCCAGCCGATCGCCATGGAAGAGGGCCTCGGCTTCGCCATTCGTGAAGGTGGCCGCACCGTCGGCGCCGGAACGGTCACGAAGATCGTCAAGTAGTTCCTTTCGCAGCGCGGTCACTC
The DNA here is from genome assembly GCF_004402785.1 of Cryobacterium algoritolerans. Classification (GTDB taxonomy): domain Bacteria; phylum Actinomycetota; class Actinomycetes; order Actinomycetales; family Microbacteriaceae; genus Cryobacterium; species Cryobacterium algoritolerans. The sequence goes on from NZ_SOFP01000050.1 coordinate 39,010, forward strand.
CGGTGATCGAGCGTGTCGAGATCAGGGGCCAGTCCTTCGGGACTGGCCCCTTTTTTTCACGCCACCGGCCCAGCGCGCTCCTCGGGCACCCCGGTCCTCAAGCAGCCACCTCTGCGAACAAGCCTTCGCGCGGTGATCGAGCCTGTCGAGTTGTAGGGGCGCTTCGCGCCCGTGTGCTGGGCGAAAGCATCGGCCTTCTTAGGAGATCTCCCCGCCTCCCGCCCCGCCCCACGCGGAGTTAGAGCGGTCCCGGTGATCGAGCCGGTGGAGATCCGGCCCGTCCCCGACGCCCCTCCCCAGCAGTCCTTGCGCTCCTCACCCGACTCCTCTACTTTGAGTTCGGCACCAACGACAAGGCCCAGACAGGAAGAAGACGATGGGACTCGAAGGCATCACCAAGAAGGCAGATGACTTCCTGGGCGACAACAAAGTCCAGGACGCCCTGAACAGTGACCAGGCCGAGGACATCAGCGACACGCTGCTCGGCGGAGTCGCCGACCTGGCCAACAAGGTCACCGGCGGCAAGGTCGAGGAACAGATCGAGGGTGCCCGCGCCGCCGCCGACGAAAAAGTAGGCGACGAGTAGTCCGCTGGCCCTCTTCACGAAAGGCCTCCCAGCCGAGCGCGCCAGATTCGCCCTTGCGCGCCAGGGGCGTAGCGGCTCAATTGGCGCGCTCGGTCTCTGGAGAGATCGCTCACAGGTAGTGGATGCCGGGCGTTGTCCACAGATCATGGTGGCAGTGCCGGGGGAGGATGCGTCGCCCCCATGGTGGGCCCATGACACAATTCGCGCATCCCGACAATCCGACCGACCGACTGCTCTCGGTGGCCGAGTACACGCGCTCCTTCGGCGCGGATCTCCGACTCCGTCGACGAGCGGACAGTGGTGACTACCACCGAGTGTCCCGGGGGCAGTACTTTCCTCGGGACCACTGGGATGCGCTCCGGCAGGAGGAACGGTACGCCGTTCTGGTCTGCGCGGCGGCCGCCGCTCGGCAGAGCGAGCTCGTGCTCTCCCATGAATCGGCGGCCGTGCTCCTCGGCCTTCCGTTCCTTTTCGGGCCACCGAACGAGGTTCACTTCATCGTGTCTCGGGCCGCGGGAGGCAGATCGAAACCGGGCATTCGGAAGCACGCGGTCTCAATTGATCCGAGAGACATCACCGTGGTCAACGGGCTCCAGGTCACGACAGTGGCGCGGACGGTTGTCGACCTCGCCGCCGTGCTCGACCCTCAATCGGCCGTCACCGTCGCCGACCGCGCCCTCTCTGTCGACCGCCGGGGACACCTGGCGGCCCTCGCCACGAAGGCCGACCTCTACGAGGCGTGGGAACGAATGCTGCCATTTCGTGGTTCGGTGCGCGCGGGCGCTGTGATCGATTTCGCAAGCCACCTGGCCGGGTCGGCGAACGAATCGGCAAGCCGCGTCAACATAGCACTGAACGGATTCCCGGAACCGGTGCTCCAGCATCCGTTCATCGTGGACGGCGCCGAGGTCTTCGTCGACTTCTATTTCCCCGACGAAGACAAGGTGGGGGAGGCCGACGGCAAGGTGAAGTACTACGACTCGGTGATGCGTCACGGTCGTACGCCGGAGCAGGTGCTCTGGGACGAGAAACTGAGGGAAGACGGAGTGCGGCGGCAGGTGCACGGATTCACGCGCTGGCCCTTTTCCATCTCAGTGAGCAAGGTTCGGCTGCGCACCCGCCTGCTCGAGTTCGGGTTGCCGACCACCCGGCCCGCGCTGCGCGCCTGGTGACCAGGGCGACGGCTGGTACGGACCGACCGAACGCCCCCGTTGCGCCGCTGCGCGCCAGGTGTGCCAGGAGCGCAACGGCGGAAGCGGCGCGCTCAACGACAGGGAAAGCGGCGACACGCCGGTCGCGACACGCCCGGGTTGCAGAAAGGGTCAAGCCTGTGGCAGACTCTTCTAGTTCAACACTTTCGACTGCCGCGCTGCACGCGGTGTCGGGATCACTGCCAGGCAGTGCATAGCTGGTGTCGAGCGTGGCAACACGCCGGGATACGCAGCTAGGCCGCGGGTAGCAGAACAGAGCTCAAACCAACAACCGGGATTGCATGGGTAAAACCATGCCTTCCCCATGCTCCGGCGTGGACCGGGAGCTGGCCGGTTCGAAGTGGTGCGGCCCAACGGCTGCGGTGCAATGAATCGAAATTGACAGATGAACAGTGGTGCGACAGCAGCAGTGCTACTACGGCGTCCAATGCAGCCTTCGGGATGTACGAAGCCTTGACAAGAAAGAGAGTTCGACATGGCGGGACAGAAAATCCGCATTCGACTTAAGTCGTATGACCACGAGGTCATTGACATCTCGGCGCGCAAGATCGTCGACACCGTGACCCGTGCGGGCGCGACCGTCGTCGGCCCCGTGCCGCTTCCGACCGAGAAGAATGTGGTGTGTGTCATCCGTTCCCCTCACAAGTACAAGGACAGCCGGGAGCACTTTGAAATGCGCACCCACAAGCGTCTGATCGACATCATTGACCCGACCCCGAAGGCAGTCGACTCGCTCATGCGCCTCGACCTTCCGGCCGACGTCAACATCGAGATCAAGCTCTAGGGCCCGCGATGTCTTACGCAGATACCAAGACCACCAAGGGTCTCCTCGGCAAGAAGCTCGGCATGACGCAGGTCTGGGACGAGAACAACAAGCTCGTTCCCGTCACCGTCATCGAGATCTCGCCCAACGTTGTCACCCAGATCCGCAGCAAGGAGATCGACGGCTACGCCGGCGTTCAGATCGCTGCCGGGGCCATCGATCCGCGCAAGGTCAACAAGCCTTCCGCCGGACACTTCGAAAAGGCAGGCGTCACGCCTCGCCGTCACCTCACCGAGCTCCGCACCGCGGATGCCGCTGACTACACCCTGGGCCAGGAACTCACCGTTGACGGTGTCTTCGCTGCCGGCACCAAGGTCGACGTCATGGGCACCAGCAAGGGTAAGGGTTTCGCCGGTGTCATGAAGCGTCACAACTTCAAGGGTGTCTCCTCCTCGCACGGTTCACACCGTAACCACCGTAAGCCCGGTTCCATCGGTGCTTCCTCGACCCCGAGCCGTGTCTTCAAGGGCATGCGCATGGCCGGTCGGATGGGTGGCGAGCGCGTCACCGTGCTGAACCTCAAGGTTCACGCCGTTGATGCCGACAAGGGCCTCCTGCTGGTCAAGGGTGCCGTTCCCGGTGCCAAGGGCCGCCTCGTATTCGTCCGCAATGCAGTGAAGGGAGCCTAGTCGCATGACTACCTCACTCGATCTCATCGACGCCAAGGGCAAGAAGGCCGGCTCCGTTGAGCTGCCCGCCGAAATCTTTGACGTTCAGACCAACATCCCCCTGATCCACCAGGTCGTCGTCGCGCAGCTCGCTGCCGCACGTCAGGGCACTCACAAGACCAAGCGTCGTGGTGAAGTTTCCGGTGCAGGCCGCAAGCCGTTCAAGCAGAAGGGAACCGGTCGCGCTCGTCAGGGCTCGATCCGCGCCCCCCAGATGACCGGTGGTGGAATCGTCCACGGACCGACCCCGCGCAACTACGAGCAGCGCACCCCGAAAAAGATGATCGCGGCAGCTCTGCGCGGATCGCTTTCGGACCGCGCCCGCGGCGACCGCCTGCACGTCGTGACGGCACTGTTCAGCGCCGAGACGCCCAGCACCAAGGGCGCCATCGAACTGCTCAGCCAGATCGCCAGCAGCAAGCACGTCCTGGTTGTACTGGAACGCACGGACGAAATGACGCTCCGCAGCATCCGCAACCTGCCGACGGTGCACGTTCTGCCGTGGGACCAGCTGAATGCCTATGACGTGCTCGTCAGCGACGACATCGTCTTCACCAAGGGCGCGTTCGACGCGTTCGTGGAGAGCAAGACCAAGAAGGAAGAGGTGTCCGCATAATGGCTACCCCGCTCAACAAGGACCCCCGCGACATCATCATCGCTCCGGTCGTCTCTGAAAAGAGCTACGGCCTGATCGACGAGGGCAAGTACACCTTCATCGTGGACCCGCGCTCCAACAAGACCGAGATCAAGCTCGCGATCGAAAAGATCTTCAAGGTGGAGGTCGCTTCGATCAACACCATGAACCGGATCGGCAAGACGCGTCGCACGAAGTTCGGTCAGGGCAAGCGCAAGGACACCAAGCGTGCCATCGTCACGCTCAAGTCCGGTTCCATTGACATCTTCACGGCCGTCGGCTAAGCGGCGCGGACTAGAGGAATAAGAAATGGCTATTCGTAAGTTCAAGCCCACGACTCCTGGTCGTCGCGGTTCATCTGTTGCAGACTTCGCAGAGATCACCCGGTCGACCCCGGAGAAGTCCCTGCTTCGCCCCCTGTCCAAGACCGGTGGCCGTAACAACCAGGGTCGCATCACCACCCGTCACATCGGTGGTGGACACAAGCGCCAGTACCGTCTGATCGACTTCCGTCGTAACGACAAGGATGGCGTCAACGCCAAGGTCGCTCACATCGAGTACGACCCCAACCGCACGGCGCGCATCGCGCTCCTGCACTTCCTTGATGGAACCAAGCGCTACATCATCGCCCCGAACAAGCTGAACCAGGGCGACATCGTAGAGTCGGGCGCCGGTGCTGACATCAAGCCCGGCAACAACCTGCCGCTGAAGAACATCCCCACCGGTACCATCATTCACGCGGTCGAGCTGCGTCCGGGCGGTGGCGCCAAGATGGCCCGCTCCGCCGGATCGTCTGTTCGCCTCGTCGCGAAGGATGGCATCTACGCCCAGCTGCGCCTGCCGTCCGGAGAAATCCGCAACGTCGACGCCCGCTGCCGCGCCACGATCGGCGAGGTCGGCAACGCCGAGCAGTCGAACATCAACTGGGGCAAGGCCGGCCGTATGCGCTGGAAAGGCGTTCGCCCGACCGTTCGTGGTGTTGCCATGAACCCGGTCGACCACCCGCACGGTGGTGGTGAGGGTAAGACGTCCGGTGGACGTCACCCCGTCAGCCCCTGGGGCCAGAAGGAAGGGCGCACCCGCCACCCGAACAAGGAAAGCGACAAGCTCATCGTTCGTCGCCGTACCGTCGGCAAGAAGCGTAAGTAGGAGTAGACGATGCCACGCAGTCTCAAGAAAGGCCCGTTCGTTGACGACCACCTGCTTCGCAAGGTTGTCAAGGCGAACGAAGCCAGCAGCAAGAACGTAATCAAGACCTGGTCGCGCCGTTCGATGATCATCCCCGGCATGCTCGGGCACACCATCGCGGTTCACGACGGACGCAAGCACATCCCGGTGTTCGTCACCGAGAGCATGGTCGGGCACAAGCTCGGCGAGTTCGCGCCCACCCGCACCTTCCGTGGACACGTGAAGGACGACAAGAAGGGCCGTCGCCGCTAGCGCGGGGACGTGAAGGAGGAGAAGAAATGGTGGAGTCGATCGCACGCGTGCGTCACATCCGCGTTACCCCCCAGAAGGCTCGTCGCGTTGTCAACCTGATCCGCGGCAAGCAGGCACACGAGGCCCTGGGAATCCTGAAGTTCGCACCCCAGGGTGCGAGCGATCCGGTGTACAAGCTGGTTGCTTCGGCAATCGCGAACGCCCGGGTCAAGGCAGATGCAGCCAACACCTTCCTGGACGAGCAGGACCTGTTCGTCAGCCAGGCGTTCGTTGACGAGGGTACGACCCTCAAGCGTTTCCAGGCCCGAGCACAGGGTCGCGCATTCCAGATCAAGAAGCGCACGAGCCACATCACCGTTGTGCTCGCCACTCCTGAGGAGGGTACGAAGTAATGGGTCAGAAAGTAAACCCCTACGGCTTCCGTCTGGGAATCACGACCGACCACGTGTCGCGTTGGTTCTCTGACTCGACGAAGCCCGGCCAGCGTTACAGCGACTTCGTTGCTGAAGACGTCAAGATCCGCCGACTGCTCAGCACAAGCCTCGACCGTGCCGGCGTGTCCCGCATCGAGATCGAGCGCACTCGTGACCGCGTTCGCGTCGACATTCACACCGCCCGTCCGGGCATTGTGATCGGTCGCCGCGGCGCGGAGGCCGAGCGCATCCGCTCCGACCTCGAGAAGCTCACCGCCAAGCAGATCCAGCTGAACATCCTCGAGGTCAAAAACCCCGAGGTGGACGCTCAGCTCGTCGCACAGGGCATCGCAGAGCAGCTCTCCGCTCGTGTGGCTTTCCGCCGCGCGATGCGCAAGGGCCTGCAGGGTGCCCAGCGCGCCGGCGCCAAGGGTGTTCGCATCCAGGTTTCCGGTCGCCTCGGTGGCGCCGAAATGAGCCGTTCGGAGTTCTACCGTGAGGGTCGCGTGCCACTGCACACCCTGCGCGCGAACATCGACTACGGCTTCTACGAAGCCAAGACCACCTTCGGCCGCATCGGCGTGAAGGTCTGGATCTACAAGGGCGACATCACCAACAAGGAACTCGCTCGCGAGCAGGCCAACGCTAAGTCGACCCGCCCCGAACGACGTGACGACCGACCCCGCCGTGCGCCCCGCGCAGAGGCAGCGGCACCGGTTGCAGCAGGAGTTGAGGCATAACCATGTTGATTCCACGCAGAGTCAAGCACCGCAAGCAGCACCACCCGGGCCGCACAGGCCACGCAACCGGTGGCACTGAGCTGTCGTTCGGCGAGTACGGCATCCAGGCACTCACGCCCGCCTACGTGACCAACCGTCAGATCGAGTCCGCTCGTATCGCCATGACGCGTCACATCAAGCGTGGCGGCAAGGTCTGGATCAACATCTACCCGGACCGCCCGCTCACCAAGAAGCCGGCCGAAACCCGCATGGGTTCCGGTAAGGGTTCCGTCGAGTGGTGGGTCGCCAACGTCAAGCCGGGTCGCGTTCTCTTCGAGCTGAGCGGTGTCACCGACATCGTCGCGAAGGAAGCGCTGACCCGCGCAATTCACAAACTGCCCTTGAAGGCACGCATCATCAAGCGCGAGGAGGGCGACGCATAATGGCGATCGGATCCAAGGAGCTCGCCTCGGTCGAGCTCGACACTTTTGAAAATGAGCGACTGTTCGACGAGCTGAAGAAGGCGAAGGAAGAACTGTTCAACCTTCGCTTCCAGTCGGCCACCGGCCAGCTCGAAAGCCACGGCCGCCTCCGTGCGGTCAAGCGCGACATCGCTCGCATCTACACGGTTCTCCGTGAGCGCGAGTTGGGTATTCGCCCGACTCCCGTGCCCGTCGAAGCCCCCGCGAAGGCGGAAAAGGCCGAGAAGAAGACAAAGAAGGCCAAGCCTGCAGCCGAGTCGGTTGACGACACCGCTGCGGACGACGCCGCTCAGACGAAGGAGGCCTAGTCATGGCGAAGACTGACGAAAAGGTCGTCGCTGCCGAGGCTGAGGCTCTCGTTCGCGGCTACCGTAAGACGCTGCGTGGTTACGTGACCAGCGACAAGATGGACAAGACCATCGTTGTCGAGGTCGAAGACCGCGTGAAGCACCCCCTGTACGGCAAGGTCATCCGCCGTACGTCCAAGCTGAAGGCTCACGACGAGGCGAACATCGCCGGCGTCGGCGACCTGGTCCTGATCAGTGAGACCCGTCCGCTCAGCGCCTCCAAGCGCTGGCGCCTGGTCGAGATCCTCGAGAAGGCCAAGTAAGCCTCGCGCTTGCTTGATAGAAGGAGTTAAAAAGTGCTTCAGCAAGAATCACGACTCAAGGTTGCCGACAACACTGGTGCCAAGGAACTGTTGACCATTCGCGTGCTCGGCGGCTCCGGCCGTCGCTACGCCGGACTGGGCGACACGATTGTCGCCACGGTCAAGGACGCGATCCCGGGCGGAAACGTCAAGAAGGGCGACGTCGTCAAGGCCGTTGTCGTTCGCGTCAAAAAGCAGACCCGTCGTTCAGACGGTTCGTACATCAAGTTCGATGAGAACGCCGCAGTGATTTTGAAGAACGACGGTGACCCCCGCGGCACCCGAATCTTCGGACCGGTCGGTCGCGAACTTCGCGACAAGAAGTTCATGAAGATCATCTCGTTGGCACCGGAGGTTATCTAAATCATGGCCAGACTCAAAAAGGGTGACCTCGTTCAGGTCATCACCGGCCGCACCCAATCCCGCGGCGGCGACCGTGGCAAGCAGGGCAAGGTCATCGCCGTGTTCGTGGAGAAGAACCGGGTCCTCGTCGAGGGCATCAACTTCGTCACGAAGCACGTTCGTGTTGGCCAGACCCAGCGCGGCACCAAGACCGGCGGCATCGAGACCATGGAGGCGCCGATTCACGTGTCCAACGTGGCCATCGTCGACCCGGAGACCAAGAAGCCGACTCGCGTCGGCGTTCGCCTCGAAGACGTGACGAAGGACGGGGTCACCAAGACCGTCCGCATCCGTTACGCCAAGAAGTCAGGGAAGGACCTCTGATGACCGACACTGCAGTAGCAGCGGCCGAAGCAACCGTCCCGGCAGTCCTGCCGCGCCTGAAGCAGAAGTACCGCGATGAGATCACCGCCCAGCTCACCAAGGACCTCGGCTTCACCAACGTTCACCAGGTTCCGAACCTGGTCAAGATCGTTGTCAACATGGGTGTCGGCGAGGCAGCTCGCGACGGCAAGATCATGGATGGCGCCGTCGCCGACCTCACCAAGATCACCGGTCAGAAGCCGCAGGTCACCAAGGCACGCAAGTCGATCGCGCAGTTCAAACTGCGCGAAGGACAGCCCATCGGCACGCACGTCACACTCCGTGGCGACCGCATGTGGGAGTTCCTCGACCGGCTGCTCAGCCTCGCGCTTCCCCGTATCCGTGACTTCCGCGGCCTGTCGGACAAACAGTTCGATGGCAGCGGCAACTACACCTTCGGTCTCACAGAGCAGGTCATGTTCCACGAGATCGACCAGGACCGGATCGACCGTATCCGCGGTATGGATATCACGGTTGTGACGACGGCCAGGAACAACGAAGAAGGACGCGCGCTGCTCAAGGCGCTGGGCTTCCCGTTCAAGACGGCCGAGAACACCAAGTAAGGTAGCTTCGGCTCCTTGTAGTACACCCCGGGGGCTGGACAGCTGTCCAGCCCCACAACGACCAAGGTCGTCACCCGTGTAACGGATGAACGAAACCAGGCGAGAAAGGCAAGCGAAAATGACAATGACAGATCCGGTCGCAGACATGCTGACCAGACTGCGCAACGCTAACTCGGCGTTCCACGACACCGTGTCCATGCCGCACAGCAAGCTCAAGGCGAACATCGCAGACATCCTCAAGGCCCAGGGTTACATCTCGGCGTGGGACGTCAAGGATGCAGAGGTCGGCAAGACCCTCACGCTCAACCTCAAGTTCGGTCCGAACCGTGAGCGCTCCATCGTAGGCATCAAGCGGGTTTCCAAGCCCGGCTTGCGCGTGTACGCGAAGTCGACCGAAATCCCCACCGTTCTCGGTGGCCTCGGCGTTGCCATCCTGTCCACCTCCAGCGGTCTGCTCACCGACCGCCAGGCCGAGAAGAAGGGCGTAGGCGGAGAAGTTCTCGCCTACGTGTGGTAGTCGACGATGTCACGTATCGGAAGACTTCCCATCCCGATCCCCGCGGATGTCACGGTAGCCGCTGAAGGCCGCCTCGTCAGCGTCAAGGGTCCGAAGGGCGAGCTCTCGCTCACCGTCGCGAACCCGATCGAGGTCAAGATCGAGGACGGCCACGTTGTCGTCACTCGCCCGGACGACGAGCGCGCGTCGCGTTCGTTGCACGGACTGACCCGCACGCTGATCGCCAACCAGATCATCGGGGTGACCGTGGGTTACACCAAGTCCCTCGAGATCGTCGGTACCGGTTACCGCGCAGCCCAGAAGGGCAGCTCGGTTGAGTTCGCCCTCGGCTTCTCGCACCCGGTCCTCGTTGACCCGCCCGCCGGCATCACCCTGACCGTGGAGAGCGTCAACCGCCTCACGGTCGGTGGCATCGACAAGCAGGCCGTCGGCGAGGTCGCCGCCAACATCCGTAAGATTCGCAAGCCAGAGCCCTACAAGGGCAAGGGTGTGCGTTACGCCGGCGAGATTGTTCGCCGCAAGGCCGGAAAGAGTGGTAAATAACCATGGGTCTCGGAACTAGAGGTAAGAGCAAGGCTGCTGCCCGCGGACGCAGGCACACACGTCTTCGCAAGAAGATCGAGGGGACCGCGCTTCGGCCGCGTCTCGTCGTGACCCGTTCGGCTCGCCACGTGTTCGTGCAGGTCGTCGACGACAGCAAGGGCTTCACCCTTGCGTCGGCGTCCACGCTCGAAGACGGTCTGCGCACCTTCGATGGTGACAAGACCGCCAAGGCCCGCAAGGTCGGCGAACTCGTCGCCGAGCGCGCGAAGGCCGCCGGTATCGAAGCCGTCGTATTTGACCGTGGCGGCAGCAAGTACGCGGGACGCGTCGCTGCCATCGCCGAGGGAGCTCGAGAGGGTGGATTGAACCTGTGAGCACTGAAACTGCAAGCACAGCAACTAAGGAGAACGTGGTGGCCGCTGAGGCACCCGTCGAAACTGCTGCGTCGACGACGCCCCCACAGAACGAGCCCCGTGAGGCTCGTCGTGGTGGCCGTGAGCGCAACCCCAACAAGGACCGCGGTAGCCGCGATGCCGACAAGAGCCAGTTCCTGGAGCGCGTCGTCACCATCAACCGCGTATCCAAGGTCGTCAAGGGTGGTCGTCGCTTCAGCTTCACCGCCCTCGTCGTCGTCGGAGACGGCAACGGACTGGTCGGAGTCGGCTACGGCAAGGCGCGTGAAGTGCCTACCGCGATCTCCAAGGGCGTCGAGGAAGCGAAGAAGAACTTCTTCCGCGTTCCCCGCGTTGGCTTGACCATTCCGCACCCCGTTCAGGGTGAGGCCGCTGCAGGCGTCGTTCTGCTCCGTCCGGCCGCAGCAGGTACCGGCGTTATCGCCGGCGGCCCGGTGCGCGCCGTACTCGAGTGCGCCGGCATCCACGACGTGCTGAGCAAGTCGCTCGGCTCGTCGAACACCATCAACATCGTCCACGCCACCGTCGAGGCGCTGCACCAGCTCGAAGAGCCGCGTGCGGTTGCGGCTCGCCGCGGCCTCGCGTACGAAGACGTTGCCCCGGCGCGCTTCCTGCGTGCCGACGCCGCAGCGGCAGCAGCCGCAGCGGCAGCAAAGGCAGGTGCCTGATGGCTCGCCTCAAAGTGACACAGATCAAGTCCAAAATTAGTGAGAAGCAGAACCAGCGCGACACGCTTCGCAGCCTGGGTCTCAAGCGCATTGGCGCTGTCGTGATCCGCGAGGACAACTCGCAGAACCGCGGCTATGTCAACACGGTTGCTCACCTCGTGAAGGTCGAGGAGATTGACTAATGGCTGACGAGAAGGACGCTGTCAAGAAGACAGCCGCCAAGCCCGCCACCGAGAAGAAGGCCGCAGCCCCCAAGAAGGCTGCTGCCGCCAAGGTTGCCGTCAAGGCTGCTCCCGCCGAGAAGCGCGAGCAGGTCCTGAAGGTACACCACCTTCGTCCTGCTGCCGGCGCCAAGAAGTCACGGATGCGCGTTGGCCGTGGTGAAGGATCCAAGGGTAAGACCGCGGGTCGTGGCACCAAGGGCACGAAGGCACGCTACAACGTGCGCGTCGGCTTCGAGGGTGGGCAGATGCCCCTGCACATGCGCACCCCGAAGCTGCGCGGGTTCAAGAACCCGTTCCGCGTCGAGTACCAGGTCGTCAACCTGGAGAAGCTTGCCGAGCTCTACCCGAACGGCGGCGATGTAACCATCGCCGACCTGGTCGCCAAGGGCGCGGTTCGCGACAACGAGAAGGTCAAGGTTCTCGGCAACGGTGACATTGCCGTTAAGCTGAACATTGCGGTGGACAAGGTCTCCGGCTCAGCAGAGCAGAAGATCGTCGCTGCAGGTGGCTCAATCAAGTAAGTCCGTAGACGCTGAACGAGCTTGTCGAGGCCACCAATCGAAATCTTTCGATGCCGGTCTCGACAAGCTCGTTTTTCACGTTATCAACTGGAGGCATTGTGTTCAGCGCCATTGCGCGGATATTCCGCACGCCCGACCTTCGCAAGAAGATCGCGTTCAGCCTGGGGATCGTTGCCCTGTTCCGCCTGGGCTCATTCATCCCGGCGCCCTTCGTGGACTTCGGCAACGTACAAGCATGTCTTGCCGCGAACCAGGGAACCAGCGGCCTCTACGAGCTCGTCAACCTGTTCAGCGGCGGCGCACTGCTGCAGCTGTCCGTCTTCGCGCTGGGCATCATGCCGTACATCACGGCCTCGATCATCGTGCAGCTGCTGCGCGTGGTCATCCCACACTTTGAAACCCTCTACAAGGAGGGTGCGTCCGGTCAGAGCACCCTGACCCAGTACACGCGCTACCTCACCATCGCCCTCGGCATCCTCCAGTCGACGACGCTGATCACGGTGGCCCGCAGTGGAGCCCTCTTCGGCACCTCCGCCAGCTCCGAGTGCTCGCAACTGATCACCAATGACGCCTGGTACGCCATCATGCTCATGGTCATCACCATGACCGCCGGCACCGGCGTGATCATGTGGATGGGCGAGCTCATCACCGAGCGCGGCATCGGCAACGGCATGTCCCTGCTCATCTTCACCTCGATTGCGGCCCGTTTCCCGAACTCGCTCGGTTCGATCGGCCAGCAGAAGGGCCTCGACATCCTGCTGATCGTGATCGTCGTCGGCCTGCTCGTGGTTGCCGCCGTGGTCTTCGTCGAGCAGTCACAGCGGCGGATCCCCGTGCAGTACGCCAAACGGATGGTCGGCCGCCGTACCTACGGTGGCAACAACACGTATATCCCGATCAAGGTGAACATGGCCGGCGTCGTGCCCGTCATCTTCGCCTCGTCCCTGCTGTACCTGCCCGCCCTGATCGCACAGTTCAACCAGCCTGCGGCCGGCCAGTCGCCCGCCGCCTGGGTGACCTGGGTCACCAACAACCTGACCAAGGGCGATCACCCGCTCTACATGCTCCTGTACTTCCTGCTCATCGTCGGCTTCACCTACTTCTATGTCGCGATCACCTTCAACCCCGAAGAGGTCGCCGACAACATGAAGAAGTACGGCGGCTTCATCCCCGGGATCCGAGCGGGACGCCCCACGGCCGAGTACCTCGACTTCGTGCTCACCCGGGTCACCCTGCCCGGCGCCCTGTACCTTGGATTGATCGCGCTGCTGCCGCTCATCGCTTTCTCGGCGATCGGCGCCGACCAGAACTTCCCGTTCGGTGGGGCCAGCATCCTGATCATCGTCGGCGTCGGACTCGAGACGGTCAAGCAGATCGACTCGCAACTCCAGCAGCGCCACTACGAAGGGCTCCTCCGATGACTCGTCTTCTTGTGATCGGCCCGCCCGGGGCAGGCAAGGGCACGCAGGCCGAACGGATGGCCGTCGCTTTCTCGATTCCCGCGGTGTCAACCGGGGACATCTTCCGTTACAACGTGAAGAACAAGACCCCGCTCGGCATCCAGGTGCAGGAGTTCATCGACGCCGGCAAGTACGTGCCCGACTCCCTGACCAACGCGATCGTCAGTGACCGCCTCCGCCAGGCCGATGCAGCAGAGGGTTTCCTGTTGGATGGATACCCGCGCACCCTCGAACAGGTGCAGGAACTGGACCGCCTGCTCGAGGCCGAGGGCACCGCTCTCGACGTCGTCGTTCAGATCGTCGCCGACACCGATGAGGTCGTCGCCCGGCTGCTCAAGCGTGCAGCCGAGCAGGGCCGCGCCGATGATACGGCTGAGGTCATCCGGCACCGGCTGGACGTCTACGCGGAGCAGACTGCCCCGCTGATCGACATCTACGGCTCCCGCGGCATCGTGGTCACCGTCGACGGCCTCGGCGCCGTGGACGAGGTCACCGCGCGCATCCTCGACGCTCTCGCCGCGCGGGGCGTCCTCACCGTCTGACCCGGCGGCCCGAGAACCGCCGACCGGGCATACCCGCCGGCACTTCACGAACGATAATCAGCAATGCAGGGATCGACACCATGAGCCTTCGACGTTCCATCTACAAGTCGCCGGCGCAGATGCGACTCATGCTCGCTCCGGGCCTGGCAACGGCCGCGTCCCTGGGCGCGGCCCGCGCCGCGATCCGGGCCGGGGCGACCACCCTGGAGATCGACGCCGCAGCAGAGGCTGCCATCGTGGCGCTGGGCGGACAGCCGAACTTCAAACTCGAACACGGCTACCACCACACGGTCTGCGCGTCGGTCAACGACGACGTCGTGCACGGCATCCCCGGTTCACGCGTCCTCGCGGCCGGTGACCTCGTGTCGATCGACAGCGGCGCCATCCTCGACGGGTGGAACGGTGACGCGGCTTTCAGCTTCGTCATTCCCGACCCGAGCCGGCCCGATCTCGTGGCGGAGCGTCAGAAGCTCTCGGACGTGACCGAGCAGTCCCTGTGGCACGGCATCGCCAGGCTGGCGGTCGCGCGCCACCTGAACGAGGTCGGCGAGGCCATCGAGGACTACGTCGAATCCCAGGGACAGTACGGGATCCTGACGGACTACGTCGGCCACGGCATCGGCCGCTCCATGCACGAGGCCCCACCGGTGTTCAACTACCGGGTGCGGCAGAAGGGTCCGGACGTCAAGCCCGGCCTGGTCGTCGCGATCGAGCCCATGGTCGTGCTGGGGTCGATAGAAACGTATGTGCGGGACGACGATTGGACGGTCGCGACCAGCGACGGCCTTGCCGCCGCGCACTGGGAACACAGCGTCGCCGTGCACAGGGACGGCATCTGGGTGCTCACCGCCGAAGACGGCGGCGCCGCCGGTCTGGCGCCCCTCGGCATCATCCCGGTGCCGATCCCGTAGACCAGGCACCGCCGCCGAACCCCGTGCAGGTACCGCGAGAGTGCACTTTTTTCTGAACCCAAGGGCCTGGAAAGGGCGAAAAGTGCACTCTCGCGAATGGGTGGGAGGAACGGCACCCGTCGGGTGGCAGCGGCGCGCCGGAAGCGAGAGGATTGAGGCGGGTCAAACCCGCCAAGAGAAAAGAGCACGTCAATGAAGATCCTCGTCGTCTGTGGTGCCGGAGCCTCCAGCGCCTTCGTGGCACACCGCGTCCGCCACACGGCGACTGTTCGAGGCCTTGACGTCTCAGTGCACGCGGGAAGCGAATCCGACCTTCCCGGCTCGCTCGGGCCGATCGATGTGTTGCTCGTCGGCCCTCACCTGGCGCCTCGCTACGAGAAGATCCGGGCGCAGGCGATCAGGGCGGGTGTCGGCATCGCCCTTCTGCCGGCCACCGTCTTCGCCTCCCAGAACGGCGAGGACGCGCTCGACGCGGCCATCTACGCCTTCAAGTCCCGTAGCTGGGTGGACACCACGGCCTGAGCCGCGGCTGGTTCTTACCGGCGGCTACTGGTCCATCAGGTGAACGAGCTCGTCGATGAAGGAGGCGAAGTCCACGGACCGTTTCACCAGCCGTTGCACGTCGGACCGGTCTGAAAACACCTCGACGAACTGGTCGAAGACGGTTTGGAAACTGCGGCGACCCTCCTTGCTGAACGCCACCAGGGCCACCACGTTGACCCGGTTCTCACCCCAGTCCATCGGTGAGTCGTTCACGACGACCGCAATCGAGGTCTGGTTCGCCGTCATCGACATCGAATGCGGCACAGCGAGATTGTCGGTGAACGCCGTCGACGACATCAGCTCGCGTTCGATGGCGCCGTCGATGTAGTCTTGGCCGATGGTGCCCTGGACGAGCATCCGTTCGCCGAGGGCCCTGATCATGGCGCTCTCGTCGGCGGCGTAGAAGTTGTGAGAGAACAGGGACTCGTCGAAGAACTGCAGCAGGTCGTCCTTGAGGTGGGCCCGGCGACGCATCCGGCGGATGCGGCTGGCTGCCTTCCGGACCCGTTCGATGTCGCCTTCGGTGAGGAACGGCTGGATCACGATGACGCCCTCGGAGGGCGCCAGCGGATCGATGGTGGTGAGCACCAGGTCAGCCTCGATCGCTGCCCATTCGACGTCGCTGCGGGTGATCACCGAGACGACCTCGAGTTCATCGCCCAGCACCCGTTCGATCCGCTCCCGCAGCAGCACATGCATGTCGTAATAGTTCGGACAGACCAGGGCGCAACTCACCAGGTCCTCCCGACGGGACTGCTGCTGCAAGTGCGCTCCGACGTGCATGGCGATGTAGGCGATCTCGTCGTCGTTGATGACGATGCTCTCCTGGCGTTGCAGGGCGCTGGCGATGTACACCGCTAACTCGTAGATCATCGGATAGCTCGTCTTGATCGACCGGGTGAGCGGATTATGCGAGTACGAGCGTTCCTGCGCACGGTTGATCAGGTTGCGAACGTGCAGTGTCAGGCGAACGATGAAATTTTCCTCGACCAGGTCGACCAGGAACTCCTCACCGGCCTGGCCGACGATCCGGCGCACCGACTCGAGGTCTTCAGCGCGCACGAAGCTTTCGATCAACACGGCGGCCGGCTTGTCGTGGCCGGGCGTGATCACCCTGGTTTTGAGGAGCACCGCCAGATAGTCGAGGTCCCCACCGCCCAGCTCCACCTGGAAATGCCGCGTGACCAGGGTGGACAGAGCCAGGGTCATGTCGTCCGGAGGGCCGGCCGGGGCGGTCGCGAACACGGGAGCGGTGCGCCTGGTCACCCGGTCTATCGCGATGGCCACGTGCAACAGCACATCGTTGGTGCCGTACTCGTTGACGAAGTAGCCCTGGGAATCGAGCATCGCAATCAGGTCGGTCTTGAACGCACCCAGGCTCTCGGACGCGAACTCTTTCTGGATCGCCTCGAGTTCGAGCAGGCCGCGGGAACTCTCCTCGCGGAACATCCGGCTGAGGAGGCGGCGGCGGTCCGTCTCGGAGCCCTTGAGGGTGACCACGCTGCCGTGGCGGCTGAGGGTGAGCCCGGTGTCCGGGAGCAGCTGCCTGACTTTGGCCAGGTCGGCGTCGACTGTGGAGTCGCTGACGAAGAGCTCTTCGGACAGGTCGTAGACGTCCAGCCCCGCCTCCGCCTCGGTGAGCCGCCGCACAAGCGCGTACAACCGGTTCTGCGGGGTCTCCGGTTCGACGTTGGACCGCCGCACTGTCCGGTACGCGGCGTAGGCCTCCCGGTCGAGCCGATAGCCGGCGGCGCCCGATTCGACGACCTCGAGCGGATGCGCGGCCGCCTTCAGCACCGTGATGTAGCTCCGCACGGTGCGAGGTGTGACGCCCAGGAGGTCGGCAAGCTCGCCGGCGGTGACCCAGGCCAGCGTCTGCGACAGGTAGTCCAGCATCCGTGTCTGTTTATCGCTCATTGCACACAGCTCCATCAATCCGCTTGTAGTCAAGCACGCCTGGCCCGTTCGATCCGCTCAGACCCGCTTCCGGGGGTGCGGAAAAGGATGTGGTGGCCCGGTGCGGGCGATCTGGCCAGACTGGTTTCAGCGCTACGGCGAAAGGTGAATCGATGAGGATTTTGATTGTCTGCGGCGCGGGTGTGTCCAGCACGTTCGTGGCCCTCCGGATACGCCGGACCGCAGCCGACCGCGACCTCGACCTTGAGGTGTCGGCGGGCAGCGAGTCGGACCTGCCCGATGCCCTCGACGGGGTTGACGTGCTCCTGGTCGGGCCGCACCTTGCTGCCCGCTTCGATGAGTTCAAGGCCCAGGCCGAACGGGCGGGCGCCGGCTGCGCGTTGCTCCCGAACACGATCTTCACCGAACGGGACGGTAACGAGGCGCTCGATGCCGCCCTCGGAACGTTGATCGGCTGACCTGCCCCTGACTAACCGAGTCCGATCTGAGAAGGACATGACCACCGCTCAATCCACCCACACAGCACCGCAGTCACAACCGAAACGAAAGGCAGAAAAATGACGACGACGTCAACCGGGACACTGAACAAGAGCGGGGGAGCCCGCGTGCACGTTCAGCGTTTCGGCACCTTCCTCAGCGGCATGATCATGCCCAACATCGCGGCCTTCATCGCGTGGG
This sequence comes from Cryobacterium algoritolerans, assembly GCF_004402785.1. Lineage (GTDB taxonomy): Bacteria > Actinomycetota > Actinomycetes > Actinomycetales > Microbacteriaceae > Cryobacterium > Cryobacterium algoritolerans. The sequence continues at coordinate 56,900 of NZ_SOFP01000050.1, forward strand.
GCCTGATCACGGCGTTCTTCATTCCCACCGGCTGGTCCCCGAACGAGAGCCTTGCTGCTCTCGTCGGCCCGATGATCACGTACCTGCTCCCGCTGCTCATCGCGAACACCGGTGGCCGGATGGTCTACAACACCCGAGGCGGCGTCATTGCGACGATCGCCACGATGGGTGTCATCGTCGGCAGTGCGATCCCGATGTTCATCGGTGCGATGATCGTCGGCCCGCTCGCCGCGTACCTTCTCAAGAAGCTCGACGCCGTCTGGGCAGGCAAGATCCGGCCCGGCTTCGAGATGCTCGTTGACAACTTCGCGTCCGGCATCCTCGGCGCCATCCTCGCGCTCGGGGCGTTCTTCGGGATCGCGCCGGTCGTGACCGGGATCAGCACGGGACTGGAAGGCGCGGTCAATTGGCTCGTCGCCAACCACCTGCTGCCGCTCGCGAGCATCCTGGTCGAGCCGGGCAAGATTCTCTTCCTCAACAACGCCATCAACCACGGTGTGTTCACGCCGATCGGTGTGCAGCAGGTCGCAGAGAACGGCAAGTCGCTGTTGTTCCTGATCGAAGCGAACCCCGGCCCCGGCCTGGGTATCCTGCTCGCCTTCTCCTTCTTCGGAGTCGGCCTGGCCCGGGCGAGTGCCCCCGGCGCGATCATCATCCAGTTCCTCGGCGGAATCCACGAGATCTACTTCCCCTACGTGCTGATGAAGCCGATGCTGGTGCTGGCCGCGATCGGCGGCGGCATGACCGGCGTTGCGATCAACGTCGCCTTCCAGACCGGACTGCGCGCCCCCGCCTCACCGGGCAGTATTTTCGCGGTACTCATCCAGACCGCGCCGGACAGCTACGTCGGAGTCATCCTCTCGGTGGTCGGCGCCGCCACGGTGTCGTTCCTGATCTCCGCGGTCATCCTGCGGGCCAGCCGCAAGCGGGACCTCGCCGCCGGTGAAACCGGTGACATGGCCGCGGCAATCGCACGGACCGAAGCCAACAAGGGCAAGCCCAGCGCCTTCCTCAGCGGTCTTGGCGGCGGCGCCGATGGCGCGAAGCGTGAAGTCAAGCACATTGTCTTCGCCTGCGACGCCGGAATGGGCTCGAGCGCGATGGGTGCCTCCGTTCTGCGCAACAAGATCAAGAAGGCCGGCATTGAGGGCGTCACCGTCGTCAACCAGGCCATCGCCAACCTTGACGGAACGGCAGACCTGGTCATCACCCACCAGGACCTGACCGCCCGAGCGCAGGCCAAGTCGCCGAACTCCATCTTCGTCTCGGTGGATAACTTCATGAACAGCCCGAAATACGACGAGGTCGTCACCTTGCTTCAGAGCAGTACGACGGAGGAAGCAACACGATGACCCAGCACATCCTGGAACCCGGAAACGTGGTGGCCGCAGGTCTGGCCACCACCAAGCAGGACGCGATCCGCGAGGCCGGCGCCCTGCTCGTGGCCGCCGGCGCCGTGACGAGCGCCTACGTCGACTCGATGTTCGACCGTGAGGCGAGCGTGTCGACCTACATGGGCAATTTCCTCGCCATCCCGCACGGCACGAATGAGGCCAAGGAATCGATCATCCGGTCCTCCCTCTCGCTCGTGCGCTATCCCGACCCGATCGATTGGGACGGAAAGCCCGTGCGGTTCGCGGTCGGCATCGCCGGCCTCAACAACGAGCATCTCGAGATCCTCTCGAAAATCGCCGTCGTCTTCTCGGACGAGGACGAGGTGCAAAAACTGATCGATGCATCATCGGCTGAGGATATTTTCACGCTCCTCGAGGAGGTCAACGCAGAATGAAAGCGATCCACTTCGGCGCAGGCAACATCGGCCGCGGATTCGTCGGCCTCCTGCTCCACGACGCCGGATACGAGGTTGTCTTCGCCGATGTGGATTCTTCCTTGATCGAGGCCCTGCAGGCCGCCCAGAGCTACACCGTGCACGAGGCAGGGGAGACTTCGAGCGACCGGGTGGTCGACAACTTCCGCGCCATCAACAGCGGCGCAGAGCAGAAGAGGCTGATCGAGGAAATCGGGTCGGCCGATATCGTCACGACCGCGGTCGGGCCGACGATCCTTCCCATCGTGGCGCCGGTGATCCTCGCGGGCCTGAGGCAGCGGGCGACCACACTCGCGCCGCTCGCCGTGATGGCTTGCGAGAACGCGATCAACGCCACCGACGTTCTCGCCGGGCACGTCTGGAAGGACGTATCCGCCGAGGAACGGGAGAACCTCGCCCGGAAAGCCGCCTTCGCCAACACCGCGGTCGACCGGATCGTTCCCGGCCAGGCGTCCGGCTCTGGCATCGACGTCACCGTCGAGGCCTTCTACGAATGGGTGATCGAGCGCGGCGCATTCGGCGACTTCGCGCCGGTCATCCCCGGTGCGACCTTCGTTGACAACCTGGCGCCCTACATCGAGCGCAAGCTGTTCACCGTGAACACCGGCCACGCCGCGGTGGCCTACCTCGGTTCGGTCGCCGGTGTGTCCCGGATCTCCGACGCCCTCGCGGTGCCCGAGGTCCTGGACGGGGCCCGCAGAGTGCTCGAGGAGACCTCAGCCCTGCTCGTGGCCAAGCATGGCCTCGACGAGGCGGCGCAGCGGGCCTACCGGGAGAAGATCCTGGTGCGCTTCGCGAACCCGGCCCTGCCGGACACGGTCGAACGGGTCGGGCGCCAGCCGGTGCGCAAGCTCAGCCGCCACGAACGCTTCATCGGGCCGGCGGCGGAGATCGCCGAGCTCGGCTCGCGCCCGACGGCGCTGCTCGAGGCGATCGGCGCCGCCCTACGCTTCGACGTGCCGGACGACGAACAGAGCGTCGAACTGCAACGGATGCTGCGCTCCGAGACCGCGGAGGTGTTCACCGGGCAGGTCTGCGGCCTCGACCCCGCGCATCCGCTCTTCGCCGACGTGGTTCAGGTCGTCCGAGCGGCCCAGGACCGGCTGTAGGAGACCAGCGTCCGGACACCAGCCCGGCGGCGGCGTCGGACACTCCGAGGATTATAGGCATGAATTGGCAAATCGCAACTTCATACCATAGAGTAAATCCTTGGTGTCTGATGCCGTCGCTTTCGGCGTGTCACGGCGCCACAATCCACGCACGACCAGCAATCAATACCCTAGCGATAGTGAGTTATGGCAAAAAAAGACGGTGTCATCGAAATCGAGGGCGCAGTAGTCGAAGCTCTTCCCAACGCGATGTTTCGTGTTGAGTTGACCAACGGCCACAAAGTTCTTGCCCACATTTCGGGCAAGATGCGTCAGCACTACATCCGAATCCTCCCCGAGGACCGCGTGATCGTGGAGTTGAGCCCGTACGACCTGACTCGCGGCCGGATCGTCTACCGCTACAAGTAAGCATTGCTGTAAGTAACGGCCCGAGGCGTTCCTGGGGTACGAAGACAGCGAATACAAGGACACACAATGAAGGTCAAGCCCAGCGTTAAGAAGATCTGCGACAAGTGCAAGGTCATCCGCCGTAACGGCAACGTGATGGTCATCTGCGAGAACCCGCGTCACAAGCAGCGTCAGGGCTGATCTCGACAGGCTCGATCATCGGGCTCAGGCTCGATCACCGGGCCGTCGAGACAAACTGAATACAGAAAATAGCAATGCCGGGAACCCTTCGGGGCGACACCATCGGTTGGAGGCCGATGAAGAGGCATTGCTACAGACCTCCACTCATATACAGGAGAAGCCACAATGGCACGTCTAGCCGGCGTTGATATTCCTCGCGATAAGCGCGTGGAAGTTGCACTGACTTACATCTTTGGTGTTGGCCGTACGAGGGCACTCAAGACCCTCGCCGACACTGAAATCGATGGAAACATCCGAGTCAAGGATTTGAGTGACGACCAGCTCGTCGCTCTCCGTGACTACATCGAAGGAACCTTCAAGGTTGAGGGTGACCTCCGCCGTGAGGTTGCCGCTGACATCCGCCGCAAGGTCGAGATCGGCAGCTACGAGGGCATCCGCCACCGCAAGGGCCTGCCCGTTCGCGGCCAGCGCACCAAGACCAACGCTCGCACCCGCAAGGGCCCGAAGCGCACCGTAGCCGGCAAGAAGAAGGCGCGCTAGGCCTCGGCCCGGCCCGTCTCGCCCTCAGGATTCAGGAGAAATTCATGGCAGCACCAAAGTCGGCCGTTCGGAAGCCGCGCAAGAAAGAAAAGAAGAACATCGCTGTGGGCCAGGCCCACATCAAGAGCACGTTCAACAACACCATCGTCTCGATCACTGACACCACCGGTGCGGTCATCAGCTGGGCGTCCTCAGGTGGAGTTGGCTTCAAGGGTTCGCGCAAGTCGACTCCCTTCGCCGCACAGCTGGCAGCCGAGTCGGCTGCGCGTCAGGCGCAGGAGCACGGCATGAAGAAGGTAGACGTCTTCGTCAAGGGCCCCGGCTCCGGACGCGAGACGGCGATCCGTTCGCTTCAGGCCGCCGGCCTCGAGGTGGGCTCGATCAACGACGTGACGCCCCAGGCTCACAACGGTTGCCGCCCGCCCAAGCGTCGCCGCGTCTAACTCCCTCGCGGTGATCGAGCTTGTCGAGATCTCGACAGGCTCGATCACCGTCAAGCTCGGCAGCGACAGGTTCGGTTTCGAGCCTGTCGCTGCCGGGTCACCGTTTTCTTTCACACTCAACACCTCGCCACGCAAGTGTCATATAGCGGACACTTAGCCGAAAGGAATCAATAGTGCTTATCGCACAGCGCCCCACGCTCACCGAGGAGAACATCTCGGAGTTCCGATCCAGGTTCGTCATCGAACCGCTTGAACCTGGTTTCGGTTACACCCTCGGCAACTCGATGCGCCGCACCCTGCTGTCCTCGATCCCCGGAGCCGCTGTCACCAGCATCCGGATCGACGGTGTGCTGCACGAGTTCAGCACCGTTCCCGGTGTCAAGGAGGATGTCACCGAGATCATCCTGAACATCAAGGGTCTGGTCATCTCCAGCGAGCACGACGAGCCGATCACCGCGTACCTGCGCAAGCAGGGTGCCGGCCAGGTCACCGCCGCTGACATCTCGGCTCCAGCCGGCGTCGAGGTTCACAACCCCGAGCTGGTCATCGCCACGCTGAACGACAAGGCGAAGTTCGAACTCGAACTGACCATCGAGCGCGGCCGCGGCTACGTGTCGGCCACCCAGAACCGCAACGAATACTCCGAGGCCGGCCAGATCCCGGTCGACTCGATCTACTCGCCGGTGCTCAAGGTGACCTACCGGGTCGAGGCAACTCGTGCCGGCGAGCGCACCGACTTCGACCGCCTCGTCGTGGACGTGGAGACCAAGTCGGCGATTTCGCCTCGCGACGCCATCGCATCCGCCGGTCGCACGCTGACCGAGCTGTTCGGTCTGGCCCGCGAACTCAACACCGCCGCTGAGGGCATCGAAATCGGCCCCGCGCCGGTCGACGCCGTGCTGTCGACCGAACTGTCGATTCCGATCGAAGACCTCGATCTGTCGGTTCGTTCGTACAACTGCCTCAAGCGTGAGGGCATCAACAACGTCAGTGAACTGGTCGCCCTCTCGGAGACCCAGCTGATGAACATCCGCAACTTCGGTCAGAAGTCGGTGGATGAGGTCAAGGACAAGCTCGTAGAGCTCGGCCTGTCGCTCAAGGACTCGGTGCCCGGATTCGACGGCGCCCACTTCTACAGCGGCTACGACGAAGAAACCATCTAAAGCAGTCGCACAGACTGACTTTCGACTTTTGATACTGGAGATTACCAATGCCTACGCCCACTAAGGGAGCCCGCCTCGGCGGCGGACCGGCCCACGAGCGCCTGATGCTCGCCAACCTGGCCGCGTCCCTGTTCACCCACAAGTCGATCAAGACGACCGAGACCCGTGCCAAGCGCCTGCGTCCGGTCGCCGAGCGACTGATCACGTTCGCGAAGAAGGGCGACCTGCACGCCCGTCGTCGCGTTCTCGCCACCATCGGCGACAAGACCGTCGTGCACGAACTCTTCACCGAGATCGCGCCGCAGGTTGCGCTTCGCGAGGGCGGCTACACCCGCATCACGAAGCTCGGCTTCCGCAAGGGCGACAACGCCTCGATGGTTCAGATGGAACTTGTCCTCGAGCCGCTGACCCCGAAGGTCAAGAAGTCCTCCCCCGCCAAGGCCGCGAAGCCCGTCGCTGAAGAGGCCGCCCCGGTCGAGGTCGCTGAAGCCGACGCCGCAGTAGAGGCCGACGCCGCCCCGGCCGACGCCGCCGCCCCGGCCGACGCCGAGGAAGCCAAGTAAGCGCGAGCTCTTTGCTTACCTGAAAGGGGTCCGACTTCGGTCGGGCCCCTTTTTCCATGCCCGGAAGCCGAATGCGCGCCAGGTAAACCTCGCCGAACTGTGAGCTGTGCACCTATTTTCGGCCCGAAGCGGTGCCGAACTCACAGTTCGGCGGCGGAATCGGGAAGCCGGGGGGAGGGGAAGCGGGCGAGGCCGGCCGATTACTCGCCCAGGCGGAAGACGTCGAGCGGACCGAGCGGCGGGTGGGTGGCAAGGCGCTGGATCGCCGACGAGATCGTGTCGGCGTAGATCTGCCCGCCGGTCGGGCCCGGGTGGATGTTGTCCTCGGCGAGCACATCGGAGTGCGGCGCGATCGCGTCGTGCCAGTTGGCCAGCTCCACCCGCGAATACCGGGCGGAGAAGTCCGCCAGGGCGGCGTTGACGCCGGGAGTCCAATCACGGTCCGCGAAGGCGTTGACCATGATCAATTGCCGATTCGGCCCGATCACGGTCTGGATGGCGGCCAGCTCGTCCTCGTTGATCGGGCCGTTCGTGCCGAGGCCGACGACGACGACCGAGCGCAGGGTGCCGGCCTGGTTCAGGGCGGCGAGGATGCCGGAGGCCGAGCGCATGCCCCGGTTCACGGCGGCATCGATCGAGATCCCCGGGAAACTGCTCTGTAGCTCGGGGGCGGACGCCAGCATCACCGAGTCGCCCACCGCGGTGATCATACTGCCGCCGGGCAGCGGCCGGTGGCTGGAGACGGCCGCACGCTTGGCGGCGACCCTGGCCGCGGCATCCATGGCCGTCTGCCCGCGGTCGATCGCCTGCTGTGCGCTGGTCTCGCGGGGTGCGGTGACCAGGGCCGAGGTCGTGCCGGCCACGAAGAGCAGCACGGCGGCCGCGCCGAGGGCGACGAGCACGCGGCGGCGGGCCCCGTAGCCGGCCGTCGCGGCTGACAGCCTCCGGATGCCGCCCCGCACGCCATACGACCGCACCGGTCGCTCCAGCCAACGGTACGAGGTCGCCGCGGCGATCAGGGTGAGCGTGCCGGCAAGGACCCCCGCGGCCAGCCCGGCCGGCGCACCGGCCTGCCCGTAGGCGCGGGCGGCAGCTGGCCACGCCACCTGCACGAGCACGAGCACGGGCCAATGCCAGAGGTAGAGACCGTATGACCGTTCACCGAGGTAGCGCAGCGGCGCCAGGTCAAGGGACGGGCCGAACCGGACGCCGCGGACGGCAGCCCAGATGACGATCGCACTGAGCAGGCTGACCGCGACCAATCCACCACGGTAGGTCACGGCTCCGGTTGCCGGCAGCGCCCAGGCCGCGGCGAGGAGCCCTGCAAAGGCGGCCAGTCCCAGCCACGAACGTGCCAGGCCGAGCACCACGTGGAGCCGGGGGAGTGAGGTCCCCCGTGCGCCGGGGGCCAGCAGGAGCGCGAGGGCCGCACCCGCGAAGAGGCCAAAGCTGTGGCTGTCCGAGCCGTAATACACCCGGGTCGGGTCGCTCCCCGGACGGAACAGCACGCCCATCCAGAGCATTGCGGCCACGGCGAGCCCGCCCACCAGGGCCACGCGACGCCAGGGGCCACGAATCAGCAGCACGGCGAAGAGCACAAACGGCCAGACCAGGTAGAACTGTTCCTCCACCGCGAGGGACCACAGATTGCGGAACAGCTCAGGCTGGGTGGTATCGAAGTAGCTCGCCGACCCGGCGATCGACACCCAGTTGTAGCCGAAGGTCATAGCGCCGAGCACCTGGCCGCCGAGCCCGACCAGCACATCGCCGCCGATGAGCCATGCGGCGGTGCAGGCCACCAGGATCAGGGGAATCAGCGGCGGCAGGAGGCGCAACGCCCGGCGCTGCCAGAACCGGCCGAGGGTGAACCTGCCGGTGCGCCGGTGTTCGGCGAGCAGGAGACCGGTGATCAAGAAACCGCTGATCACGAAGAAGACGTCGACGCCGACGAATCCGCCGGGCAACGCGGCCGGGAAGAAGTGATAGACCACGACCAGCGTGACCGCCATGCCGCGCAGCCCATCCAACCCGGCCAGGCGTTTTGTCTCGGGGACCGTGTGGTCGGAGTCCGGGCGGGCGGCTGTGGGGCTGAGGCGACTGAGGTTCATAGCAAGAGCGGACGCTGTCCGGGTTCAACGATAACCCCGCCCGGCCCATACACTTACCTGCGTGATTCTTCCCCCGGCAGCCGATGAGATCCTTCCGCCGGAAACCACCCGGATCAGGCTCGATATCGCCTACGACGGCACCGGCATGTCCGGGTGGGCCACCCAGCCGGGCCTGCGCACCGTGCAGGGCCAGATCGAGTCCGGGCTCGCCGGCATCCTGCAGAGCCACCCGCCGACCCCCGTCCTGACCGTCGCGGGGAGAACGGATGCCGGTGTGCACGCCGCCGGACAGGTGGCGCACTTCGACCTGAACGCCGATCAGGCCGACAGCCTTGTACGCATCACCCGGGGCAAGGGTCGACCACCGACGCCGCTGGCGGTCATGGTGCAGCGGCGGCTGAGCGGCATCCTCGTCACCCAGCCCGAGATCGTGCTGAAGTCCTCCACCATCGCCCCGCCCGGCTTCGACGCGCGCTTCTCGCCGTTGTGGCGACGGTACGAGTACCGGATCGCGGATTCCGTGCTCGGTCACGACCCGCTGCAGCGGTTCCGCACCACCTGGCACGGCTTCCGGCTCGATGTGGACAAGATGGCGGAAGCCGCGGCGACGCTGATCGGCCTGCACGACTTCGCCACCTACTGCAAGCCGCGCCCGGGCGCCACCACGATCCGCACCCTGCAGGAATTCCACTGGAGGCGGGACGCGGATGGCGTGCTCGTCGCATCCGTGCAGGCGGACGCCTTCTGTCACAGCATGGTGCGGGCCCTGGTCGGCGCCTGCGTCGCCGTCGGGGAGGGCCGGCTGGCCGCGGACCGGCTGGTCGACCTCCGGATCGAGCGAGCCAGGACCAGCGAATTCAAGGTGATGCCGCCCCAGGGGCTGACCCTGATGGAGGTCGCTTACCCCGCCGACAGGCTGCTCGCGGCCCGTGCGTTGGAAACCAGGGCGCGCCGGGAACTCATCGACGACACAGAATAGGCGCTCGCCACCGCCGGGGAATTGCGCTCAGGTGGGCGAGGACACTAATATTGACTTTTGGTGTCTGTGCGTTGCAGCCAGGCACACGAACGTGAGCCCTCCATCGATCGTGTTCCCAGATTTGGAACACACCCGGAGCGGGATTCACGAACACCTCCGTTCGAACAAGAAAGCAGCTCAATAGTGACGCGCACTTACACTCCCAAGGCAAGCGAAGTCCAGCACGACTGGGTCGTCATCGACGCCACAGACATCGTTCTCGGTCGTCTTGCCAGCCACGCCGCCGTTCTCCTCCGTGGAAAGCACAAGGCAACGTTCTCTCCCCACATGGACATGGGCGATTTCGTCATCATCATCAACGCCGAGAAGATCGCCCTCACCGGCAAGAAGCTCGACCTGAAGCTGGCGTACCGCCACTCCGGTTACCCGGGCGGCCTCACCGCCACCAACTACTCGGAGATGCTCGAGAAGCACCCCACCCGTGCGGTTGAAAAGGCGATCCGTGGCATGCTGCCGAAGAACACCCTCGGCCGCGCCCAGCTGGCGAAGCTGAAGGTGTACGCCGGACCGGCGCACCCGCACGCTGCCCAGCAGCCGAAGCCGTACACCCTCTCCCAGGTCGCTCAGTAGCGCCGGCCACCAGACTTCTCGACTCTAAGAAAAAGGATTCACTACATCGTGGCGAAGATCGCAGACCAGATTGACCAGGCTCAGGAGAGCTACTCGACCGAGACTCCGGCCGAAACCGTAACCAAGGCGCCCCGCGCCATCCTCAACGTTCCCGGCGCAGCCGTCGGACGTCGCAAGCAGGCCATCGCCCGCGTGCGCATCGTTCCCGGCTCGGGCACCATCACGGTGAACGGCCGCGAATTCGGGGATTACTTCCCGAACAAGCTGCACCAGCAGCTGATCAACGACCCGTTCAAGGTGCTCGACCTTCTCGGCAGCTACGACGTGATCGCCCGTATCACCGGCGGTGGCCCCTCCGGCCAGGCCGGCGCACTGCGTCTGGGGATTGCTCGTTCGCTCAACCAGATCGATGAAGAGAACAACCGCGCCATCCTGAAGAAGGCCGGCTTCCTCAACCGTGACGCTCGCGTCAAGGAGCGCAAGAAGGCCGGACTCAAGAAGGCCCGTAAGGCGCCTCAGTTCTCCAAGCGCTAATTCGATAGTCGGTACCGTAAATGCCCCGACTATTCGGTACCGACGGTGTTCGGGGCCTGGCCAACCGTGATCTCACGGCCGGCCTCGCCTTGGCCCTCGCGCAAGCGAGCGCGGCGGTCCTCACACAGGGTCGCCGCGCCCAACTGCGACTCGCGGAAGGCCGACGCCCGGTGGCGGTCCTGGCCCGAGACCCCCGCATTTCCGGCGAGTTCATCTCCGCCGCCGTCGCCGCCGGCCTGGCCAGCTCCGGCGTGGACGTCCTCGACGCCGGCGTCATTCCCACGCCCGCTGCCGCGTTCCTGATCGCCGACATCGGCGCTGACTTCGGCGTGATGATCTCCGCCTCGCACAACCCCGCCCCCGACAACGGCATCAAGATCTTCGCCTTCGGGGGAACGAAACTTCCCGACGACGTCGAGGACCGCATCGAGGAACACCTCGAGGGACCCAATCTGACGCCGATCGGCGGCGACGTCGGTCGCATCCGTCGTTTCGCGGATGCCGAGGATCGCTACGTCGTGCACCTGCTCAGTACGCTGCCGAACCGCCTCGACGGCGTTCACGTTGTGCTCGACTGCGCCCACGGCGCGGCCGCCGGAGTCTCGCCGCAGGTGTTCACGGATGCCGGCGCGCGCCTGACCGTGATCGGCGCGGACCCCGACGGCCTCAACATCAACGACGGTGTGGGCTCGACCCACCTCGACAACCTCGCCGCTGCCGTGCTCGCCAACGGAGCAGACATCGGCATCGCCCACGACGGCGACGCCGACCGGTGCCTGGCGGTCGACCGTGACGGCAACGTTGTCGACGGCGACCAGATCATGGCGATCCTCGCGGTCTCGATGGCCGCACGCGGGGTGCTCAAGGATCGCACCCTCGTCGCCACGGTGATGAGTAACCTCGGCCTGCGCAAGGCCATGGCGGCCAACGACATTCGGATGATCGAGACCAAGGTCGGCGACCGGTACGTGCTCGAAGCGCTCAATGAACACGGTCTTTCCCTGGGCGGCGAACAGTCCGGCCACGTGATCATGACTGACTTCGCCACGACAGGTGACGGTATCCTCACCGGGCTGCACCTCGTCGCCGAGATGGCCCGCACCGGCAAAACACTGGCCGAGCTGGCGTCCGTGATGACGGTCTACCCGCAGATCCTGGTGAACGTGCGCGGCGTCGACCACCACGCGCTCAAGCGCGACGACACGATCGCCTCTGCGGTGCTCGCCGCAGAGGGCGAGCTGGGTGACACCGGGCGTGTGCTGCTCCGGCCGTCCGGCACCGAGCCGATGGTGCGCGTCATGGTCGAGGCCGCCGACCAGGCGACCGCTGACCGGCTGGCGCACGCCTTGGCCGGCGTCGTACGGGAGTGCCTCGCCCTCTGACTCGGGAGTCGTGTCTGTCGAAGCGACCTTCCCCGTCGGTGATTGAGTCTGTCGAATTCAGATTCGATTAAGTTATCCACATCTTTGACGTTCTCTCATATTTGTGTTCCTGTTTCCGTAGAATTGCGGTATGTCCACCACCCTCCGCGACCAGAGCCCGGCCCGGCCCACCGCCGCCCCGCTCGCGGACCGGCTGCGC
>NZ_SOFP01000071.1 GCF_004402785.1 Cryobacterium algoritolerans
ACGACCGGCCCGCACGACCGGCCCGCACGACCGGCCCGCACGACCGGCCCGCACGACCGGCCCGCACGACCGGCCAGGCACGACCGATCAGGCAACGCTGGCCAGGCATCACCGAACGGTCGGCACTCGCACCAGCCCGCTGCCCGCGCACCGGAAGCCCCCAGGCCTTCCCCGTCGCCGAGGGACCACGATCCCCGGTGGCACTGACCGGCACCGGCGCCGCACCGCACACCCGCACACCAGCACACTGACATTTCAGGACTCACACGTGACCACGCTCACCGACCAGAAACATCCGTTCGACGCCGCAGGGGACACCGCACCGCACCGGAGGACCACCCTCCAGACCCTGCTGCGTCTCTACCCCTACGCGAGGCCGGCCCTGCCGCGCCTCAGCCTCGGCATGCTCGCCGCGCTTCTCGCCGCGCTCGTTGCGCTCGCCATCCCACAGGTGCTGCAACGGCTCGTCGACGGTGCGCTGTCCCGGCAGGACTCTGCAGAGATCTGGTCAGCCGTGATCGTCATCCTCGGGCTCGGCGTGCTCGAGGCGGTGCTGATCGCGCTCCGGCGCTGGTTCGTGCTCGGCCCGGGCACGCACATCGAGGCCCGGATGCGCAACGCCCTCTACGCCAGGCTGCAGGACCTCCCCGTCGCCTTCCACGACCGGTGGCCGAGCGGCCAACTACTCTCCCGCGCCGTCAGCGACCTCAACCAGATCCGGCGCTGGATCTCCTTCGGACTCGTCCTCCTCGTGGTCAACCTGGTCACCATCGTCATCGGCGCCGTCATCCTGGTCTCGATGAACTGGGTCCTCGGCGTCATCTTCCTGGTCTGTTCCGTGCCGCTCTGGATCGTCGGCTATCTGTTCGAGGAGAAGTACTCGGTCGTGGCCAGGCGCAGCCAGGACCAGGCCGGCGACCTGGCGACGGCCGTCGAGGAGTCGGTGCACGGCATCCGCGTGCTCAAGGCGTTCGGGCGTGGCTCGTTCGCGCTCAAGAACTTCTCCGCACAGGCGGAAAGCCTGCGTGGCACCGAGATCGAGAAGGCGCGGGCCATCGCCGGCATCTGGCTCTGGCTGCTGCTCGTGCCCGACGTCGCCTTCGCCCTCTGCCTCGTTGCGGGCGTCTGGCTGGCCGGCCAGGGGGAGCTCACCGTGGGTGGGCTGGTCGCGTTCTTCGCCACGGCGACCGTGCTGCGCTGGCCGGTCGAGTCGATCGGCTTCCTACTGTCGATGACCTTCGACACCCGCACCGCCACCGACCGGTTCTTCGACGTGCTCGACGCCCCGAACACGATCACCGACCCGGAGAACCCGGCCACGATCGACCACCCGCGCGGACGGCTCGCTTTCGAGGGCGTGCACTTCCGTTACCCCGACTCGCCCGCCCGGTTCCCCGACCTGCTCGACGGCGTCGACCTGGTGCTCGAACCCGGCGAGACCATGGCCCTGGTCGGGCTGACCGGCTCAGGCAAATCGACGCTCACGGCGCTGACCACCCGCCTCTACGACGTGACGGCGGGCGCGGTGACCCTTGATGGGGTAGACGTGCGCGCCCTCGGCCGCGAGGAACTGCGCCGCCACCTGGCGATGGCGTTCGAGGATGCGACCCTGTTCTCGGCATCCGTGCGCGATAACGTGCTGCTCGGCCGCCCAGAGTGGGCCGAACGATCCGGCGACGCGGATGCCGCGCTCGAGGAGGCGCTGCAGGTCGCCCAGGCGGGGTTCGTGCACGACCTCCCGCAAGGCGTGGACACCCTCGTCGGCGAGGAGGGCCTGTCCCTCTCCGGCGGCCAACGGCAACGGCTCGCACTCGCACGCGCCGTCGCCGCGAAACCCGCGGTGCTCGTGCTCGACGACCCGCTGTCGGCGCTCGACGTTGACACCGAGTCGCTCGTCGAGGCCGCGCTGCGCGACGTGCTCGCCTCCACCACGGCGCTGGTCGTGGCCCACCGGCCGTCCACGGTTATGCTCGCCGACCGGGTGGCGCTGCTTGAGAACGGCCGGATCACCGCGGTCGGGCGGCACTCCGACCTGCTCCACCGGAGCGAGCACTACAAGTTCGTCATCTCCAGCCTGGAAGACGAAGAACGACGCGAATCCGCACGAAAGGAGGTGACGCTGTGAGCGTCACCGGAGTCGAAGGCGAGGAGCGCAGCAATTTCAGTGCCGCCGAGAGCAAACAGATCAGGGCCAGGTCGTTGCGCCTGCTCGGGTCGCTGCTCGCGCTCGTGCGCTCGCCGGTGATCGCGGCGATGCTCATCGTCGTGCTCTCGACCGCCGCGCAGGTGGCAGGTCCGGCGCTGATCGCCTACGGGATCGACCAGGGCTTGCCGGCGCTGCTGAACCAGGACTGGTTCCCGCTCGCCGCCACCGGAGTCATCTACCTGATCACCGGCGTGATCGGCGCCGGCCTGATCGCCTGGTACACCCTGATGTCGGCCCGGATCAGCCAGGCTGTGCTGATCGACCTGCGCAAACGGGTCTTCCTGCAGACCCAGCGGCTGAGCCTGGAGTTCCACGAGTCCTATACGTCCGGGCGGATCATCTCCCGGCAGACCAGCGACCTCGACGCGATCCGGGAGCTGCTGGACTCCGGGATCAACCAGCTCGTGCAGGGCCTGCTCTACATGACGTTCACCGCGATCGCCCTCTTCGTGCTCGACGGGCTGAGCGGGCTGGTCCTGTTCGGAGCGCTGGTGCCCCTGCTCATCCTCACCCGCTGGTTCCAGGTGCGCTCGCAGACCCTGTTCCGGCAGTCCCGGACCGCGTCGGCCAGCCTGATCGTGCAGTTCGTGGAGACGATGACGGGCATCCGCGCGGTCAAGGCGTTCCGGGCGGAGAAGCGCAACGAGAAGGTGTTCGGCGAACTCGTCGAGGACTACCGGAAGGTGAACGGCCGGGTCATCCAGCTGTTCGGCATCTTCGACCCCGGCCTCGTACTGATCGGCAACGTCGCGGTCGCCGTGGTGCTCCTGGTCGGAGGGTTCCGGGTCGCCGACGGGCAGCTCTATATCGGCGCGCTGCTTGCGGCGCTGCTCTACACCCGGCGCTTCTTCGACCCGATGGAGGACATGGCGATGTTCTACAACTCGTACCAGTCGGCCGCTGCGGCGCTGGAGAAGATCTCCGGCGTGCTCGAGGAACACCCCGGTGTGCCGGACCCCGTGACGCCGGTCGACCTCTGGACGGCGCACGGTTTGGTGGCATTCGAGCAGGTGAGCTTCGCCTACCAGAGCGAGCGGGTCATCCTGCCCCGGTTCGACCTGACGATCCCGGCCGGGCAGACCATCGCCCTGGTCGGGTCGACGGGGGCCGGCAAGTCGACCCTGGCCAAGCTGATGGCCCGGTTTTACGACCCGTCGGACGGCCGGGTCACCCTCGACGGGGTCGACCTGCGTGACCTGCACCCGAAGGACCTGCGCCGCGCGATCGTCATGGTCACCCAGGAGGCGTACCTGTTCAGCGGGTCCGTCGCCGAGAACATCGCGATCGGCAAACCGGATGCCACGCCGACCGAGATCCTCGCCGCGGCCAGGGCCGTGGGTGCGCACGACTTCATCGAGGGGCTGCCCAGCGGTTACGACACCGACGTGAACAAGCGCGGCGGCCGGGTGTCGGCCGGGCAACGGCAGCTGATCTCGTTCGCGCGGGCTTTCCTCGCCGACCCGGCCGTGCTCATCCTCGACGAGGCCACCTCGAGCCTGGACATCCCCAGTGAACGGCTGGTGCAGCAGGCCCTGCAGACCCTGTTGGCCGACCGCACCGCCGTGATCATCGCGCACCGGTTGTCGACCGTGGCGATCGCCGACCGGGTGCTCGTGATGGAGCACGGCCGGATCGTCGAGGACGGCGCCCCGGCGGACCTCATCGCGGGCGCGGGGCGTTTCGCCCAGCTGCACGCCGCCTGGCGGGAGTCTCTGGTCTGATCACGACCGTCGCGCTCCGTCCTGGTGGCGCACGTTCGGGAAGCGGGCGCACGGGAGAACGCGCGCCCGCTTCCCCGCCGCGACGGATGCCCGGCACGCGGCTACTCGGGGGCGAGCGGGCCGAGTGGGCCGAGTGGGCCGAGCGGCTGCCCGGCCCCGGCCGGCGCGGGCGATGAGCGCGTCGGCGACGGTTCCTTCAGCTCGAAAAGGATCGTGTGCGTCTCCGTGTCGCCCGTGTTCTCCCCGGAGTGCGCCTGCGCCGCCAGCCACCGGGCCTCACCCGCCGGCAGGACGACATCAACCTCCCGGCCATTCGCCGACAGCCGCCGGCTAAAGGAACTCAAGGTGAACATCACGCTGTCGGGATGCGCGTGCGGCGTGGTCTTGTCGCCGGGGGAGTCGAGGTACTCCAGTACGCGCACGCGCTCGTTCTCCAGGATCACGCGGTAGTGGCTGGGATTGGTCTGCACGGGATCGTCGCCCGGGACGGATTCGTGGGTCACCTCAGGGTCGTTCGTCATGGCGGCAGGCTAACACCGGGCGTCCGGAAGGGACAGGGGGCGGTCCGGAGCCCGCAGGGAGGGTGTGCACCGGGCCCACGACGTGCGCCCGGCAGCCTCGTGGCGCAGGTTGTGGAAGGGGGCGCACGGTGGAACGTGCGCCGGCTTCCGCAAGGAGCGCCACGAGCCGGTCTGCCCGGGCGTTCGCGCGGGTCAGGTCATGCGAATCCCCAGGCCTTCTCCTCGTCGCTCGAGGCGTCGGACAGGGGGGTGCCGGTCAGCGGGCGAGGCGCCACAGGGCCCAGTGGGTGGTAACTCGGGTCCGTGGCGCGCACGGCCGCCTCCTTGAGCTCGACGAAGATCGCGTGCGTCGGGGTCCTGCCGATGTTGAGGCCGGCGTGTTCCTGGGCCGGCAGCCAGCGCGTCTCGCCGGCGGGCAGTTCGACGTCGAGTTCACGGCCCTCCGACGACAACCGCCGGGAGTAGCCGCTGAGGGTGATCATCACACTGTCGGGGTGCTCGTGCGGGTTGGTCTCATCGCCCGGGGCGTCGAGGAATTCGAGCACGCGAACCCGGTCGTTTTCGAGGAGCACCCGGTAGAGCCCAGGGTCGGTGACAAGGGGATCCAGGGGATCCGTGACTTTTTTTTCGCTATCCATGTGGCACGGTAACACCGTTGGGCTCCGCCGAACAAGGCTTCCGAGATGACCGGCGGCAGACGTTCCCGGTGCCGATCGCCGCGGGTGCCGGGGGCACCTTGACGCGCACGCAGAGCCGGACTAGACGGGAGGTGGGGCATCCGGATGATTCACTCGATGGGAGTTCTCATGAGCCGGTCAGTTTCCACCCACTCACGGCGGCCGTCCTCCTCGCTCCGGGCCTTCGCCGCCCGCCGCCCGGTCATCCTGTTCTGCGCGGTCGCGGTCGGCCTGACCCTGATGCTGCAAACCCTGTTGCTCGTCGAGGGGCTGGACCTGACGCCCGGCAAACTCGCGGAACTCGTCATCCTGTTCGGGTTCGCCCTCCTGCTCACCTCGTGGATCAGCGGGGCACCCCTGGCGCGTCGGCTGCCGGCCGGGCTGGCCTGCTGGCGTTTCGGCCTCGGCCGATGGCTGCTCGTGCTCCTGGCCCTGCCCACCCTCACCGTGGCGGTCGGCCTGACCACGGGCACCTTCCGCACCTCGCCCGACGGCTGGGGAGCGGTGACTCTTGACTACCTGGTGATCCTGGTTCTCATCGCGCTCACCGCGAGCGCGTGGGAGGAGACGGCCTGGTCCGGCTTCGTGCAGTCGCGCCTGATGGCCGACCACGGGCTGCTCATCGGCTCGCTGCTCACCGCTGTGCCGTTCGCGCTCATCCGTCTGCCGTTGGCCTTCGAGTCCTCGGGCCTGGCCGGGACGAGCCTCACGGATGCCTGGATCAGCTGGGCCTTCGTCATCGGTTCCGCGCCCCTCTTGCGCTACCTTGCGGGTGGGCTGCTGGTCGACACCGGCGGCAGCATCCTCGCGGTCGCCCTCCTGCACGCGTCATTCATCGCGTCGGGCTCGCTCAGCATCGTCCCCGGCGGGTGGCAGGACGCGCTCGCCCTCGTTGCGCTCACGATCCTCGTTGCCGCTTACCGTGCGCTGCGTGGCCGCTCGCTCGTGCGCGGCACCATCCCCGCCCCGGCAGGGCCGCGGTCGCGTCCGGCCGGCGACCAGCGCGCCACGGCGTAGTCGACCCGGTAACCGGGGGCCAGCGCGTTCAGCAGCGGTGTGCCCTCGGCCCGGTAGTGCGCCAGGGCGCGCGCCTCGTGTTCGACCGGCGGATGCCCGCCGGCACGGATGACCCGCCACCACGGCACATCCGACCCGTAGTGCGACATCACCTGGCCGACCACGCGGGCGCCGCGGGAGCCGAGCACAGCCGCGACATCCCCGTAGGTCATCACCCGTCCGGGCGGGATCGAGTCGACGATGTCGAGCACGTCGGTCACGAATGGGCTGTCCGGGGCGATGCGCATCAGGCTGGCTCGGTCAGGGCTGCGGCTCGGTCAGAGCTGCAGGGAGCCGATCACTTCGCCATAGGCGGTCTGGCCGATGTCGCGGAAGCCGATCTTGTGGAAGAAGGACTCCGGTCCCTCTTCGCCGGGCTCCCAGATCACGGTGATGTGGTCGAAGCCGCGCCCCCGCGCCTCCTCGGCGAGAGCCTCCGCGGCGAACTTGCCGACACCCCTGCCTTGCGCGTTTGCGTCCACGTTGATCCGCCAGATGCAGGCGCGGAACTCCTCGTGCACCGAATCGGGGTCGAAGTTGCCGTGGATGAAACCGGCCACCTCGCCGTCGAGCAGCACGACACGCTGCCAGGACGTGGCCGGGTTGATCACGGATGCCGCGACCGAGTACGAGACCGGAGCAATGTATTGTTCCTGGCCCGGCTTCAGGCTCAGGGTATTGGCCGCAACAATATTGCGCGCGGACAGTTCTTCCAGTCGTAGTTCACCCATAGCAACAGGCTAACGTGCGCCCGGGGGTGCCGGTAGTCGGGGTTTCCGCCGACCGGAGAACTGTCTCGATGTCAAGATAGTTGAGTCCCTCCGGTAGAATTGACGTGGCCATTCAGGCCCCCCGACATTCTGAGGAGAATTCATTGGCGAAGATCAAGGTTGAAGGCACTGTCGTCGAGCTCGACGGGGACGAGATGACCCGCATCATCTGGCAGGCGATCAAGGACACCCTGATTAACCCGTATCTCGACATCGACCTCGAGTATTACGACCTGTCGATCCAGAAGCGCGACGAGACCGATGACCAGGTCACGGTCGACGCGGCCCGCGCCATCCAGAAGCACGGCGTCGGCGTCAAGTGCGCGACCATCACGCCCGACGAGGCCCGGGTCGAGGAATTCGGCCTGAAGAAGATGTGGGCATCGCCCAACGGCACGATCCGCAACATCCTCGGCGGCACCATCTTCCGCGAGCCCATCATCATCTCCAACATCCCGCGTCTCGTGCCCGGCTGGAACAAGCCGATCATCATCGGCCGCCACGCGTTCGGCGACCAGTACAAGGCAACGAACTTCCGGTTCGAGGGTGAAGGCACGCTCAGCATGACCTTCACCCCGAAGGATGGCGGCGAACCCCAGTACTTTGAGGTCTTCCAGGCGCCGGGCAGCGGCGTGGCGATGGGGATGTACAACCTCGACAAGTCGATCATCGACTTCGCCCGCGCCTCGCTCAACTACGGCCTCGAGCGCAACTATCCGGTATACCTCTCCACGAAGAACACCATCCTCAAGGCCTACGACGGCCGGTTCAAGGACATCTTCCAGGAGATCTTCGACGCCGAGTTCAAGAAGCGCTACGAGGCCGCCGGCCTCACCTACGAGCACCGCCTGATCGACGACATGGTCGCATCCGCCATGAAGTGGGAGGGCGGTTACATCTGGGCCTGCAAGAACTACGACGGCGACGTGCAGTCCGACACCGTGGCGCAGGGCTTCGGCTCGCTCGGCCTGATGACCAGCGTACTCTCCACCCCCGACGGCAGGGTCGTCGAGGCGGAGGCTGCGCACGGCACCGTGACCCGTCACT
This sequence comes from Cryobacterium algoritolerans, assembly GCF_004402785.1. GTDB lineage: Bacteria > Actinomycetota > Actinomycetes > Actinomycetales > Microbacteriaceae > Cryobacterium > Cryobacterium algoritolerans. The sequence goes on from NZ_SOFP01000071.1 coordinate 7,999, forward strand.
ACCGCCAGCACCAGCAGGGCAAGCCCACCTCGACCAACCCGATCGCGTCGATCTACGCCTGGACCCGCGGCCTCGCCCACCGAGCCAAGCTCGACGCGAACCCGGCGCTCGCCGAGTTCTCGCACACCCTCGAAGACGTCATCATCAAGACGGTCGAAAGTGGCAAGATGACCAAGGATCTCGCACTCCTGGTCGGCCCGGACCAGGGTTACCTGACCACCGAGGAATTCCTCGCGGCGATCGCGGACAACCTCCACACCCGCCTGGCCTGACCACCGCGCCTGAGCGGCGGAAGGCCCCGAGCAGCGGTCGGGGCCTTCCGGGGTTGAGGTGAGCCTTTCCTTGCTGGCGCGGCTCACCGCCCGGGGGGAAGAATATGAGCATGTCGACTCTTCTCGCCGCCGTGCGACGCTATCCTCTGGTCGCCGCCACGGTCCTCCTTGGGCTGGTCGGTGTGGTTCTCGAGTCGGCCGGGCTGCCCGAGGCGGTGGGCTGGCTGTTCAGCGGGTTCGGGCTCGCGGTGGCAGCGTACGAGGCGGTCGGCATGGTGCGGCAGCTGCGCAGGGGGACCTTCGGCATCGACTTTCTCGCCATCACCGCCATCATCGCCACCGTGCTCGTCGGCGAATACGTCGCCACCATGATCATCGTGCTCATGCTGACCGGAGGAGCGGCGCTGGAGGACTTCGCGGTGAACCGCGCCAAGCGGGAGCTCAACGCCCTGCTCCAGCGCGCGCCGCAAATCGCGCACCGGCACAACGCCGACTTCACAGAGGTTGATGACGTGCCTGCCACGGAGGTGCGCGTGGGCGATCACCTGCTGGTTCGCCCGGCCGAGATCGTGCCCGTCGATGGGGCACTCGTCACCGACAGCGCCGCCTTCGACGAATCCTCCCTCACCGGGGAGAGCCTCCCGGTCGAACGTGTCACGGGCGATGCGATTCTCAGTGGGTCGATCAACGGCCAGGCCGCGGCTACCATCCGCGCCACCGCGACCGCGGCCAACAGCCAGTACCAGCAGATCATTGCGCTGGTCGAGGAGGCCGCGGCAAGCAAGGCGCCGGTGGTGCGCCTCGCCGACCGGTACGCGGTGCCGTTCACCGTGGTGTCGCTCCTGATCGCCGGGCTCGCCTGGCTCTTCAGCGGCGACCCGGCGCGCTTCGCCGAGGTGCTCGTCGTGGCCACCCCGTGCCCGCTGCTGATCTCCGCTCCGGTCGCGTTCATGGGCGGGATGAGCCGCGCCGCCCGCAACGGCATCATCGTCAAGGGCGGCGGGGTGCTCGAGACCCTGTCACGGGCCAGGACCGTCGTCTTCGACAAGACCGGCACTCTCACGCACGGCACCCCCACCATCGCCCGGGTGCTGCCGGAGGCAGGCTTCGGCGAGGATGAGCTGCTGGCGCTCGCTGGCTCTGCCGAACAGTACTCGTCACACGTGCTCGCGGCATCCGTTATCGCGGCGGCCCGGGCTCGCGGGCTCGAATTGACCTCCACCGACACCGCCCACGAGGTCCCCGCCAACGGTGTCGTCGCCCGCCTCGGCTCGACCGAGGTCACCGTCGGCAAGCTGTCCTTCATCAGGGACAGAGCTCCGGATGCCGTGGCCACCCCGCTCGACGGCGGTGAACTCGCCATTTACCTCGCCGTCGACGGCCGGTTTGCCGGGAGCATCGTCGCCAGCGACAGGCTTCGAGGCAACGCCCGCCAGACGATGGCCGATTTCCGCGCCCTGGGCATCGTCGAGACCGTCATGCTCACCGGCGACGCCCGGCCCACGGCCGAGCACATCGCTGCGATGGTCGGGATCGAACAGGTGCAGGCGGACTGCCTCCCCGCCGATAAGGTCAACGCCGTGCGCGGCCTAGCCCGCCGCCCGGTGATCATGGTCGGCGACGGGGTCAACGATGCGCCGGTTCTCGCCGTCGCCGACGTCGGCATCGCGATGGGCGCCAGGGGGGCGACCGCGGCCAGCGAATCGGCCGACGTCGTCATCCTGATCGACGATCTGTCCCGCACGGCCCGCGCCGTCGCGATCGGCCAGGACACCATCCGGATCGCGCTACAGAGCATCTGGCTGGGGATCGTCATGAGCATCGGCCTGATGCTCCTGGCCGCGTTCGGTTTCATCCCCGCCACGGTCGGGGCGCTGCTGCAGGAATTCGTCGACCTGGCCACGATCCTGAACGCGTTGCGGGCGATCGGCGGCCGACGGGATGCCGCGGCGCAGGCCCAGATCGCCGCCCGCGAACCTGTGACAGCCGGGATCCTCCTGCGCTGAACCGCCGACCGCTGCCGGACGTCGGAGCCCGCTCGCGCTGAGCCTGCCGACCGAGCGTGCGTCGTGAGCCGGGCCGCCGCGACGAACTGGGCGTCTTGACCCCAGTTCGGATGTCACCTTGTGCAAGTTGCGCTGTCGGCCGCGAGATTCCGCTAGCTTCAGGTTCACGTCCCTCTGTTGGGGGCCAACCATTCATTGATGAGCGGATTGGATGATGCACGTGACCAAAAGAAGTCGGCATTTCATACTTTGGGACCATGCCCCACGTTCGGCTCGCGCTCTGCGCCGTGCCACCGCGGTGACCCTGACTGTCGGGCTGGTGGCCACCGCGGCCCTCCTCGGCGGAACGGTCGCCGCCGGGGCCGCTCCCCTGTCGGCGGCCGGCAAACCCGCTGCCACCTTCGAAGCCGGGCGTTACGTGGTCACCCTGGCCGGCAGCGCCGTGGCCACCTACTCCGGCGGCGTCTCCGGGTTCGACGCGACCACGCCAGCCCCGGGCCGGCAACTCGACGCCCGGTCGAAGAACGCGAAGGCCTACTCCGAGCACCTTGCGATCGAACAGAAGAGGGTCGCCGCTGCCGCCGGTGCGAGCGTCAGCGCCTCGTACACGACGGCGCTGAACGGCTTCGCGGCAGACCTCACCTCGGCGCAGGCCGCCACGCTGTATGCGAACCGTGAGGTCGTCGCGCTCGAGAGGGACTCGCTCCGCAAGATCACGGCCGAGTCGTCGACCGACTTTCTCGGCCTCGGTGACGCCACCGGCGCCGGCGGAGTCTGGGACACCGTCGGCGGCGTTCAGGCCGCCGGCGCCGGCATCGTCGTCGGCATCGTGGACACCGGCATCGCTCCGGAGAACCCGTCGTTCGCCGGGGCCCCACTCGGCACCAGCAGCGGCGCAGCACCGTACCGCGCGGCCGACGGCAGCATCAGCTTCGCCAAGTCAGACGGCGGCACCTTCACCGGCGCCTGCGTCACCGGCGTGCAGTTCACCGCGACCGACTGCAGCACCAAGATCGTCGGCGCCCGGTACTACGTCGACGGCTTCGGAGCGGCGCGGATCGGCGCGACGAGTGTTGGCGAGTATCTCTCGCCACGCGATGGCGACGGCCACGGCTCACACACCGGCAGCACCGCGGTCGGTAACCACGCCGTCGCCGCGTCGGTGGGCGGAATCGACTTCGGCACCATCTCGGGCATCGCGCCGGCGGCGAAGATCGCGGTATACAAGGTCTGCTGGTCCGGCCCCGACCCGGCCAGCCGGGACGACGACGGTTGCGCCACCAGCGACCTCCTCTCGGCGATCGACCAGGCCACGGCGGACGGTGTCGACGTGATCAACTTCTCGATCGGCGGCGGCGCGGCCCAGACCACGGTCTCCGCCACCGACGTCGCCTTCCTCGGCGCAGCAACCGCGGGCGTCTTCGTTGCGGCCTCGGCCGGAAACGCCGGCCCCGGCGCGTCGACGCTGGATAACGCGTCGCCGTGGATCACCACCGTCGCGGCCAGCACCATCCCGAGCTATCAGGCCACCGCAACAGTCGGCAGCGGCCTCGCCTATGCGGGCGGCTCGATCACGGTCCCCGCTGCCACGGTGACCGGTGCTCTGGTGCGCGGTGACCTCGTGGCCGCCCGCCGCGCGACCGATCCGCTGCTCTGCGCCCCGAACTCGCTCGACCCGGCCAAGGTGGCCGGCAAGATCGTGTTCTGCCAGCGTGGCATCTACGACCGGCTGGCGAAGTCGGCGGAGGTGAAGCGCGCCGGCGGTATCGGCATGCTGCTGGTGAACAAGACGGCCAGCTCGCTCGACCTCGACCTGCACTCGGTTCCGACGGTGCACCTCAATGCCGAAGCCTTCGCCACGACATTCGCCTACGCGGGCACGGCCGGCGCGACGGTGACGCTCACGCCGGGCAACACGCTTGGCACCGCTCCGCCCACCCCGCAGGTCGCCGGGTTCTCCTCGCGCGGACCGGTCCTGGCCGACGGCAGCGACATCATCAAGCCGGACATCTCCGCCCCCGGTGTCGCCATTCTCGCCGACGGCGCGAACGCCGCCGGCCAGGCGGGAACCTATCAGTTCCTGTCCGGCACGTCGATGTCGTCGCCGCATATGGCCGGGCTTGCCGCCCTGTACCTGGGTGTGAAGCCGGCGGCCACTCCGGCCGAGGTGAAATCGGCCTTCATGACCACCGCCTACGACACGGTCAACGCGGCCGGCGCTGCCGTGACCGACCCGTTCAGCCAGGGCGCCGGGCACGTTGACCCGACGAAGTTCTTCGACCCGGGGCTCGTCTACCTCAACGGGGAAAGCGACTGGATGTCCTACATCAAGGGCGCCGGGAACACCGGCGGCGGCCTGGACGCCGTCACCGCGGTCGACCCGTCGAACCTCAATCTGGCCTCGATCGGCATCGGTTCGCTGACCAGGCCTGAGACGATCACCCGCACGGTGACGTCGACGCAGGCGGGTACGTTCGACTCCTCCGTGAGCGGCCTCGCCGGCATCGACGTCGCGGTCAGCCCGTCGACGCTGACCTTCGGCGCGGCGGGGCAGAGCCAGTCGTACACGGCGACGTTCACCCGAAAGGATGCGCCGGTCGATACGTTCGCGATCGGCTCGCTCAGCTGGACGAGCGGCGCCACGGTCGTGCGCAGCCCGGTGGCGGTCAAACCCGTCACTCTCGAGGCGCCGGTCGCCGCCGCTGGAACCGGCCTGACCGGCTCCATCGACATCAGCGTGACCCCCGGCACGACCGCCGACATCCCCCTGGCCACGGACGGCCTCGCGGCCGGCGTGCTGCTCAGGGAGAATAAGGGCGGTGTGAACAAGCCCTACTCGGGGGTTGGCACCGCCGGCCGGGAGATCACCTTCACCGTGCAGGTCCCGGCGGGAACGGCAGTGCAGCGCTTCGACCTTGACTCGCTGACCGATTCCGCCGACCTGGACCTGAGCGTCTACCGGCTCAGCGGCAAGGGCGGCACGCAGGTCGCCGGCTGGCAGTCGGCGACGGCTTCCACGGATGAGCACGTCGACCTGCGCAACCCGGTCGCCGGGTACTACCAGGTCGTCGTGTCGGTCTTCAGCGGCACCGACAATTACAGCCTGACCACCTTCACGGTAGCGCCGGGCGTGGGTGCCGGATCGTTCACCGTCGCCCCGAACCCCCTCCCCGGGGTGCAGGGCGTGCCGGTCAGCTACGCGGCCTCCTGGAGCGGGCTGGCGGCCGGAACCGACTACCTGGGCCTGGTGCGCTACGGAGCCAGCGGTTTCTCGACGATTGTGGCGGTCAAGAACTAGGCGGCTGCGCACGGCGAACGGCTGCGCGCGGCGGAACGGCTGCGCGGAACGATGAGTGGGCGACGGATGCCTCGCATCCGTCGCGCACTCGGCGTCGCCTCCCGCGCCGGGCCTGCTGGCGCCGCCGAAGGCTTACCCTGAGGTAATGCGATTCGCACCCATCCGCCGAGGCGGCGAGAGAACCGTCGGGAGCCGACCGCGGCTGTCCCGCGAGGTGTACGTGCTGGGCGTGATCGCCTTCTTCGTGATGGTGGGCTTCGGCGTCGTCGTGCCGGTGCTACCGGTCTACGTGCGCAGCTTCGGGGTGGGCAACCTGGAGATCGGTGCCGTGGTCTCCGCGTTCGCCCTGATGCGCTTCGTCTCGAGCCCGTTCTGCGGCCGAATGATCGACTGGGCCGGCGAACGAGCGATCCTGGCGACCGGCATCGGGATCGTCGCGCTCTCCAGCGGGCTGGTCGGCATTGCCCAGAACTACCCGCAGCTGCTCCTGCTGCGCGGGGCCGGCGGCATCGGCTCGGCCATGTTCACGGTCTCCGCGATGACCCTGCTGCTCGGCTCGACCTCGCCGGGGATCCGCGGTCGCGCGATCGGCTTCTACCAGGGCGGGTTTCTCCTCGGCGGCATGGCCGGGCCGGCGCTCGGCGGCCTCCTCGCCACGATCTCCCTGACCGCACCGTTCTTCTTCTACGCCGGAACGCTGAGTGTCGCCGGCATCCTGGGGTTGCTGCTGCTCGGCCCGAGCCGGCGCACCGGGGCCGACGAGTCGGGCGTCCCGGTGCCGAGGGTCCCGTTCCGCACCGTGCTGCGCGACCCCCGGTTCCGGGCGGCCTGCCTGGCGAACTTCGCCCAGGGCTGGACCTCCTTCGGGGTGCGGAACGCGCTCATCCCGGTGCTCGTGGTCGAGGTGCTCAAGGGTCCGAGCTCGTGGACCGGGATCGCCTTCGCCTTCGCGGCCGTGGCACAGACCATCGCGCTCGCGCCCGCGGCACGGTTCGTCGACACGGTGGGCCGCCGCCCGGCCATCATCGGCGCGTACGCGCTTGCCGCGGTCACCATCATGGCGGTGCCGTTCGCGCCCAACATCGTCGTCCTCACCGGGCTGCTCTGCGTCTACGGGGTTGCATCGGCGTTCATGGGGACCGCGCCGGCGGCCGCGGTCGGCGACGCGGCCGGGTCAGGCGGCGGCCGTCCCGTCGCGGTGTTCTCGATGTTCTCCGACTTCGGCGCGATCATCGGCCCGCTGGTCGCCGGGTTCCTCGCCGACCGGTTGTCGTACCCGATGGCGTTCCTCGTCGGGGCGCTGTTCTTCGTCGCGACCTCGCTCTACGCGACCCGGATGCCGCGCGAGGCCCGCCGGCCCTGACCCGGCTAGCGCAGCTCCGAACGGCCGGTGAGCACGCCGCTCACGGTCGCCACGACGGCGAAGACCACGCCGACCAGCGGCAGACCGAGGTCCCACCAGGCCAGCGCCGCAGCGCCGAACACGGTGATCTCCACGACGGCCTTGCCGAACGGGTCGAGGGTGAACACGGCCTTGGGGGAACGGAAGAGCGCCCAGATCAACACCGCGAACGCAGGGGCCGCGATGCCGATGAGCACGCCGGGCCAGGGGAGCGGCCACGCAGCGAAGCCCCACAAGCCGAGGGTGACGAACGCGAAGAGTTCGAGCAGGAACCGCAGGATGTCGTTGGCGCCGACCTGCACGCGGGAATTTGTCACGTGCCCAATCCTACCGAGCCGCCGGGTCCGGACAGGCTCGACCACCGGTGGTCGAGCCTGTCCAGACCAGCCGCTCACAGAAATCCGACATCAGGCAGCCCTGCCTACCGGAAGATGATGGTGCGGGCTCCGTCGAGGAGCACCCGGTGCTCGGCGAACCAGGTCACCGCCTGGGTGAGAGTGCGGCTTTCCTCGTCCTGGCCGATCGAAACGAGCTCGGCCGGGGTGCGCGAGTGGTCCACGCGCACGACGTTCTGCTCGATGATCGGCCCCTCGTCGAGGTCGCCGGTGACGAAGTGCGCCGTCGCGCCGATCAGCTTCACGCCGCGGGCGTGCGCCTGCTTGTAGGGGTTCGCACCCTTGAACCCGGGCAGGAACGAGTGGTGGATGTTGATGGCGCGGCCCTCGAGAACCGCGCAGAGTTCGGGGGAGAGGATCTGCATGTACCGGGCGAGCACGACCAGTTCGATGTCCTCCTCCTCGATCGCCTCGATCACGCGCGCCTCGAACGCGGCCTTGCTGGCGGCATCCGTGATCGGCAGGGACTCGAACGGCACGCCGTAGAAGCCGACCAGGTCACGCAGGGTGCCGTGGTTGGACAGCACCAGCGGCACCTCGATCGGGAGTTGGCCGCCGCGCTGGCGGAAGAGCAGGTCGTTGACGCAGTTGCCTGCCGTCGACCCGAGTACGAGGGTGCGGACCGGCCGGCCGACGACGTCGATGACCGATTCCATCGCGTATTTCGCCACCACCGGTGCGAGTTCCGCCTCGAGTTCCTCGCGAGGTGCCGGAGACTCCACCTGCAGCCGCATGAAGAAGCGGCCGGTGTCGGCGCTGGTGAACTGCTGGCTCTCCGTGATGTTGCCGTTGGCCCGCACGATGGCGCCGCTCACCGCGTGCACGATGCCCGGCTGGTCGACGCAAACGAGGGTGATCACCCAGTGGTGACGTGTGCGGGTCGGCAGCGAGGAAGTCATCCGACTAGGCTACCGGCCTTCCCGGCCACCCGGTTTGCACGTCGGGTAGACTGGGGACTGGTCGGCGCAGCATGCCGGCCCCGGGCGCGCACGTCGGCGCGCAGTCAAACCGGACCGGCCCCGCGGCGACAGAGCGGCGGGCGCCACTGTTCCCGTCTGTGAGCCACAGCACACCATGTCATTCACCGCGCCTATCACCCTGCCGTCGTCCGACCCGTCCGACGGGCCGGACCGCCCCGGCCAGACGCCTGGCTCCTTCCCGTGGGTGGGCCTGATCGCCCTCGCCGCGGCCGTGTTCCTGTCGGTCACCTCCGAGATGCTGCCGACCGGCCTGCTGCCGGACATGAGCCGGGGCCTCGGTGTCAGTGAGGCCCAGGTTGGGCTTCTCGTCTCGTGGTTCGCCTTCACCGTGGTGCTCACGAGCACCTCGCTCGCCCACCTCACCCGCCGGCTGCCCAGGCACGGCCTGATCGTGCTCGTCCTGGTCGTGCTCGCCGTCAGCAACGTGCTCACCGCGATCGCCCCGAACTACGCCTTCATGGTGGGCGGCCGCATCCTCGGCGGCATGGCCCACGGGCTGTTCTGGGCCGTGGTCGGTGCCTACGCTGCGCACCTGGTGCCCCGGGAGCAGATCGGCCGGGCCGTGGCGATCACGGTATCCGGCGGAACCCTCGCGTTCGTGTTCGGCGTTCCGCTGGCCACAGCCGCCGGTCATCTGCTGGGCTGGCGACTCTCGTTCGTCGTGCTCGCCGGGTTGATGCTGGTGGGAGCGGTTGTCGTCTGGCGATTCCTTCCACGCGTGTCGCACTACGGCGCCCGCCGCACGCCCGCCGAGGTGACCGCGCTCGCTGCCGCCGCGCCCGCGTCCGCAGCGGTGCCCCCCGAACCTCGCCGGGATCCGACCATGCCGGCGGTGATCCTACTCTGCATGATCACCGCCTTGACCATGGTCGGGCACTACACCTTCTACACTTACATCGCCCCGTTCCTGATCGAGGGGCTGGGCGTGGACAGCTCAGCCGTCGCCCCGCTCCTGTTCGCCTACGGAGTCGCCGGCGCGGTCGGGCTGGTGCTCTCCGGCACCGTGTTCGGCCCCCGGCCCCAGCTTGGGCTGGTCATCGGCCTCACCGTGTCCGCGCTCAGTGTCAGCGTGCTGGCGATCTTCGCCGCAGCGCTGCCGGTGGCCATCGCCGCCTTCGTGCTGTGGGGGCTGGCGTTCGGCACACTGCCGCCGCTGCTGCAGACGCGGCTGCTACGCACCGCCTCGCGGCGCATCCGCGACACCGCCAGTGCCATCTACACCACCGCGTTCAACGTCGGCATCGGCGGCGGGGCGCTGCTCGGTGCCGCACTGCTGAACACGCTGGGCATGGACGTCGTGCCGGTCACCTACATCGGCATCCTGGTGCTGGCGCTGGTTCTGGTCATCGTCAGCGACGCGGTCACGCGCCGCCGCACCGCCTGAGCCGCTCGACGACCGGCCCGGCGCTACTCGGTCTTCTGTCCCGGCCCGTCCCGGTCGGAGAGCGGCCGGTTCGCGATCACCGGCATCTGGCCGGTGAAGCCGTCGCGGGCCGCCGCGATCTCGAGGATGCGCCCGCGACAGGCATACCAGCCGACGATCAAGGCGGGGACGATCAGCACGAGGGAACTGATGGTGAGCGTGCCGACCGGCCAGTCGAACGCCATCAGCACGAGCACCGCGACGAGGAAGGCCAGGCTGGCGTAGCCCGTGTACGGGGCCCCGAACATCCGAAAGGCCGGCCGTTCGAGGATGCCCTTCTTCGCCCACGCCTGCAGCCGGAGCTGGCAGAGCACGATCATGCCCCAGGCGCTGATGATGCCGATGGCAGCCATGTTGAGCACGATCTCGAAGGCCTCATCCGGCACGATCGCGTTCAGGCCGACGCCGAGCAGCGTGACCACGCCGGTGAGCAGGATGCCGCCGAACGGCACCCCGGTGCGGCTCACTTTGCCGGCGAACCGCGGCGCAGATCCCGCCAGCGACATCGAGCGCAGGATGCGCCCGGTCGAGTACAGGCCCGCATTCAGCGAGGACAGGGCGGCCGTGAGCACCACGAGATTCATGATCACGTCGACGCCGTCGACGCCGATGGTGCCGAAGAAGGTGACGAACGGGCTTTCCCCTGCCCTGTACGCCGTGTACGGCAGCAGCAGCGAGAGCAGCAGGATCGACCCGACGTAGAAGACGGCGATCCGCACGATCACGGTGTTGATCGCCTTCGGCATCACCGTCTCCGGGTGCTCGGTCTCCCCGGCGGTGGTGCCGACCAGCTCGATCGACGCGTAGGCGAACACGACGCCCTGCACCACGAGTACGGAGGCGAGCAACCCGTTCGGGAACCAGCCTCCGTTGTCGTTGATCAGGCTGAACCCTGCCTCCTGGCCGGTGATCGGCGTGCCGAAGAGCACCATCCAGGTGCCCACCAGCAGGAAGGACACGATCGCCACGACCTTGATCAGCGCGAACCAGAACTCGAGCTCACCGAACACGCTCACCGAGAGCAGGTTCAGTGACAGGACAACGGCCAGGGCGATCAGCGCAAACAGCCACTGGGGTACGTCGCCGAACGGCGCCCAGTACTTGGCAAAGAAGTTCATGTATAGGGCCACGGCGGTGACGTCGACGATCGCGGTCATCACCCAGTTCACCCAGTAGAGCCAGCCGGTCACGAACGCGGCCTTCTCCCCGAAGAACTCGCGCGCGTAGGAGACGAAGGAACCGCTCGACGGGCGGTGCAGCACAAGCTCGCCGAGGGCCCGGAGGATCAGGAAGGCGAAGAAGCCGCAGATCGCGTAGACGAAGACCAGCGACGGCCCGGAGCTGGCGAGCCGGCCGCCCGCGCCGAGGAACAGGCCGGTGCCGATGGCCCCGCCGATCGCGATCATCTGCACCTGGCGGGCCTTGAGCCCCTTGTGGAGTCCGTCGTCCTCGTGCACGCTGAGGGCATCCGAGATGTGTTCGAGCGGGGTCTCCCTGGGGAGGCCCTGGTTTTCCCGACGTTCTCCGTGCGCGGTCTCGTGCGAGGCTGGAGGCCGTTCGGGCCCGTGGGTGGTGCTCGTCATGGGGCCGCTTCCGTTGTCCGGTTTTTCGCCAACACTATCGCGACGACGTTCCCAGTCTCCTGTCGCAAACCCCCGGACGGGGCCCGAGGCAGGCATCCACTACACTGAATCCGACATTCTGACGGGGAGAGCCGGGAGGCCGCATGGCGACAATCCTCCTGATTTTCCTGGTCCTGTCGCTTGTCACGCCGGCCCTGACCCGCCGTCTCGGCCCTCGAGTCTTCTACCTGATCGCCCTGCTCCCGGCGACGGCATTCGTCTTCACCCTCGGCCAGACCGGGCTCGTGACACACGGCGGGGCGGCCGTCGAGAGCATCCCGTGGATACCGCAGCTCGGAGTGGCCCTGTCCTTCCGCGTCGACGCCCTCGCCTGGTTGCTGGCCCTCGTCGTCACCGGGATCGGCGCGCTGGTACTCTTCTACTGCGCCCTCTACTTCACCGCGGACGAGTCGGCACTGAGCCGCTTCGCCGGCTGCCTGCTCGCCTTCGCCGGCACCATGTACGGGCTGGTCACCGCCGACGACATCGTTGTGATGTTCATGTTCTGGGAGATCACCAGCGTGCTCTCCTACCTTCTGATCGGCCACTACACCGCCAGGCGGGAGAGCAGGGGCGCGGCGCTGCAGGCGCTCCTGGTGACCACGTTCGGCGGGCTGGTCATGCTGATCGGCGTGGTGCTGCTCAGCGTGCAGGCCGGCACCACCTCGCTCGCCCTGCTCGTCGCCGAGCCGGTCACCGGTCCGATCGCCGGCTGGGCGGTGCTTCTGATCCTGGTCGGGGCCCTCTCCAAGTCGGCGCTGGTGCCCTTCCACTTCTGGCTGCCCGCAGCGATGGCCGCCCCGACCCCGGTCAGTGCCTACCTGCACGCAGCGGCGATGGTCAAGGCCGGCATCTACCTGGTCGCCCGGCTCGCGCCCGGCTATGCGGACGTCGACGGGTGGCTGCCGGTGCTGGTGACGATCGGCGTCTGGACCATGCTCGTCGGCGCGTGGCGGTCCCTGCGCAACCACGACCTCAAACTGGTGCTGGCCTACGGCACGGTCAGCCAGCTGGGCTTCATCATGGTCGTGGTCGGCTTCGGCAGCCGGGACGCGGCGCTCGCCGGGGCGGCGCTCCTGCTCGCCCACGCCCTCTACAAGGCGGCGCTCTTCCTCGTCGTCGGCATCATCGACCACCGCGCCGGAACGCGGGACCTGCGGCGTCTCTCGGGCCTCGGCCGCAGTGAACCCGCTCTCGCCGTGATTGCGCTCATCGCCGTGGCGTCGATGGCCGGGCTGCCGCCGCTGCTCGGCTTCGTCGCCAAGGAAGCCGTGTTCACGGCGTTTCTCGCGGCCGGCCTGGCCGGTGACGGCTGGGGCTGGGTCGCGCTCGTGGGCACTGGCGTCGGCTCGGTGCTGACCGTGGCGTACAGCATCCGTTTCTTCTGGGGTGCGTTCGGCAGCCGCCCCGCGATGGCGACCACCGCGCTGCACCCGAGCCGGTGGGACTTCGCCCTGGCGCCGGGCCTCCTCGCCGTCGCCACCCTCGCGCTCGGACCGCTGAGCGGCCTCCTCGATCCGCTGCTCTCGAGCTACGCGGACACGCTGGCCGGCGGCGGCGACTACCACCTGGCGCTCTGGCACGGACTCGAACCGGCCCTCCTGATCGGCGTCGTCGTCGTGCTGGCCGGCGCCGCACTGTTCTGGCAGCGGCTGCGAGTGGCCAGGGCGCAGGCGAGGGTTCCGGACTGGATCGACGCCGGGCGCGGCTACGGGTCCCTCGTGCGCGCGGTCGATCGTTCGGCGGCCCGGGTCACCCGGTTAGCCCAACATGGCGGGCTGCCGCAGTACCTGGGCACGATCCTCGTCGTCTTCGTGCTCGCACTCGGTTTCGCGGCGTCGCTGAACCGAAGCTGGCCGGAGGCGCTCGTGCCCTGGGACTACCCAGGTCAGGCGCTGATCGCCCTGGTGGCGGCGATCGTGGCCGCCTGGGCCGCCCGGGTGGGCAAACGGATGACGTCGGTGCTGCTCGCGGGAGTCACCGGGTACGGCCTGGTGGCCCTGTTCGCCCTCCAGGGCGCCCCCGACCTCGCCCTGACCCAGGCGCTGGTCGAGACCATGACCCTCGTCGTCTTCGTGCTGGTTTTGCGGCGGCTGCCGACCCGGATCGCCCAGGCCAACCGCCCGGTCCATCGGCGGCGGCGGGCCCTGATCGGCGTGCTGGTCGGCGCGGTGATGGGCACCATCGCGGTGATCGCCCTCGGCGCCCGCCAGGACCCGGGCATCGCGGCGGAGCTGCCGCGCCTGACCCTCGAGGCTCACGGCACCAACATCGTCAACGTCATGCTCGTGGACATTCGGGCCTGGGACACGATGGGGGAGATCGCCGTGTTGATCGTCGTGGCCACCGGCGTCGCCAGCCTGCTTTTCGTCTCGGGGCGGGCCGTGCCCCTGCCGCGGCTGAAGGGGTCCCGCAGCCAGCGGGCGCCGCGCAACCGGCGACGCGTCGTCGCCGACCCGCACGCATCATCCGCCGGCCACGCCGTGAGCCGGCAGTCGTTCCTGCTGGGCGGCCGCACGATCCCGGCGGAGGACAGGTCGATCCTGATCGAGGTGCTGGTGCGCCTGCTCTTCCACCCCGCCATCATCGTGTCGGTCTACCTGCTCTTCGCGGGCCACAACGCGCCCGGCGGCGGGTTCGCCGGCGGGCTGCTGGCCGGCCTCGCGCTGGTCTCCCGCTACCTGGCCGGCGGCCGGTACGAACTCGGTGAGGCCGCGCCGATCGACCCGGGCAAGCTCCTCGGGCTCGGCGTCGTCCTCGCGGTCGGCACGGCGGTGGCGTCCCTCTTCTTCGCCGGGGTTCCGCTGGAGTCGGCCTACGCCGCCATCGACGTGCCCCTGCTCGGGCACCTCTCCTTCGGTACCTCCACCATCTTCGACATCGGGGTGTACCTCGTCGTGATCGGGCTCGCGCTGGACATCCTCCGCAGCCTCGGCAGCGAGATCGACCGGCAAAGCGAGGCGGGCGATGCAGCCGAGGCGGATTCCTCATCCGTGAGCGCGTCGACGCCGGTCACGGAGGTGCTGCCATGAGCGCGTCCCTGACCCTCGTGGTGCTGATGGCCGTGCTGTACGCGGCGGGCGTCTACATCATGCTCGAGCGCAGCCTCACCCGGGTGCTGATCGGTTTCGTGCTCGTCGGCAACGCCACCAACCTGCTCATCTTCATCATGAGCGGCCGCCCGGGCGGCTCGCCGATCATCACGGGCACGGCCCGGGACGCGAACATGGCCGATCCGGTTCCGCAGGTGCTGATGCTGACGGCCATCGTGATCAACTTCGGGATCACGGCGCTCATCCTCGCCCTGATCTACCGGTCATGGTGGTTGGCCCGGCTCGGCGACGAGGGCGACGACCTCACCGACGAGCATGCCGGCGAGACCGCGTCGTCGTCGGAGGAGAACTTCCGGTCCTCCTCCGACGACGATGCCGCCGTGCAGGCGTCCCTTGACGCCGGCGCGGAGGATGCCCCATGAACGCGATGAGCATCCTGGTGCCCCTTGTCGTTGCGATCCCGTTGATCGGCTCGGCGGTCACCCTTGCCCTCGGCCGGCGGCACAGCCGGCAGATCACGGTGAGCGTCGTCTCGCTGACCCTGGTCGTGCTGGCCGCAGCGGCGCTCCTCGTGCTGGTCGACCGGCACGGCCCCGCCGTCGTGCACGTCGGCGGCTGGCAGGCGCCGTGGGGGATCGTGCTCGTCGTCGACCGGTTGTCGGCGCTGATGCTGCTGATCTCGGCCCTGATGCTACTCGGAGTGCTGCTCTTCGCGGTCGGCCAGGGCATCGTCGACGGCGACAGCGAGACCCCGGTGTCGATCTTCCATCCCAGCTACCTGGTGCTGGCGGCCGGCCTGTTCAACGCTTTCATCGCAGGCGACCTGTTCAACCTCTACGTCGGGTTCGAGATGCTCCTCTCGGCCAGCTACGTGCTGCTCACCCTCGGCGGCACGGGAGCGCGCATCCGGGCCGGCGTCACCTACATCGTCGTCAGCCTGGTCTCCTCCGTGCTCTTTCTCAGCGCGATCGCCCTGGTCTACGGCGCGACCGGCACGGTGACCCTCGCCCTGCTGGCCGAACGCATCCCGGCGCTCCCGACCGGGATACAACTCATCCTCGGGCTGATGCTGCTGCTGGCATTCTCGGTGAAGGCCGCCGTGTTCCCGCTGTCGTTCTGGCTGCCGGATTCCTACCCGACCGCTCCAGCCCCCGTCACGGCAGTGTTCGCCGGCCTGCTGACCAAGGTCGGCGTCTACGCCATCCTGCGCACCCAGACGCTGCTCTTCCCCGAGAACCCGTTCTCGGTTCCACTGTTGGTGGTGGCGATGCTCACGATGCTGGTCGGCATCCTCGGCGCCCTCGCCCAGGCCGACATCAAACGGCTGCTGTCGTTCACGCTGGTCAGCCATATCGGCTACCTGATCTTCGGCATCGCCATCGGCACCCCGCTCGCCCTCGCGGCGACCATCTTCTACCTGGTGCACCACATCTCCGTGCAGACCACGCTGTTCCTCTGCGCCGGCCTGGTCGAGCGGGTCGGCGGCACCACCTCGCTGGCCAGGCTCGGCGGTATGCTCAAGGCCGCCCCCGTCGTCGCCGTGCTCTTCTTCGTCGGCGCCCTCAACCTCGGCGGGATCCCGCCGTTCTCCGGCTTCCTCGGCAAACTCGCGTTGTTCCAGGCCGGTGCCGAACTGGGTACCCCGCTCGCGTACGCCGGCCTCGCCGCGGGCGCCGTCACCTCCCTGCTCACCCTCTACGCGCTCGCCCGGGCCTGGAACATGGCCTTCTGGCGTCCCCGCCGGGAGGTCGAGAACTACGAGTCGAGCATGCTCGACCGGCTCACCGACGACCCGCACGATCAGGGGAGCGTCATCACCAAGACCGTGTCCGCGCTGATGGTCGGCGCCACGGCGGCCATGCTCCTTCTCACGCTGAGCCTCACGGTCTTCGCCGGCCCCGTCTTCGCCTTCGCCGCACGCGCCGCGGCGGACGTCGAGGCGCCGGCCACCTACATCGACGCCGTCTTCCCGAACGGAACGCCATGAGCACCCCGCGGGAACGCCTCGCCGGAGCGGTGAACCAGTCACCACTGTTCCTCGGGCTCGTCGCCCTGTGGATGCTGCTCTGGGGTCGGTTCGGCTGGCTTGAGCTCCTCACCGGGGCGCTGCTGGCCGGGCTGGTCTCCGTCATCTTCTACCTCCCGGCTGTGCAGCTGAGCGGGCGGCTGAACCCGTGGCACAGCGCCCGGTTCTTCCTCCGGCTCCTCGCCGACATCGTGCGGGCCTCGGTGCAGGTGGCCGCGCTCGCCCTCTCGCCGCGGTACCGCCCCGGCAACGCCATCCTCGCCGTCGGGTTGAACACCCGAAATGACCTGATCCTGACCTGGACCGCCGTGGCCACCTCGATCGTGCCCGGTTCGATCGTGGTCGACGTTGACCGGGTGGGCTCGACCCTCTACCTGCACGTGCTGAACGTGCACACGGCAGGGCAGGCCGACCGGTTCCGGGCGAGCGTACTCGAGACCGAGCGGCGGATCGTGCTGGCCTTCGGGTCGCGGGAGGACGTCGAACGGATCAGGTCCGGCCCGGCCGGGGCGGATGCCGCCCCCGATAATAATGGGGGAGCCGGCTGATGGAGATCGTGGTCATCGTCGCCGGACTCTTGTTCGGCGCCGGCGCGCTCTGCGCCGTCTACCGCATCATCCGGGGTCCCTCCGTGTTGGACCGGGTGGTCGCCTGCGACGTGCTCGTCGCCACGGTGATCTGCGCGCTCGGCGCCGAAATGGCTCTCAACCGCCACACCGACAATCTTGCCGTGCTGCTGGTGCTCGCGCTGTTCGCCGTGCTCGGGTCGCTCAGCGTCGCCCGGTTCCTCCCGGGAAAGGGAAAATCGTGAACGACCTGGCACGGGAGATCCTGACCGCGGTCCTCGTACTCGCGGCGGCCGTGATGTGCTTCGCGGCCGGGGTCGGCGTCATCCGTTTTCCCGACGTGCTCAGCAGGCTGCACGCGGCCACGAAACCGCAGATTCTCGGCCTGATCGCGGTGACGGTCGACATCGCGGTGAACGACTTCAGTCTCGGCACGGTCACCCTTGTCGCCGCCATCGTCGCATTCCAGGTTCTCACCGCGCCGATGGCGGCCCATCTCGTGGCGCGGGCCGCCTACGCGCAGGGCCATCCGCGGCCGGACCTGCTCTTCGTCGACGAGTTAGCCCCGGCCGATCGAAATCCTCCCCGCGGCGACTGGTAGGATTATTCCTGTCGCAACTGGCGTAGCACGAAAGATGGGTCACCATCGGGGAGCGACTGACACGGTTAGTGGCCGCACGCCTGGGCCACGACGATTAATCATCACGTCGTTAACCAATTCGTCTAAGGAGACCCCGTGTCCGATTCCGTGCCATCCACCGTTCTGAACTCCACCTTCAACGAGCCGCTCGAAGTCGTCGACCCCGAGATCGCCGCCGTGCTCGAGCTGGAGCTCGGCCGCCAGCGCGACTACCTCGAGATGATCGCGAGCGAGAACTTCGTGCCCCGTGCCATCCTGCAGTCTCAGGGTTCCGTGCTCACCAACAAGTACGCCGAGGGCTACCCCGGCCGCCGCTACTACGGCGGTTGTGAGTACGTCGACGTGGCAGAGCAGCTTGCGATCGACCGGGCCAAGGCCCTCTTCGGCGCCGAGTACGCGAACGTGCAGCCGCACTCCGGCGCCACCGCGAACGCCGCCGTGCTCGCCGCGATCGCCGCGCCGGGCGACACCATCCTGGGCCTCGAGCTCGCCCACGGCGGGCACCTCACCCACGGCATGAAGCTCAACTTCTCCGGCAAGCTCTACAACCCGGTGGCCTACGGCGTGGATCCGACCACCTTCCTGATCGACATGGACGTCGTGCACGAGAAGGCCCTCGAGACCAGGCCCAAGGTCATCATCGCCGGCTGGTCGGCGTACCCGCGTCACCTCGACTTCGCGGCCTTCCGCAGCATCGCCGACGAGGTCGGCGCCATGCTCTGGGTAGACATGGCCCACTTCGCCGGCCTCGTCGCCGCCGGCCTGCACCCGTCCCCGGTTCCCTACGCGGATGTCGTGTCCACCACCGTGCACAAGACCCTCGCCGGTCCCCGCTCCGGTTTGATCCTCGCGCGCGACATGACGCTGGCGAAGAAGCTCAACTCCAATGTGTTCCCCGGCCAGCAGGGCGGCCCGCTGATGCACGTGATCGCCGCCAAGGCGACCGCGTTCAAGCTCGCGGGGGAACCCGAGTTCAAGGAGCGTCAGGAGCGTACCCTACGCGGGGCGAGCATCCTTGCGGACCGTCTGATGGCGGATGACTCGCGCGCGGGCGGCGTCGACGTGCTCACCGGCGGCACCGACGTGCACCTCGTTCTCGCAGACCTCCGCAACTCGCCCATCAACGGGCAGCAGGCTGAGGACGCCCTGCACGCGGTCGGCATCACGGTAAACCGCAACTCTGTGCCGTTCGACCCGCGCCCGCCGATGGTCACCAGCGGCCTGCGGATCGGCACGCCCGCCCTGGCAACCCGCGGCTTCGGTGACGAGGAGTTCACGGTCGTCGCCGACGTGATCGCCGAGGCCCTCAAGCCGGACGCCGACATCCAGGCCCTCCGCGCCCGGGTCAGGGTGCTCACCGAGGCCTTCCCGCTGTACCCCGGCCTGCAGCAGTAGTCCCCGTTTGGTCGAATTCGACGGAGATTTTCGGACAATCGGGCTTGTGAAGCCTGGATCCGAGGTTCTCAGCCAGAATCTCCGTCGAATTCGACCGGGCGGATCGGTTTGGTCAGCGGGGCAGTCTGCCGTGCTCGCGACCTTCGAACGATTGGATCCACCATGAGCGCAATCACCCTCGACGGAGTCAAGACGGCCTCCGCTATCAAGTCGGAACTCATCGACCGCATCACCGACCTGCGGGCGCACGGGGTCGTACCGGGGCTCGGCACGCTGCTCGTCGGCGACGACCCGGGATCCCGCTCGTATGTCGCCGGGAAGCACCGCGACTGCGCCGAGGTCGGCGTCGAGTCTATCCGGATCGACCTGCCAGGGTCGGCGACGAGCGCGGATGTTCGCGCCGCCATCACGGACCTCAACGCCAGCCGTGAGGTGACCGGCTACATCATCCAGTTGCCGCTGCCCGTCGGCCACAACGACAACGCCATGCTCGAACTCATCGACCCATCGAAGGATGCCGACGGGCTGCACCCGACCAACCTCGGTCGGCTGGTGCTCGGCATCGAGGGCGAATTGCGCTCGCCCCTGCCGTGCACGCCGGCGGGCATCGTCGAGCTGCTGCGCCGCTACGAGGTGCCGATCGTCGGCCGGAAGGTGGTCGTCGTGGGCCGAGGCCTCACCGTCGGACGCCCGCTCGGTCTGCTCTTCACCCGGAAGGGCCTGGATGCCACGGTAACCCTCACCCACTCGCGCACCGTCGACCTGGCCGGCGAAGTGCGCCGCGCCGACATCGTCGTCGCGGCGGTCGGGGTGCCGCACCTGATCCAGGCCGACTGGGTCAAACCGGGCGCCGCCGTGCTCGACGTGGGCATCACCCGGGTGACCGACCCGCAGACCGGCACGGGCAGGCTGACCGGGGACGTGCATCCGGACGTGGCCGAGGTCGCCGGCCACCTCTCGCCGAACCCGCGAGGCGTCGGCCCGATGACCCGCGCCATGCTGCTGAGCAACGTTGTGAAGGCCGCCGAGCAGGCCCTGCGCCCCTGACGGCCAGGCCGAAGAGACGGGTGCAGCGCCGGGCGGGCCGATCTGCACCAGCGCGCGGCAGTTCCGGTGCCACCCGTTCTGGTCAGCGCGGTGGCGCTGAACTACGCTCGGGAGAACGAGCGTGAGATCACGGAGGTCGCCAGCCATGTCAGAGCCGACAGTGATTCGAGGTGCGGCGCCCGCGCCCTCGCCGGTGACAGCCCCTGGATCGACAGGCCAGGTGCCTCCCGGGCCGAGCGTGCGACTGGCCCTGTTCCAAGGCCGCGCCGAACCGCTGGACCTCGTGGCCAACCTCGCCGTGCTCGATCAGGCGGCCAGGGAGGCCCGGGCGGCCGGCGCCGATCTGCTGCTCACCCCCGAGCTCTTCGCGACCGGGTACGCTCCCAGTCTGATCCGTGATTCGGTCTCGACCGCCGCGGCCGCCGACCTCGACCGGGATCTTGCACGCATCGCCGCCCGGCACGACATCGCCCTCGTCTACAGCGCACCCGGCCCAGGACCGGCAGATGACCGCCGGATCACATCCACACTCGTAGACCGCGCCGGCCGGGTGGTGGCGCGGTACGCGAAATCGCACCTGTTCGGGGCGGAGGAGCGGGCAAGCTTCCGGCCCGGCACCGCGCCGCCACCGGTCGTCGACTTCCTCGGCCTGAAGATCGCCCTGCTGATCTGTTATGACGTCGAGTTCCCTGAGGTCGTGCGTGACGCCGCCGTGCACGGCGCCGGCCTCGTGCTCGTGCCAACGGCGCTGAGCCGCGGTTATGAGAACGTCTCCCGGGTGCTCGTGCCGGCCCGCGCCCTCGAGAACTCCGTCACGCTCGCCTACGCGAACCACGTCGGTATCGAGGCCGGGCTCGACCTGGCCGGGGCCAGCGTGATCGTCGGACCGGACGGCACTATCGTCGCGGACGCCGGCCGGACCACGGGCCTCAGCTACGCCACCGTCACGGCCCCCGGCACCGATGTCGACTATCTCGCCGACCGCCGACCCGAGCTGTACCGGTCCTGGACCGACGCGGCGCACGACCGGAGCGGCCGGCCCGACTGACGATCGGCGCCGCACCCGGTCAGGGCTGGTAGGGCAACGCGATCAGCAGTTCGGCGCGCACCTCGGCGTCGTCGAGGTCGCGCCGCGACGATCAGGAGTTCGTGCTCGGGCCGGGGCTGCATCGTCTCCCGCATCAGGCGTTTGTTTGTGTCGGCGAGCGACTTGAGGGTCTCGATCCGCTTGAGCTCGAGGATCTCGGCGAAGGTGCGGGTGACCATGACGAACGGCGTTCCCTCGGCGACCACCAGCAGGGGCAGACCCACGTCGGCGCAGGCGTCGACCAGTTCGCGCGGTACCTCGGAATGCACCGGGCTGACGCCGATGCCGAGGGCGCCGACCCTGGCCGCCACGAGCCGGTCGACCTAGTCACGGATGCCCGCCGCGTCCCCCGGGGTGATCGGCGTGCCCGCGGTGAGGAGCAGCTCGCCGCCGAGCAGGTACGGGGCAGGGTCGGCCAGCTCGCTGCAGGCAACCCGGCGCAGTAGGATTGGAAAAGCCGTCGCAGGAGCGGCCCGGATCCGCCCGGTGAGCCGCGAGAGCAGCTGGGCAAGGGTTATCGTCGGCAGCCCGTCGGTTGAGGCTGTCAGCATCGTCCCGTCATGCCTGCAGCATTGGAGCCCGTCAATTTGATTCCCGCGCAGCCCGCCGGTGTGAATGGCCACCGAACCGGGCGGCGCGGGACAAACCGGCCGCAGGGCCGGGCGATTCCGCAACCTACGCTGACGACACCACCATTTTCAACGTCGGAACGGACCGTCAATGACGGCCACTAGCCTGCCCCGAACCGAGACGAAAACCTCCCTGCGCACCCAGCTGGCCCGGCGCAAACCGATCGACCGGCTCCCGCACCCCGACGAGTCGCCCCTGCCCCACGGCGACCTCAAGCGCAGCCTCGGACTCTGGCAGCTCACCATGATCAGCGTCGGCGCCACCCTGGGCACCGGTATCTTCGTGATCCTCGGCGCGTCGATTCCCCTCGCCGGGCCGGCGATCTGGATCGCCTTCCTGGTCGCCGGGGTCGCGGCGTTGCTCTCCGCCCTGTCCTACGCCGAGATGGCCAGTTGCGTGCCGGCATCCGGTTCGAGCTACTCGTATGTCTACGCGACCATGGGCGAGGGCATCGCCTGGGTCTGCGGGTGGTGCCTGGTACTCGAGTATGCCGTGTCGATCGCGGCCGTGGCCGTCGGTGCGGGCCAGTACATCAATGAGAGCCTCGCAACGTTCGGCCTGCAGCTGCCGGACGCGATCGCCCAGCCGCCCGGTTTCGGCGGAGTGGTGAATCTGCCCGCCGCCGGGCTCGTCATTCTGTCGATGCTGCTGCTCATCCGGGGTGCCCAGGAAAGCGCCTGGGTAAACACGGTGATGGTCGGCGTCAAGATCGTCATCCTGCTCATCTTCGTCGCGATCGCGTTCACGGCGTTCTCCGCCCGCAACTTCGAACCGCTTGCCCCGATGGGAGTCGCGGGGATCTCTGCGGCCGCGTCCCGGCTGTTCTTCTCCTACATTGGTTTCGATGCCGCTTCCACCGCCGGGGAGGAGGCCAGGAACCCCCAACGCGACCTGCCGAAGGCGATTATCCTGTCGATGCTGATCATCACCGTCATCTACATCCTGGTCGCGATCGCCGCGATCGGGGCCCGGCCGTGGACCTGGTTCCACAGCGGTGAGGCCTCCCTCGTTGTCATCCTGCAACAACTCACCGGCCAGCCGTGGGTGGCCCTGGTTTTCTCCGTCGGCGCCGTGATCGCCATCGCGAGCATCGTGCTGACCGTGCTCTACGGCCAGACCCGGATCCTGATGACCATGTCCAGGGACGGTATGGTCCCCAGGGTGTTCGGCCGGATCTCCCCGCGCACGAACACCCCCGTCGCCGGCACCCTCATCGTCGGGATCGTCGTCGCGGTCGCCGCGGCCCTGATCCCACTCGGCGAACTCGCCGACGCGACCAGCATCGGCACCCTCTGCGCGTTCGCACTGGTGAACCTGTCCGTGATCTACCTCCGCCGGGCCCGGCCCGAACTCCGGCGCTCCTACCGGGTGCCGTTCTACCCGCTGGTCCCGATCGCCGGCTTCGCGATGTGCGTCCTGCTCATGCTCACCCTGGGCGGGACGACCTGGCTGGTCTTCGGAATCTGGATGCTCATTGGCACCGGCCTGTATTTCCTCTACGGTCGGAAGCACTCCGTCGTCGGCGCACTGAGCGCCGTGGATTACGCGGACGCAGCCGATTCCTCCCTGTCGATCGTGAAGGCACTCAAATGACAATGGCATCCGATCTTCCGCACCCCCGCGTTCCCGGCGAGGCCGCACGTCTGCCGATCACCATGCTGAATCCGGACTTCCCGTTCAGCTACGACCACTACCTGGCGCACCCGGCCGGGCTCGGCCGCGTGCCCGACCTCAAGCTGGGCACCGAGGTGGCCGTCGTCGGCGCCGGGTTGTCCGGCGTGATCGCCGCGTACGAGCTGCTCCGGCTGGGCCTGAAGCCGATCGTCTACGAGGCCGCCCGCATCGGCGGCCGGCTGAAGACGGCCGAGTTCTCCGCGGCGCCCGGCGTTGTCGCCGACCTCGGCGGCATGCGCTTCCCCGAGTCGGGTAAGGCTTTCTACCACTACGTCGACACGGTCGGCCTGGAGACCCGGGAGTTCCCGAACCCGCTCTCAGCTGTGACGCCGAGCACGCTGATCGAGTTGGAGGGCACGGCCCATTATGCGGAGACGGCAGACGACCTGCCGCCGTTCTTCACCGAGGTGGCCGAGGCTTGGCGGCGGGCCCTGCGCGAAGAGGTCGACTTCGACGCCGTGCAGGAGGCCCTGCGCAGCCGCGATGTTGCCACGATCAAACGGATCTGGAACCGGATCGTCGCCGAACTCGACGAGCAGACGTTCTACGGTTTCATCGCCGGCAGCGCTGCCTTCAGGGAGAAGTCCTTCGCACATCGGGAGGCCTTCGGGCAGGTCGGCTTCGGCACCGGCGGCTGGGACACCGACTTCTCTAACTCGATCCTCGAGATCCTGCGGGTGGTCTTCACCGACGCCGACGACAAGCACCGGCGCATCCTCGGCGGCGCCCAGCGGCTCCCGGACGGTCTCTGGTCGCACGCCCCCGACGATCTGGTGCACTGGCCGAAGGGCACCTCGGTCGCCGGCCTGAACGGTGGCGTGCCGCGCGGAGCCGTCGCCTCGATCAAGCGGGGCGAGGGCGGCGGCATCCGGATCACGGAGAAGTGGGGGGCGACCCGCGAGTTCGAGGCGGCCATCGTCACCTGCCAGTCCTGGCTGCTCTCCGCCCGGATCGACACGGAGGAGACGCTCTTCGCGCCGGAGATGTGGACGGCGATCGAGCGCAGCCACTACATGCAGTCGTCCAAGACCTTCGTCATGGTGGACCGCCCGTTCTGGAACGACATCGACCCGGCGACCGGGCGGCACGTGCTGAGCATGACGCTCACCGACCGGTTGCCGCGTGCGACGTACCTGCTCGATGACGGCCCGGACAAGCCCGCGGTCATCCTGCTCTCGTACACCTGGAACGATGACGCGCTGAAGTTCCTCTCGCTCAGCGCGGATGAGCGCACCGACCTCATGCTCCACTCGCTGAAGAAGATCTACCCCACGGTGGACATCGCCTCCCACATTGTGGGCGAGCCGATCACGGTGTCGTGGGAGGCCGACCCCAACTTCATGGGCGCATTCAAGAACAACCTGCCCGGTCACTACCGCTACCAGGAACGGCTCTTCGGGCACTTCGTGCAGCACGAGTTGCCTGCCGCCCAGCGCGGCGTCTTCCTCGCCGGTGACGACATCTCGTTCACGGCCGGCTGGGCGGAGGGCGCGGTGACCACGGCCCTCAACGCGGTCTGGGGGACCGTGCGGCACCTCGGCGGGGAATCGGCGCCGGGCAACCCGGGCCCCGGGGACGTCTGGGACGAGCTGGCGCCGGTCGTCCTGGACTGACCGCCCGGCACGACCGGGAGCGGCGTCCCTGGCTCAGGCCTGCGGCTCGGCCAGGGACGCCGAGTGCAGGGCCGAATGCTCCAGATACGCCTCGGCGTTGTGACGGATGCCGGCCACCTCGTCATCCGTCAGCGCCCGGCGCACCTTCGCGGGCACTCCGGCGACCAGGGAACGCGGCGGTACCACGCTGCCCTCGAGCACGACGGCCCCGGCCGCGACGAGCGAGCCCACGCCGATGACGGCGCCGTTGAGGATGGTCGCCGACATTCCCACGAGCACGTCGTCCTCGATCGTACAGCCGTGCAGCACGGCGCCATGGCCGACGGAGACGTTGCGACCGAGGATCAGAGGGAAGCCGTGGTCGACGTGGCAGGACACGTTGTCCTGCAGGTTGGAGCCGGCGCCGATCCGGATCGGCTCGGCCTCGGCGCGGAGCACCGCGTTGTACCAGACGCTGGCGTTCTCGGCCAGGATGACCTGGCCGACGAGCACGGCGCCGGGGGCGACGAACGCGGTGGCGGCCACGCTCGGTCCGGGGCGGTCGGCGAGGGTGATGATGCGGGCGGTGTTGTCGGCAGTCATACGCGCCAGCCTACTGCGCCGCTTTCCCGCGCCGCCGGACTCGCGTCTGCCCGCGCCCGCGTATCCGCTCGATCTCCACTCCGCCGAACTGTGAGTAATGCGCTCTTTTTGGCCCTAAAAGTGGGCTTTGCTCACAGTTCGGCGGAGATTCGGCGCCACTGAGAGGGGCAGGTGCGGCGGATGCCGGCAGCGGGCGGGAGGGACGTCTAGTCTGGCTGCATGGTCAAGACCACTCATCCCGCCGTCGATCGGGTGCGTGATGCCCTCCGCGGGCACGGTCTCGATCCCGACATCCGCTGGTTCGACGACGCGGCCACGACCGCCCCGGCCGCCGCGGCGGCGCTCGGCATCTCGGTCGGCGCGATCGCGAACTCGCTCGTCTTCACGCTGGACGACGAGCCGCTGCTCGTCCTGACGTCCGGCGCCCACCGGGTCAACACCGAGTGGTTGGGGCAACGCCTCGGCGGCATTATCGGGCGGGCGTCACCGGAGGTGGTCAGGGATGCGACCGGGCAGGTGATCGGCGGGGTCGCACCGGTGGGGCATCCGTCGCCGCTGCGCACCCTGGTGGATGTCGCGCTCGCCGAATTCCCGGTGGTCTGGGCCGCCGCGGGGCATGCCCACACGGTCTTCCCCACCACGTTCGACGAGTTGGTGCGGATCACCGGCGGGGAACCGACCGCCGTGGCTCCCTGACGCGTCCGGTGTGGGTGCCGGCGTCAGTCCTGTTCGCGACCGGCGCCGTCGGCGGCGCGCACGACGAACAGGTCGGGCGTGCCGAAGCCGCGGGCGGCGAAGGCGGCCGTGACGGCGGCCGTGACGGCCGGGATCAGGGCGTTCGGGGTCAGGGCGATCGCCGCTCCACCGAACCCACCGCCGGTCATCCGAGCCCCGATCGCCCCGGCGGCCCGGGCGGTCTCGACCGCAAGGTCGAGCTCAGGCACCGAGATCTCGAAGTCGTCCCGCATGGACACGTGTGAGGCGTCCAACAGGGCGCCGATCGCGAGCGGGCCTTGCTCGCGCAGGGTCCGCACTGTGTCGAGCACGCGTTGGTTCTCGGTGACCACGTGCCGCACCCGGCGGAAGGTCTCGTCGTCGAGCAGCTCGCGGGCCCGGCCCAGGTCGTCCACGCCGAGGTCCCGCAGCGACGGAACCCCCATCAGGCCGGCGCCGGCCTCGCAGGATGCCCGGCGGGAGGCGTAACCGCCGGTGGAGTGCGCGTGGCTCACCCGGGTGTCGATGATGAGCAGTTCGAGCCCGGCCGCGTCGAAACCGAGCGGGATCACCTCGGCGTCGAGACTCCGGCAATCGAGGAACACGGCCGCGTCGGCTCTGCCGAGCAGGGAGGCGGACTGGTCCATGATCCCGGTCGGCGCCCCGACGGCCCGGTTCTCGGCGAGCTGCCCGACCCTGGCCAGCACGCGTCGGTCCAGCCCGAGCTGCCAGACGTCGTTGAGGGCAACCGCGACCGCGCTTTCGATCGCGGCCGAGGACGAGAGCCCGGCGCCGATCGGCACGTCTGAATCGATGAACACCTCGAAGCCGGGAACGACGGCAAGGTCGGCGCCGAACCGGCCAAGCGCCCAGGCAACGCCGAGCGGGTAGGCAGACCAGCCGTCGAGGTTGTCGGGGGTGAGATCGTCCAGCGACAGCTCGACGGTATCGTCGGCGAAGGAACTCGCCACCCGGATCAGCCGGTCGGCGCAAAGTCCGAGTGCCACGACCGTGCGGCGGTCGATCGCGAACGGGAAGACGAAGCCGTCGTTGTAGTCGGTGTGCTCGCCGATCAGGTTGACCCGGCCGGGGGCCGACCAGAGCCCGGTGGGTGCCCGGCCGAACCGGGTCTCGAAACCGGTCGTCACCGTCTGGTGGAGTTCGCTCATGACTGGGCCATTCCGGGGAGGTTGGCGGCCCGCTCGGCCTGGCCGACGGCATCCGCCGCCGCATTCGCCGCATTCGCCGCATCGGCCGCATCGGATCGTTCGAGCGCCGCGCGAATCGTCACGGCCGCCTGCTCGGGCGTGACGTCGCCGATCCAGGCGCCCATGGCGGCCTCCGAACCGGCCAGGAACTTGAGCTTGTCCTCGGCCCGGCGCGGGCTCGTCACCTGCAGCATCAGCCGGATCTCGTCGCGCCGGGTGTTCACCGGGGCCTGGTGCCAGGCGGCGATGTACGGTGTCGGCGTGCGGTAAATGGCGTCGAGTGCGCGCAGCAGCCGGCGGTAGAGCACCGCCAGTTCGTCGCGTTCGGCCAGTGTGGTGCCGGCGAAATCGGGCACTTGGCGGTGCGGGAGCATGTGCACCTCGATCGGCCAGCGGGCGGCGAACGGCACGAATGCGCTCCAGTGCTCACCGGTCAGGATGACCCGGTCCCCGGCCCGTTCGGAGGCGAGGATGTCGGCGAACAGGGTGGGCCCGTAGGAGTCGAGGGCGGCGATCACCCGCTGGCTGCGGGGAGTCACGTAGGGGTACGAGTAGATCTGGCCGTGCGGGTGGTGCAGCGTGACACCGATCGCCTCACCGCGGTTCTCGAACGGGAACACCTGCTCGATCCCGGGCAGCGCCGAGAGCGCGTGCGTGCGCTCAGCCCACGCCTCGATCACGGTGCGGGCGCGGGTGACCGACAGGCTGCCGAACGAGCCCTCGGTAGCGGGGCTGAAGCAGACGACCTCGCAGCGTCCGACCGAGGTGCGGATGCGGCCCAGGCCGATCCTGGTCAGGTCGTCCTGGCCGGTGGGCGCGTCGGCATCCGTCAGCAACGGGCCGAACGAGGGCGACTTGTTCTCGAACACGGCCACGTCATAGTTGCTCGGCACCTCTGACGGGTTCTCCGGCGTCGCCGGGGCCAGCGGATCGAGATGCGCCGGCGGCAGGAACACCCGGTTCTGGCGGGTTGCGGCGATCGACACCCATTCACCGCTCAGCGGGTCCTGGCGCATCCGGGCCGTCGCGGGCCGCGGATCGAGCTCGCGAAGGTCGGGGGCGCGCTCCGGCGGGAGCGTGCTGTCCGGGTCATCGAAGTAGATCAGGTCGCGGCCGTCCGCGAGGGTGTGGCGGTGACGGATGATGCCGGTGTCGGCGACGAAGTTTTTTGTATTCATGGCACTGACCACGATAACAAATTTGCAAATCTGAAACTACAAGTTTCGAATTGAAAACTAAAGCAAACTAAGTGAAGATGGCACCATGTCCGAATCCGCACTGCCGAAGGACCAGAACCCGCAACCGCAGCTCGATCGCGAGGCCCTCCCGCCGCACCAGCGGCGTGAAAGCATCCAGATGCTCGTCGACGAGCGCGGATTCGTGCGGGTCAGCGAGCTCCGTGAGGCCTTCGGGGTGTCCGGAGTGACCGCCAGGAGCGACCTCGATGCCCTCGAAGCGGCCGGGTCCCTCCAGCGGGTGCACGGCGGCGCGGTGCCGGCTCCGACGGGAACCGGGGCCAGGCCCGACCGGGAGTCCTCGTTCGAGGAGGCTCTCGCGGCATCCGTGCTGCCCAAGCAGCAGATCGGCGTGCTCGCCGCTTCGCTCGTCTCGAGCGGGCAGAGCGTGATCCTCGACGTGGGAACGACCACGCTCGCGGTGGCCAGGGCGCTGCTCGCCCGCACCGAACTGACCGACGTCGTGGTGATCACGAACGGCCTGAGCATCGCGCTCGAACTCGAACCGGCCATTCCCCGGTTCACGGTGATCGTCACCGGCGGCTCCCTGCGCCCACTGCAGCATTCCCTGGTCGAGCCCCTGGCCGCGACGGTGCTCGGCCAGGTGCACGCCGACCTGGCGTTCATCGGCTGCAACGGGGTGGACGCGGAGCACGGTGTGACCAACATCAACCTCCCGGAGGCCGGCATCAAGACACTCATGCTCGCTGCCGCGACGCGGGCAATCGTCGTGGCCGATGGTTCGAAGCTCGGCCAGGTGCACCTCGGCCGGATCGGCGCGCTGACCGCCTTCGACACCCTTGTGACGGATGCCGACGCCCCGGCGGACGGCCTAGAACCCCTCCGCGACGCCGGTCTGACCGTTCTCCAGCCGGAATAGGCTGAACGCATGCGAGCAGCTACAGGCACACAGTACGAGTTGCGAGCGGCCACCCCGAGCGGGCCGGCGCTGGCGATCGTCACCGAGGTCGGCGCGGGGCTTCGAGTATATTCCGTGGACGGAATAGACCTGGTCGAGACCTTCCCGGCAAGCTCGATTCCGCCCAGGGGCGCGGGCACGGTGCTGGTGCCGTGGCCGAATCGCATCCGCGACGGCGTCTGGATGCACGACGGACTGGAGCAGCAGCTGCCGATCAACGAGCCGCTCGAGCACAACGCCATCCACGGCCTGCTCGCCGGCTCTCCCTACCGACTGCTCGACCGCGGCACGGCGGCCGTCACCCTCGCCGCGACGGTGTTCCCCCAGACCGGTTACCTCTTCCAGCTCGACACCACCGTCACGTACGCCCTCACCGACGACGGGCTCGACGTCACCCACACCGTGCGCAACGTCGGCACGGATACCGCCCCGGTAGCCATCGGAGCCCACCCCTATCTGAAGATCGGCGGGGTTCCCACCGAGGACCTCACGCTGACGGTGCCGACCCGCACGCGGATCGAGGTGGACGAGCGGTTGAACCCGGTCGGCGAAGCGCCGGTGGACGGCACCGGCTACGACCTGCGGGCCGGGCGAACGGTGCGGGACCTCGACCTCGACGACGGCTTCACCGTCACCATGAGGGAAACCGTTTCCGGTGGCGACACCGACGAGCTGGACGACGACGGCGATGCGTTCGACGGCGACAGGGCTGCAGTGGAACATTCGCTGACCGCGCCGAACGGCCGCAGCGTCACCGTCTGGGGGGATGAGAACATGCGTTACGTGCAGGTCTTCACGCCCCGTGCCTTCCCGGTCGACGGCCCCGGCGGTCCGACCCCGGGGCGCGCGGTCGCGGTGGAGCCGATGACGGCTCCGGCGAACGCCTTCAACACGGGGGCCGGACTGCGCTGGCTGCCACCCGGCGAGACCTGGACGGTGCGCTGGGGCATCCGTCACACCGGCCTGGCAGGGTGAAACGTCCGGTGATCTGGTCGACCGATGCTACGAGAGTATGTCCGTGACCAGTTCCTCGTTCTCGCTGTGGGAGACGAGGGAGAGAACGTAACCGGCGGTGAGCAGCGCGAACGGCAACGCCACCAGGACCCAGCCGATCGGGCTCAGCCCCCAGGAGGTCGTCGTGGGGTCGATCCCCTCGGCGACCGTGCCGGCGAGAAGGCCGAACCGGCTCATCAGCAGGTACTCGCCGATGACGAGGCCGATCGCGGCGAGAATCGGCGCGATGACCGTCTGGAACAGATTCTCACTGCCCTTGTTCCGGTTGAAGTAGACGATGATGGCGATGCAGACGAGAATCTCGATCAGCACGATCGCGACAACGGCGAGGCCGCTGAACCAGTAGAACATGTTCAGCACCGGGTCGAGCTGGAAGAGCGCGAAGACGGCGATGACGAGTCCCGTGACGACCGACGTGACCACGGATGCCGTGCTCGGAGCGCCGCGCGGGTTCACGTGGCTGAGCGGCGCGGGCAGGGCCCCGCCCCGACCGAGCGCGAACAGGTATCGGCCCGCCGCGTTCTGGAAGGCGAGCAACCCGGCGAACAGGCTGGACAGTACGAGGATCCCCATCAGGGTCGCCATCCACGGGCCGACGTACTGCGTGGCGAGGGCGAAGAGCACCGCGGCCGGGTCGGCAAGCGGTACGCCGTTGAGGGTGGAGAGCTCCACGGTCTTCTCGACCACCGATGATGCTCCCATCCCGGTCACCATGGCGAACGCGGTGAGGGCGAAGAGCACGGTGATCACGCCGACCGCCAGGTAGGTTGCGCGTGGAACAACCCTCTTGGGGTCCTTGGATTCCTCGCCGTAGATGGCCGTGGCCTCGAAGCCGATGAAGGACGCGAATGCGAACGCGAAGGCGATACCGGCCGAGCCGGTGAGTCCGCCGGCGAGGATCGCGGTCGGGTTGAACGACGCCCAGACGTCGATCCCCTCCGGCCCGCCGTTGGCCAGGATCGCGACGGAGGTGACGATGAGGGCGGTCAGCTCGAGCAGCATGAGAACGCCGAGGACCTTGGCGCCAACGTCGACACTGAGCAGGGAGAGCAGGGTCACCAGGACCCAGGCGAGCAACGTCCAGGCCCACCAGGGGAGCAGCCCGACCTGGGCGGCCAGGAGCCCGCCGAAGAATCCATAGATCGCGAGTTGGATGGCCAGGTAGGCGAGGATCGACACGAAGGCCGACGCGGTGCCGAGGTGCTTGCCGAGGCCCCGGCCCACGTAGGCGAAGAAGGCGCCGGCGTTGGTCACCCGCTGGCTCATCGCGGCGTAGCCGACGCTGAACAGGAGCAGGGTGATGCCGACGATGAGGTACGCGCCGGGGGCGGCCGCCCCGTTTCCGAGCACGATCGCCACGGGAACCGCGCCGGTCATCCCGACGAGCGGGGCCGCTGCGGCGACCACGAAGAATACGATGCCGATGACGCCGAGCCTCCCCTTGTGCAGGGTGGTCTCCGGTTCGGCCTCGATGTGGGTGGTCGTCATTGGTGTGCTCCTCATTGAGATGACAACGGAATTCGGGGGTGAGGGCGCCGGGGGCGGGTGCGGCATGCATCCGGTCTCGTCTGCGGATCCTGTGTGACGACTCTGTCCGAACGCGTCGGAGCGGACTTGCCATTCCGGGTACGGCAGTTGACGACCAGCGACGAAACGGATGCGGGCCCGGTCAGCCGCGGCGGTAGGTGCTGGGCGGTTCGCCGAACGCCGTGCGGAAGATCCGGCTGAAATGGGCGGCATCGATGAACCCCCACCGTGCGGCGATCACCCCGACCGAGCGCGGCGCGAGGATGGGGTCGCGGAGGTCCCGCCGGCAGTGTTCGAGCCGGCGTGCCCTGATCCAGCCGGACACCGTGGTGTCGGCCGGATGGAACACATTGTGCAGCTGGCGGAGGGAGATGAAGTGGGCCGCGGCGATCCCCGCCGGTGACAGCTCCGGGTCGCCGAGTTCGGCCTCGATGTAGCGGTGGATGCTCGTGAGCAGGTCGCCGCGGGTCCCGGGTGCAGGGTCGCGACGGATGCTCAGCTCGCTCTCGAACATTGTCGCGACCAGGTCGACGGCGTTGTACGCCAGCCGGTGGCCGGTCGAGCCGGACAGGGCATCGAGGTTCTCGGCCAGTTGCACCATGAACGGGCTGATCATCCGGCCAAGGCCCGCGTCGCCGGCCATTCT
This sequence comes from Cryobacterium algoritolerans, assembly GCF_004402785.1. Taxonomy (GTDB): domain Bacteria; phylum Actinomycetota; class Actinomycetes; order Actinomycetales; family Microbacteriaceae; genus Cryobacterium; species Cryobacterium algoritolerans. The sequence goes on from NZ_SOFP01000071.1 coordinate 40,973, forward strand.
CACCGCGGTGAGCTGCGCGATGGCATCCGCGGGCAGGTCGAGCGCGTCGTGCGGGAACATGAGCACGAGCGTGCGAAAGTCCCGTTCGAAGGCCAGGGTGTACGGCCGGTTCGTGTCGTAGACAGCGAGGTCGCCCGGGCGCAGGGTCGCCTCGCGATTGTCCTGGATCAGGATCCCGCTGCCGGAGAGCTGCAGGTTGAGTTTGAAGTACTGCCGGTCGGACCTGGCGATGAGCGACGGGGTGCGCAGGACCTGGTGCCCGGTGGCCGTGACCTCGACGATGGAGAGGTCGTCGAGCACCCGCGAACGGAGTGTGCCGTGGAAGTCGCGCGTGTCGGAACGCACCTCGAGTGGAACGAACGAATCAGAGACGAGGGTGCGCCACTGGCCGAACGAGTTCGCCTCGGCGCGGTGGACGGCGTCGTCGCTGTCGCCGGCCGGGGCGGGCGGGGTGGCCATGGTCATCGTCACGGTGGGCTCCTTTGCCGTCGTGTGCAGACACGCTGTGGCAGTAACCTAGCCGGGTTCGCCGGGAAAGTCACTCTTTTTTCAACGTACGTCGAAAAACCGCCGTGCGGATCAGTCGCCCGTCGCCAGCAAATGGAGGTAGCCGTCGAGCTGGGTGATCAGCTGGTTCGGTGAGTGGTCGGCGGGGGAGAGGGCCGCGGTGATCTGGGCGCCCAGCACCACCGTCATCAGGTGCCCAACGATGTCCGTGTCGCCGACCGTGCTGTGGATCTCCCCGTTCGCGCGACACTCCGTGAGCAGGGCGCGGAGGGCCTGCCGCCACTGCAGCATCGACGCGTCGTGCAGCTGCGCCTTGGCCGGATCGCTGAGCGCCTTCTGCCAGAACGGGATGACGATGCGGGCCTCGCTGATGCGGATGTCGTCCAGCGGCAGGATCTCGTGGCAGTAGGCACGCAGCGCGATGAGTCCGGTTTTTCCGGTCGTGGCGGCGCGCATCCGTTCGCTGGTCTGGCTGAACACGTGCCCGAACGCGAAGGTGAGCAGGTCGTCCTTGGTCGGGAAGTAGGGCTTCAGAGCGCCGTTCGCGAACCCGGCCTCTGCCGCGATTTCGCGCATCGTCGCACCCTCGATGCCGTGCCTGGCGATGATGCGCCAGGTCGCGTCGACCAACTCGACCCGACGCTGATCATGGTCGACAACCTTTGGCATGCTTCCCCATCTCGAAAAAGAACTCGAAGGAATTGACCCTTGCCCCCGAGCTTACTGAGCCCTATTCTTCTACAACCATAGGAAATAAATGCAGTGACGCATTTGGATGCCCGGCGCATTCACCTGCCCGGCCCACAACCTCGAAAGGGTTCCCATGACACTCGCCTCCGCTGACGCCACCACGGCCTCACCTCCCCTGGACGGTGCGCACGCGCTGACCTCCGCCGTCGAACTCGAGTCGGTCAGGGTGATCCTGAGTGAGGCCGGCCTGCTCGGGGAGAGCGTGCGGGTGGCGTACCTCGGCCTGCTCGACCCGCCGAGGGCAACGGCGCCCGGGGAGGCGGACCGGCGCTTCCGGGCGTTCCTGCATGACATCTCCGGCGTGGCGCCCAAGGACGTCACCGTCTCGGTGACCCGGCGAGCTGTCGAATCCGTGGTCGAGCTCGACACCGCGGTGACCGGCGAGCTGCCCGTGCTCGATGAGGAATTCGGCGCGGTTGAGGAGCTCCTCATCCACGACGCGCGCTGGCTGGCGGCGCTCGCCGCACGCGGACTGGATGTCGCCACCGTGCGGGTCGCCCCGCTGTCGGCCGGAGTCTTCGAGTATCCGGAGGAGAAGGGCCGTCGCATCCTGCGCGGGCTCGCTTTCGTCCAACAGTTCCCGGAGGACAGCCCGTGGGCCCACCCGATCGACGGCCTTGTCGCCTACGTCGACATCGTGAGCAAGACCGTGGACCAGGTCATCGACTACGGCGTGCTGCCGATCCCGGCCGAGCACGGTAACTACACCGATCCAACGCTCACCGGTCCGCTGCGCGAGACGCTCAAACCGATCGAGATCACCCAGCCGGAGGGCCCGAGTTTCACCGTCACCGGCGGAAACCACGTCGAGTGGGAGAAGTGGAGCCTTGATGTGGGCTTCGATGTGCGCGAGGGTGTCGTGTTGCACAACATCGGCTTTGACGACGCCGGGGTGCGCCGGTCGATCATCCGACGGGCGTCGATCGCGGAAATGGTCGTGCCCTACGGCGATCCGTCGCCCGTGCGGTCGTGGCAGAACTACTTCGACACCGGCGAGTACCTGGTCGGCCAGTACGCAAATTCGCTCGAGCTCGGCTGCGACTGCCTCGGTGAGATCACCTACCTCAGCCCTGTCATCACAGATGGCTTCGGCAACCCCCGTGAGATCCGCAACGGAATCTGCATGCACGAGGAGGACTGGAGCATCCTCGCCAAGCACAGCGACCTCTGGACCGGAATCGACTACACCCGCCGCAACCGTCGCCTCGTGATCTCCTTCTTCACGACCATCGGGAACTACGACTACGGCTTCTACTGGTACCTCTACCTCGACGGCACCATCGAATTCGAGGCAAAGGCCACCGGCATCGTCTTCACCAGCGCGTACCCGGGCAAGGGCTACCCGTATGCCTCGGAGCTGGCCCCGGGGCTCGGTGCGCCTTTCCACCAGCACCTGTTCAGTGCCCGGCTGGACATGGCCGTCGACGGACTGACCAACCGGGTCGAAGAGGAGGAGGCGGTGCGCGTGCCGATGGGTTTCGGCAACGAACGCGGCAATGCCTTCACCCGCAAACGCACGGTGCTGGCCCGCGAGGCCGACGGGGTGCGAGAGGCGGACATGCGACACGGCCGCACCTGGCTGGTCTCGAACCCGACCGTGCTCAACCGCCTCGGCGAGCCCGTCGGCTACAAGCTCTACCCCCAGGGGCAGCCGACCCTGCTCGCGGACGAGGCGTCGTCCGTCGCGCGCCGGGCGGCGTTCGCGACCAAGGACCTCTGGGTCACCCGTTTTGCCGAGGATGAGCGCTACCCCACCGGGGACTTCGTCAACCAGCACGCGGGTGGCGCCGGTCTTCCGGCATACATGGCCGCGGATCGTGACCTGGACGGGCAGGACATCGTGCTCTGGCACACCTTCGGTCTCACCCACTATCCGCGGATCGAAGACTGGCCGATCATGCCGGTCGACACGGCCGGGTTCAAGCTCAAACCGGACGGTTTCTTCGACCGCAGCCCCGTGCTCGACGTGCCGGCGAGCACCCCGGCCGCAGCGGGCGAGGACCACTGCCACTGCTGACCCTTCTCCGCCCCGGTGGTCGTGCCGCCCCAGGGTCTCGACTGGCTCGACCACCGTCGGTGGTCGAGCCGGCCCGGTGGTCGTGACTGTCAAACCAGGTCGCCCGACGCCCCCGGTCTCGGCAATCACGCCGGGGGTTTCGCCGCCCGCGCCGCATCGGGCAAGCTGGGGTGATGGTCGAGCAAGCGTCAGCGTTGAGACGAACGCCAGTCCCGTCGAACCTGAGCCCGTCCGATACCGCACGGCAGACGGCCCTCGTGCGGATGAAACGGCTCGCGGTGGGCCTGCTTCTCGTGATGGGCGTCGTGTTCGCCGTGTCCTTCGCACTACAGGAGCGCTACCCGGCCCTGCAGTACGTGCGGGCCGCCGCCGAGGGCGGCATGGTCGGCGCTCTCGCGGACTGGTTCGCGGTGACGGCACTGTTCCGCTACCCGCTGGGCCTGCGCATCCCGCACACGAACATCATCGCCAGCCGCAAGAACGAGATCGGAGCGAGCCTGGGTGAGTTCGTCGAGACGAACTTTCTCTCCGAGGCCGTAGTGCGCGGCAAGCTCGAATCGATGGGAGTCTCCCGGCGGTTGGGCGCGTGGTTGTCGTCGCCGGAGAACGCCGGTCGGCTGACCGATGAGGTCGCGGTGGCCGGCACAGGGCTGCTCGAACTGCTCAGCGACGACGCCATCAAGGACCTGATCGAGACCGTCGCCCGCGAGCACCTCGTGCAGGCCGATTGGGCACCCCCGATCGGCCGGGTCGGTGAACGGTTGGTGGAATCCGGGCAACAGCACGCTGCCGTCGACCTGCTGCTGGAGCGAGCCGAGGGCTGGCTGCTCGCACACCCTGAGGCCTTCGGCCGGGCCGTGTCGCAGCGCCTGCCGAGCTGGATGCCCGGATTCGTCGACAAGCTCGTCGACGACAAGGCGCACCGGGAGGTGCTGGCCTTCCTCGCCGCGGTGCGGGTGGATGCCGCGCACCCGCTGCGCAGCGCCATCGACCGTTACCTCGTCGAACTCGTGGGCGACCTGCAACACGACCCCGCCATGATCACCCGGGTGGAGACGCTCAAGCGCGAGTTGCTCGACAGCGCTCGGCTGCGCGAATTCGCCGGCGAAACCTGGGAGTCGGTGAAGGCCTCGCTGGTCGATGCCCTGGGCGACCCGGCAAGCGCACTGCGCGCCGGCATCCGCTCCACGGTGATCGAGGTGGGCGCGCGGCTGCTCGACGACGGTGCCCTCGGCGCGCGGATCGACCGGTGGATCGCGGATTCGGCCAGTTATCTGGTGCGGAGTTACCGGCACGAGATCGCCGGCGTCATCACCGAGACCGTCGAACGGTGGGACGCGACCGAGACCTCGGAGAAGATCGAGCTTCAGGTCGGCAAGGACCTGCAGTTCATCCGCATCAATGGCACGGTCGTCGGCGCCCTCGCCGGACTGGCCATCTTCGCGGCCGCGCACGCCGTCGTGTCACTGACCTGAGCCGGGCCCGGGCGGCGGCACCCGCCGTCCAATTGCATACAATTTCGACGGATGGGGGATACTGGGCCAATCCGCGTGGACCTCCCTCGCGAGTGGGAGCGCAAGAGGAACCGGTGCACGAACTCATTCGCAGGTCGCTGGCGCCGACGATGCGTGCCTGGGCCACGGCCGCCGAGAGGGAGTTCACGAACATCCCGATGCCCACGGATGCCCCGCAAGCGCACTCCGCGGGCGTCGACGCCGACCGTATCCTCATCGTCGGGTCCGGGCCGGCGGTCGGCCGCGGGGTGATGAGCCACGACCTCGCCCTCCCCGGGGCGTTGGCGCGCGCCGTATCGGCGCGAACCGGGCGCGGAGTCGACGTCGACGTTGTCGCCCGGTCCCGGATGACAGCGGTCACCGCTCTTGCCGAACTCGACGACCTGAGGCTGACCCGATTCGACGCGATCGTCGTCACCCTGGGCGTGAACGAGTCGGTCACCCTGGCGTCTGAGCGGGTGTGGCGGCTCGAGCTGAGCAGGCTCCTGCGCCAGCTGGTGCAGCGCAGCTCGGGCAGCACCCGGGTGTTCGTTGCCGGGATCCAGCCCATCCGGTCGATTCCGATCTTCGATAGTTCGCTCGGCGACCTGGCAGACGGGCACGCGCGCAGGCTGAACCTGGCCACGGCCGCTATCTGCGCCGATGTCCCGCACGCCAACTTCGTGCCCCTCGACGGAGCACCGCTCCCCGGCGCTGATCGCTATCGCTCCCCGGGGGTGTACTCCCATTGGGCGGGACTGCTCGCGGCGTCGATGGTGCCTGCGCTGGAGACGGAGCGCTTCGCCTCCGCGCAGGAGGTCGCCCCGCTCGTTCTGAAGGATGCTGCCACCCGCGAGGCCATGCGGCAGAATGCGGTCGACCGGCTCGGCATCGTCGACACGGCGCCGGAGGAACGGTACGACCGAATCGCCGACCTCGCCCGAATCATGTTCGGCACCCGTTCCGCCGCGGTGACCGTGATCGACCTTGATCGGCAGTGGCACAAGGCGAGGATATCCCTCGACCCCGATGAGGTGGCGCGGAGCACTTCCTTCTGCACGGTCACGATCCAGGGACCGGAACCGATGGTGGTCGCGGATGCCCTACTCGACGATCGCTTCCGGGAGAGCCCGCTCGTCGTCGGCGAGCCTCACATCCGCTTCTACGCCGGGTTCCCGATCGAATCCCCCTCCGGGGAACGGATCGGCGCGCTCTGCGTCTTCGACCCGGAGCCTCGCCGCGACGGAGCGGTGGACCTGGTCCTGCTGCGGGAGCTCGCGCTGATGGTCCAGCGCGAGCTGCGGCATCCGCCGGGCCACGTGTAACGCCGGGCCCCGTCTAACGCCGGATCAGGCGGCCGAACGGAGTCCGGCCCCTGGCAGGTCGGCCTGCCCGTGTGCGGCGTGGGCGCTGCGCGACACTGTTGCGGCGGCCACCGCGTTGTCGGACACACGGACGTCCCGGTCGAGAACGGCGCCGGCCGGGATGCGGGCGTTCCGGCCGATTCGGGAGTGACTGCCCAGCCGGGCTCCGTTTCCCACCTGCGCGTCCGCGCCGACGTGCACGTTCTGGCCGATGAAGACCCGCGACCCGATGACTGCCCCGTGGTCGATCCAGCTTCCCGGCCCGATCCATGACTCGGCGCTGACCTGCGCGCCGCTTTCGACATAGGCCGTGCTCGACACGAACGCACTCGCGTGCACCCGTGCGGCGGGGGAGACCAGTCCACGCCCGTTGCTGTGGCGCCGGTACTTCTCGATCACTCCGGTGTTGACCTCTACCTCTTCGTTTACTCTTTCCACGTGCGACCTCCTTAGTTCGTCGCCGGGCCGTGCCCGTTCTGTTCTGCAGTATGAGCGGGAAACCCGAACACTTACCCCATCAACGCTGTACGCCCGCCGGGAATTCCGCAGAGCGTCGTCCGCGTGCCGCGAACAGGGCCCGCAGTGTCAGGGCGCCGTGACCGCCGGGGGGCGCTGCGGGGGGACCGGCTCGGGCTCCCGGTGCGTGGCTGCCCGTCCGCCCGCGATGGCGGACACCCCGATAGTGACCAGGGCCCCGAGGATCAGCGCCGCGGCCTCACCGGGCAGCAACAGGTTCGATTGGGTGCCGATCGTGACCGCGGCGACCGGCACCCCGAGTTGCGCGGCCGACATCAGGCCGAGCGGAAGCGGCAGCCCGAGGAAGCGCGTGACGGCGTGCGCCAGCACGGCGGCGAGCCCCAGCGACAGGCCGAGCACGATCATCTGCGGCCGGTTCAGGAGGTCGAGCAGGTGGAGAGAGGCGCCGAGCCAGACGAAGAACAGCGGGCCGAGGAATCCATCGGCGATGGCGAACAGCTGCCTGGCCAGTCGCCTCGGTTCGCCGACGGCGGCAACGGCCAGTCCGAACGAGAACCCGGCCAGCATGATCGACACATGGCTGTAGACGGCCAGGGCCGCCATGGCGAAGAGGATCGCGAGCTGGATTCGCAGCTCCAGGGCGAACTTACGGGACTCCGACAGGTGGTGCAGGCGGAGCCGCGCCCCTGTTTTCTCCAGTCGGGAGAGCACGAGATAGAGCAGCACGGATGCGCCGGCCACCGCGGCCGCGCCGAGCGCCGCCCGGCCGGCATTGGGCGGGTCGATCGCCAGGGGCAGTGCCACGATCGCGGCGATGTCCGCGATGGCGACCTGTGCGATCACCTCGAGTACCGGGCTCCCGTTCAGTCGCAGGGAGTCGATGATCGGCAAGACCAGGGCGGCAGACGACGAGGCGAGCAGCACGATGTAGAGCGGCGCGTGGTTGATGCCGAAGAGCGCGGCGATCCCCACCCCGAGCCCGGCGGCGAACACGGCGGTGACGGTCGCGCGGGCCGCCCCCTTGCCGAGCGCAGACCGTTTCTGACCGTCCCGCAGGGGAACGTGGGATCCGGCGACGAACATCATCAGCGCGAATCCGACGTCGGCCAGCAGCGTGATCGACGGGTCCGTCGAATCCACCAGCCGGAGGCCGCTCTGCCCGACGATGATGCCCGCGAGAAGCTGACCGAGCATCACCGGCAGGCGCCAGCGACGGGGGATGGCCAGAAGCGGCCCGAGCAGCGCGACGACGGAGATGATCGCCAGGGTGTGGAAGGTCATCTCGGCGCTCTCCAGGGGGCGGTTAGAGCGTCAGATCGGCGAGCCGCACGGGGATGTCGGTGTTCTCGTTGGTGAGGTATGTGGCACACACCCGGTGGTACCCGTCTGCAATGTGCAGCGGCACCCCGGCGGGCAGATTGCCGCGGACAAGCAGGATCGGGGACAGCCTCACCCCGTCACGGATCAGTTTCAGGTAGGCGGCCACGTGCGGATTGGCGGCGTCGAGTAACGGCAGGCCGCTCGCCCGGAGGATGTCCTTGGCCTTCTGGTGCGTGAGCGGCGCCGCCTCAAGCGCGCCAACGGTGGCCTCGACAGCGCCGTCGTTCACGAGCAGATGCAGGAAGTTGGCGGCCTTCGGGAAGTCTTCGGCCTCGGGTTGGTCGAGCCACTTCACTTTCCTGGACATTGCGCCTCCGTTCGCGGTGCCGACCCGGCTCCGGCCCGGTCGATACCTCGAGCGTAGTAGCAGCAGAGGGCATCCGTCGGCCGGGTGCCGCGAGAAAGTGGGCCCCGTCGGGCTCGAACCGACGACCCAAGGATTAAAAGTCCTTTGCTCTACCAACTGAGCTAGAGGCCCGCGGTTAATAATCTAGCGTGGATTCGCGAAGGGTTTTTCTGGGTACCGTTGAACTGCGCCCCAAGAGTGTCGGGGCGGCGGCGCCGAAGCGAACAGCAGGAGGATGCGATGGCCGACGATTTCCACAAGCCCACCCAGTTCTCCGGCAGCAAGTTCGAGTCGTTCCAGGGTGGCGACGACCCGGCGTCGATCAGTCGTGTCGCCCACGAGACAGCCCATGCCCTCCTCGCCCGGGTGCGCAACGACCCGGATCCCGCAGTCGTCGACCGGCTGGTCGCCTACACCGATGAGCACGGCGTGGACGCCGTCGCGGAGTTGTGGGCGAGTGCGACCCCGCGCAGCCTTCCCGGCGCACTCTGGCGGATCTACCTGGTGCGACTCCTGATCAGGCAGGACCCGCATGGTACGGCGCTCCTCTATCAGCGGGGCACTGAGGTCACCGTGGCGATTGACCCGGTGATTGCCGGTGCAGCGGCCCCGACTGGCCCCGGAGAGATCATCGCGCTGGCCGACCAGATCCTGCGCGGGATCTTCACCGGTGACTTTGCGGTGGCGCTCGACCGCGCAGCGGCGTTCTGTCGGGTGATCTCGATCGGCTGCACGAGCGTCGCTGACGATTCGGAGACGAGCGAGCCACTGCGAGCAACCGAGCTCACGACCCGAGCGCTGCGCTTCTCGACCACGGCGCAGGAGCTCGGTTCCTGCGCCAGGCTGTGGCGCAGCGAGTCCCTGGACTGAACCGCTCGGGACCGGCCCGGTCGGTCTCCCCGGCCCGGGCCGCCGGCACCTTCCTGAGCTGGGGAACAAATAACCCGAGGTCGTCGTTTACACTGGATGCTGGTCGGGCCGCAGTAACCCCGGGCTCCAATATTCGCCGCTCCGAGCGGCCTCGCGCCGAGAGGCGTTCTGCGGCCCGGCCTTCACTTTGTGTTCACTTCGCCGTTGATTCGTCTTTCCCCCAATCCAACCCGGGTTCGGCACCGAACCCTAGACATGGAACGGGAAAAGACCTGACATGCTGGGTCTCATGACTGCTGATTTCGACTTCGACCTTGAGTCGACTGCTCCTGCCTCCAAGGAGGTGCTGCTGGGCCGCGTGGCTCAGGGAAACGAAACGGCTTTCGGAGACCTGTATGACCAGATGGCCCCTCGGGTGCTCGGTCTGGTCAAACGCCTGCTGATCGACCACGCGCAGTCGGAAGAAGTGACCCAGGAGATCTTCCTGGAGATCTGGCAGTCGGCGTCGCGGTACGAGGCGCAGCGTGGCGGTGCCTCGACCTGGATCCTGACCATGGCGCACCGGCGTGCGGTCGACCGAATCCGGTCGTCCCAGGCCGGACGCGACCGGGACACGAAGATCGGCATCCGCGACCTCGCGGTGGAGTACGACAACGTGTCCGAAACCGTCGAAACACGTATCGAGCACGAAAGGGTGGAAAAGGCGATGTCCAGATTGACCGAACTGCAACGCCAGGCGATCAGCCTCGCGTATTACGGCGGTCTCAGTCACAGCGAAGTCGCCGAACGCCTGCATATCCCGCTCGGCACCGTAAAGACCCGCCTTCGAGACGGCATGATCCGGCTGCGGGACGAATTGGGCGTGGCAGCATGACCGGCACAGGCAACAACCGCGTCGACAACGTAGGCGAGAACCCCGGCGAGATGTCCGGCGCCTACGCCCTCCATGCGCTCAACCCGGGCGAGGCTGCCGGCTACGAGGCCCACCTCGCGGAGTCGGAACAGGCCAGAATCGAGGCGGCAGAACTCAGCGACACCGCCGTAGCCCTTGGCCTGGCCACCGCCCCGGTCCAGCCGTCCGCGGCGCTCAAGGCATCCCTAATGGCCCGGCTCGCCACTACCCCGCAGCTGCCCCCCCTCCGGGCGCCGACGGTTGCACCCGCCGTCGTCCGCGCCGTGCCCGTGCCGCCGGATGTCGTCGAGCCCGCCGCCGAGCGACCCGCCGAGGCATCCGCCGGCCCCGTCACGCCGGTGGCGGCGTCTTCAGGGGGCACCGCGTCCGAACGGGCCAGGCGGCGTTGGTTCCGTGGACCGGTCAGCATGCTCGTCGCTGCGGCCGCGGCCGTCGCACTCTTCGTGGGTGGCGCGTTCGCCGGTCAGGCGTTCAACTCCGACCAGTTCCCGCAGCAGCAGGCGGCCGGGCTGGCCCAGATCAACTCGGCGCCGGATTCCAAGCGCGCCTCGACCACAACCTCAGACGGCCACAAGGCCACCCTGGTCTGGTCCACCGAACGCAAACTCTCCGCACTGCTGGTCGATGACCTGCCGGAACTGCCCTCCGACAAGGACTACCAGCTCTGGTACATCGGCGGGACGGGAGCGGTGTCGGCCGGCACCTTCGATTCCTCCGGAACCGGAACGGTGTGGCGGGTACTGGACGGCAGCATCACGGTCGGCGACCTCATCGGGGTCACCGTCGAGCCCAAGGGCGGCTCCAAGCAGCCGACGACCGACCCGATTGTCGCCATCCAGAGTTCCTGATTCGATCGAAGTAGGCTCGGGGTATGACGCTGCCTTTCACCCTGCTGATCGACCCGGTTCCGGCGGATTCCACCCGAACCGAGTTCGCGGACACATTCCACGAGATGGAATCGACGGCGCCGGCGTTGCGGGTCGGAGAGCTGAGCACCCAGCGCGGTGACGGCATCTTCGAGACCCTCAGCGTGGTGAACGGCCACCCGCAGGAGGTCGAACCGCACATCAGCCGGCTGCGCAACTCGGCCGAGATCTGCGAACTGCCCGTGCCCAACGCCGCGCAGTGGCGGGCGGCGATCGCGCACGCCGTCGATCGGATCCCCGGCGAGGGAGAACTCGCGCTCAAGTTCGTGCTCAGCCGCGGTGTCGAGTCAGGGCCGGCCCCCACGGCGTGGCTGCACGCGACGGCGGCGCCCGACTACCGTGCCGTGCGGGAGCAGGGCGTGCGCGTCGTCACCCTCGACCGTGGCTACCCCCGCGGGGTGGCCGAAGTGGCGCCCTGGCTGCTGATGGGCGCGAAGACGCTCAGCTACGCCATCAACATGGCCGCGATCCGCGAGGCGAAGCGCCGCGGCGCCGACGACACGATCTTCACCACCCACGACGGCTACGCGATGGAGGGGCCGACGTCAAGCGTGATCATCCGGACAGGCGGCGTGTACGTCACGCCGGCGCCGAGCGGCGCCATCCTGCACGGCACCACCCAGCAGAGCGTGTTCGAGTACCTCGAGGCTGCGGGGGAGTCGACCGAATACCGGGATGTCACGGTCGAGGAGCTGAGGAACGCCGAGGCGGTCTGGCTGGTCTCGAGCGTGCGCCTCGCTGTGGTCGTCACGTCCATCGACGGCGAGCCCTGCCCGACGGACATCGACCTGACCCGATCCCTCAACGCCTACCTCCTCGCCCGCACAGCCTGATCTACCCCACCCGACTCATCCCTCATCCTCATCCGCGAGAGTGCACTTTTCGCCCTCTCAGCAGCCCCGAAAGGGCGAAAACTGCACTCTCGCGAGTCGGGTACGGAGGCGGGGAGAGGGCACGGAGGCGGGGAGAGGGCACGGAGTCGGGGAGCGGGCGGGGAGCGGGCGGGGAGCGGGCGGGGAGCGGGCGGGGAGCGGGCGGGTCAGCCGAAGCGGCCGGAGACGTAGTCCTCTGTGGCCTGGATGCTCGGGTTCGAAAAGATCGTCGTGGTGTCGCTGTACTCGATCAGCTTGCCCGGCTTGCCGGTTCCGGCGATGTTGAAGAACCCGGTGCGATCCGAGACCCGCGAGGCCTGTTGCATGTTGTGCGTGACGATGACGATCGTGTAATCGGCCTTCATCTCTTCGATCAGGTCCTCGATCGCGAGGGTGGAGATCGGGTCGAGGGCAGAGCAGGGCTCGTCCATCAGGATCACGTCGGGCTGCACCGCGATCGCCCGGGCGATGCAGAGGCGCTGCTGCTGGCCGCCGGAGAGGCTCGAGCCGGGCTTGTCGAGGCGATCCTTGACCTCCTGCCACAGGTTGGCGCCCTGGAGCGACTTCTCGATCAGGTCGTCGGCGTCTGACTTCGCCATCCGCCGGTTGTTCAGTTTCACGCCCGCCAGCACATTGTCGCCGATCGACATGGTCGGGAACGGGTTCGGGCGCTGGAAGACCATGCCGACCTGGCGCCGCACGAGCACCGGGTCGACGCCGGGGCCGTAGAGGTTGTTCCCGTCGATGAGCACCTCACCCTTGACGTACGCGCCGGGAATGACCTCGTGCATGCGGTTCAGCGTGCGCAGGAAGGTGGACTTGCCGCACCCGCTGGGCCCGATCAGGGCGGTGACGGTGCGGGGCTCGATCGTCAGCGACACGCCTTCGACAGCCAGAAACTTGCTGTAGTAGACGTTGAGGTCGTTGACTTCAATGCGCTTGGACATGCATTCCTTCGAGTTGGAGGCCAGCGGCCGGGTGGAGGCTATCGGCCGAGCTTGGGGGAGAAGAGTTTGGCGATCAGCCGGGCGAGGGCGTTGAGCAGCATCACGATCAGGATCAGCGTGAGCGCGCCGGCCCAGGCGCGGTCGAGGTAGGCCTGCGTGTCTGTGCCCTGGTTGGCGTACTGGGTGTACACGAACACCGGCAGCGTCATCATCCGCTCACTGAACAGGTTGTAGTTCATGCTGGCGGTGAAACCGGAGATGATGAGCAGCGGCGCAGTCTCGCCGATCACCCGGGAGATCGAGATCATGATGCCGGTCACGATTCCAGCGAGGGATGTCGGCAGCACCACCTTGAGGATGGTCAGCCACTTCGGCACGCCGAGCGCGTACGCGGCCTCACGCAGCTCATTGGGCACGAGCTTGAGCATTTCCTCGCTGGAGCGCACGACCACGGGGATCATCAACACCGACAAGGAGATCGCTCCGCCGAACCCGAACCGGATCCCCGGGTCGTTGAACAGGAGCGAGAACAGCGCGAAGGCGAACAGGCCGGCCACGATCGACGGGATGCCCGTCATCACGTCGACGAAGAAGGTGATCGCCCGCGCCAGCCGGCCGCGGCCGTACTCGGTCAGGTAGATCGCCGAGAGTAGCCCGATCGGCACGGAGATCAGCGTTGCGAGGCCTGTGATGAACAGGGTGCCGATGACGGCGTGCAGCGCGCCGCCTCCGGCGCCGACGACATTGCGCTGGGAGGACGTGAAGAACGTCGGGGTGAGGAAGGCCGGAAGCCCGTTGATGACCGTCGTGGCCACGAGGGAGATCAGGGGGAGCAGGGCGATTACGAACGCGGCGGTGACAAGCGCCGTGACCAGCCGGTCCTTGGCCTTCCGCACGCCCTCTACGAAATAGGAGAGCAGGTAGATCGCGACGCAGTAGAGCACCGTACCGAAGAACAGGGTGCCGGCGACGTTGAAGCTGGTGCCGGCGCTGGAGAGCTGCACGATGAGGAAGACGGCCGCGGTGACCAGCCAGCTCGCCAGCAGCACGACCGGCGAGGAATGCTTGGGCAGTTTGCCGGCGGTGAGCGAGTTGGGGAGGGGCGCCGCCACAGTCGTGGTGCTCATCAGTTCGCTCCAGAGAATGCCTTGCGGCGGTTGATGATGACCCGGGCGACCATGTTCACGGCCAGGGTGATCACGAACAGGACGAGCCCGGTGGCGAGGAGGATGTTCACGCCGGTCCCGTGCGCCTCCGGGAAGTTCAGGGCGATGTTCGCGGCGATCGTCGTCGGGTTCTGGGACGTGAGCAGCTGGAAGATGACCTGCGGGCTGGGCGAGAGCACCATGGCGACGGCCATGGTCTCGCCGAGGGCACGGCCGAGGCCGAGCATGGATGCGGAGATGATGCCGGAGCGGCCGAAAGGCAGCACCGCCATCGCGATCATCTCCCAGCGGGTCGCGCCGAGGGCCAGGGAGGCCTCCTCGTAGAGCACGGGGGTCTGCAGGAAGATCTCCCGGCAGATGGCGGTGATGATCGGTAGCACCATCACGGCCAGCACAATCGAGACCGTGAGGATCGTTCGCCCGGTCCCGGAGACGGGGCCGGCGAAGAGCGGGATCCAGCCGAACCATTCGACCAGGCTCGTGTAGAAGGGCTGCAGGAGCGGGGCAAGCACTCCGATGCCCCACAGGCCGAACACCACCGACGGCACGGCGGCCAGGAGGTCGATGATGTAGCCGAGGCCCTGGGAGAGCCTGCGCGGGGCATAGTGCGAGATGAAGAGGGCGATGCCGATCGCCAGCGGGATGGCGATCAGGAGCGCGAGCAGTGCCGACCACAGCGTGCCGAAGGCCAGAGGCCAGACGTAGGCCCAGAAGTTGGTGGCGTCGCCGTTGAAGTCGGCGGGTGTGGCCACGAACGCCGGGAGGCTCTGCATCAGGAGGAAGGCTGCCACGGCGGCGAGCACGGCGAGGATGAGGCTGCCGGCCACCACGGTCGCGGTCGAGAAGATCCGATCGCCGGCCCGCTGGGGCGCCCGGATGGAGTCACGGGCAACGATGGTGGTCATGCCGGGCGTCTCCCTGGAGTGGTGAGGTGCTGGATTGGGGGGAGCAGGTTCGAGCCGCTGGCCGCAAACCTAAGTGTGCCCGGTCCCAGGGGCGCATGCAATGCGACTCCCGGGCCGGGCAGACTTCAAGCGGTGTTACTTGACGGTCTTGAGGACCGCGGCGACCTTGTCGGCCAGGTCGGCGGACAGCGGCGCTGCGCCACCGGCGGAGGCTGCGACGGACTGGCCGTCGGTGCCCGCCATGTAGCTGACGTAGGCCTTGACGAGCTCACCCTGGGCGGGCTTGGCGTACTCGGTGCAGACCAGCGCGTAGCTCACGAGCACGAGCGGGTAGTGCGTCGGGTCGGTGGTGAGACGGTCGATCTTGATGGCGATGTCGCTCGCGTCGCGGCCCTGGACGAGGGGCGAGTCGTTCACGACGGCGGCAGCGGCTTTGGCCGTGTAGCCGACGAACTTGTCGCCGACCTTGATCTTCGCAACGCCGAGCTTGCCGGCCTTGGACGCATCCGCATAGCCGATGGTGCCGGTGCCGTTGGTGACGGCGTCGACGACACCGGAGGTGCCCTTGGCGCCTTCACCGGTCTTGAACGGGAAGGGGTCAGCCGGCTTCTCGGTCCACACGTCGGGTGCGGTCTGGTTCAGGTAGTCGGAGAAGTTCTTCGTGGTGCCGGAGTCATCCGAGCGGTGCACGGCCGTGATGGCCGTCGTGGGCAGGGTGGCCTTCGGGTTCAAGGCGGCGATGGCCGGGTCGTTCCAGGTGGTGATGTCGCCCTTGAAGATCTTCGCGAGCGTGGCCGAGTCGAGGTTGAGGTCCTTGACGCCCTCGACGTTGAAGATAACGGCGATGGGGGAGATGTAGACCGGGAGGTCGACAGCCTTGCCGGTCGGGGCGCAGGCGGCGAACGTGCCAGCCAACTCCTCGTCCTTCAGGTAGGAGTCACTGCCGGCGAAGTCGGAGCCGCCCGCGATGAATGTTGCGCGGCCTGCGCCGGAGCCGGACGGGTCGTAGTTGACCGTGACGCCGGGGTTGGCGGTCTGGAACGCTGCGATCCAGGCTTCCTGGGCTGAGCCCTGAGCGGACGAGCCCGCGCCGGTCAGGGTACCGGTGAGAGTGCTCGCGGAAGCGGCGTCGGAGGCGGCCGGAGCGGCCTCGTTCGCGGCGCAGGAGGACAGTGCAAGAGCGGCAACGACGGCGATGACCGCGGGTCGGCCAAAACGCGTGAAATTCACAAGGATCCCTTTCGAGGGTTGACTGCAGAATTACTGGAATGCAAGGCAGAGGCCGGTGCTGGCCCCGGTGAGACCATATTCGTCACGATTAACGACACTCCCCCCGTGAGGTGAACGGCAGGTTAACGCGCGTCAACGAATCGATCGGCCGTGAAGGCCGTCCAACGGCTGGCCTAGACGGTGGGGGCGTGCGTTTCGATGGCGACGATGCCCGCGCTCGGGTTCTCGGCCGAGAGGTGCACGACCGCGAACGCCCCGGTGTCCAGGCTCGCGGCGTCGGCGACGACCGCACCGAAGGTCGTCCCGGTGGCGAGGGCAATTTCGTGGAGAATCTCGGGCAGCACGGGTCCATGGCTGCAGATCACGGCGGACTTGCGTGAGCGCACCCGTTTGCCGATGCCCGAGCGCACGTCGGCGAGACCCTGCTCGAAGGCGTCCTGGCTGAACACCTCTGTGCGCTTGATCTGGATGCCGGTGGCTGCCGAGAGCGGCGCCACCGTCGTGACGCAGCGGGTCGCGGTGCTGGAGATGATGCGGCGGGGACGCCACGCGGCAATGGTGCCGACGAGACCGGCTGCCTGGGAGACCCCGCGTTCGGAGAGGGGGCGGGTGCTGTCCGGGCCGTCCCAGCTGCCCGGCTGCACCGCCTTGCCGTGCCGGAGCGCGATCAGCGCGAAGGTGCGGGTGACGCCGGCGTCGACGAGCTTCGCGAACGCGTCGACGATCTCGACATCGGGGGTGTAGCTGAGGTAGGTCCTGGCCTTCTTGATCGTGACCCATTCGATCGCGGCGACCTCACCGTTGGGCACGAAGGTGGAGCGCTGGATCGCCTCCGGGCTCACCTCGGCGGCCCAGTAGTGCACGACCTTCTCCCGGCCGCCCGGCATTGAGTAGGTGGAGATTCCCAGCGGCACGCCGAGGGCCACCGCCAGCCCGGTTTCCTCCTCGATCTCCCGCACCGCCGTCTGCGGCAGCGTCTCGCCCGGATCGACCTTTCCCTTGGGAATGGTCACGTCGCCGTAGACCGTGCGGTGGATGAGAAGCACGTGCATCTTCCCCTCGATCAGGCGCCAGCAGACGGCGCCGGCGGCGAAGATCGGCAACTCCGTCATCGCCGGCCCGTCGGACGCTTGCGGAGGGAGATCTGCTGCATGAGCCGGTTCTGCATGTCGTCGAGCGGATGCCCGGCGCCGTCCAGGTGGTGGCGCATCCACTCACCCGAGCTGTCGAGCCACCACGAGGCAGTGCGGTCGTCCATCGCCCGGTTGAACAGCGCATCGATCTCGCTGAGGTGCTCAGGGTCGACGAGGCGCACGAGCGCCTCGACCCTGCGGTCGAGGTTACGGTGCATCATGTCGGCGCTGCCGATGAACACCTGCCGGTCGCCGGCGTTGTGGAAGGAGAAGATCCGCGAGTGTTCGAGATAGCGGCCGAGGATGGATCGCACCTTGATCGACTCGCTCATACCCGGCACCCCCGGTTTCAGGCTGCAGATTCCGCGCACCCAGATCTCGATCGGCACCCTGGCCTGGCTGGCACGGTAGAGCGCGTCGATGATGGCCTCGTCGACCATCGAGTTCACCTTGATCCGAATGCCGGACGGCTTGCCGGCGAGGGCGGTCGTTGTCTCGTCGGCGATGTTCTTGAGCAGGGCCCGCCGCAGGTGCAGCGGCGCCACGAGGAGACGTTTGAACTTCTTCTCGATGGCGTAGCCGGACAGTTCGTTGAACAGCCGGGTGAGGTCCTTGCCGACCTGCGGGTCGGTGGTGAGCAGGCCAAGGTCCTCATAGAGCCGGCTGGTCTTCGGGTTGTAGTTTCCGGTGCCGATGTGGCTGTAGTGCCGAAGCAGACCGTCTTCATTGCGCACCACCAGGGCGAGCTTGCAGTGCGTCTTCAACCCGACCAGGCCGTAGACGACGTGCACGCCGGCCTTCTCGAGCTTGCGCGCCCAGGAGATGTTGGCCTGCTCGTCGAAGCGGGCCTTGATCTCGACCAGGGCGAGCACCTGCTTACCGGATTCCGCGGCGTCGATGAGAGCCTCGACGATGGGGCTGTCGCCCGAGGTGCGGTAGAGGGTCTGCTTGATCGCGAGCACGTTCGGGTCGGCGGCGGCCTGTTCGAGGAACGCCTGCACGCTGGTTGCGAACGACTCGTACGGGTGGTGCAGCAGGATGTCCCGGCGGCGGATGGAGCTGAAGATGTCCGGCTGCGCGTTCGGCTCGCCGGCCATCAGCTGCACGGCCGTCGTCGGCACGTGCTTTGCGTAGTGCAGGTCGGGCCGGTCGATCCGCAGGTCGAAGAGGCCGCCGAGGTCGAGCGGGGCCGGCAGCCGGTAGACCTCCTGCTCGGTCACGTCGAGCTCACGGACGAGGAGTCCGAGGGTCACCTCGTCCATGTCCTCGGTGATCTCGAGGCGGATGGGCGGGCCGAAACGGCGCCGCAGCAGCTCCTTCTCGAGGGCCTTGATCAGGTTCTCGGTTTCGTCTTCCTCGATCTCGACGTCTTCGTTCCGGGTCACTCGGAAGACGTGTTGTTCGAGGATGTCCATGCCCGGGAACAGGTCGCCGAGGTGGTTGGCGATGAGATCTTCGAGCGTGATGAAGCGCACGCTTTCCACATTCTCGCGCCGGTCCACCCGGATGAAGCGCGGCAGCATGGTCGGCACCTTGAGCCGGGCGAACTCCTGCTTGCCGGTCTTCGAGTTACGCACGCGCACGGCGAGGTTGAGCGAGAGCCCGGAGATGTACGGGAAAGGGTGCACCGGGTCGACGGCCAGCGGCATCAGCACCGGGAAGATCTGGTTCGAGAAATAGCCGCGGAGCGAGCGGTGGTCGGCCTCGTCGAGGGTGTCCCACTTGACGATGTCGATGCCGGCCTCGGAGAGTGCCGGGATGACCAGGTCCTGGAAGGCATGCGCGTGCCTGGCCTGCAACACGTGCGCTGCCGCGGAGATGTCGGAGAGGGCATCCTGGGGAGCCCGCCCGATGTTGGTGGGCACCGCGAGACCGGTGAGGATGCGCCGCTTCAGCCCGGCAACCCGCACCATGAAGAACTCGTCCAGGTTGCTCGCGAAGATGGCGAGGAAGTTGGTGCGCTCGAGCACCGGCAGGTCGGGGTCCTCGGCGAGTTCGAGCACACGCTGGTTGAAGGCCAGCCAGCTCAGCTCGCGGTCGAGGTAGCGGTCGGCCGGCAGAGCGGGGTCGTTCGTGCCGACCAGGGGATCGAAATCGTCGTCGAAGTCAGTACCGAGACCGGAGTCCGTCGGGATGTTGTCGCCGTCCATCTGTCCATCTTGACACCGAGTGCAGGGCCGAGGCGACGATCCGGCATGAACGGATGGCTAACGCGGGTCCCGCCGGTACTGCACGTCGACGGTGTGGTCGGTGAAACCGAGCGAGCGGTACAGGTGCACGGCGGCCGTGCTGTCCGCCTCGACGTAGAGGGCCGCAACGGTGCAGCCCCTGGAATGGAGGCGTTCGAGGCCCGCGAGCATCAGCCGGCGGCCCAGACCCCGCCCTGCGGCGGCCGGCTGCACGCCGATGACGTAGATCTCACCGACGGCTTCGCCCGGCTCGATCTTGAGCCAGTTGTAGCCGAGCATGCTGCCGCTTGCCCGGTCGCGGGCGAGCAGGAAATCGCCCGCGTCGAACCAGGGCTCGGACTGCCTGGCCTCGAGGTCGGCCAGGGTGAGCGCACCCTGCTCGGGGTGATTCGCGAAGACGAGGGCGTTCAGGGCGACCCACTCGGCGTCGTCTGCCCCGGGGCGGAAGTGGCCGATGTTCGTCGCGGCGGCGCGAGAGTCATCGAGGTCCGCCGGATCGACAACGTCGCCGGTGCCTGTGGGGAGCGGCATGCGAAGTTGTAGCAGGGTGCGGTCGGCGATGAATCCGAACCGGGCGGCGAGGGCCTGGGCGCCCGGGTGGTCGCCGTGTGACCAGACGGTCAGTTCCCCCGGCACGCCGGGCAGGAGCGCGGCGAGTGCGGCGGCGCCGTGCCCGAGGCGCCGGGCACCGGGTCGCACGACGAGGTCGAGTTCCCCCCGCCCGGTGACCACCGCGCCGACGTAGCTTCCCAGGTCGGAGAGGAGCAGCGGGGTGCGTCGCCGGGCGGACACGTCGAACAGGGACTGCTCGTTGAACGGGCGATAGCCGTCGGCCGCCTCGGCCTCGGCTGCGATTCCCAGGAGCTCAGCCGTGAACGCGGCATCCGCCGGGTCAGGCCCTGACCGGATGAATTCCACGCACACCGTCCTCTTCCGTCACGTTGAAGCGGTATCCGACGTTGCGCACCGTGCCGATCAGCGACTCCTGGTCGCCGAGCTTGGCGCGCAGTCGGCGCACGTGCACGTCTACCGTGCGGGTGCCGCCGAAGTAGTCGTAGCCCCAGACCTCGCTGAGCAGCTGCTCCCGGGTGAACACCCTCGACGGGTGGGCGGCGAGGAAGCGCAGCAACTCGAACTCCTTGTAGGTGAGATCGAGGGGCCGTCCGTGCACCTTCGCCGAATAGCTGGCCTCGTCGATGACCACACCGGCCGCGCGGATGGTGGCGGACTCCTCCGGGCGCGGGGCGCGACCGACTGCCAAACGGATGCGCGCATCCACCTCGGCCGGACCGGCCGCGTCGAGAATCACGTCGTCGACGCCCCAGTCCGCGCTGACCGCGGCCAGCCCTCCCTCGGTGATCACGAGCAGGACCGGAACCGTGTTCCCGGTCGTGCGCAGAATCTGGCAGAGTGACCTGGCGGCGATCAGGTTGCTCCGGGCATCGACCAAGATCGCGTCGGCGTCGGGCGCGTTGACGAGCTGGTCCGGCTGGGCCGGAATGATGCGCGTGCCGTGCGACAGCAACGCCAGGGCGGGGAGAACCTCGCTGTTGACCGCCGAGGTCAGGATCAACAACTGCGCCACGCGCACCCTCCAAGGATCGTGGCCCAATACTAGCGTGCCGCGAATGTGCCCCGGGCAGGGCAGAATGAGAGGGTGAGCTGGCAGTGGAAGAGCATCGTGGTGGTCTGGCTGTTCGCGCTCGTCTGCGCGGTGCTGACCGGGCTGCTGTCCTTCCCCGGTCAGGCGCTGGTCTGGATCGGACTGTCGTTCGCCGGTTGCGTGATCGGAACGCTGTGCGTTCAGCTCGCGACCGGCCGCAAAGAGGGCTATGTGAACCGCGTGACGGTGAGCCTCGTCGGCGCCGTGGCTGTGCTTGCCGGAGCCACCGGAATCTTCGCGCTGGCCGGCCTCGCCTAGATTTCGCCCGAGGGCGGCTAGAGTTGAGCCATGTCAACCCTCGCACTCGAAATCTTCTTCCTGGGGCTGCTCGCGCTGGCGAGTCTGTCGATCGCCTGGGTCTCCGGAATCGTCCTGTTCAAGCTGTTTCGGGGGCAGCGGTAGCTTTCGATGTTCGAGCTTCCCACCCAGCTCCCGTCCGAACTCGTCCCGCTCTCGTGGCTTGTCGGCGTCTGGGAGGGTTCCGGCATCCTCGATTACGCCATCGGCGACACCGCGGTCACCCGGGAATTCGGCCATCGGCTGAGCTTCAGTCATGACGGCCTGCCGCACCTGAACTACAGTTCGTACACCTGGCTCGAACCGGTGCCGGGCTCCGGCAGCGATGAGAAGACCCCGTTGATGACGGAGACGGGCTACTGGCGGCTGAGTCGACCGCAGGGGACCGGCGATCCGGGCCCAGGTATGCTGCCAGCCGAGGGCGACTATTCGTTCGTCAACGCGGCGGCGGTCGAGACGCTCCGTAATGCTGACGGCGGGTTCGACATCGACGTGACCCTCGTGCATCCCGGGGGAGTGGCCGAGATCTACCTGGGCCAGGTGAAGGGACCCCGGATCGACCTGGCCACGGATGCCGTGATGCGTACCCAGGGTGCCAAGGGGTATTCGGCGGCCACCCGGTTGTACGGCCTGGTTGAGGGCCACCTGCTATGGGCCTGGGACATCGCGGCACTGGGCCAGCCACTCCGCACGCACGCCTCCGGCCGGCTCAAACGGGTCGAATGACCCTGGCCTGCCGTCGTCAAACGGCGTCCGATGGGCAACCCGCCCCTCGCCCCGTTTAACCGGCCGGCCCCAGCCCGATCGGTTAGGCTCCCGGACACCACGACCCGTTTGATCAGTCGGGCCCGACAGCACGTTTGGAAAGAGCGCTCATGAGCATGTCACCCGTTTCTCCCCTTCTCGAACTCGACGGAGCCGTGCAGGCGGACGGCCTCGACGCCGGTGTCGCGGCGCACTACGGCAACCCGATGATCGAGCAGCGCCGGTTGCTGGCCGGCGAGGCCGTCGTTGACCTGTCCAACCGCGGTGTGCTCGGCGTGGCCGGGCCAGACCGCCTGACCTGGCTCAACTCGATCTCGAGCCAGGAGCTGCGCAGCCTCGCCCCCGGGCAGTCGGCCGAGACCCTGCTGCTCGACCCGAACGGCCGGATCGAATATGCGATGGACGTCATCGACGACGGGGTGGAAACCTGGCTGATCCTGGAGGCAGGCGAGCTGCCCGGCCTGCACACCTGGCTCGACAAGATGCGCTTCACCCTGCGCGTACAGGTCGTCGACCACAGCCTGGCCTACGCGGTGATCGGCACGATGGCGGTCGATCCGGCGGCCGTGCACCTTGCCCCGGCCGCACCGAATGGGGTCGCGCTGACTTGGCGGGACCCGTGGAGCAGCGTCGGCAACGGCGGGTTCCAGTACGCGGATGCACCGGCCCATCCCGCCGCCGACTGGCACTGGACCGAGGCGCTCGTGCTCCGTGACCGGCTCCCTGCGCTGCGCGACGCCGTGCGGGCAGGCACGGTCTCCGCCGCAGGCACCCTGGCCCTCGAGGCACTCCGGATCGCAGCGTGGCGTCCACGACGGGCCACCGAGGTCGACGAGAAGACTCTCCCGCACGAACTGGACTGGCTGCGCAGCGCCGTGCACCTGAACAAGGGCTGCTACCGCGGGCAGGAGACCGTCGCGAAGGTTCACAACCTCGGCCACCCGCCGCGCCGGCTCGTGCTACTCCACCTGGACGGGTCGGACGCGGTGCTGCCCGTGCACGGCGACGAGGTGGAGGCGACGAAGCAGCTGGCGGACGGTGAGACCGAGCGTCGCGGCGTCGGCGTGATCACCTCGAGCGCCCGGCACCACGAACTCGGCCCGATCGCTCTCGCCGTGATCAAGCGCACCGTCCCGGCCGACATCACCCTGCACGTCCAGTCACAGGGGATCTCCGTGGCGGCGGCCCAGGAGGTCATCGTGCCGCAATCGGCCGGCTCGGTGGCGGAGATCCCGCGCCTGCCTCGCCTGGGCATCCGCACCCCGGGCCACTGAGGGCTGGCCCCGCCCCGGTGGCCCCGTCTCGGTGGCCCCGCCCCGGTGGTCGAGCCCGTCGAGACCCGGCACCTCGGTAGAGTTGACGGCATGTCAGAAACTTACAATCTCATCCTTCTCCGCCATGGCCAGAGCCTATGGAACCAAGAAAACCTCTTCACCGGCTGGGTGGACGTGAGGCTCAGCGAGCAGGGAGCGACTGAAGCGCGCCGTGCTGGCGAGCTCATCGCCGAGTCGGGACTCCTGCCCGACGTGCTGCACACCTCATTACTTACCCGTGCAATCCAGACCGCGAACATCGCGCTCGAAGAAGCCGACCGGCTCTGGATCGACGTTAAGCGGTCGTGGCGCCTGAACGAGCGCCACTACGGAGCGCTGCAGGGCCTCGACAAGGCCGAGACCCTGGCCAAGTTCGGCCCGGAGCAGTTCCAGCTGTGGCGCCGCTCCTTCGACGTGCCGCCGCCCGTGCTCGCCGACGATTCCCCCTGGTCCCAGGCGCACGACCCGCGTTACGCCGGCCTCGGCGACCTCCTCCCGCGCACCGAATGCCTCAGCGATGTCGTCGACCGGATGCTGCCCTACTGGGAGTCCGACATTGCCACCGACCTCCGCGCGGGCAAGACCGTCCTCGTCACCGCCCACGGCAACTCGCTGCGGGCCCTGGTCAAGCACCTGGACGGCATCTCCGACGCCGACATCGCGGAGTTGAACATCCCGACCGGTATCCCGCTGGTCTACCGCCTCGGCGAGGACCTCATGCCGCTCGACCCCGGCACCTACCTCGACCCCGAGGCCGCCGCCGCGGGCGCCGCCGCTGTCGCCGCCCAGGGCAAGAAGTAGCCTTCCCGTCACCCGATCAAACGAGAAAGCCCCCGAAGCGATCGCTTCCGGGACTTTCTCGTGCACGCAGTGCGGCGGCTATGAGCCGTTGTGCGCCGCGCCGGTGTTCTGCTGCCAGGCGCCCGTGCCCAGATACTGCACCTTCTTCGCAATGGAAACGGCATGGTCCGCGAAACGCTCGTGGTAGCGGCTGGCCAGGGTCGCGTCGACGGTGTCGGCGGCCTCGCCCTTCCACGTCTCGCCGAGCACGGCCTCGAACACGTTCAGGTGCAGGGCGTCGACCTTGTCGTCCTCGTTGCGGATCGTCTCGGCCAAATGCATGTCCTCGTTGGTGAGGAGCTCGGTGAGCATGGTTGCGATCGCCGTGACGAGGGTGCCCATTTCGGCGAAGGTGCCGCGCAGGCTCTTCGGCACCACCTTGTCCGGGAAGCGATACCGGGCGAGTTGGGCGATGTGCGTCGACAGGTCGCCCATCCGCTCGAGCGATGCGCTGATGCGCAATGCGCTGACGACGATGCGGAGGTCGCGGGCGACCGGCTGCTGCCGGGCGAGGATTGTGATCGCGAGTTCGTCGAGCTCGATCGTCAGCTCGTCGATCTTCTCGTCTTCGCTGATCGCTTCCTCGGCCAGGCTGACATCGGACTCATTGAACGCCCGGGTCGCCTTGTGGATCGAGATCGCCACGAGGCGTGAGATCTCCACGAGACGGTCCTGGACCTCGGCGAGCTCCTGCTGAAATACTTCACGCATAGGTGTGTGGTCCTTCCTGGGCGCGCGTTGCGCGCAGACACGTGAGACCCACCTGGCCCCCAGCGAATCATGCTGGACTGAGGTTAACGGCAGGTGCCGTGGGCTTGAACACTTCCTAAAGTAGCTTGCGCCCGGCGGTCGCGCGTCAACCGGCCCGATTAACTGTCAGTAATCTGGCTAAATGGAATCGACATGGCTTGTGCTGGTGTCGCTGGCACTCGGCCTCGCCGTCGGTGCCGGCTTCGTCACACTGTTGCACGTTGCCGAACGCCACGGCCGTCGTGCCGCCGAGGTGGTGAACCCGGCGGTCCCCGACGGGATCGACCAGGTGCTCGACGCCCTCGAAAGCGCGGGGGCCGTGCTCGACCCGTCGAACAACGTCATCAAGGCGTCACCGGCCGCCGTGTCGATGGGCCTGGTCTGGAACCAGCAGCTGGTGCACCCCGAACTGCTCGAACTGGCCCGGCGGGTTCGCCGCTCCGGCGACGCGGTCTCTGAGAACCTGATTCTCTCCCGCGGCCCGTTCAACGACGCGAGCATGCGCGTGCGGGTGCGGTTGGCGCGCCTGGGCACCCGTTACGTTTTGATCCTGGCCGAGGACCGCACCGAGGCATTCCGGCTCGATGAGGTTCGTCGCGATTTCGTCGCGAACATCAGCCACGAGCTGAAGACGCCGATCGCCGCCGTCGGGCTGCTCGCCGAGGCGCTCGACCAGGCGGCGGATGAACCGGTGCAGGTGCGACGTTTCGCCAACCGGTTGACCACTGAGTCGGGTCGGCTGACCCGCCTGACCCAGGAGATCATCGAACTTTCCCGGCTCCAGGCGCAGGACTCGCTCTCCGAAGCGGAGCGCCTCAACGTGGACGCCGTCGTCTCCGCCGCCGTCGACCAGAGCCGGGTTGTGGCCGATGCTGCACGGATCACCATCGCCGTCGGCAAGAAGTCCGGAGCGGAGGTCAGCGGCGACGAACGCCTCCTGGTGATGGCCGTGCACAACCTGGTCGCCAACGCCGTGCACTACTCGCCGGAGGGCTCACGGGTCGGGGTCGGGGTGCGTCGCCACGACGGCGTGGTGGAGATCACCGTGACCGATCAGGGCGTCGGGATCGCCGAGGCAGATCTGGAGCGCATCTTCGAACGCTTCTTCCGGGTCGACCAGGCCAGATCCCGGCACACCGGCGGGACCGGCCTCGGGCTGTCGATCGTCAAGCACATCGTGCAGATCCACGGCGGCGACATCCGCGTCTGGTCGCAACCCGGCAGCGGGTCGACCTTCACCATCCGCCTCCCCGAGGCGCCCTATCCAGCCCCAGCGACGACAGGAGAGGCACCGTGACGCATCATGCGGTGACGCACCACCCGGTGGCTCTCCTCCAGCAGAGTGAAACAGGAGATCCACAGTGACGCACATCCTTCTGGTCGAAGACGAGCAAGCCCTGAGCGAGCCGCTGAGCTTCCTGCTTGAACGGGAAGGCTACGAGGTCACGGTGGCCGAGGATGGCCCGAGCGCCATCCGCGAGTTCGACCGCACCGGGGCCGACCTCATCCTGCTCGACCTCATGCTCCCCGGCATTCCGGGCACCGAGGTTTGCCGCGAGATCCGCACCAGGTCGACCGTCCCGATCATCATGCTGACCGCGAAGGACTCCGAGGTCGACATCGTCGTCGGGCTCGAGCTGGGCGCCGACGACTACGTCACCAAGCCGTACTCGACCAGGGAACTGCTCGCGCGCATCCGGGCCGTGTCCCGCCGGCGTACCGAGGTGGAGCACGAGGATGAGAGCGTGCTCACAGCCGGAACCGTGAGCATGGACATCGAACGGCACACCGTGTCGGTCTCCGGCGAGGTTGTGAACATGCCGCTCAAGGAATTCGAACTGCTCGAGTTCCTCCTTCGCAATGCCGGGAGGGTGCTCACCCGCGGCCAGCTGATCGACCGGGTCTGGGGCCCCGACTACTTCGGTGACACGAAGACGCTCGACGTGCACATCAAGCGCATCCGCTCACGGATAGAATCCACGCCGTCAGATCCGATCATGCTGGTCACGGTGCGGGGACTGGGCTACCGGTTCGAGGCCTGAGCGGCGTCGCTTTACCTCGCCCGGACTCCGGGACGCCGGGCCGGGGACCGGCGGTGGTCCGGTACGGACTACGGCGTGGGGGTGGCCGTGGGAACGAGCGTCGAATACTGGCCGAGGGTGCCGTTCAACACCGGCACGAGAAGCTCAACACCGGTCTCATTGCCGTATTGGAAGAAGACCGGGAACAGCGACCCGGGCTGGGCTGTGATGGCGTCCAGTGCGATGACCGGGGTATTCTTCGTGCCGAAGGAGGTTGTTGAGCCGGCCTTCACGGTGACCTTCTGGGTGACCTTGCCCGCGTTGCCTGTGAACTGCACGTTGAGGCTGTGCGCCGAGTCACCCGCGTTGACCACCGTGACGATCAGGTTGCCCGCGGTGCCGTCTTCCGAGAGCACGATCGCGTTGCGGATGGCAAGGTCGCCCACGTTGCCGCTCACACCGTCACTGGCGTCGTAGTGCTTGGTGGTCGACTGCGGTGCCAGGAGGTTGCAGCCGCTTGTGCCCAATAGGACGCCGGCCGCCAGAACGACAGACACTAAGACTCGAGCCCTCACAAGACCTCCACAACAGTTCGGTGACCCCGCCCATGGCGGAGCACCGGAAATTTATCTTTGACCCCAGCCTACTGGTCGCGCGCGACCCGGCGAGCGGGGCAATTCGCGCGGCGAATCCTACCACCGTCAGCTGTGGTATCCTAGATGTTGCTGAAGGGATATACATACATGCTTTTTGAGGTTGGCGAAACCGTCGTTTATCCCCACCATGGAGCCGCGACCATCACCGAGGTGAAGACGCGGATTATCAAGGGTGAAGAGAAACTGTACCTGAAGCTCAATGTTACTCAGGGCGATCTCACCATTGAAGTACCCGCTGAGAATGTCGACCTCGTCGGCGTGCGTGACGTGATCGGCAAAGAGGGGCTCGACAAGGTGTTCGAGGTGCTGCGAGCGCCGTTCACCGAAGAGCCCACCAACTGGTCACGCCGCTACAAGGCAAACCTGGAGAAGCTCGCCTCGGGCGACGTCATCAAGGTGTCCGAGGTCGTCCGCGACCTGTGGCGCCGCGATCAGGACCGCGGCCTGTCAGCCGGGGAGAAGCGCATGCTGGCAAAGGCTCGCCAGATCCTGATCTCCGAGCTGGCCCTGGCCGAGAAGACCGATGAAGAGAAGGCATCCACCGTTCTCGACGAGGTCCTCGCTTCGTAATACCGTTCTTTCGTCGGAGGGCGGCGCCGCAAGGTGCCGCCCTTCGCGTTTCTCCTCCCGAGTCGTCAGCGCCGTCGCCCTGTTCGACCTCACCAGATAGCCTCCAGACATGACTGATTGCCCTACGCCCCTGGTCGCGGTCATCGTCGTCGCCGCCGGCAGCGGTAGCCGTCTCGGTCACAGCGACCCCAAGGCCTTCGTGCCCCTTGCCGGCCGCACTCTGCTCGAGCGCGCCCTGCTGACCGTGTTCGGGATGCGGGAGCCCGCCCAGGTGATCGTCGTCGCCCCCGAGGGCCGCCTCGACGAGGCGCGGGCGATCGCCGACGCCGTTGCCGGGCCCCGTGGCGACCGCGTGGACGTCATCGCCGGTGGACCGAGCAGGCAGGACTCCGTGAACCGCGGACTGGACGTGCTGCGGCCCGGCGTGCTCACCGTCCTCGTGCACGACGCCGCCAGGGCGCTCACCCCGTCGGCCCTGTGCGATGCGGTCGTCGACGCCGTGCGGGCAACCGGGAACGGGATTGTTCCCGGCCTGGCCGTGGTGGACACCATCAAGCGCGTCGACGACCGGGGCGCGATCCTCGGCACGGTCGACCGGTCCGAACTGTCCGCCGTGCAGACCCCCCAGGGCTTCCCCCGGGGCGTGCTCGTCGCCGCAGCCGCAGCCGCCGCCGCGACCGGTGAGGCGACCGATGACGCTGCGGTGGTGGCGTCCGCCGGGCACCCGGTGACCGTCATCCCCGGCGACGCCCTCGCCTTCAAGATCACCACGCCTTGGGACCTGCGCCGCGCAGAATCCCTGCTCGGCGCCGCGGCGAGCACGACCGACGCTGCCGGCCCGATCGCCGACCAGAGCCGCCCCCGGGTGGGCACCGGCCTCGACGTGCATGCCTTCGACGACAGCTCGCCGCTGTGGCTCGCCGGACTGCACTGGCCGGGGGAGCGCGGGCTGTCCGGGCACAGCGACGGCGATGCCGCGGTGCACGCCGTCTGCGACGCGCTGATGTCCGCGGCCGGGCTCGGCGACATCGGCGGGGTCTTCGGCACCAGCGACCCGGCCTTTGCGCAGGCGCACGGCGACGTTTTCCTGCGGGAGACCGTTCGGATGGTCGCCGAGGCCGGCTTCCGGGTCGGAAACGTGACCGTGCAGATCATCGGCAACCGTCCGAAGCTTGCGCCGCGCCGCGCCGAGGCTGAGGCCGTGCTGGGATCGCTGCTCGGCGCGCCCGTGAGCGTCTCAGCGACGACGACGGATGCGCTCGGCTTCACCGGCCGGGGCGAGGGCGTCGCGGCACTCGCGACCGCGATTCTGTTCCCCGTTGCCGGTGGGCGCCCTGTTCTAAGCTGGGAGGCGTGACCATCCGACTCTACGATTCCCAGGCTCAGGCCCTTCGTGACTTCATCCCGCAGAAGGACGGTGCGGTCGGCATCTACGTCTGCGGACCGACGGTGCAGTCGTCGCCACACATCGGCCACCTGCGCAGCGCCCTGGTCTACGACCAGCTGCGCCGCTGGCTCACCTACCGCGGCCTCGACGTGACCTTCGTACGCAACGTCACCGACATCGACGATAAGATCCTCGCCAACGCCGCCGGCACCACCGAACAGTGGTGGGCGCTCGCCTACCGTTATGAACTCGAGTTCACCGCCGGCTACCGGCGTCTGGGCATCCTCGCCCCCAGCTACGAGCCTCGGGCCACCGCCAGCGTGCAGCAGATGCAGGACCTCATCGCCCGGCTAATCGAACGCGGCCACGCCTACCCGGCCGCAGACGGCTCCGGCGACGTCTACTTTGACACGAAGAGCTGGCCGAGCTATGGGACCCTCACCCGCCAGGGCGCCGGCGACATGGAGTCGGCGACGGATGCGGACCCGCGCGCGCGGAAAGACCCCCGCGACTTCGCCCTGTGGAAGGGGCACAAGACCGATGAGCCGGAGTCGGCCTCCTGGCCCTCGCCGTGGGGCGCCGGTCGCCCGGGCTGGCACATCGAGTGCTCCGCCATGGCTTCTCGCTACCTCGGCGCTCAGTTCGACATCCACGGCGGCGGGCTGGACCTGCGCTTCCCGCACCACGAGAACGAACTCGCCCAGTCGGGCGCCGCCGGGGACGCCTTCGCCAACTACTGGATGCATAACGGACTCGTCAACATCAACGGCCAGAAAATGTCCAAGTCGCTCGGTAATTCGGTGTTCGCCGCCGAGCTGCTCGAGCAGGCTCGCGCCATCGTCGTGCGTTACTACCTCGGCGCCGCGCACTACCGGTCCACCATCGACTTCCATGAGGGTTCGCTGGTTGAGGCCGAGGCCGCTCTCGAACGCGTCGAGAGCTTTCTGGACCGTGCCGACCGGCGGCTGGCCGACACCCGGTTCGCCGGGTCTGGAGTGCAGATCGTGCCGGACGAATTCGCGATCGCCATGGACGACGACCTCGCGGTGCCGCAGGCCCTCGCCGTGCTGCACGAGACCGTGCGCACCGGCAACGCCGCGCTCGACGCCGAGGATCTCCACGCCGCCGCCGCCGCCCGCGGCCACGTGCTCGCGATGAGCGAAGTCCTGGGGATCAACCCGTTGTCGCCCGGCTGGGCCGTCGCCACCGACGAACCGGCCATGATCGCCCTCACCGCGCTCGTCGAGCGCCTGCTCGACGACCGTGAGATCGCCAGGCAAGGCCGTGACTACAAGGCCGCAGACCGGATCCGGGACGAGCTCGTCGCCGCCGGAATTACCATCGAAGACACCCCGTCGGGTGCACATTGGAGTTTTGACTGATGAAGAACACTGACCGCAAGGCGCGTACCGGGTCCGTGCGTAAGGGCAGCCGCGGGCCGCAGGTCGGCTCCGGCGGCCAGGGTCGTCAGGCCCTCGAAGGCAAGAAGCCCACCCCCAAGGCAGAAGACCGACCGTACCACCCCGCCGGCAAGCGCAAGGCTGCCCAGGACCGCTTCGCCGCGGCCGGCGGTGGCCGCAGCCGCGGCACCGCCGGCTCGCAGGCGCCCCGCAGCACCGCTAACAGCGGCGGCGGCGGCACCTCG
>NZ_SOFP01000063.1 GCF_004402785.1 Cryobacterium algoritolerans
CATCGCGACCGGCCCCGCCCGGAGCGCGAGCCCATCGCGACCAGTCCCGCCCGGAGCCCGCGCCCCCTTCCGCAGCCCGCGCCCGCCGGCGCGGGCGCGCCCTGCCATTCAGGTAGCGGCGGCGGAGCATCCGTCCCGGACCGGCTCGACCACCGGGGGTGCGGGGTCTCGACGGGCTCGAACAGCGGAGGGGCCGAGATCGGATCAATGCTAGGTTGGCCCCAATATCAGGCGAGGGAGGCCAATCATGGCGAAGAAGACATACACCTCCGACCAGCAGATCGACCGGCTGAGGGTTTACAACCTCGTCGCGGGGAGCCTGCACCTTCTCCAAGCCATCGGCTTCGCGATCGTGCTCACGATGCTCAGTTCGCAAGTTCTCTTCGCCGTCACAGCCGACTACCTGGCCGGTCCTCCCGGAGTCCCCATACCGCCCGAGCGTGTCACGGTGTTCGAAGTGAACATCGGGATCGGCGTGGTGGCGTTCCTGGCGTTGAGCGCGTTCTTCCATTTCCTCATCTCGAGCCCCTGGTTCTTCGGCCGGTACAAGGGCGGGCTGCTGCAGAGCCGCAACTACTTCCGCTGGACCGAATACTCGCTGAGCTCCTCAATCATGATCTGGCTGATTCTGGCCATCAACGGCGTGACCGACATCGCGGCGCTGTTCGCCGTCTTCGCGGTGAACGCCGCGATGATCCTGTTCGGTGCCCTGCAAGAGAAGTACGAGCAGCCGGGATCCGGCGGAATGCTGCCGTTCATCTTCGGGTCAATGGTGGGCATCGTGCCCTGGATCCTGATTCTGATCTACTTTCTCCGGCCGGGCAGCGCGAACGAGGTTGCGGCGCCCGGTTTCGTCGTCGGCATCGTCATCTCGCTCTTCGTCTTCTTCAACACCTTTGCCATCAACCAGTGGTTGCAGTACAAGCAGGTCGGAAAGTGGAAGAGCTATCTTCAGGGGGAGCGCACGTACATCACGCTGAGCCTGGTCGCCAAGACAGCCCTGGCCTGGCAGGTCTTCTCGGGGGCGATCATTCCCGCGATAACGGGCTGACCGGGCGGGGCTCTGGTCTCGACAGGCTCGACCACCGGCGGCTCGACCAGTGGCGGCTCGACCTCCGGGACGGGAATACTGGGGCGCGCCGCCGGTTGGCATCAGAGTGAGCGAAACCATCAAAGTAGACATCTGGTCCGACGTGCAGTGCCCCTGGTGCTACATCGGAAAGCGCAAATTCGAGGCCGGCGCGGCCCTCTTCGACGGTGACGTCGAGGTCGAATACCACAGCTTCGAATTGGCGCCCGATACCCCAGTCGACTTCGACGGCAGCCCGGTCGACTACCTTAGCCAGCGAAAGGGCCTGCCCGTGGCGCAGGTCGAGGAGATGCTCGAGCGGGTCACCGGGATCGCCGAAAGCGTCGGCCTGCACTACGACTACGACTCCGTGCACCAGACGAACACTGTTATCTCGCACGAGCTGCTCCACTACGCAAAGGCGCACGGGCGCCAGCTCGACATGAAGGAACGACTGCTCAAGGCATATTTCGTCGATGGCCTGCACGTGGGCCGGATCGAAGATCTCGCCGACCTTGCCGCCGAAATCGGCCTCGACCGCGCCGACGTCGTCAGATCGCTCACCGACCACGCCTACCTCGATGATGTCAAGGCCGACGTCGCACAGGCCAACGCGTACGGTATCCAGGGAGTTCCCTTCTTCGTCATCGAGGGGAAGTACGGGATTTCCGGAGCCCAGGACCCTGATACCTTTGCGCAGGCGCTCAGCCAGGCATCCGCTGAAAAATCCAAGGAGAAGAACAAATGACCGAACAGACCACCACGGCCGAGGCGACCACCCCGGCAGCGACACCGGTTCCTACCATCGAACTCCTCGGTGAGGCCGGCGGCGGATGTTGCGGCGGCGGCTCCTGCGGGATCTGAACACTGCGCTCGTCCCACCGCTCGACGCCCCATCATGCGGGCGTCGAGCGGTATCGCCCGAGTCTGGGAGAATTGAACGAAATGACTCCTGAAATTGCGACCAGCCGGGCCGCGCCGCTCTCGATCGGCCCCCTCACGCTTGATGTCCCCGTTGTGCTCGCACCGATGGCCGGCATCACCAACACCGCGTTCCGCAGGCTCTGCCGTGAATTCGGTGCCGGGCTCTACGTCAGCGAGATGATTACCTCCCGCGCGCTCGTCGAACGCACACCGGAATCCATGCGCCTGATCAACCATCACGAGAGCGAAACCACCCGGTCGATCCAGCTCTACGGGGTCGACCCCAAGACCGTGTCCGACGCGGTCACCATGCTTGTCGCCGAAGACCGGGCCGATCACATTGACCTCAACTTTGGCTGTCCGGTGCCCAAGGTCACCCGCAAGGGAGGCGGAGCGGCCCTCCCGTGGAAGCTCGGCCTGTTCCGGCAGATTGTCGAAGCCGCAGTGATCGCGGCCGGCGCCGTCCCGGTCACGGTGAAGATGCGCAAGGGCATCGACTCCGACCACCTCACCTACCTCGAGGCAGGAAAGGCAGCCGAAGGCGCGGGCGTCTCAGCGATCGCGCTCCATGCCCGTACTGCCTCGGAGCACTACTCCGGCGTGGCCGACTGGTCGGCGATCACGACCCTGAAGAACACCATCACGAGCGTGCCGGTGCTCGGCAACGGTGACATCTGGTCCGCCGACGACGCCCTGCGTATGGTTGCGGAGACCGGCTGCGACGGCGTTGTCGTCGGCCGCGGTTGTCTCGGGCGACCGTGGCTGTTCGGCGACCTCGCTGCTGCCTTCCGAGGCCAGTGCGCAGGGGAGGAGATCGCCCTGATCCAGCCGAACCTCGGCCGCGTTGCCGAGACCTTCCGTCGGCATGCCGAGTTGCTCACCGAAT
Organism: Cryobacterium algoritolerans; assembly: GCF_004402785.1. Lineage (GTDB taxonomy): Bacteria > Actinomycetota > Actinomycetes > Actinomycetales > Microbacteriaceae > Cryobacterium > Cryobacterium algoritolerans. The sequence continues at coordinate 2,880 of NZ_SOFP01000063.1, forward strand.
TCTTCGACAGTGAAGAGCGCGCCTGCCGCGACATCCGCAAGCACGTCGCCTGGTACTTCAAGGGCTACCCGGTCGGCGGGGACCTGCGGGCGAGCCTCGCCTCGGTCGTGTCGCTGGCACAGTTGGACGATTTGCTCGGCACCCTGGACTGGCAGCAGGAATATCCCGGCGCCGGCGCCGAGGGGCCGCGCGGCCGGGCCGGAAGCCCGAAGAAGACCTCGCTGCCAGAACACTGGCTCGATTCCCGGGAGATCGTCGGCGCGGAGAGGGCAAACCTGACGGAGGGCGAAGGGGACACCAGCGGTGGCTAACGAAACCGGGTACAGCAGCAACGACGAGGAACGTTGGCTGCCGGAGGTGCACGGCTCGCGCCGCAGCGATTTCGCGCGCGACCGCGCCCGGCTCCTGCACTCCAGCGCCCTGCGCCGCCTCGCGGCCAAGACCCAGGTGCTCAGCCCGACCGCGGGCCTCGACTTCGCCCGCAACCGACTCACTCATTCGCTCGAGGTCGCCCAGATCGGACGTGAGCTCGCGCTCCGGTTGGGACTCGATCCCGACATCGTCGACACAGCCTGCCTCGCGCACGACATCGGGCATCCGCCGTTCGGTCACAACGGGGAAAAGGCGCTTAACGGGTGGTCCCTGGACATCGGTGGCTTCGAGGGCAACGCGCAGACCCTGCGGCTTCTTACCCGGCTCGAGCCGAAGGTCTTCGGCGACGACGGCCGCAGCTACGGGCTGAACCTGACGCGGGCCAGCCTCGACGCCAGCTGCAAATACCCGTGGCCGGAGGACTCTTCGGTCGCCGATCCCAGCGGGCGCGCCAAATTTGGTTTCTACCAGGGCGATAGCGCCGCCTTCGAATGGATGCGCGCCGGTGCTGCCGAGCGCCGGCTCTGCATCGAGGCCCAGGTGATGGACCTGTCCGACGACATCGCCTACTCCGTGCATGATTTCGAAGACGCCGTGGTCAACGGGTATTTGGACATCGCCGAACTTGGCGACCGGGCCAGTACCGAACTCGTCTCTTCGATGCACTCCTGGATCGGCGGTGCCGTCTCCCACGCCGAACTGGCGCTCGCCTACGACCGGCTGGGCGCCCTCGATTACTGGTTACATGGCTGGACCGCCGGCCGTCGCGACCAGGGCCGGCTGAAGAACCTCACCAGCCAGCTGATCGGCCGATTCTCCGGCGCAGCGGTGCGTGCCACCCGCCAGGCCTACTCGGGGGAGCAGCTCATCCGATTCGGGGCTCAGGTGGTCGTACCGCGCGAGGTCCAGGCGGAGATCGCGGTGCTCAAGGGCATCGTGGCCGCCTTCGTGATGTCGAAGAACACTCGCCAGCCGATCTACCAGCAGCAGCGGCAGGTGCTCACCCTGCTTGCCGAGCGCCTCAACGCCACCGGCGACGAGCACCTCGACGCCGGGTTCCGCGAGGACTGGCACGCGGCCGCGGACGACGCAGCCCGCAAGCGCGTGGTCGTCGACCAGGTTGCCAGCCTCACCGACCAGTCCGCGCTGGCCTGGTACGAACGTCTTGTGCAGAACTGACAATGGGCAGGACTAGCATTCAGCTATGGCTGGCCTGATTCGACAAAACGACATCGAAGAGGTCAAGGCCCGCACGAACATCGCGGACATTGTCGGCGACTACGTCACTCTGAAGTCCGCCGGAGTCGGCTCGATGAAGGGCCTGTGCCCCTTCCACGACGAGCGCAGCCCGAGCTTCCACGTGCGTCCCCAGGTCGGTTTCTACCACTGCTTCGGCTGCGGCGAAAGCGGCGACGTCTACTCATTCCTGCAGAAGATGGACCACGTCAGTTTCAGCGAGGCCGTCGAACGTCTTGCCGCCCGAGTGGGGATCGAACTGCACTACGAGGGTGGCGGGGATGCACCCGACCACACTAACCGGTCCCGCCTCTACGCGGCCAATCAGGCGGCCGCTGAGTTCTTCGTCGAACGTCTCGGCAGCGCTGGGGCCCTGGTAGGCCGCAACTTCCTTGGGGAACGCGGCTTCGATTCCCAGGCCGCGGCCCTCTTCGGCGTCGGATTCGCTCCCAAGAGCTGGGACGAACTGACCAACCATCTCCGCGGCAGGGGTTACACGACCGAGGAACTGACCCTCGCCGGCCTCGTTTCCAGCCGCGAGGGATCAACCGGGGTGTACGACCGTTTCCGAGGGAGGCTCGTCTGGCCGATCCGCGACATCACGGGGCAGACCATCGGCTTCGGTGCCCGCAAGCTGCTCGACGACGATAAAGGCCCCAAATACCTCAACACGCCAGAGACGCCGATCTACCACAAGGCCCAGGTGCTCTACGGGCTCGACCTCGCCAAACGCGACATCTCGCGCAACCACCAGGTCGTCGTCGTCGAGGGCTACACCGACGTCATGGCCTGCCATCTCGCCGGGGTGACCACCGCCGTCGCCACCTGCGGGACCTCCTTCGGTGTTGACCATATCAAGGTGCTTCGCCGCGTCCTCGGTGACGACAGCGGGGTCGGCGAGGTCGTGTTCACCTTCGACCCGGATGCCGCCGGCCAGAAGGCGGCGGTGCGCGCCTTCAGTGAGGAACAGCGCTTCTCCGCCCAAACATTCGTTGCGGTCGCCCCCGAGGGCCTCGACCCGTGCGACCTGCGCCTTCACCGCGGTGACGACGCGGTGCGTCGACTCGTCGATTCGAAGAAGCCGATGTTTGAGTTCATGATTCGGCAGTTGCTCGGCCAGTACAACCTCGACACCGTGGAAGGGCGGGTCGGGGCGTTGCGCCAGGCCGCTCCGCTCGTCGCCGACATCCGTGACCCTGCCCTCCGTCCCGGCTACACGCACGAGCTGGCGCGCATGCTTGGCATTGAACTGGGCGAGGTCGCCAGGGCCGTCTCGACCTCGTTGTCGCGCGCCCGCTCCGCCGGCGCCGGTAATTCCGCGGGGCAGGGCCGGGACGGCACGCGTCACGACGGCACGGTGGAAACCCAGCGCGAGCAACCGTTCTCGATGACCAACCTGTCGACAGACCCCGTCACCCGGCTGGAACGGGACGGGTTGATGGCCATGCTCCAGCGCCCGGTCCTGGTCGGTGCAGACCTGATCCAGCGCGCCGTCCTGACGAGCTTCGCCCAGCCCTCACTCGCGGTGGTGCGGGACGCAATCGCGGCCAACCTCGAGCACCACGACACCCCCGACTGGCTCGACCGGATCGTGGCCGACGTGCCGCCCCCGCTGGAGAACCTGGTCAAGGAACTGGCCATGGCCCCGCTGCCCGAGCGCAGCGAGCGGGAAATCAGCCGGTATGTTCGCGACATCACGGTCGCCCTCGTGGACAAGGACCTGCTCCGCCAGAAGGCCGAACTGCTCGGCCGGCTGCAGCGGGCGGATGCCGCCAACCGTGAGGTTTACGTTGCGCTCCAACGCGAATTGGTTCGAGTCGAGGCCGAACGGCGCAACCTCCGCGAGGACTAGGCATCCCGGTCCGCCACTGCCTCCCGTGAGGTTCGGCGCTACATTGCAGCTCGGTAAAGATGCTCCTACCTTGCCGGACGAATCGCGCATTCTGTGCTATTTCTTTCCTAACAGCTATGCCGGGTGACGCGCTTGTCGTCGCCCGTGCCTGGATTTTTCAGAGGAAGAGGCTCACGGATATGGCATTCTCATCCACTCCCCGCGCTCGAGGGCTCAGCGCCGCAGCAGTAGTAGCTGTCGCCGCGCTGGCCATGACGGGTTGCTCCGCAGGTGGAACCAGCGGCGGGACGACCGGCGGCGCGATCACGATCGGCACGACCGACAAGATCACCACGCTCGACCCGGCCGGTTCGTACGACAACGGGTCGTTCGCCGTCCAGAACCAGGTCTTCCCGTTCCTGATGAACACCCCGTACGGCAGCCCGGATGTCCAGCCGGACATTGCGACCAAAGCCGAGTTCACCGCACCGACCGAGTACACGGTAACCCTCAAGAAGGGCCTCAAGTTCGCCAACGGCCATGACCTGACCAGCTCGGACGTGAAGTTCAGTTTCGACCGCCAGCTCAAGATCGCCGACAGCAACGGTCCGTCGTCGCTGCTCTACAACCTCGACAGCACCGAGGCGAAGGACCCGACCACGGTGGTGTTCCACCTCAAGGCCGCCGACGACCAGATCTTTCCGCAGATCCTGACCAGCCCCGCCGGCCCGATCGTCGACGAGGAATCCTTCTCGGCCACCGCGATCACGCCGGACAACGACATCGTCAAGGCCAAGGCCTTTGCCGGCCAGTACGTGCTGACCAGCTATGACTTCAACAACCTGCTCTCCTACAAGGCCAACAAGGACTACCAGGGTCTCCTGGGAGCGGCGAAGACCGACGTCGTCAACGTCAAGTACTACTCCGACTCGTCCAATCTGAAGCTCGACGTGCAGGAAGGCAACATCGACGTCGCGTTCCGCAGCCTCTCGGCAACCGACATCGACAACCTGCGCGGCAATAAGAAGGTCAAGGTCGTCGACGGCCCCGGCGGCGAGATCCGCTACATCGTCTTCAACTTCGACGCCCAGCCGTACGGCGCGAAGACGCCGGAGGCCGACCCGGCCAAGGCTCTCGCTGTGCGTGTCGCCGTTGCCGACGTCGTCGACCGCGCGGAGATCGCCAAGCAGGTCTACAAAGGCACCTACACGCCGCTTTACTCCTACGTTCCGGACGGCCTCACCGGCGCCACCGAGTCTCTCAAGGGACTCTACGGAGACGGTTCGGGTAAGCCGGACGTTGCCAAGGCGAAGGCGTCGCTCGCCGCCGCTGGCGTCACGACCCCGATCACGCTCAACCTGCAGTACAACACGGATCACTACGGCCCGGGTTCGAGCGACGAGTACGCGTTGATCAAGGACCAGCTGGACAAATCCGGCCTGTTCACGGTCAACCTGCAGTCGACCGAGTACGTGCAGTATGTGAAGGACCGTACCGCCGACGTCTACCCCGTCTACCAGCTCGGCTGGTTCCCGGACTACTCCGACGCAGACAATTACCTGACGCCGTTCTTCCTCACGGAGAACTTCATCAAGAACCACTACAGCGACCCGGCAGTCAACGACCTGATCCTCAAGCAGGCTGTCACGGTGGACCCGACGGCGCGCACCGCCCTGATCAAGGAGATCCAGGACAAGGTCGCGGCCCAGCTGCCGACCGTGCCGCTGCTCCAGGGCGCCCAGGTGGCAGTCACCGGAACGAACGTGACTGGAACCCAGACGACGTTGGACGCGTCGTTCAAGTTCCGTTACGCGGCACTGGCGAAAGGTTAGTCCGCCAAGCGGCTAGAGTTTTTCTAATTTGAAATCCGGGGGCACCCAGCAGTTCCATCGCTGGGTGCCCCCGACCCTTTCCAATCGTTAGGCAGGCATGACAACTGTGACAGCGCGCCCACCGGCCCAAATGGCCACTCGGCGCAAACGGACTTCCTCGGGCGGGGGGATCGGGCGGTACATCCTTATCCGCTTCACTCTGATTTTTCCCACCATTTTCATCCTCGTGTCGATGGTGTTCTGGCTGATGCGAGCCACCGGCGACCCGATCACGGCCGCCCTCGGCGGCCGCCTCGGGCCGGAGCAGCTCGCCGAGCGCATCCACGCTGCCGGCTACGACCGCCCGATTCTGGTGCAGTACTTCGAATACCTCGGGAACGTCTTCACCGGCAACTTCGGCACCACGATCAGCACCAACAAGCCCGTCACCGAGGTACTACTCACCTACGGCGTCGCCACGGCGGAACTGGTCTTCTACTCGCTCATCGTCGCGTTCATCGTGGGCATCCCGCTCGGCCTCGTTGCCGCGTACTGGCGGGACAAGGCGCCGGACGCGTTCCTGCGGATCTTCGCGATCCTCTGTTACGCCACCCCGGTGTTCTTCTCCGCGCTGCTCTTCAAGCTCGTCTTCTCCGTCTGGCTCAAGGTTCTCCCGGTCGCCGGGCGCGCGTCGACGGGTTCTGAGCTGCAAATGCAGTTCCTGCCAGGAAAGACGGGCATCTACACCATCGACGCCCTCCAGACCGGCAACCCGCAGGTTCTCCTGGATGTGGTGTCGCATGCCGTCCTCCCCGCGCTCGCACTGGGACTGCTCACCGCCGGCGTCTTCCTCCGGCTCGTCCGCACGAACGTCATCGGTACTCTCGGCGCCGACTACGTCGACTCCGGTCGCTCCCGCGGCGTCAGTGAATACCGACTTGTCACCAAGCACGCCTACCGGCCGGCCCTGATCCCGATCATCACGGTGATCGGACTCCAGATCGCGCTGTTGCTCAGCGGTGCGGTCCTGACCGAGACGGTCTTCGAGTGGAAGGGCCTGGGCTTCGAGCTGGCCCAGTTCCTCACCGCCCGCGACTTCGTCGCCGTCCAGGGCATTGTCGCCCTGCTCGCAGTGATCGTCGCGCTGTCCAACTTCGTCGTCGACATCATCGCCGCGCTCATCGACCCGAGGGTGAGGTACTGACATGACCGCCACGTCCATCACGACCGGCTCGCGCAAGCGCAGCCTGTGGAACCACCTGCCCGTCGTGCATCAGTTGCGCCAGAGCGTCGGGCTGCAACGGGGGATGCTCGTCACCGGCCTCGTCATCACGGGTATCTTCGTCCTCACCGCCATCCTCGCGCCACTGGTCTCGCCATTCGGCTACAGCCAGCTCCGAGACGCGAACGGCGCCTTCGGTGCTCAGAAGCCCCCAGGCGGCGCACACCTGCTCGGCACCACCGTCGGCGGCTACGACGTGCTGTCGCGGGTGATCTGGGGTGCCCAGACAGCGCTGATCGTCATCATCATCGCCGTGATCCTTTCTATCTTCGCCGGGGTGATGCTCGGCCTGGTCTCCGGCTACTTCGGCGGCTGGCTCGACCGCGTGTTCGTCGTTGTCTTCGACGCCGTCTACGCATTCCCGTCGCTGCTGCTTGCCATCGTGATGTCGATCGTGATCTCCGGCGGCCGGTCGAACCTGGTCGGCGGCGTCCTCGCCGCGGCCATCTCCATCACCACGGTGTTCATCCCGCAATACTTCCGGGTGATCCGGGCGGAGACGGTGCGGATCAAGGCGGAAGCCTACGTCGAATCGGCACGCGTGCTCGGCGCGAGCAACGCCCGGATCATGTTCCGGCACGTGCTCCGCAACGCCACCCGCACGCTCCCGCTCATCTTCACTCTCAACGCCTCCGAGGCGATCCTGACCCTCGCCGGCCTGGGCTTCCTCGGCTTCGGCATCGAGCCGTCCGCCGCCGCCGAGTGGGGTTACGACCTCAACAAGGCCGTGTCGGATGTCTCCAGCGGCATTTGGTGGACGGCGCTTTTCCCCGGGGTCGCGATCGTTCTCGCGGTGCTCGGCATGACCCTCGTCGGCGAGAGCCTCAACGACCTGGCCGATCCCCGATTGCGCGGCCGTCGATCGGTGGCGAAAGCATCCGGGCTGGTTTCCGAAACATCGGTGGTGCCCGGCGGCACCCTGAAAGACGAATTCGAGGTTCCACTGTGAGCGACGTGTTGACCATCACCGACCTGGGAATCTCCTTTGCCACGGATGCGGGTCCCGTGCGGGCAGTCGACGGCGTCAGCCTTCGGGTTGCCCCCGGCGAGGTCCTGGCCATCGTCGGCGAGAGCGGAAGCGGCAAGACCGTGACGGCCAAGACCATCCTCGGACTCCTCCCGGAGACGGCGACCGCTGCTGGCGTGGTGCTGCTCAGCAGCAAGGACGGCTCGAGCGAGCACGACATCCTCTCCGTTGGCAAGCGTAAATTGCGCCAGGTGCGAGGCACCGACGTGTCGATGGTCTTCCAGGAACCGTCGACCGCGCTCAACCCGGTCTACACGGTCGGCTGGCAGATCGCAGAGGGCATCCGCGCGCACGGGCAGTTCAGTCGCAAGGAGGCGAAGGCCAAGGCCATCGAGATCCTCGGCCGGGTCGGCATCCCCGACCCGGAGACGCGCGTCAACTACTTCCCGCATCAGTTCTCCGGGGGGCAGAAGCAGCGGGTGGTCATCGCCATGGCACTCGTGCTCGACCCCGGCCTGATCGTCGCCGATGAGCCGACCACGGCCCTTGACGTCACCGTGCAGGCTGAGATCCTCGACCTGCTCCGGCGCTGCCGCGACGAGTTCGGCACTGCGATCGTGCTGATCACGCACAACATGGGTGTTGTCGCCGACCTCGCCGACCGGGTCGCTGTGATGTACCAGGGCAAGGTAGTCGAGGAAGCCGACGCGCAAACGCTCTTCTCCTCGCCGCAGAACGACTACACCAAGCGTCTGCTCGCCGCCGTGCCGCACGTGGGCCAGGGAATCGCGCACGCCGCGGTGCGCGCGGAGGCCAGGGAGCCCGCGTGGCTGGAGCTCCCGCCGGTCGTCGTGGCCGACAACCTGACCATCGAATACCCCGGCCGGTTCGGTCGGGCCGGCTTCACCGCCGTGGACGGGGTGAGTTTCGTCATCCGCCCCGGTGAGGTGCTCGGCCTGGTCGGCGAGAGCGGGTCGGGCAAGACAACGACGGGCCGGGCCATCGCCGGCTTGACCCGGGTGACCGGCGGCTCGCTCAGGGTGCTCGGGCATGAAATGCACGGGTTCAGGGAACGCGAGTTCAAGAAGCTCCGCAGCGACATCGGCTTCGTGTTCCAGGACCCGGCTTCGAGTTTCAACCCGTTGCTGACGATCGCCGAATGCGTGGCCGAGCCGTTGGTTGTGCACGGGCGGGCCGAGAACCCGGCCGAGGCCCGCACCCGCGTGAACGAGTTGCTCGAGGCCGTTCAGCTGCCCCGGGCCTACGGCGACCGTTACCCGCACGAACTGAGCGGCGGGCAGCGCCAGCGGGCCAGCCTGGCGAGGGCACTGGCGCTCGAACCGAGCCTGCTCATCGCCGATGAGCCCACTTCGGCCCTCGACGTGTCCGTACAGGCGAGGGTGCTCCAACTGTTCGCCGAGCTGCAGGAGGAATTCGGTTTCGCCGCCCTGTTCATCAGCCACGACCTCGCCGTCGTCGACATCCTCGCGGACCGGATCGCCGTGTTGTACAAGGGCAAACTGGTCGAAGAGGGCACAGGTGCCGAGGTCCTGGGCGCACCGAAGGACCCGTACACCCAACGGCTGCTTGCCTCACTCCCGGTTCCCGATCCGGCAGAGCAGGCCGACCGACGGGAGAAGCTTCGCCGTCTGCGTGCGGCAGGATAGAACGCATGACTCGCGGCGCCAAACCGATTTTTCCGATCTCGACCAGCGATCTCACGGTCGAGTATCCGCCGCACGGAGTGAGCCCGGCCCATGTCGCTGTGCACGGACTCACCCTGCAGATCAAACCGGGAGAGGTGCTCGGTCTGCTCGGGGAGAGCGGTTCGGGCAAGAGCACCCTCGCCAGCGTGTTGTCCGGCGCAGCGTTCGCGCCCGGGCTCGGCAATGCACGGCCGATCATCACCGGGGGAGAGGCCACGGTGCTGGGTTTTCGGATGCGCCAGATCGGCCGCCGCAAGCTCGCCCGCCTCACCTTCGGGGTCGGCCTGCTCGAACAGAACGCGGCCGACACGCTTCCGCCCACGATGACGGTAGCGGAGATCGTGGCGGAGCCCGTACTCGAACGCGACCGTCGCTACAACCGCCGGGCCCTCGACACCCGGGTCGTGACCATGGTCGATGCCGTTCGGCTGCCGCTGGCCGTGCTGCCTCGCTACCCATACGAACTGAGCAACGGCCAACGTCAGCGGGTCGCCCTCGCCCGTGCCCTCGTCTTCGGCCCATCCCTGCTGATCGCGGACGAGCCGACCGCCGGGGTCGACGTGACGGTGCGCGACGCGGTGATCGACGTGATCGGTGAACTGCAGCGCGAGCGCTCATTCTCCGCGCTCGTGATCAGCTCGGACCTCAAGGTGTTGCGCCGGGTGGCGAACCGGATCGGCGTGCTGTACCAGGGCGTGCTCGTCGGGCTCGGAACCATCGACGAGGTGTTCGACGACCCGTGGCATCCGTATGTGGCCGGGCTGGCCGCAGTGCTGACCGGGTCGGACACAGACGACGAACCGAGCAATGATCCGGACGACCTACCGGACGACAGACAGGACGACGAACCGGAGGACAGTGAAGAAGGCGATGACCGTGCCGACGAGTCCTGAGCGTCAGGCCCTGGACGTTCCGGTCGCGCAGCACAACGCCGTGCTCGCAGAGGAGGTGGCGCCGATCCCCGAGGGCATGCGCCCTGCCCGGGGACCGATCGCGATACTGCCGCGCCCGGCCGAGGTGTTCACGGCGGCCGTGCGGGCAGCCCACGGGGAGGTGGCGGAGCTGTCGCCCGCGACGAGAGGGCTGATCTGGCTCTCCTACGCCCAGGCCGACCAGCTCGGGTCCACCCTGGCGGCCAATCCGCAAATCCAGTGGGTGCAGCTGCCCTGGGCCGGCGTTGACGCGTTCAGTAGGATCCTGGCGGAGCAGGCCCGTCCGGACCTGCTCTGGACCAGCGCGAAGGGCGCTTACGCACAGCCAGTGGCCGAACACGCTCTCGCCCTCTCCCTGGCGCTCCTGCGGGTGCTGCCCACGCGCGCCACGGCATCGAGCTGGTCCACCGTGCCCGAGGGGCGCTCGCTGTATGGCCGCACGGTGGTCATCATCGGTGCCGGGGGGATCGCCCTGGAGCTCATCCGATTGCTGGAGCCCTTCGGGACCCGTGTCACGGTTGTGCGCCGCAGTAGCCGACCGGTGCCCGGTGCGGCACTCACGGTGCCGACGTCCGCATTGGCCGAGGTGCTGCCCCAGGCCGACCTGGTCATTGTCGCTGCCGCCTTGACGAAGAACACCCGGCACCTGATCGGGGCGGCGGAGCTCGCCCTGATGCGTCCAGTGGCGAACCTGGTCAACATTGCGAGGGGGCCGCTGGTCGACACGGATGCGCTGGTGGCAGCCCTGGCCGCCGGCACCATCGCCGGCGCGGCCCTGGACGTGACCGATCCAGAGCCGCTGCCCGACGGGCACCCGCTGTGGAGCGAGCCGAGGTGCCTGATCACGCCGCATTCGGCCGACACGCCCGAGATGACGGCGCCACTCCTCGCGGAGCGGATCAGGCTGAATGTGCGCGCCTTCCTTACCGATGGGCGGTTTGTCGGGGTCGTGGATCCCTTCGCCGGCTACTGATTCTCGGTTTCGATTTGGCGCAGGGCCAACTTTTGATAAAGTAGCAACGCTGTTCAAGCATTCCTCGATAGCTCAATTGGCAGAGCAGCCGGCTGTTAACCGGCAGGTTCTTGGTTCGAGTCCAAGTCGGGGAGCGAAAGGCCACCCAGGGCTCCACCCCGGGTGGCCTTTTTTGCACCCGGGGCGCGAAGCCGCCGTACGAAAGGCGAAGTCCATGGATTTTTGGTTGATCGCGAGCATCGTGCTGGCAGTCCTCTCCGCGCTGCTGCTCGTCTTGTGGCTGCGAGCGCTTCGCGTGGCTGTCAACCAGTCCACGGCCGAGCAGCTGCGGATCGACCTCGAGCTGAGCCTCGCGGAGCAGCAGGGCCGGCTCGGTATCATCCGCGAGCTCCAGGACGTCGCGGTGCTCGCCGTGTCCCGGCTGGTCACGGGGGCCGAGGCGGCCAGGTACGCGGCCGAGAGGGACCTGTCCAGCGCAGTTCGCGCCGCCACGGCCCTCGCCGAGGACGGGCGCGGTGCCCTCGCGGACATGCGCCGAGTGCTCACCATCGTGCGTGAGGGCGAATCCATCGCCACAGCCCAGCCGGGGCTCCAATCAGCCACAGACCTCTTCCGGGTCATGCGCGACGCCGGCCTCGTCGTGGGCTTCACGGAGTCGGGCTTGCGGTTTCCGCTCAAGCCGGGCGCGGAGCTGGCCATCTTCCGGATCCTTCAAAGTTCGCTCGCCAATTCGCTAAAGCACGGAGGCTCGGGCACGGAGGTGAAGATCGCCTTCACCTGGACCCAGGATGGCCTGAAGCTGCAGGTCGAAGACGACGGTATCCGCGCCGCCGCCCGGCGTTCGAGCGCCGACGCAGGGGAGTTCGCGGCCCGAACCAGCTACACGATCGATGACGACCTCAAGGCGCTCAGTGAGAGCATCAGCGGTGCAGGGATCACCCAGATGCGGGAGCGGGCCGAGTTGTTCGGTGGTGTCTTCAACGCCGGTACCGTGCCGGGAGTCGGATTCTCGGTGTCCGCGATCTTTCCGTCCCTGCGTTTCCACAACGGCGTGCACGGCGTCAATCTGGGCCGCTGAGCTGGCGTCGCCGCGGACCTTCCCGGGACCTCAGTTCTCGAGGTTGTCGACCCCCGGGACCCAACTGAGGCCTGGGATGCCCCAGCCCCGCTTGCGGGTGACCTTGGTGGCGATCTTCGCGTAGAAATGCTCAAGACGGTCAACATAGAGCGTTCCGTCGAGGTGGTCGTATTCGTGCTGGAAAATCCGGGCCAGCCAGCCCTCCGCGTCGATCTCAAACGGCTGCTGATCTTGGTCGACCGCGCGCAGGATGGCCGACGCGGAACGCAGGAGCGGGAACCGCTCGCCGGGGTAGGACAGGCAGCCCTCCACGTCCTCATCCTCATCGGCCTCGCCGGCCGGGACCGGGGTGATCCACAACTCAGGGTTGATCGCCACACCGCGCCATGACCGGTCGTCGTCGTCGACATAGCTGTAGGTGAAAAGCCGGAGCGGCGCACCGACCTGGGGTGCAGCGAGGCCGACGCCGGGGGCGGCATCCATCGTCTCGTACATGTCCTGCACCAGGACACGCAGATCATCGTCGAAATTCTCGACGGATGCTGCGGGGGAGTGGAGAACGGGATCTCCGGAAATAACAATCGATCGCACGGCCATTCAGCAAGGATATCGGGCTGGTTCTCGATAGGGTCATTGGGTGACCCTCGACCTGACTGACTTGGCTGTGGACCTCACGATCGATCCCCGCCAAGCCATCGGAATCCCGCTCGCCCTGGTCGGCGCGGTTTTTCTCTCCCTTGGGGCGCAGTTCCAGCACCGCGGGGTGACCAAGGTTGAAGCCAGGACCGTGGAGGTCACCGGCGGACTCAACCCCCGCCAGCTCGCCCTCCTGCTTGGGCGGCCCTCCTGGGTATTCGGCACGTTGATGCTCGGCCTGGCCATCCTCTTCCAGTTGTCCAGCCTCAACTTCGCGCCGATCATCGTGGTCCAGCCCCTCGGCGCGGTCGCTCTCGTGATCACGTCCATCCTGAACGCGCGCGTCTCCGGCGTGAAGGTCAATCGGGCATCCAAGGTCGCCATCGGCATGTGTGTGGGCGGGGTCGGCCTGTTCGTCACCGTGGCCGCATTCACCGCCGTTGACAAACCGGTCACGGACACGAACCTCGTCACGATCCTGATCATGCTGGGTCTTGTCCTGCTGGTTTTCGGGAGCCTGTTCGTGTTCCTGCGCACCCGGTTCCAGGCCATCCTCTACATCATCGGCGCCGGCGTTCTCTACGGATTCGTCGCAACCCTCGCGAAGGTGATCATCAACCGCACCCAGAACGGCAACTTCGAGTGGCTGACGCTGACCTGCGTCGCGGGTCTTCTGCTCGGCGCAGCCCTTGGCGCTTACTTCGTTCAGAACGCGTACGCGTCGGGTCCGCCCGACCTGGTGATCGCCGGGCTGACGGTGATCGACCCACTGATAGCCGTCGGCATTGGAATCGTCGTGCTCGGCGAGGTCGCGCAGGCACCGGCATGGGCTGCCGTGGCATTCATTGTGGCCGGCGCCGTCGCGATCTACGGTGTGTTCCTGCTCGCCCGGTACCACCCGCAGGCCGCCGGGTAGCGTCCGTCGTCCCACCTCCCTGCCTCCGGCCGGGTGACGCGCCGTTGCCCAGAATGGCTGTAGACACGACGGTTTAGAATAGGGTGCTAGAAGACCTCGTTGGCGTGCGCGCCGACGAATCCTTGAATTCACGCCGGATGACGACCCCCGGCTCACTTACGTTGGGACAATTCCACTTGTCAGATTCGACCGATTTGCCGAGCGGCGCCACCCGCGTGGCGCCGGCAACGAAGAAGCCGATACGGGTTCTCATCGCCGCAGACACCTTTGCCCCTGACGTCAACGGTGCCGCACGCTTCGCCGAGCGGCTCGCCGCCGGGCTGGTCGCACGCGGCCACGAGGTGCAGATCATGGCACCCGCCCCGTCCCGCAAACACGGTACCTGGACTGAGATCCACGAAGGCCAGCCTATGGTCGTGCACCGCCTGAAGAGCTGGCGCTGGTACCCGCACGACTGGCTGCGCTTCGCCCTGCCGTGGCTGATCCATGCCGAAAGCCGTCGCATCCTCGACACCTTCAAGCCGGATGTCGTTCACTTCCAGTCCCACATCAACGTGGGCCGCGGAGTCACCATCGAAGCCGCCAAGCGTGGGATCCGCATCATCGGCACAAACCACTTCATGCCGGAGAACATGCTCGAGTTCACCCTTCTGCCCAAGTGGCTGCACGAGGGCATGGTCCGGGGGGCCTGGAAGGCTGCGCGCCGCACCTTCGGCCGCGCCGAGGCCGTGACCACGCCGACCGTGCGTGCCGCCGAGTTCCTCGAGCGCTACACCGGACTCGAGGGCGTCCTCGCGATCTCCTGCGGAATCGACGCGCATAACTACGCGCCGAGCTTCGAGCCGCGCACCGAGAACCGAATCCTTTTCGTCGGACGAGTCACGGGAGAGAAGCAAATCGACGTGTTGTTGCACGCCGTCACGCTGCTCTCACCGGGTCTGGACGTCAAGGTCGAGATCGTCGGCGGTGGCGACCAGAAACGCAACCTTGAGCACCTGGCCCAGACACTCGGCATCCGCAACCGGGTGACGTTCACCGGGTATGTGACGGACGAGGAACTCCGCGCCGCTTACACGCGGTCCACGGTTTTCGCCATGCCTTCCATCGCGGAGTTGCAGAGCATCGCCACCATGGAGGCCATGGCGTCCGGGCTCCCCGTGGTCGCCGCGGACGCGATGGCACTGCCTCACCTCGTGCACGACGGCCAGAACGGATACCTTTTCGAGCCGAGCAACGCCGAGGATATGGCCACCAAGCTCACCCAGGTGCTCACCGCCTCTCCCGAAGAACTTGCCGCGCTCAAGCGCGAGTCGCTGAAGCTGATCGGGGCCCACGACATCAACCGCACCCTGAACACCTTCGAGTGCCTGTATCGTGGGGAAGCCGTGGTCAACACGATCACCTCCGAGGCCGCCGCGCACTCCTCGGAGTAACAGCGGTTCCTGGGGCGGTAGCTCAGCTGGTTAGAGCAGCGGACTCATAATCCGTCGGTCCTGGGTTCAAGTCCCAGCCGCCCTACTCGTAAATTGATCTGATCACGGTTTCTTGTCCTCACTGATGGGGCAAAACTTGATACATACATTGCTTATTACTCAGCGACCGCGTTCTATGGGTGCTCGTTGAGGAGGTGCACGACCCGGTTCTAGTGAGTTGGGATGACCTTGAACACCGACGAGTTGTGAATGCTGAACTACTCTCGGGGCTCGGCCTCGAGCCCGTACTCACCACGAGCAAGCTCGCCGAGTATCTCGGCGTGCACGTGCAGGTCATCTATGATCTGTGCACCGACGGCCGCGGCCCCTCCGGCATTCGAGTCGGCCGGGAGATCCGCTACCGCGTGTCCGATGTTGTTCATGGGCTCGACGGTCTCCACGAGCCAGCAGCGTCTTTGAGCGCCCAACGGGACGACCGATGATGGCCGGACGACCACGACTGCCGATCAATACGTTCGGCTCGATCACGACGACGAAGGTCGGTCCGGGAAGGTTTCGGGCGACGACTGTCTTTCGCGACTGGGACGGGCAGACGCGGCAAGTCGGCGCTACCCGGTCCAGCAGCAACGCCGCGCAGGCAGCTCTCAAGGTTGACCTGGCTGAGCGGATGCGCGCCGGTGGCGTGGGCGACTCGCTGAACGCGAGTTCACCATTTCCCCTACTCGCGGCGGCTTGGCTGGAGGACGTGATGCTCGACGTCGACCGCACCCAAGGGACCAAGGACACCTACCAGCGCTCGCGCCGAGTTCTCGTGCTTCCGTTCTTGCACAACTTCACGGTTCGCGAGGTGACCGTGGGCCGCATCGAGAAGTTCCTGAAGGTACAGCGCGAGAAGTCGTTCACGCGAGCGAAGCACTCCAAGACGATCCTCAACATGATTATGGCGTTCGCGGTTCGGCGCGAGATTATTTCGCGCAACCCGGTGAAGGAGACTTCGCGGATGAAAACGCCTCCACACACCCCGAAGGCGCTTACTCCGGACAGATCGCCGCAATCCGCCTCACGGCCCGCGAATGGCCTTCGGGGGAGGGCACGCCCGGACCGAAATCAGACGGGCAGGTGCGCGACATCATCGAGGTGATGCTCGGCACAGCGACGCGCATTGGCGAGGCACTCGCAATTCGGCAGTGCGATGTAGACCTGGCCGCGGATCCGCCGCGGGTGAGCATCACCGGAACGCTCGTCGTGCACAACGGCGCCAGCGTGTTTCGTCAGGAGCATCCCAAGACGCACGAGTCGAACCGCGTCATTGCTCTGCCCCTGTTCGCGGTCGATGTGATCCGCGGACGCTTGGAGCTCATCGACCCGGACGACGACGAGCATCTGCTGTTCTTCACACGGAACGGCACGCCGCTCACGCCGCATAACGTCAGTGGCGAGTAGCGCTTGAAGGCATGCCAGGGCAAGGTTGAGGTCCGGCCGTTCCAGTAACCCAGGTCAAGCAGGCGATCACCCGGGTAGACCACGAGGAGTGGGACCGGGTGGTCGCGGGGCTGGCGAGGCGTTTCGGTGACCTCGACGTCGCCGAAGAGGCCGCGGCCGAGGCATTCGCGACTGCCCTCGAGCGGTGGCCGGTAGAGGGCATTCCCGCCAACCCTGGCGCCTGGCTGACCACCACCGCCAAATGAAAAGCTATCGATCGCATCCGGCGCGAGAACATACGCGACGACAAGCAGAAGGAGACTCAGATGTTGTCCGACAAGGGCCCGCCCGACCCGGTCGGCGCTATCGACGACGACCAACCCCGGTTGATGTTCACCTGCTGTCACCCGGCCCGCGCGACGGGAAGCCGGGTGGCTCTCACGCTGCGCATGGTTGGGGGTCTGACCGTGCCCGAGATCGCCCGCGCCTTCCTGGTACAGGAGGCCACAATGGCGCAACGGATCACCCGCGCGAAGGCCAAGATCAAGGCGGCTCGCATCCCCTTGTGTGTGATCAACTTTTTGTAGGCCGTTTCGGCGCTGGAATCCTGCCAAGTTAGCGGCCGGTTTCCTGCCAAAAGAGCGCTAAGAATCAGGCCAGCAAATCCAGTCCACGACGGTGGATTCGGGTCTGCACGAGGTTAAGATCACCCGGTGGCCGAGGCCCTCTCCAAAGCGATGGAGACATGGGCCCGCCACCCCTCCCCGATAGGTTCGAAGCCCAGCGGGACGACCTTGTCCAGCAGTGTCGCCGCCCAGAGATGCGGGTCCTCGGTGAGCCGCGCGGTGACGTAGTCGATGAACGCGTCGAACAGGTCCGGGTCGGCGCGGTGACGCACTCCGGGGGTGCGCTGGCCGGCGAGATAGGCGCGGATTGTCTTGCGGTCGTGTGGGTGCGGCGGGCGATCTGACTGATCGTCATCCCCTGCCGTTTGAGCGCGTGGATGTCCACGTCGTCCTCCTTTGAAAGCATAGGTGCAGGGCCTTTCTCGTGCTGGTGTGTGGTCGAAGACCATCAGCATCGAGGAACGCCCGCTTCTATGTGCGGAAGCGACCCGGAGTGGGGAATTTCAGTGAGCAGAACTGAGGAATTTCAGTGAGCGCCGTCACCT
This sequence comes from Cryobacterium algoritolerans, assembly GCF_004402785.1. Classification (GTDB taxonomy): domain Bacteria; phylum Actinomycetota; class Actinomycetes; order Actinomycetales; family Microbacteriaceae; genus Cryobacterium; species Cryobacterium algoritolerans. The sequence goes on from NZ_SOFP01000063.1 coordinate 20,646, forward strand.
ACACTTGGGTCGTCACGGACCACCAAAGGCCTGGCTGCATGACGATCGAGAGCGTGACTGGGCCGCTGCCCACCACTCTGCAGTTCACCCCGACCGGTGATGAGGCGCAGACCCGGGTGGAGTTCACGGTCACCGGCCGTCCTACCGGGTTCATGCGGCTGCTGCAGCCGATGATGGACCGCAGCACGCAGCGCAATCTGGACCGCAACTTCGAGCGCCTCGGCCGGCTGCTGGAAACCGGCAGCGTCTCCAACTCGGCCAGCTGAAAATCTCTACAGCACTGGGGTATAAGGCTTTCGCTCCGCCCTAACGGTGAGCGGTTCGGGTACCCGTGCTCGGGTGAGCTCTCAGCAGAGCGAGGGTGCGCCCACGTCGTGATGGCGGCTGTCCCCTCTTGCTTCTTGCTATTCGAGCAACTTACCGGCCTGGGTGACATCTTCCATGAGTGCCGTGATCTCGGCTCGCACCGGCGGGATCTGCTCGTGCGCGATCGACCCATCGGCTGACCACACCAAGTTCACCTGCAGAGCGGGGTCCATGTCAGGGTAATCACTGCGGTTGTGAGCACCGCGGCTTTCCCGACGCTCCAGAGCGCAGGCGAGGGTTGCTCGCGCGGCCATGAGGGAGGCGCGCAGGTCGAAGGCATGCCCGAGGCCGGAGAATCCCGCGACATCCGGATGCACGCCGATTCGGCTCTGGCGCTCGTCGAGGACGTCCAGCTGGCGCAGCCCTTCCAGGAGCCCCGTCTCGTCGCGAACCACGCCGCCGAAGTCCGTCATGGTGTTTCGGATGTCGCGCTGCAACGCCCGGACATTCTCCTGTCCGTCCGAGGCGAGAGTGTCCGTCACCTCCCGCTCGGCCGCGTCGACCGCGTCCTGTGATCGTTTCTGGGAGATGATCCCGGCGCTGTACTCGGCCGCAGCCTGACCAACAATCCGGCCGAAGACGAGCAGTTCAATGAGAGAGTTGCCACCGAGCCGATTCGCCCCGTGCAGCCCGCTGGATGCCTCGCCGATAGCGTACATCCCGACGACATCGGTGGAGTGGTCATCCGGTCGCACCCACACGCCGCCCATAGAGTAGTGCGCGGTCGGGGCGATCTCAATGGCAGTGGTGGTGACGTCCAGTACCTGCAATTCGAGCATGGTTTGGTAGACGCGGGGCAGGCGCGTCATGATCGTCTCGCGGGGCAGATGGGAAATGTCGAGCAGCACGCCGCCCTTCGGGGTGCCGCGCCCCTCCTTGATCTCCGTGTACGCGGCAAGAGCGACCCTGTCACGGGTGGACAATTCCATGCGCTCGGGGTCATAGTTGGCCATGAACCGCTCGCCGAGTGCATTCCGCAGAACCCCGCCCTCGCCTCTGGCCGCCTCGCTGATCAGGGTGCCTGCTGCATTCTCTGGTTCGAGGATGCCACTCGGGTGGAATTGGACCAGCTCGGCGTCGCGCAGCCGACCGCCGGCATCTACTGCCAACTTGAAGGAGTCGCCCGTGTTCTCGTCGCGGCGGCTGGATGTGCGACGCCAGATGCGGTTGTGTCCGCCAGCGGCAATGATGACTGCGTCGGCGATGATCGTCACCCGGCTGCCGTCGCGCAGGTCGAAGCCATAGGCGCCGAACACCACGTTGTCACGCACCAGGATGCGGGTGATGTACACCGAATCCAGGATGGGGACCTCGAGCTGGGCGGCCCGGGCGATTAGGGTACGCTGAATCTCGAGACCCGTATAGTCTCCCGCGAAAGCGGTGCGTCGATACTTATGGGCGCCGAAGTAACGCTGGCTGATCCGCCCGTCACTCTCGCGCGCGAACGGCATGCCCCATCGCACGAGGTCCTGGATGCCGCGGCCAGCGTTCATTGTCACAATCTCAGCCGTGTCTGGATTGGCGAGAAAGTAGCTCTCCTGGATGGTGTCTGCTGCGTGCTGCTGCCAGCTGTCTTCGGAATCCATCGTGGCCAGGGCCGCGTTGATTCCCCCGGCCGCCAGCGACGTGTGTGCGTCGTTCTTGGGGCGCTTACCGACAGCAAGTACGTCAACTCCGCGCTCGGACAGCTCGATCGCGGCCCGCAGGCCCGAACCTCCAGTGCCGATGACGAGCACGGAGGTAGAAATGCGGCGACCAGTGACGGTGTGCTCTGGCATGAGAAGGCCTTCCCGGCGCAATAATACGTAGCCACACCGAACGCGGCTCCCTGCGCGACGGTACCTCGTGTTGCTGGGTTTTTCCCTGATCAAACGAGGCGTTAGTCGCGTGCGACGAGCGTCTCCCTGATCAGGGTGATCCATTGACTGGGCCTTCAGGATGCTGTGTGCGAAGTCGAGAACCGCGCGATTCGTACTTCGTCCAGCAAACGCCTCGGCCATTTGGACGCCGCCTTCATAGTGGGCGATCGTGAGCGTGAGGAAGAGCCGCTCCGCCTCCACCCCCTGCCGACTGGAAAGTCCCACGAGCTGTTCAGAGTTCGCAGGACGTGGCATCGACGGACCCGCGCACGCTGCGGACGAACCCCGTAGCTGACTTGCGGGTGGAACTCTACGGCGAGTTGGTGGGCCTTTTGGTCGGCATTGATCGTCGTGCCGTTGACTTTATCGCGGCGAGGAACGCCACTGACACCTTTGGGCTCGGCAGCACGTTCCTCTCGGAGTGAGTGCCGTTCGACCTCATGAGTAACCGCAGCAGGGCGGCGCGACGGCGCGACTTCTTTGCCGAGCTCCTGCCCGCAGGCGCCGCACTCGAGAATCTCGCCGCCGAAATCAGAGTCACCACTGACGAGGTCACCGCGGTGCTTGCCTAGTTCGGCCGCACCTCCATGGCCGGTGTCCAGGACAAGATCGTGGTAGCTCGACATGGCGATGCCCGATGCGACGGGCTGGATATATGCGCCCGAGGAGTTCGGACCGCGTGTCATTTCGGTTGAGTAAGTTTCTGGTGCCACGCCGAAAAGCTTTTGAGCGAACCGGCATGCGGTTCGGCCAGCCACGGCCACGGATGCATTTCCGCGGCGGTGCGGGCGTACTTTTCAAAGCTCGGCACTGGGGCCCAGGTGATCGCAGCGTCAAGGTCCGGAGTGATTTGTCTTGGGTCTCCTAGATGCACGATCACTTCGCGCCGCTCAGCCAGGTCCTGGAGTGTTTCTACGAAAAACACGAGTCTTTTGCTCGAAAGGCGAAGTTTTTCCAGTGCCGGTTCGTCGAAGATGAAGACAACCGGGAGCTGCGGATGGGCGAGAAGTGCCGGATCCTCATCGCCAAGCGATTCGACTGTGAGCAGAACGCATTGTGGTGTGGAGCGTTCGGTGACCGTGGTCGGACCTCGGGTGGTTGCCAGATCGTCGTCCCGGACGAGCAGCGGATTCGGTATGGCAACCGGCCGCGGAACCGTATTCGAAGGGAAGTTCTCTATCGGGCAATTTCGGTTGAGAGGGCAAGCCGCGCACAGTTGCGGCGCTCGTTTCTCCACCTGCCAACGCGCAAATCCGTAGGGTTTGCCGGTGCCTGCGCCGACGGTCCACTGCCACCCAAGCAGGTTGGCAGCGCGAGAGCCGTCGAGCAAATGGCGATGGAAATGCTCCTGCGCAGCCATCCACCCTGCTCCGGATCGCACGGTATAGTGCGAGGCGAGCCACATGCGAGTCTGATTCACAAGCCAGCCCTCGGTTTCCAGATTCGAGAGTGCCCAGTTCACGCAGGCCATTTCGCGCGGCCAGGCCGCTGGTGTGAAATCCCCAGACCATGCCACGTCGAACCGTAAATTGCGGTGCAGCTGCATGCCGACTCGAGCGTATAGATGTCGGCCATACTCCTGCCAGAGCAGTTCGTCGCGAAATTTTGAGACATCCGACACCGGACCGGCGGCTGCATTCCAGACCTGCTTCAGCGAGAGCAGCCCGTGCCGGATGTAGGGCGACAACCGGGAGGCACCGCGGGCCTCTTCGGGAAGTACCTGGTTACGCGTTGCAGCGTACCCGGCCACGTCGAATGCGTTGAGCGCAACATTCGCGGCCGTTTGGCCACCGCGGAAGCCCGGGCTCGACCTGATTCGATCGCACACGAGATGCGAAAGGTGTCGTTCAACGACGGCTTCCGGGGAGACGCCATCAAGGGAGATGATCATCAGTCGACTCTAGGCTGAGGAGATGGAGGCTTGTGTGTCTGCGTCGGGTCCGCAGCGCACCGGCCGCGGTAAACTCGCGATGCACATCGGTTGGGTCGAAAGCCATGCCATCAACCTCCGAAAGGAACTCGATGATTCGAGCAGAGTCCAGCGTTGATGTGCCGCGTTCGGCAGAGGACGTCTTCGCGTTTCTGGCAGACGGGACTAATAACACCAGGTGGCGAAGCGGCGTGCACGAGATCCGTCACATTCGTGGACGAGGAGTGGGCGCGGAGTACGAGCAGCTTCTCACCGGCCCCGGCGGAAGGACGATGCGTGCGAACTACCGTGTCGTCGCGTCGGAAGAACCGACCAGGCTCGACTTCGAAGTCACCGCCGGCCCGGCCCGGCCTCGAGGGTCGTTCACGATCACCCCTGTCTCACCGACTTCCTGCCGGGTCACGTTTGCGATAAAACTCGAGCCACAAGGCGTGATGAAATTCGTGCACGGGATGATCGCTGCCCAAGTTGCTGCGGAGGCCACCGCGATTCAGAACCTTCCCCGGGCAATGAGCATGTCATAGCGCTTTCCGACGCTGCGCCTGATCTCGGGTACCGACAGCACCGATGGATTCCCGGTGCTGAACGTCAACGCCGGTGCCTCGGTGATGCTCTGCGCGTGGGGAAGGCATCGGTGGAATCAGTCGGTCGCGTTGTGGCGTCGGGGTTGGCGGGCCGCATCGCCAGAAGGGCGGCGGCGAACCGGCTGTGTGGGGCGATGCGGGCGACGGCATCCGCGTCGGCAATCGTGTCGAAGTCGGTGAGCCGTGGGAGGTGACGCACGCGCAGTCCGGCTTTCCGCAGGCGGGCGAGCTGGTGGGCGGCGGTGTCGTCGCGGGACATCGGGATACCGCGGATCAGGTCGCCTCGGGTGACTCCCGGGCGGGGCTCGCCGAGGGCGATTGCCCAGAATCCGCCGTCGTTCGCTGGGCCTAACCAGGCATCCGTGGTGTCGTCCCAGTCGGTGAAGACCGGGTCGAGCAGGGTCGCGCTCAGTTGTGGGGTGTCCATGCCGACGAGGAGTAGCGGCTCCTTGACGGAGTCGAAAATGTCGGCGAGGCGCTCGTCGAGCCCGCCAGAAACCTGCTGCAGGATCTCGAAGGGAGCGGCCGTGACGGGCGGCGCGACGCCGTCGAAGGCGAGGATGCGGCGGGTCGCCGGGAGGACGAGCGCGGCGGCGAGAGTGTCGTCAAGGCTCGCGGCGGCGAGCGCTGCCGCCTGCTCGTAGGAGAGCGCCGGGTACAGCCTGGTCTTGACCCTCCCGGGTAGACACTCCTTGGCGATGACAACGATCGCGGTCACTTTCGTGCTTCACGGAGCAGTGCGGACAGTCCGCCGAACGCAGTCAGGTGCAACGGATCGTCCCATCCACCCGGCTCCGACCGATCCTTGGCGTGTACGTCGTGTCGCCCCCGCGGATGTCTCAGCCCGCTTTGGCCGCGCGCAGAAACCGCTCGTGGGTCACTGGCGTTCACGCCCGCGCCCGGCCGTCGAACGGTGGAGGCTAGGCACAGGGGAACCACTCCGCAGCGCGGTCGGCCGCTCGACGGTGTGCGACGAACCGGCGAGTGATCTCTGCGATCGCGTCGGCGAGGGGGAAGATGTCGCGGGTCACGAACTGGTCCTCGTGATCGGCCGCGACCGGGTGCCAGTACACGCCGTCGGCGGTGATTGTTACCTCGGGGATAAGCGAATCGACCGTGAGCTCGATACCGGAGTCGGCGACACCGCGGTGTGCGAGCGCGCGAATGACCTGATCCTCACGCGAGATTCCGATGGTGTCGAGGAAGTCGTGGAACGGGTCGAGCTCGTGCATCTGGTCGGCTGGGAGGGTGGCCGCGACTTTCACGCGGAACCCCTCATCGTGTGCGATACGGATGCCGTCGACGGCCTTCGCCCACGACCCGTTTCCGCGGTGACTGTCGTGGATTCCGGGAGTGGCTGAGTCGACGCTCACCTGGAGGGTGAGCCGGGAGCGATCCATCCGGCGCAGGCGCTCGAGTCGTGTGCCGCGGAACAACATCCCATTTGTGAGCAGCGTGGTGGGGAGTTCGTCGGTGCAGGAGTTCACGAGGGCATCGAGGTCGTTCAGGAGGAACGGCTCGCCTCCCGTGAGGATGAGTTCGCCGACGCCCGCGGCGGCGGCCTCGCTCGCGATCTGCTGGAGCCGCTCGGCTCCGATCGCCCGCCGTTCCGCTTTGGGCGACGAGCGAACGCAACAGTAGTCGCACGCGAGGTTGCAGTCGAAGTTCGTGTAAACCCACACCCGCGAACCGGGTAGTTGGGCGGGGTCAAGCCCCGCGAGCGGGTCGGGGGAGCGCCCGTGCAGAACGGTCACGGTCAATCCCTCGACCGACACGATTTCGTTCCCGCTCGAGGCGCACCACGCGGTGACGAGGTCAAGCCCGGCAATTCGGTTTGCTCCGACGAGTCTGACGGTTGCCGTTCCGCCAGTCGGCACTCGCCCGATGCGTTCGATGAGGTCGAGCACGACGCCCATCGCCGAGGGTTCGGCCGCTGAGGGTTCGACCAGGGGGAACGGGCTTACAGGTGTTCTCGAGGTCACCATCGCGCGGTGATTCCCTGCTCGCGTACGGCTGCGACGAGGGATGCGTAGCCCTCGAGCCTCGGTGGTACCCAGGCCTGCAGGCCCTCCATCTCCATGATCGGTCTGTGCTGCGGATTCTTCCAATCCATGGCGAGCAGATTGGCGACCCAGGGATCCGCGCGCTCGGTCGCGAGTGACGGCATCGCGGTGAAGGTGCAGTGGCTGTACTCGGGCGAGGTCCAGAACGATTCGAACGCGCCAGGCAGCAACTCTCCGCGCCCGATTGCCTGCCACGTGTTGATGCCGATCGCGGCGGCATCCGCTCGGTCGTCGAGGACCGCGCGCAGAGCGTCGAGCTCGCTCCGACCGGTGTCGCCGTGTTTTCCCACGTCACTGTCGATCCGGGTGAGATTCACGTCATCCTCACTCAGGCCGGCCTCGCGTAGGAAGTGAACGGGAAGGATCGCAGCCTGGGCCGAATCGCGCGATCCAAGAACGAGGCGGCGGCCCCGAAGGCTCTCGAGCGACGTGAACCCGCTCCCCGATCGAGCGACGAACACGGTTTTGAAAATAAGATCCGTGTCGCGCGACGCGAGTGCGCGGCACGCACCGTCGGTCTGGGCGACGGTGCGCACCCAGGCAAGATTGGTGTTCCAGGCGAGATCGAGGGAGCCGAAGATGAGAGCATCAACCTGTCTGCCGTAGTTGGAGAACAGCACGAAGTCGATCGGTGTCGTGGTCTCGGCGAAATAGTCCCGCATCCCTTCCCAGATCGGCACGACGTTGGGCGAGTAGGCGACGGAGCCGATGACCAGCGGAGCGGTCATACCGCGGCCCCGGCCGTTTCGGCCAGCGGGACCCCGGCAGCGGGCTTCGGAGTATCGAAGAGAGGTCTGCCGGTGATCGCCCGACCGTAGAACTCGTAGAGCACGTCGGATGTCGGGGCCATCACGTGTCCCGCTCGCGCGTCGCGGAAGTAGCGGTCGATCTGCGTGTGCTCGGAGAACGCCGCTCCACCGCACACGCGCATGGCGACATCCGTGACGCGCAGCGCAGCATCGTTTGACGATGCCTTGCTGCCGAGCACGAAGAGAGCAGTATCGTCTTCGGGATCGGCGACCTTTCCCGCGGCCACGTCGAGATAGGCGCTCGCGTTGGCGAGATCGATCGACATCTTCGCGAGCTGTGCCCGGATGGTCGGTAATGACGACAGGCTCTCGTCGAGGTGCTCGAGCCGCGCTCCCATCGTGTGACGCACCGCGGCATCGACCGCAGCTCGGCTGAGGCCGATCGACACGGCAGAGTTGCCCAGGTTGAACCAGGGCAGCACGTGGCCCATCATGAGATCGAACCCCCCACCTGCCGCGCCCAGACGAAACTCCTCGGTCGTGTCGACCTCGACGGTCATCGGGCTCGAGGAGTTTCCGCGGAATCCCATGCCGCTCCAGGGGCGATCGATCGTGAGGCCGGTCGATCCGGCGGGTATCGCGAAGAGGTCCACGCCCTCAGCGTCCGGTGTGCCCGTGGAGATGACGTAGACGTCGGCATGACCAGCCGACGTGACCCAACTCTTCTTCGCGGAGACCTGGATGCCCCCTGGCGTCGTTGTCGCGCGCGAAACCGGCGCCCAGAAATGCGAGCGCGAACCCGCTTCGGAGAACGCCAGCGAGGCGAGCGAGCGGCCACTCGCGAGATCGCCGAGCAGTCCAGGCATCCCGTCGGGCGGTGCGGCGGCGACCGGCATCGAGGCGCTCACGTGCATGAGGTAGATCATCGCGGTCGATCCGCAGGCGCCGGCGAGGGCACTGACCACCAGCACGAGTTCCCGCGGTCCCTGGCCAAGTCCGCCGACCTTGGTCGGAAGAGTCAGCCCGAGCAGTCCCGATGACCGCAACGCGGCGACCGCTTCCTCGGGGAATCGTCCCTTAGCATCCACGTCGTGCGCATGCTCGCGGGCGATCTCCAATACGGGATCCAGTAGTTCGACAACTTCGATCACGGTCTGCCTTTCGTCGGTTCGTACGGCTGGGCTGAGGGAGAGGGAGAGGGAGAGGGAGAGGGAGAGGGAGAGGGAGAGGGAGAGGGAGAGAGCGAGAGTGCGAGGAGCCCGATGCCAAGCCCGCCGACGACCGCCATAGCCGAGGCGTCACCGCCGAGCGGCCGGATCGAGAAAGCGAGACCCAGGAGCTGGGTGAAAGCGGCCCCAATAAGAAGTGCGCCGGCGATCGATCGCAACAGCCTTCGCCGGACGATGCCGCTCACGATCGAGAGAACGCCGCTGACCACGAGGAGGCCTGCACCGACCGGCCCGATGTTCACGAACCGAAACTCCGAGGGGAGTTGGGCGCCGATCACGAAACCGGCGAGGGCGATCGCGGCGGCCCCGACGAGTACTGCCGCGCGGTCGTTGGCACTCGATGTGCCGGATATGCCTGTCACGACAGCCTCATCATGAGCTGTGCTAGTCGACCCGATGACGCCGACCACGTCTTGCGCAGTACCCCGTCGATTCCGTAGCTGCGCCCGGCTGCGGTCGCGAAGATCGCGAGGTGCGCAAGCCCCATGAGGTAATACGACCACTGCCATTCGTGTGGCGCAAACAGAACCGAGAGGGTGATCGCCAGTGTCTGGCCCATGCCGACGACGGCCCAGAACCGAGTGGCGAGACCGACGAGCAGGAAAGCTCCCAGCCCGCCTTCGACAAGAAGCGTGAACCATCCGAAGACCTCGATGTTGGGCAGCACGACCCCATCGACGAACGCCGAATACGGGGCGAACACCGGATACGCCACCGCCTTGCTCGCCCAAAAGTACAGGCCGTCGTTGTTCGCCCGACCGAAATCCGGGGGCACCTTCCACGCGACATTCTGTATCCACATCAGAGCGACGCCGCAGCGGAGCGCGGCGACCATGACGGCAGACACGCGTGTCACCCCCGGTGCATCAACCAGTGGACCAACCGCTGCAGACATGGGTTCCTCTCGACGACCCCAGTCAATCCATGTTGGGCCTCGAGCACAATGACCAATTTGTTACGAGACGCTGACGCTTCGTGGGGCCGCACGGTGCCCGCTTAGTACGGGGCTGTCTCTTCAACGGTTTTCCGGCGGTTTGCATTCAGTAGGTTTGCTCGGCCGGCCGAGCGCTCAATGCGGCTGAGCCCGGCCTCTCGCCGGATGTTTCGCTGAGGTCCCACCGGCCCCACGTAGATTTCGCCCGCGACAACTCTCGTGTCGACTCGTTGAGCCGCCGAGAGGTACGCGACCAATCCTGCGATCACCAGCGTGAGGGTCAGGGCGACCAGTCCGCTGCCGACCCCGAAGCCGCCTTCGGAGGTCGGCTTGCCGAGCCAGTCGGCCAGGGATGCGCCGAGCGGGCGAGTGACGACGTAGGCGCACCAGAACGAGAAGATCGCGTTCCAACGAAACCGGGTGAACCCGATGGCCGGGATCGCGATCCCGACGGCGAACAGCATCGCGGACAGGAAGTAGCCGCGATGCACGGTCACGGCGGTCAGATCGCCCACCGCGGTGCCGAGCGCGAAAGTAGCGACGACGGCGAGCCAATAGAACGCTTCCCGGCGTGTGCTGTCGATCGAGTGAATCGACAGGTTGCCCTCGACTCGACTCCAGACCAGGAAAATGGCAGTCAGTGATACCGCAAACAGGCCGGCCGACATCCAAAAGGGCACGTCGAATCCGACGTGGAGCACATCGGCGACCATCGTGCCGAAGACGCCGACCATCCCCACCGCAAGCCAATAGGCCCACGGTACATACCGGTGCATCCTGAACTGGATGACCAGTGCGGCGGCGAACCCGGCGAACCCGACCAGCACCGCCGCAATGGGGGCATCGCATGCACCATGAAGTCGCTTGTCGACTCGCCCAGCGCGGTCGACAGGCCTTTGATGAGCCAGAAGAACACGGTGACTTCGGGAACGCGTTGCGCGCTTCGCGCGATGATCGGTTTGAGTTCCAAATCAGTCGACCGCTACGTCAGTGGCGGCGGTGCGCTTCTGGAGGGTCAGGTAGCTGACCAGTGCGAGGATCGCGGTGAGGAAGACGACGCTCGTGCCGACGGTTCCGATTCCCAGGCCGCCATCGTGACGAGGCTGGGAGAGAAAATCGCCCAGGGACGCGCCAAGCGGGCGGGTGAGGACATACGCTGCCCAGAACGCGAACACGGCGCCGCGCCGGGCGACGAAGTGGGCGCCGGCCACGAGCGCGATGGCGGTAGCGAAAATGAGCGCCGACACCCAGTAGCCCAGGTTCAGGCCTTCCGCGATGAGGTCGCCGGCGGCGGTGCCCAGGGCGAAGGTGAACAAAATCGTCAGCTAGTAGAAGGCTTCTCGCTTCGTGGTGGTGATGGTGTGGATGGAGAGCGTCTTCTCGCTGGCATACCAGGCGATGAAGGTTGCCAGAAGGGCGACGGCGAAGACGATCGTGGTGGTTTCGAGGCTGACGCCGAAGTTGTCGGTCAGGTTGTCGGTGATCAGTGTGCCGACGACGCTGATCAGCACGACGGCAAGCCAGTAGATGCTTGGCGCATGCCGGGCAGATCGGAATTGGACGACCAGGGCGATGGCGAGGAAGGCACCCATCACGTATGTCGTGTTGGTCAGCCCAAGGTTGAGGTTGGTGGCGAGGAAGTCGGCAAAGGTTTCACCAACGGTGGTCGCCAAGATCTTGATAATCCAGAAGACCAGGGTGGGTTCGGGGACCTTGCTCATGCTCGATTTGGCGCGGGTATCAACGGTTTGCGCGGTGTTGGTTGTCATGATCGTCCTCAGGTCGTTTTCGCGAAAAGCGCCACCGGATCAGGGCGAAGGAAACAACCATATGAGGGCCAGGATGGACGAAGGCCCGGCGAACGCCATGGAAGACGAGAGCTTTCACCGGGTCGGGCCTGGCCTGCCAGCTCGTGTGCGGCGCGACGGGTGACCGCCCGGTTCAACCGCGCGATTGGGGCATTCCGAACTCGTCGACCGGCCCGTCCGGCAATTCTGGTTTGTGCTCAGCCGGGCAGTTCAGGATCGCATTCGGGGTGGAATGGTCGATGGTGTCTTCACGACCTGGTCCTCGGGGCCAAGCGGCGGCGTGCCGATCGCGCGCACAATCCTGAGGCTCAGCCGGTCGATGAAGTGCATGTATCGCACAGCGACGCCGTGCCCGCGAGATTTTGTCTCATTCATGGTGCCAGGTAACTCCCCACCACGCTCGCGGATAGGCGCCGGGACCGCGGACGGGCAGGTTCCCGGCCGCTTCATTTCACGGCAAGAATCTCGATCAGGCGGATGTCCGGGTCCTTGGCCAGAAGGGTCGGCCCGTGCTCGGCCAGGGCAGCGGGGATGGCGCCGTCGAGGTGCGCCTGCCTGCCTTCTTCGGTCTCGAACGTGTCGAAGATCCCGAAGGTGACGTCGTCCACCCGGAACGCGTACCAGGTGCGGGTATCCGGCTCACCGAGCACAACATCCCGGCTTCCGCTGAGGAAGTTCCAGACGTCCGTTTCCTTGCCGGGCCTCGCTTCGACGAGAGCCAATACTCCGAATTTGAGTGCCATCGCGGTCTCCTCGCTTGTCGCCTTCGAATCGGCCGGCCGCCGTTTAAGCCCGGGGTCGGTTATCCTCAGAGTTTAGGAAGGTGTCGGGCCCTCGGCAAGGGGTCGCTTTTATCGCGGGTCGTCGGCCGGCTCGTCGAGGTCGTCGTGGTGGATACGTTGGTCGAGGTTGCCGAGCGGCTCACCGGTTCCGCCCCACTGCCCGGCAATGATTTCGGCGGCGATCGACACGGCTGTTTCCTCGGGGGTTCTCGAACCGAGGTCGAGGCCGATTGGGCTGTGCAGCCGGGCCAGGTCGGCCTCGCCGAGCCCGGTATCCCTCAACCTGGCGAGGCGGTCCTCGTGGGTGCGCCGGGATCCCATTGCCCCGATGTACGCCACGGCCGGGGCGCGCAGGGCCAGCTCGAGCAGGGGAACGTCGAACTTGGGGTCATGGGTGAGCACGCAGATGACCGAGCGCGAGTCCACAAGGCCGGCCGCGAACTGCTCGGCCAGGTACCGGTGGGGCCACGCGACGATCACCTCGTCGGCATCCGGAAAACGGGCGGGCGTCGCGAACACCTCCCGCGCGTCGCAGACGGTGACACGGTAGCCGAGGAACGCTGCCAGGCGCGTCAGGGCCGCGGCGAAGTCAATGGCGCCGAACACGAACATCCGTGGCCGGGGTGCCTGGCTGTTGACGAACACCCGCATCCCCTCGCCCTGCCGCTCGCCGTCTGGGCCATAGGTCAGGGTCGTGTTGCGGCCGGCGGCCAGAAGCCCCATGGCGTCGTCACTCACGGCGCGGTTCGCCCGGTCAGACCCGAGGTCGCCCTCGAACCCGTTCGGCCTGACCACGAGGTGTCGGCCGATCATGTCGGCATCCGGATGCTCGATCACCGTCGCCACCGCCACCGGCCGGGAAGCATCGATGTCAGTGCGGACGTCCTCCAACTGGGCGAACGTCTGCCGCGAAACGGGTTCAATGAACACATCGAGGATGCCGCCACAGGTCAACCCGACCGAGAACGCGTCATCGTCGCTGATCCCGTATCGGACCAGAACGGGCCGGCCGTCGGCGGCGACCTGGGTCGCGACGTCGTACACCGCACCCTCCACACACCCGCCGGAGACCGAGCCGGTGACTGCCCCGTCCGGGGTGACGAGCATCGACGCACCCGCCGGGCGAGGGGCGGACTCGAACGTGCGAACCACGGTCGCGAGACCGGCGGTGGCGCCGTTCCGCCAGCCCGGCATCAGGGCGCCGATGATGTCACGCATGGTCGGCGGGGGAGCGGATCATCGGGGTCCCCTGCGGCCAACCGCTAGGCCGACCCGATAGGCGAGGAAAGCCACGCCGGCGAGGAGGCCCACCAGTTTCCCCGGGCTGCTGAGCTGGTCGGCCAGCATCCCCTTGGCGAGGGTGAGGGCGTTCAGGCTTGTCTCGGCCGTGCGCGGGGCCTGATGCTGCAGCGGACGGGACAAGGGCGGCGGCATCGCCGGCGACCCAGCCTGGCCGGGCGAGGGCGCTGCGCCCACCGTGGCCGAAGCAGGTTCGCCCCCGGTCGGAGGGGCGGCGGGTTCCGTGCCGGAACCGGTGACCATGGCCTGCAGGTTGTCCGCGAAGAGCGCCATCATCTGGTCGGTTACGCTGCCGATGATGCTCTTCCCCATGGCAGCGACTTTACCGGAGAGGTCCACCTCCGCGCTGACCGTGCCGGTGGTCGTGCCGTCCGTCTCGACGAGGGACAGGGTGGCTGTGCCCTGGGCGGTGCCCTGCCCGCGAGCCTCCTGGGCGCGGCCCTGGAATACGGCACGGTGCGCGGTAGCGTCCCGCTCGATCACATTCATCAAACCCTTGTACTGCATGGACACCGGGCCCAGTTTCACTTTCATTCCCACCTGGTAGGCGTCGTCGGAGAGTTTGTTGAGCACTTCAGCCCCCGGAACACAGCCGGCGACCCGCTCGAAGTCCATCAGGGTCTCCCACACCGTTTCGATCGGGGCCAGAACGGTGAATGTGCTGTCGAGTTGCATTATTTCGTCCCTTTGTTCGCGGGTTGTGGAATGCGGTCGGCGCGGATCGCTGCCGCCACTTCCGCCAGGGCCGTGTAGCTGTGACCGCTGACGAAGGCGTCGATGTAGGGCAGGGCGGCGGCCATGCCGCCCGCGAGCGGCTGGTAGTCTGGCGCCACCTTGCGTGGGTTGATCCAGACGATCCGGAAGGCGAGCCGGCGAAGCCTGGCCATCTGGGCGTCGACCTCTGCCGGGTCGTCCTGAGCCCATCCGTCGGAGATCAGCACGATCACCGCTCCACGGGCAAGCCCGCGTCGACCGTGATCGTCGATGAAACGCCGGATGCTCTCGGCCAGCCGCGTGCCTCCGGCCCAGTCCTCTGCACCAGCGGCGGCCTGTGCGAGGGCCTGGTCCGGATCCCGCAGCGCCAGCTGTCTGGTGAGCCGGGTCAGCCTGGTTGAGAACACGAATGCTTCGGCCTGTGCGCCGGAGACAGCACCCTGGACCAGGGACAGAAAGACCCGGGTATACGGCTCCATCGACCCGGAAACGTCGCAGAGCAACACCAGACGGCGGGCCCTGGGGCGCCGCCGGGCGTAGACGAGACGGACCGGGTCCCCACCCGTGTGGCCCGCGCCCCGTACGGTGCGGCGGAGGTCCAGCCGGGTGGTGCGGGTCGCAGAGGCCCTGGTGCGGCGACTGAGGCGGGTCGGCGTTGACAGGGCGATCCGCCGCACGAGGGTGCGCATCCGGGTGATTTCCTCTGCGGTCAGCTCGGCAAACGACATGTCGTGCAGCCTTTCGTCGGCCGAGGCCATCATCAGAACCGCCTCCCGCTCCGGGCCGTTCAGGCCTGAGGAGTCGCCGCCCGGTACCAGGGCCGGCGGCTGCGGCGCGCGATCGGCATTGTCGGCGCCGAGTGGGCGGTCGTCGGTCGGGGACGGCCGGGAGCGTGGTTCGGAGCCGATCGACGGCGGGGCCGTGTTGTCGCCCCGGTTGTCGGCGGGGTCAAGGAACCCGCCGAAGACCGCCGTGAACACGCTGTCGAAAACCGGAAGTTGCTCATGGGAGTTGACCAGCACCACCCTGCTGGTCCAATACAGCGGGCCGAGGGAATGGGGCGGGACTAGCCGGAGCGCCTCGGCCAGCCGGGCGGCACTGTCCAGGGAGGCCGGAAGCCCCGCACGGCGCAGGGCGGTGGTGAAGCCGGCCGCGAGGGCGGCGGCTTCCACCCGTGGTGCCCGCCGGAGCGCCTGGTTTTCAGCCATGGGCCGCACCGGTCAGCCAGGCGGTCCCGCGCGACTTCGCCAGGTCGAGGTCGTCCCGGTTCTTCAGGATGGACCCCCAGGTGTGGTTGATGCTGGCCGGACCGAGACGGTCCACGCCCAGCACGGCCAGCGCAGACACCCAGTCGATCGCCTCCGCAATGCCGGGCGGCTTCGCCAGGTCGAGGGAACGCAGTGCCGTGATGGCGGTGGCAGCCTGCAGGGCGAGCGGCTCAGCGCTGGTCGGAACGCGACGTCGCACGATCTCAGCGATGCGCTCCGGCGCCGGGTAGTCGATCCAGTGGTACAGGCAGCGCCGGGTGAGCGCGTCGTGGAGGTCGCGGGTGCGATTCGAGGTCAGGATGACGATCGGTGGGTGGCTGGCCCGCACTGTGCCGAGCTCTGGGATGGTCACCGCGGCCTCAGCGAGCAGTTCGAAGGTGAATGCCTCGAACTCGGCGTCGGCTCGGTCGATCTCATCAAGCAGCAGCACGGCCGGGCGCGGGCCCGGATGCTCGATGGCCGCCAGGAGGGGGCGTCGCAGCAGGTATTCCGGACCAAATAGCTCAGTCTCTGCCAGCGTCACGTTGCGCGCCTCGGCCAGCCGGATCCCGAGGAGCTGGCGAGGGTAGTTCCATTCGTAGAGGGCTTCGCCGGCGTCGATTCCTTCGTAACACTGCAGTCGGAACAGCGGCGTGTCGAGCACGCGGGCGAGAGCCTTCGCAGCCTCGGTCTTGCCGACTCCCGGCTCACCTTCGAGCAGGATCGGCTGCGGCATCCGCACGGCCAGGAACAGCGCAGTGGCCAATCCGGAATCGGCCAGGTAGTCGATCTCCTCGAGCTTGTGCAGCAGGGAGTCCACGTCGGGGATGAGCGCCTTCACCGCGTCTTCGGCTCCGGCGCGGGCCGAAGCGGTCATCGCTTCCGCCCGAGGGCGTCAAAAATAACCCCATCGCGGGAGGGGAGCAGCTGTTTGGGCCGGCCGTGCCGACGGGATGCCCCAGCGGCCTGCACGAGGCCGGCGACGCTTGCCTCAGGCGTGGGCGGCATACCGCTCCGGATCAGCGAGGAAGGCAGCCCGGCAGCCCGTTGAACAAAAGTAGGTCAGGACACCGTCACGGTCCACCTGAGGGGTGGCATCGACGGCGGCGACGCTCATCCCGCAGACCGGGTCGATGGCCGTTGTCGCCCTGGCCACAGCGACGGACGCCGCCGTTCCGGCCGATCGCTGCCTGGTGCGCTCGGCGATCAGCTGGGCCAGGATCGACAGCGCGACCTCAGCCGGGGTCCGGGCGCCGAGATCCAGCCCCGCCGGGCTGAACACGCGGGAGCGCAGCCCGTCGTCGACGTTCAGGGAGGCAACCACGGCGGTGCCCCGTTCCGCGCTGGCGACGAGGGCCACGTAGGGGACACCCGCACGGAGTGCGGCTTCGAGGGACGGCTCCTCGTCGTGGCCGTGCGATGCAACGATCAGGCCCCCATCATCGGGCAGGGGTGCCGTCGCCGCCCCGTCCACCACTTCCATCTCGAGCCCGAGCCCGGCGCCCAGCACTGCCAGAGCCCGCGCGACGGGGGTCGCGCCGACCACCACGACGCGCGGCGCCGGCACGGACGGTTCGAGGAAGATTTCGACGGCGCCTCCGCTCAGGCACGGGTTCGACACCTCGACGGCGCCGTCCTCCGTTCTGTGCGACGGCTCCCCGGCGACGACCCGGAGCAGGAGCGGCTCGCGCGCAGACAACGCCCGCAAACCGTATTCGCGCACCGATGCCTCGACGCAGGCTCCGCCGACGAAACCGTCCAGGCGTCCGTCGGCGTGCAGGAGCGCCGTGTCACCGGCGTGGGCGCTCGTGGGTCGCTGGGCGCGCACCACCGTGGCCCGAACGAACGCCTCGCGTCGCTCGGCGAGTTCGTGGGCACGCTGTTCCAGTGCCCCACCCGAGATCGGCATGCTAGATCGGTGGTGTCGCGCGGCCCTGCATGGCGGCCCAGACCCTGGCCGGGGTGCACGGGATGTCCATGTGCGTGACGCCGAGGGGCGAGAGAGCGTCAACCACGGCGTTCAGGATGGCGGGCGGTGAACCGACGGTTGCCGACTCGCCCACTCCTTTCGCACCGATCGGGTGGTGCGGCGACGGAGTCACCGTGAACCCGGTCTCCCAGTTCGGAACCTCCATTGACGTGGGGATGAGGTAGTCCATGAACGACCCGCCAAGGTTGTTGCCGGCCTCGTCGAACCCGATGAACTGCATCAGCGCCATCCCGACGCCGTCGGTCAGGCCGCCGTGCACCTGGCCTTCGATGATCATCGGGTTGATCCGAGTGCCGCAGTCGTCGACGGCAATGAACCGGCGAACCTTGACGTGGCCTGTTCCCGGGTCGACGTCGACGACGCAGATGTAGGCGCCGAACGGGAAGGTGAGGTTGGGCGGGTCGTAGGTCACCTCTGCGTCCAAGTTGCCGTCGATGCCCTCCGGCAGCGCTACGGTGCCATGCGCACCCATGGCGATCTCGGCCATGGTCTTGCCGACGCTCGGGTCGCCCTTGACGAACCAGCGTCCCTTCTCCCATTCGAGGTCTTCCGGACGGGTTTCGAGCATCGCGGCGGCGATGAACTTCGCCTTCTCCCGCACCTTGCGGGCGACGAGGGCCACTGCGGCGCCGCTGACCGGGGTCGACCGGCTCCCGTAGGTGCCCAGGCCGAAAGGGGTCTGGTCGGTGTCGCCGTGCACCACATCGATGTCCTCCGGGGGGATGCCGATCTCCTCGGCCACGATCTGCGCGAAGGTGGTCTCATGGCCTTGGCCCTGGCTCTGCACGGAGATCCGCACCACGGCCTTGCCGGTCGGGTGGATTCGCAGCTCGGCACCGTCGGCCATGCCCAGGCCGACGATGTCCATGTGCTTGCGCGGGCCGGCTCCGACGGTCTCGGTGAAGAACGAGATACCGATTCCCATCAACTCGCCGCGGGCACGTTTCTCCTTCTGCTCTCGCCGCAGGTCGTCATAGCCGGCGATCTCCATCGAGAGACGCATCGCCCGCTCGTAGTTGCCTGAGTCGTACTCCCACCCCGTCTTGTTCTTGTACGGGAACTGCTCCGGCTTGATCAGGTTCTTCAGTCGGAGTTCCGCCGGGTCCATCTCCAGTTTCTGGGCGAGCATGTCGACCATGCGCTCGACGAGGAGGACGGCTTCGGTGACCCGGAAAGAGCAGGCGTAGGCGACCCCGCCGGGTGCCTTGTTCGTATACACGCCGGTGACCTTGCAGTGCGCGGCCTGGAGGTCGTAGCTGCCGGTGAAAATGTGGAAGAAGCCGGCCGGGTACTTCGTGGGCTGTGCTGTGGCGTTGAAGGCGCCGTGGTCGGCGAGCACGTTCGTGCGGACCGCAAGGATCTTGCCGTCTTTCGTGGCCGCGATCTCTCCCTGCATGATGTAGTCGCGAGCGAACGACGTCGACATCAGGTTCTCCGAACGGTCCTCGACCCATTTGACCGGCCGGCCGGTGACGATCGACCCGACGACGGCGAGGATATAGCCGGGGTAGATGCCGACCTTGTTGCCGAACCCGCCGCCGATGTCGGGGGACACGATCCGGATCTTGTGTTCGGGGATGCCGGACACGATCGCGAACAGGGTGCGGTGAGCGTGCGGGGCCTGGCTGGTCTCGTACAGGGTGAGGGCGCCTTCGATCGGTTCGAAGTCGGCGACAGCCCCGCAGGTCTCCATCGGGGCCGGGTGTGACCGCGGATAGACGATCTCCTGTTTGACGATGACGTCGGCGGAGGCGAAGACCGCGTCGGTTTCGGCGGCGTTGCCGGCCTCCCAGTCGAAGATGTGGTTGTCGGTGCGCCCCTCGATCTCGTCCCTGATGACCGGCGCACCGGGGTCGAGGGCGTGGCGGGCATCGACTACGGGAGTGAGCACGTCGTAGTCGACATCGATGAGTTCGAGGGCGTCGCGGGCGGCATAGCGGTCCTCGGCGATGACGAACGCGACCTCCTGACCCTGGAACCGCACCTTGTCGGTGACGAGCACGGCCTGCACGTCGGCCGACAGGGTCGGCGCCCAGGCCAGCTTGAGCCCGAGCAGGTCCTTGCCCGTGATGACAGCCACGACACCGGGGTGGGCCAGGGCCCGGGTGGTGTCGATGGAGACGAGGCGGGCATGCGCCACCGGCGACCTCAGAATGGCACCGTGCAGCATTCCAGGAAGCACGATGTCATCGACGTAGTGTCCCTTACCCCGCACGAAACGGGGGTCTTCCTTGCGCTGGATGCGGCCGTAGCCGATCGGGCGGTCGGCGTCGCCCGCCGCCGGGTTCGGGGCGTGGGTCTCAGTGATGGTCATGCCGTGACCTCTTCTTCAGCGTTTTCTTCGACTGCGGGGTGTTCGGCGGCCCATTTCACCGACCGTACGATCGTGGCGTACCCGGTACAGCGGCAGATCTGGCCGGAGATAGCCTCCCGGATTTCGGTGTCATCCGGGTGCGGATTCCGGTCCAGCAGCGCCCGCGCCGTGAGCATCATTCCCGGCGTGCAGAAACCGCACTGCAGTCCGTGCTCCTCCATGAAGCCCTGCTGCACCGGGTCGAGGGTCGTCCCGGTGGCCAGACCCTCGACCGTGGTGATGGCGTGGCCGTCCGCCATCGCCGCGAGCACGGTGCAGGATTTGACCGGAACGCCGTCCATCAGGACAACGCAGGTGCCGCAGTTGGACGTGTCGCAGCCCCAATGGGTGCCGGTGAGTCTCAGCTCGTCGCGGATGAAGTGGACGAGCAGCACTCGAGGCTCACTCTCACGGGTGATCTCGTCGCCGTTCACGGTCATGCTGATCTGCATCGACTTCAGCCTTCCTGCATTGTCGTGGTCTGGGTCTCGAGAGCACGCGCGCACGCGCGACGCAGGACCCTGCGGGTGAGTTCGTCGGCAAGGTGCCGTTTGTAGTCGACCGGCCCGCGCTGGTCGTCGACGGGCAGTGAGGCCTCGGCAGCGAGCCTCCCGGCCTCCGCGAACAGTACCTCGGAGGGCCGCCGGCCGCGGAGCACCGCTTCCGCCTCCGAGATTGTGCCGTCAAGGCCCACCGCGGTGAGGCCGATGGCCACATCGTCCACCGAGCCGTCCACGGTGAAACTGACGGCAGCGCCCGCCGCCACGACGGCCCAGTCGCCGACCCGGCGTTCGACCTTCTCGTACGCGCTGCCCGAACGCGGCCGGATCGGGAACCGGATCTCGACCAGCAATTCGTTCTGCGCGACCGCCGTCTCGTAGGGCCCCTTGTGGAACTCGTCCATTGTGAGGATGCGCTCGCCCCCTGGGCCGCGCACGACAGCCTGGGCGTGCAACACATCGCACACCGTGGCAAGGTCCTCGGCCGGATCCGCCTGGCAGAGCGAACCGCCGATGGTGCCCCTGTTGCGCACGATGGGATCCGCGATCACCCGCTCGGCATCGATCACGATCGGAAAGAGTCTTGCCACGTCGGTCGACTCCAGGAGGGCTGAGTGACGGGTCAGGGCGCCGATTCGCAGCTGGGTCGCCTCGGGGAGGATGAAATCGAGTTCATACAGGTCGTTGATGTCGACCAGGCACTCCGGCCTGGCCAGCCGTAGTTTCATCATCGGCAGAAGGCTGTGCCCCCCGGCGACGACGCGGGATTCTGCGCCGTGACGGTCGAGCAGCGCAAGGGCGTCTTCGATCGTGCTCGCTCGTACGTAGTCGAATTGAGCCGGTATTTGCACAATGCCTCCCGATCGCGGCGCGCCCGGTCGAATCGATTGGGCGGATTTTAGTCTCATAGTGCTCCCGAGGCCACCGGATGTCAATGATGACAAAACGGTTGGATGGTTCGGGCAGGGGCCGCGAATCTAACCTTCTGCCGGGGATTTAGTTGCGTTTGACAGCGATGTGTAGGTGGAGTGTGGAGGCGTGACGTCGAACGGCGACAAGATCGGAGCGCCCGCTGACTGACTCCGCTACCGGCCGCCACGGCGGCTCACCGGCATCGACACACAGCATCGCACCGGGCAGGATCGTTGGAGTTGGGCTGCAACCTGGTTGCGCGGGAAAATCGGGTGGGAGCCCTACGTTCGAGGACAGGAGCGACGCCGGCCGGAGGCCGTCCGATCGGGTGGCCGCGCTGGACCTCCATGACCCGGTGGTCTACGCGCTGCCCAGGGGAGGCGTTCCCGTGGCGGCCCCGATCTCCGAACGGCTGCACGCGCCTCTCGGCCGCCTCGTCGTCGGTGGCTCTGGTACCGGCGCAGCCGGCCGGGTCGCGCGCCGCGAGTCGACCGAACTGGAGCGCCGGCGCATCCTCTGCTGTGGTGACCGGCAGCCGGTGCTCGCCACGGGCCGGGTCGCGGTGGTCGTCGACGACGGCATAGCGACCGGGGCCACGATCAGGGCGGCTCTGGCCGAAGTTCGGCGGCAGTGTGCCGCGCAGACCGTGATCGCGGTCCCGGTCGCCCCGGCCCGTCTCGTCGCCGAACTCGGAGATGAAGCCGACCGGGTCGTCGTCCTGAAGTCAGCCCCGGCGTTCTGGGCGATTGGCCCGTTCTACCGGGATTTCCACCACCACTCCGACGCGGAAACGGCCGATCTTCTGGGCGAGTTCTGAACGGGTGCCTGACACAGTCAGCGGCACCGCCAGAGCCAGGGCGGACAGCGCCGTCGGCGAGACCGGGCAGAATGGAACGTGTACCTACTGGCCGGACGGACCGGTAACGGGGAGTTCCTCGTCGTTCCCCTCGACTCCACGGGGCACGAGAGCGCGCCCGCGCGGCGGCTTTCCTTCGCCGAGTTCCTGGGCGAAGTCGTTGCGGCGGAACAGGGATCGCCGCGTTGGGTCTGGGAAGACACCTCACGGCTGTACCCATTGCTGCTGGCCGCGGGCGTGCGGGTGCAGCGCGGGCACGACCTGCGCCTCTGTCACGCCATCCTCCGCCAGTCGTCGCTGACCTCGACGAGCGAGCTCGCTAGGGCGGCACCGAGCCGGTGGGACAGCGGCCCGGCGGTTGTGCCGGAGGCCCCCGAACCCGGCTCGACTCTGTTCGACCTCGGCTTCGCCGACGACGAGGCGGATGAGGCACCGCCCGAAGACGACGCGCAGACCGAGTTCCGGCGCCAGCTCACGGCGGTCGCGGCCTGTGCGGAGCCCGGTCGGCTCCGGCTCCTCCTCGCCGCGGAATCGGCCGGGGCCCTGATCGCGGCTGAGATGCAATTCGCCGGTCTGCCCTGGCGCACCGAGGTGCACGACCGGCTCCTCACCCGCGAACTCGGCCCCCGCGTCGCCCCCGGTCTACGGCCGGAGCGGCTCGAAAGCCTGGCCCGACGAATCCGAACCGAACTCGGCGACCCCCAGATCAACCCGGACTCCCAGCAGGACCTGCTGCGCGCCCTCCAGCGGGTCGGGATGTCGCTGAGCTCGACCCGCGCCTGGGAACTGCAAAAGCTTGAACACCCCGCCATCGCGCCGCTGCTGGAGTACAAGAAACTCGCCCGGCTTCTCAGCGCCAACGGCTGGTACTGGATGGACACCTGGATCGTCAACGGCCGGTTCCACCCCGAGTACGTTCCCGGCGGGGTGGTGACGGGCCGGTGGGCGACCCGCGGTGGCGGAGCGCTGCAGCTGCCCAAACAGGTGCGCGGAGCCGTCATAGCCGATGACGGCTGGAAACTCGTCGTGGCCGATGCCGCGCAACTCGAACCGCGCATCCTGGCGGCCCTGTCAGCCGACATCGCGATGGCAACGGCGGGCCGGGGCAGCGACCTTTACGCCGGGATCGTCGCCAGCGGCGTCGTAGAAACCCGTGACCACGCCAAGGTAGCCATGCTCGGCGCAATGTACGGCGCGACCACGGGGGAGAGCGGTCGTTTGCTGCCCCGCCTGGCCAGGGCCTATCCTCGTGCGCTCGGCCTCACCGAGACAGCGGCCAGGGCCGGCGAACGCGGTGAGACGGTGACGACCAGGCTGGGTCGATCCTCACCCCGGCCGGGCGAGAGCTGGCTGTCGACCCAGGCGCAGGCCTACCACCCAGGGGCGACGGATGCCGACGAGCGCCGGGCGCGCAGCCAGGCGAGGGACTGGGGCCGGTTCACCCGTAACTTCATCGTGCAGGGCAGCGCCGCGGAGTGGGCGCTCTGCTGGATGGCAGAGATCCGCCGGGAACTCCGCCTGCTGCGGGCGCCGGAGGGGACAATTCCCGGACCCTCTCCGGGCTTCTCCCTCGCTCCGCACCTTGTCTTCTTTCTGCACGACGAGGTTATCGTGCATACCCCCGCAGGGTTGACGGAGGATGTTGAGCAGATCGTGATCCGGGCCGCGGCCACAGCGGGCCGGCACCTGTTCGGCGATTTCCCGGTCGACTTCCTGCTTACCGTTGCCACCGTCGACAGCTACGACCAGGCGAAATGAGCCAGTGACGGGAGCGGATCCCGCAGATGCGGATCAGGCGACCGGCACGGGGCGCCGGCCGCGGCGTGGCCTCACGTCACTCAACCCGCGCTGGAACGCGTCGGCGGACGGATCCCGGAGCGACTCCCCGGCGGAGTCAAGCCACGCGACCGCGGCTGTGGCGAGGGCGACGCGAGCGCGGGTCTCCAGCAGCTCCTGTCCGATCGGAGACGGGACGTTTTCCGGGCTCTCGGCAGTGGTCTGCCAGTGCTCGCGGTAGCGCGCAATCAGGGCAACGGTGTCGACGTGGGGGAGCGAGGAGGAGATCAGCACCCGGTCCACGAGGTCGTTCCACTCCTCTCCGTTGGGGCTCTCGATCGACGTGAGCCAATCCAACGCCTCGGCCCGGCCCTCGGTCGTGATGCGATAGAGCGGCAGGCCGTCGGCCGTGGACCCGCCTGATTCGACGGAACCCTGCTTGACCAGGCGTTCGAGGGTGCCGTAGATCTGGCCGACGTTGACCGTGCGCCGCCCCGCTGTTCGGGACTCCAATTCGCCGTGCAGTTGGAAACCATACGCCGGCCCGATCGTGAGGATCGCCAACAGGGTGGTGCGAACGGACACAGGGCCTCCGATAGATTCCTAGATAACCATACCGAGTAAGCCCAATCCGATCCTGCAACGCCGCACAGATCCTTGCGATTTGCCGCTTGCCTGGGGCATAATTGCGCTAGCGGCCGGAGGGTCGCATAATTTCATAGCTTCGCCGCATTGTCTGCAGGTTCGTTCAGCCGTGTTTCATTCAGCATTATTTCGTTCAGAGGTCGTTGGGGAAGACGCATCTCACAGAACGGAGAAGAAACGATGGCGGCAAAAACCATGTCGGCAACACAGGCTCGTCAGGCACCGTCTGCGCGAGGGGTGCTTTTCGTGCACTCTTCGCCACGTGCGCTGAGTCCCCACGTCGAGTGGGCGGTTGGTCGCGTGCTCGGCGAGGCGGTGAACTTCGACTGGTCCGACCAGCCGGTGCTCAGGGGTGCCCAGCGCGCCGAGTTCTACTGGGAAGGTGCGCCGGGAACCGGCGCGATCCTGGCGTCGGCGCTCTGCGGCTGGGAACACCTGCGTTTTGAGGTGACCGAGGATGCCGGGCTCGGCACCGACGGTGGCCGCTGGCTGCACACTCCGGACCTGGGTATCTTCTTCACCCAGACCGACACCGCCGGCAACGTGGTCGTCCCGGAGGACCGGGTGCGAAGCGCCATGGAACGCGCTGGTGCGAACGCCATCGAACTGCACCGCGAACTCAGGCTGGCCCTCGGGCAGGCCTGGGACGACGAACTCGAACCCTTCCGCCACGCAAGTGATTTCAACTCCGTCGTCTGGCTGCACAAGGTCGGCTGAACGGCATCGACTGCCCGAGGATGGCGCATGGCGCGTTGACCGGTCGACACTTCCCGGTGGCGCGTGAGCGAAATGCGAGGGATCTCAAAAGAAATGACCCCGACCGCAACCCGGTCGGGGTCATTCTGTGAGTCCAGCCGGTTCGGTTAGACGGAGCGGAACCCGACGACGGCGTTGTGACCGCCGAATCCGAACGAGTTGCTGATGGCGAGGAGGTCCCCGGCCGGCAGCGCCCGCGGTGTCGTTACGACGTCAAGCGGGATATTCGGGTCCTGGTTGGCCAGGTTGATGGTCGGTGGAGCGATCCGGTCGGCGAGGGCCAGCACGGTGAAAAGCGCCTCGATCGCGCCGGCGCCGCCGAGGAGGTGACCGGTAGAAGCCTTGGTGGCCGAGACCGGGATACCCTCGAGCAGGTCGCCGAAGACGCGACGCAGCGCGTTGTATTCGGCGATGTCACCGACCGGGGTGCTGGTGGCGTGTGCATTGATGTGCGAGACATCCGACAGGGTGGCTCCTGCACCGCGGATGGCCGCGATCATGGCGCGGGCGGCCGCCGAGCCCTCCGGGTCGGGGGCGGTGATGTGGTACGCGTCGCTGGTGACGGCGCCGCCGACCAGCTCGGCGTAGATGCGCGCCCCACGTGCTTTGGCGTGCTCCTCGGTCTCGACGACGAGCGCGGCGGCGCCCTCGCCCAGCACGAAGCCGTCACGGGTGATGTCGTACGGGCGGGACGCGGTCGACGGGTCGTCATTGCGCTTGGACAACGCCTGCATGGCGGCGAACGACGCGATCGGTAGCGGGTGGATCGCGGCCTCAGACCCACCGGCGATGACGATGTCGGCGAGCCCGGCCTGAAGACGGTTGTAGGCATTGACGAGGGACTCGGTGCTCGAGGCGCACGCGGACACGACCGTTGTGATGCCGGCGCGGGCGTGCAGGTCCATCCCGATCGCCGCCCCGGGCCCGTTCGGCATGAGCATGGGGACGGTCATCGGGAGGACGCGGCGGGGGCCGCGTTCGCGCAATGTGTCCCAGGCATCGAGCAGGGTCCAGACCCCGCCGATACCGGTGGCCCAGTCAACGGCGAGTCGTTCGGGGTCTGCCTCGGGGGAGCCGGCATCCGCCCACGCCTCGCGCCCGGCGATCAGGGCGAACTGGCTGGAGGGGTCGAGGCGCTTGGTCTCGTGGCGGGCGAGTACCTCGCTGGAGGGGACCTTGGCCTGGGCCGCGAACGTCACCGGAAGCTGGGTGCGAGCAACCCATTCGTGGTCCAGCGTGCTGGCGCCGGATTCGCCGTTGAGCAGGGCCGCCCAGCTTTCGGCGGCCGTGCCGCCGAGCGGGGAGGTCGCACCGATGCCGGTGATAACGATTTTTTTGGTCATGACGAGACTCTCTATGAGCGTGGAAACGGTGGGTTTGACCCACAGATCAGGCCGGTCGGCGACTGCCGGCCGGCCTGTTCCTTGGTGGGGTTAGTCCTGTGCCTTGACGATGAAGTCGACGGCGTTGCCGACGGTCTTGAGGTTCTTGACCTCTTCGTCCGGGATCTTGACGTCGAACTTTTCTTCCGCGTTGACGACGATGGTCATCATCGAGATCGAGTCGATGTCCAGGTCGTCGGTGAACGACTTCCCCAGCTCAACAGTGTCGGCCGCGATGCCCGTCTCGTCATTAATGAGCTCGGCCAGGCCGGCAAGAACTTCTTCGGTGGACAGTGCCATTTTTTTCTCCTTGGGGGTGTCTCGTTTGACCGAGATTCAGTTTAGAGGTCTTGCGGGGGATCTACGGGAGGACGACGACCTGCGCGCCGAAGACCAGGCCGGCTCCGAAGCCGATCTGGAGGGCGAGGCCGCCGCTCAGTTCCGGGTGCTCCTGGAGCAGCCGATGGGTGGCCAGTGGGATCGACGCCGAGGAAGTGTTGCCGGTGGTGGCCACGTCCCGGGCGATCACGACGGAAGCCGGGAGCTTCAGCTGCTTGGCGAATTCGTCGATGATGCGCATATTGGCCTGGTGGGGGATGAAGGCGGCGAGTTGGTCGCTCGTGATCCCGGCGGACTCGAGCGCCTTCTTGGCGACTTTGGCCATGTCCCAGACGGCCCAGCGGAAGACGGTCTGGCCTTCCTGGCGAAGGGTCGGCCACTCTGTTTCGCCTCGGCGGTATTCCTGCAGGGTGCTGTTCATGGTGATCGCGTCGGCCTTCGACCCGTCCGACCCCCAGACCGTGCTGGAAATCCCCGGGTAGTCGCTCGGCCCGATGATGACGGCGCCGGCGCCGTCGCCGAGCAGGAATGAGATGCTCCGGTCTGTCGGGTCGACCAGGTCGGAGAGTTTCTCCGCCCCGACGACGAGGGCGAAGTGCGCCACGCCGGTGCGGATCAGGGCGTCGGCCTGGGCGATCGCGTAGGTGTAGCCGGCGCAGGCGGCGTTCACATCGTAGGCGGCGGCCGGGTTCGCGCCGACCCGGTCGGCGAGCACGGCGGCCATCGACGGCGTCTGGCGGCCGTTGCTGATGGTGGCGACGATGACGGCGTCGATCAGTTCAGG
This sequence comes from Cryobacterium algoritolerans, assembly GCF_004402785.1. Taxonomy (GTDB): domain Bacteria; phylum Actinomycetota; class Actinomycetes; order Actinomycetales; family Microbacteriaceae; genus Cryobacterium; species Cryobacterium algoritolerans. The sequence goes on from NZ_SOFP01000063.1 coordinate 48,503, forward strand.
GCCGATGCCCGACTTCTCGATGGCCTCCCGTGCGGCATCCGTCGCCAGGTCGACGGCCTGGATGTTCTGGCTCGACCGGCTGCGGCTGATGATCCCGGTGCGCTGCTGAATCCACTCGTCCGAAGAATCAATCGGCCCGACGAGGTCGGCATTGGGTACCGACAGGTCGCCGCGGGCGGCGCCGATGGAGAGAATGCGGGTGTACTGGGGACCGTGCGACTGCTGGAGTGTTGGCTTGGTCATAATCTCTTTCGGTCAGGCTTGGTTCTGCTGGTCGATCAGGTCGAACGCTGCGGACAGATCGTCCGGCGTCTTGATCGCAACGCTGGGCACGCCCTTGAGCGCGCGTTTGGCAAGGCCGACGAGGGCTCCCGCCGGCGCGACCTCGATGATTCCGGTCACTCCCGCAGCGGCAAAGGACGCCATGCACAGGTCCCACCGTACCGGCGAGGAGACCTGGGCCACCAGCAGTTCGACGAACCCGGTACCGCTGGCGATGAGGCTTCCATCCCGGTTCGACCAGATCGGCAGGGTGGGATCGTGGGGGGTCAAGCCGGCTGCGACCTGGCTGAGATGCTCCACTGCGGGCTTCATGTACCGGGTGTGGAAGGCCCCGGCGACCTGGAGCGGGATGACCCTGGCCCTGGTCGGTGGGTCAGCCGCGAGGGCTGCGAGGGCGTCCGGTGAACCGGCGACGACGATCTGGCCGCCGCCGTTGAAATTCGCGGGCTCGAGGCCGAGTGTGTCGAGGCGGGCGAGCAGCTCAGTTTCGTCCGCACCGATCACCGCGCTCATCCCAGATGGCTCGAGAGCGGCGGCCTTCGCCATGGCGCTGCCGCGGTCGCGAACGAAGCCGACCGCCTCGGCGGGGCTCAGGATGCCTGCGCCGGAGGCGGCCGTGATCTCGCCGACGGAATGCCCGGCGATGCCGGCGATCTTGCTGCGGCGTCCACCGGTGAGAAGAGCGTCGAGGGTGAGCAGTCCCGCGGCAACGATCAGCGGCTGCGCGATTTTCGTGTCGCGGATCGTGTCGGCGTCGCTGATCGTACCGTGACGGACGAGGTCGATGCCACAGGCATCCGAGATCTCTTCCAGGCCGGCGGTGAAGCCCGGCTCGCGGAGCCACGGCTCGAGAAATCCAGGGGTTTGCGAGCCCTGGCCGGGGCAGACGACAACAATCATGTAACCAGTTTCCCAAGCTCGTTTCCTCGACGGGTGTCGAGTGCACACCAAGTATTCGCGAAACGTTTGTCGATAATCACCAGATTGGACGCCGTGTGCTCATCGGCGCCGGGTAGATCCGTCGTGATCGCTGATCGAGCCGATGATCAGGGCAGCCTGGAGGATCAGCGCCTCTCGGGCCCCGGTGGCGTCGTAGCCGATCACCTCCGACACTCGTTTGAGCCGGTAACGCACGGTGTTGGGATGCACGAAGAGTTCCCGGGCCGTGGCCTCGAGCGACCGGCCGTTGTCGAGGTAGCACCACAGTGTGGTGAGCAGCTCGGTGGAGTGCGCCTGGAGCGGACGGTAGATGCGGTGGATGAGTGTGGCCCGGGCGAGCGGGTCGCCGGCCAGGGCGCGTTCGGGCAGAAGATCGTCAGCTTGCACGGGCCGTGGGGCGTTCCGCCAGGAGCGGGCGACGGCGAACCCGGCCAGCGCGGCCTTCGCACTCTTCGACGCGTCGACCAGGTTGGGAACCTCATGGCCCAGGACCAGGTGCCCGGCTCCGAAGCTCGGTTCCAGTTGAACGGCGATCTCCATGAAACTGAGGGCGGATGCCGTCCCGATGGCTTCTTCGGCCTCCGTCGGCTTCGGGTGGGCCCGGCCGATGACGAGGACCAACCGGTTGCCCTGCACCCCGATGAGCACGTCCGCGGCCATGTGCCGCGCCGCGCGCCGCAGCTGGTCGACGTCGAGCATCTTCGGCGTCGTGCCGACGAGCACGCACACCTCGCCGTGACCGTGCCAGCCGAGCGCCGCGATCCGGCTCGGCAGTTCGTCGTCGTACTCGCCGCTGAGGATCGAATCCACGACAAGCGCCTCCAGGCGCACGTCCCAGAGGCCGCGTGCTTCCGCTGCCCTGGCGTAGACATCCGCGGCCCCGAACGCGATCTCCCGGGAGTAGAGCAGGATCGCCTCACGGAGGACTTCACTGCCGTCCTTCACTCGTTCCTCGACGACCTCGACGGTGACCCGGATCAGCTGGAGCGTCTGCTGCAGGCTGATCGATCGGAGCAGCTCGCGTGGGGCGGCGCCGAAGACATCCGCCGCGATCCATGGTGTGGACCGCGGGTCGTCGAACCAGGAGATGAACGACGTGATGCCGGCCTGGGCGACCAGCCCCACGGCGGAACGCCGCCCCGGCGGCATGTCGCCGTACCAGGGCAGCGTGTCCTCGAGCTTTTTCAGGGTCGCCGTGGACAGCTCGCCGGAAATCGTGCGCAGCCAGGCGAGCGTCTGCTCCTTCGTCTTCCGAGTGGGTGCCACGGGGGCTTTAGCTCTCGCCCCCGGCCGAGCCCGTGGTTCCCGCGGTCACGTCGAACAGACGGTACTTCGCGATGGCCTGGCCGACGAGGCCACGGTCGACCTCGCCGCGGCGGGAAAGCAACTCGAGGGTGCGAACAACCATGGACGGCCCGTCGATCTTGAAGAAACGCCGTGCGGCCGGCCGGGTGTCGGAGAATCCGAACCCGTCCGCGCCGAGAGTCGCGAAGTCGCCGGGAACGAACTGGCGGATCTGGTCTGGCACTGCGTGCATGAAGTCGGTCACCGCCACGAACGGGCCGGCGGCCCCGGCGAGCTTTTCCGTGACATACGGGGTGCGGGGTGTTTCATCCGGGTAGAGGAAATTGTGCTCTTCGGCGGCGATACCGTCGCGGCGGAGTTCCGCCCAGGAGGTCACGGACCAGACATCGGCGGATACTCCCCAGTCGGCGGCGAGTAGTGCCTGCGCCTCGAGCGCCCACGGCACGGCGACGCCTGAGGCGAGGAGCTGGGCCTTCGGTCCGGTGACCGGCGAGTGGTTGATCCGGTGGATGCCGCGAACGATGCCATCGACGTCCACCTCTTCCGGCTCGGCCGGCTGCACGGCCGGCTCGTTGTAAACGGTGATGTAATACATGACGTTCGGGTCGGGGTGCTGCCCGCCGTACATGCGCTCAAGGCCGGACCGTACGATGTGCCCGATCTCATAGCCGAAGGCCGGGTCGTAGGAGACCACGGCGGGATTCGTCGAGGCCAACAGGGGAGAGTGGCCGTCGGCGTGCTGAAGGCCTTCGCCGGTGAGGGTGGTACGGCCGGCGGTCGCGCCGATCATGAAACCACGGGCCATCTGGTCGCCCGCGGCCCACATGGCGTCACCAGTGCGCTGGAAGCCGAACATCGAGTAGAAGACGTAGATCGGGATCAGCGGCTCGCCCTGGGTGGCGTAGGAGGTTCCCACGTTGGTGAAGGCGGCCATGGCGCCGGCCTCGTTGATGCCCACGTGCAGGATCTGGCCCTGCGGGCTTTCCTTGTACGCGAGCAGTTGGGCGTGGTCGACCGAGGTGTACTGCTGGCCGTTCGGGTTGTAGATCTTCGCATTCGGGAAGAATGCGTCGATGCCGAAGGTGCGGGCTTCGTCCGGGATGATCGGGACGATCCGGTTGCCGAAGTCCTTCGCGCGGAGAAGCTCCTTGAGCAGCCGCACGAAGGCCATCGTGGTTGCGATCTCCTGCGTGCCGGAACCCTTCTTGGTCGGCGCGTAGGTCGCGTCGCCCGGAAGGTTGATCTGGGTGTACCTGCTGCGGCGTTCCGGCAGGTAACCGCCGAGCGCGCGGCGGCGTTCGTGCAGGTACTGGATGGCCTCGTCGTTGTCGTCCGGCCGGTAGTACGGCGGAAGATACGGGTTCTCCTCGAGCTGGGCATCCGTGATCGGGATGTGGGTGCTGTCGCGGAAGGTCTTCAGGTTGTCGAGGGTGAACTTCTTCATCTGGTGCGTCGCATTGCGGCCCTCGAAGCTCGGGCCGAGCGCGTAGCCCTTCACGGTCTTCGCCAGGATGACGGTCGGCTGGCCCTTGTGCTCGGATGCCGCCTTGAACGCTGCATACACCTTGCGGTAGTCGTGGCCGCCGCGCTTGAGATTCCAGAGTTCGTCGTCGGTGTAACCCTCGACGAGCTTGAGCGCGCGCGGGTCGCGACCAAAGAAGTGCTCGCGGACGTACGCGCCGCTCTCGGCCTTGTACGTCTGGTAGTCCCCATCAGGGGTGACGTTCATCAGGTTTAGCAGGGCACCGTCGACGTCGCGCGTGAGCAGGTCGTCCCACTCGCGGCCCCACACCACCTTGATGACGTTCCAGCCGGCACCGCGGAAGAAGCTCTCCAGTTCCTGGATGATCTTCCCGTTGCCGCGTACGGGCCCGTCGAGGCGCTGCAGGTTGCAGTTGATGATGAAGTTGAGGTTGTCCAGGCCCTCGTTCGCGGCGACCTGGAGCTGGCCACGGCTTTCCACCTCGTCCATTTCGCCGTCGCCGAGGAACGCCCAGACCTGCTGGTCGCTGGCGTCCTTGATGCCGCGGTTGGTGAGGTAGCGGTTCGTCTGCGCCTGGTAGATCGCGTTGATCGGTCCGAGACCCATCGACACGGTCGGGAACTGCCAGAATTCGGGCATCAGGCGAGGGTGCGGGTAGGAGGAGAGGCCATTGGGGCCGTGGGATTTCTCCTGGCGGAAGCCGTCGAGCTGGTCGTGCGAGAGGCGGCCCTCGAGGAAGGCCCTGGCGTAGGTGCCGGGGGAGGCGTGGCCCTGGATGAAGATCTGGTCGCCGCCGCCCGGGTGGTCATGGCCGCGGAAGAAGTGGTTGAAACCGACCTCGTAGAGAGCGGCGGAGGACGCGTAGGTGGAGATGTGCCCGCCGACAGAGATGCCGGAGCGCTGGGCACGGTGAACGAGGACCGCGGCGTTCCAGCGGATCCAGGCGCGATAGCGCCGCTCGATGTCCTCGTCGCCGGGGAAGTCCGGTTCGTTTCCGGCCGCGATGGTGTTGATGTAGTCGGTGGTCGGCACCATGGGCACGCCCAGATGCAGTTCCTTGGACCTCTTGAGCAGGCTCAGCATGATTTCCCGGCCGCGTTGGTGGCCCTGCGCGGCGACGAGTGAATCCAGCGATTCAGACCACTCTGCGGTCTCCTGCGGGTCCGCATCCGTGCTGTTCACCGAGTACGGGTCCTGGTCGTTGACAGTCACAATCGACCTCTCTGTCATGGGCAGACCGTTATTCTGTTCTGCCGAATTAGGCGTGCCGGATTGCGGTCGGCTGGGACCAATGGCACTTGTCAAGCCTACAGATTCCGGCTGGGGTCCGCGCACGTCGCTCGCCGGGCTCCCCGAGGGTTCGCAGTCGGCGTTCTTGGTTCCCTCATCCGGCGGGGCTAGGCTGTGTCGCTGCGCTCCACTGCACCGGTGGGCGACGGAAGGGAAGCGCTCCATGGCTTTGGAAAACGACACGCAGGCACCGGACTTCGAGCTGGTCAACCAGTTCGGCCAGCGCATCCAGCTCAGCCAGTTCCGGGGAGAGAAGTCGGTGGCGCTGGTCTTCTTCCCCTTGGCCTTCTCCGGAATCTGCAGCGGTGAGCTCTGCGAACTGCGCGACAACATCGGGCTCTTCGCCGATAGCGCGGTGGAAGTGATCGGTATCTCGGTCGACTCGAAGCACACCCTTCGCGCCTGGGGTGAGCAGGAGAAGTACACGTTCAACCTCCTCGCCGACTTCTGGCCGCATGGTGCCGTCGCCAAGGAATACGGCGTGTTCCTCGAGGACAAGGGCTTCGCCAACAGGGCGACATTCCTCATCGACCGACAGGGCATTATTCGGGCGAGCTTCATCACTGCCCCGGGCGAGGCCCGTTCCCTGGGTGCGTATTGGGCCGCGATCGAGGAACTTCAGCCCGCGTAATCCGGATGCCGTGCGATTGGGTCGGCAAAAGCATCGGCACCCGAAATCTGTATAGTGGTCATCGACCCGCAGAGGTCAGAGTGCAGGGGCCTTTAGCTCAGTTGGTAGAGCGCCACGTTTACACCGTGGATGTCATCGGTTCGAGCCCGGTAGGGCCCACCCAGCAAAATCCCCGGAAATCCGGGGAAATCGGCAGTCTTGGGACCACGCAAGGACTCACAGCTTCCTGGCCCGGATACCCCGGCGTGCCCCGCATTTGAGAAAGCTGAGTTTAATCGGGCTAGCACGGCGGTGTCGGCACCCGACCCGAGCCAGTGTGCGTAAGTGTCTGCCGTGAGCTTCGCGGAGGGTGACCGAGCCACGCCTGGGCTATCTTCAGATCCACGCCGTTCTGGAGCCACAGGGTGGCCGCCGTGTGGCGTAGGTCATGGATTCTGTGCCCGTGACGCTCCAGATCCCATTTGATCGGACGCTTGAAGTTCGCCAGTAGACGCAACGAACCCGACTGAAGTGGAAACAGCGGTTCGTCCGGTTGCCGTCCGGCGACGTGTACTCGGATGACGTCTCCGATGGCGTCGACCACCGGCACGGTGCGCACGTTGCCGCTCTTGGTGTTAGTCCGAACCACGTGACCGTCCGTGTGGGAGCGGGAGACGAGAATCGCCATACGCGGCACCACTGAAATTGGCCACAGGCAGTTCAAAGTTTTACGAAACGCTTATAAACACTTCCATCGACACCCTGTCGTATCTAGAGTTTTTCTCATGTGGCAACGGTGTCGCATGGGCTAGGGCGGGCGCAATCGTGGGTGGACGTGGGGATCCCGTCGATGTCCTCAATTTCACCATTGGAGTATGTGATGTTCGAGAAAAGCTTCATTACCAATGCGATCAATCGAAGTGCCGAAAACCCGTTGGACCGGAGGCGGTTCCTGCGCGCCGCCGGTCTGACGGGAGTGTCGGTCGGTGCCATGGCCCTCCTTCCCCAGGCTGCGTTCGCCCACGAGGGCGACTCCGTGCAGGGAGAAGACGATCACGGATCGGATAACAATGGTCCCAGCGACGCCGCGATCCTCAACTTCGCGCTCAACCTGGAATACCTCGAGGCCGAGTTCTACCTCCGTGCCGTGACCGGGATGGGCCTTGCCGACAACATGACCGGAGGCCAGGGCCACCACGGCGATGTGCTCGGCGGTAGAGCGGTCTCGTTCGCGACGGGCAAACTCCGCAAGATTGCTGAGGAGATCGCCGCTGACGAGAAGGCTCACGTCGCGTTCCTGCGTGAGGCGCTGGGAGGTGCCGCTGTTGCGCGGCCGAGCATCGATCTCCGTGACAGCTTCACCGCGGCCGCTGTCGCCGCCGGCTTGATCACAGCGGGCGAGACGTTCGATGTCTATGCCAACGAGACGAATTTTCTTCTCGGGGCATTCATCTTCGAGGATGTCGGCGTGACCGCCTACAAAGGTGCCGCGCCTCTGATTGACAGCAAGGTGTATCTGGAAGCGGCGGCGGGGATCCTGGCCGTGGAGGCGTACCACGCCGCCACGATCCGCTCAAGCCTGTATGCGCTCGGTTTGGACGCGCCGACGACGAACATCTCCGACCTGCGCGACAGCGTGGACGGTCCGACCGACCTCGACCAGGGCATCGTCGTCGACGGCAACGCCAACATCGTTCCCACGGACAGTAACGGCATCGTTTTCAGCCGTAGCGCCGCGCAGGTCCTCAACATCGTCTACCTGACAGCGGAGGAGACCACGTCCGGAGGGTTCTTCCCCGACGGCGTGAACGGGGAGATCAACACCAGCGGACACAACCACGAGCAGTAACTCACTTCCGCTGATCCGACAATTGACGGGCCCCACTGATTTGTGCCGGGAGATTTCCCGGATGCAATGGTGGGGCCAGTCATCAGTCACGACTGCGGGACGACGTCATCGTTTACTCACTTGCGTCGCTCTGAGGTGTCAAACGTCGCCGTCACTGGCCGTTTCCTCCATCCCATCGCACGCGGTCCTTCGATCTAAGGCCGAACTCCCATGTTGAGCAATCTGACTGGTTGGCACTTCCTCATCATTCTTGTCATCATCATGCTTCTCTTCGGCGCTCCCAAGCTCCCCGGACTGGCACGTAGCCTGGGTCAGTCGATGAAGATCTTCAAGAGCGAGATGACACCGGAAAGTCCTCCAACGGGGACCGACACAGTCAAGCCCAACCCGGCGACCCCGGTTGCACCCAGCCCAACCGAGTCTTCCCTGACCGAAGCCAGGCACGTCGAGCCTCCGGCAAAGTTGTAGCGCTGATGCTTGAGCGTACTGCTCGGCGACAAGACGCCGGCCGAACGATGTCACTCGGACGGTACCTGCTCGAGTTGCGAAAACGACTGTCTTTAGCTGCGGTCGGAGTCTTGGTGGGTTCTGTCCTCGGCCGCTCAAAGTTACTTCGATTTCGTCCCGAAACTCGTCGTCGCCATCGGGATCGCCTTCGTTCTCCCGGGGCACCACGGGGTAGTTGGCCCAACGATGAAGAGTGATCCAAACCCCTCAATCGCGAACCTCTTACGGGAAATTCTTGGGCATAACCGAATCCATTCACCAGAAATGGAACGCCAGGAAATCAAGGACGGTTCCCTGTGATTCGCAGGCCAATAGGGAGTGCCAGGTGGCCCGCACGGAATCGCTGAGGCCACGCCGAGGTGAGTCATTCGCCTGATGCGCGGTTGGGAGTATGGTCATGCCATGAAGCCGACGATCAGATTCCTGTCCAGCGTCATCGCCGTGCTCCTCGCCGCTTCGGGCGTTGGCGCTGCCGGTGCTCTTCCTGCCTCCGCCGTGACCAGGTCCCCGGTCAACACATACGTCGCCCTCGGCGACTCCTACGCGGCCGGGCAGGGAGGTGGTGGCTACGCGAACGCGTGCCTGCAAAGCCCAAACGGCTACCCGGCGCTCTTGGACGCCGTCAAAGGCACCAACCTGCTACGCAACGTCAGCTGCAGCGGGGCGACGACCCTCGACGTCACTGCAACCCAGCAGTCGGTCTTGAACCGGGGAACCACGATGGTCACCCTGACCGTGGGCGGCAATGACTTGAATGTCGCCGGCATCGCGGCGGCCTGTGTCTCCCCGGATGCCGTGGCATGCGGCAACGCCATCTCCACGGCCGGAGCCTTGCTCAACTCCGGTGTGCTGGCTGGCCGTCTGGCCGCGACGTACGCGCAGGTCGCGGTCGCGGCCCCGAACGCCCGAGTAGTCGTCACCGGCTACCCGCTTCTCTTCGCCCCCTCGGCCGACCCGCGGATCACCCAACTCAACGTTGCCACGACGCTGCTGAACCAGACCATCCATGGCGTCGTGGCCCAGACCCAGACAACCAGCCCGAACGTGAGGATCGTCTACGTCGATGTGTCCGCTGCCTTCGCGGGCCACGCGATCGGCGACCTCGTATCCTGGGTCAACTTCGCCGGGCCGGATGCCTTCCACCCGACTCCCGCCGGCTATCAGGCCTATGCGGCGGCCATCCAGGCAGTCTTGTAGCGTCACGGCCGGGTCCGCGCCCAGCCGTCCGGAGCAGGTTCGGTGTGTGATTACGGCGTCAGAGTGGCCGAGCCTGCCTGGACACACCTGAGGGCTGTCCGGTCGAATCGGCAACACTGGGACGGCCCGGCGGGATACGCTGAGACCAGCGCAGGTAATCGCGTCGCTCCCAGCCACTACGGAAGCCATTCGTTCCTTCGAGGAGCTGAGAGGTCGTGCCGACCAATGATTCCCTGGCTTCCAGTGTGGGATCGCGAGCACGCCGACGCATGGGCGGGGGCCTGATGTCATCCGACCGCCGTGCGTTCGCCGCGGCCGCACTGGAGCTGTCCGAGGCCAAGGAAAACACGTCCAATCTGTGCGGGCCGTTCCTTAGTAGCCTGCCAATCACGGGCGCCTCGATTTCGACCCTCGGCGCACCGTTCGGAACCGAAACCGTCTGCGCGAGCGACGAACAGGCCGCTCAGATCGATGAAATCCAGTTCGACCTCGGTGAGGGCCCCTGCTGGGACGCCATCTCCATCCGCCGGCCGGTTCTCAGCGCCGACATCAGGAATCCGTCGGCGTCCTGGCCGATGTTCGTCCGCGCAATCGAGACAACGGACGTCGTCGGACTGTTCGCCTTTCCCATGTTCATCGGTTCGCTCAACATCGGGGCGGTCGAGCTCTACTCCACCCGGCGGGGCAGCATGTCCCCGTCGCAGATCGACGATGCGATCGTGCTGGTGTCCCTGGCCGCGCGACAGGTTCTCCGGCGGGCGTTGTTTGCTCGTCCCGGAATACCCGACGCGAACGACGACGAGGGGTACTCGCGTCGAGTGGTCCACCAGGCTACTGGAATGCTGCTGGCGCAGCTCGACCTCCCGGCGGCGGATGCACTCCTCGTGCTTCGCGGCTATGCTTTTTCTCACGGTCGGACGGTGCGTGACGTCGCAACCGATGTGGTGTTGCGCAAGATCAGTTTTCCGACAGAATTCGACGGCTCCTAGTGCGGCGTCCATTTAGAATGGGTTCATGGTGACCAAGACACGTGAGGGTCAGCTGGTTGAGACCTTCGTCACTTTGGCGGACACACTCGTTGTCGGCTACGACATCCTCGACCTGTTGCACACACTCGTCGATAAGTGTGCGCTCTTGTTCGAGGCATCCGCTGTCGGCATCATCCTCTCTGCCGGCGACAACGATGAACTCGAGGTTGTTGCCTCGACCAACGAGCGCAGCCGACTCGTCGAGATCCTCCAGCTTCGGGCCGGGAACGGCCCGTGCGTGGAGTGCTATACGACGGGCAAGCCCGTTGCGATCCCCGATCTCGACGTCGTGGCACCGAAATGGCCCAGGTTCCGTTCCGGGGCGCTCGAATTGGGCTTCAAGTCGATGCATTCCGTTCCCCTCCGCCTCCGCCAGACGACCATCGGCTCCCTGAACCTTTTTTGGGACCGTCTCGGTGGCCTGGGAGCGGGCGATCTCCTCACCGTCCAGGCGCTGGCCGACACGGCGACGATCGGCATCCTGCAGGAACGGGCGCTGCGCGAGAGCGGCGTCGCGCGGGCCCAGCTGCAGCACGCACTGAACAGCAGGGTGCTGATCGAGCAGGCCAAGGGAGTTGTGGCGTACACCCATCACTCGAACATGGAGGAGGCCTTTGCGGTGCTGAGGTCCCATGCCCGGAACAACAGCCTGTCTCTCGTCGAGGTGGCCGAAAGCGTTGTGAATCGCACTCTTACCCTGTGAACGCGCAAGGGTCTCCGACGTGGGGTGACCGGCCTCCCGGATTGCGAGGCGGATACTCGCCCGTGGGCGTGAATGGTCTTATAATGAAGGCGCGCCCCAGACCCCGGCAGCACCGTTATTTGGTGAATCAGGGAGGGTCGGCCATGAAACGCATTTTTCACCCGGGAGGGTCAGTCGTCACGGGAAGTGACCTCGCTGATGCCGTGATGGGCTACGCCGAATCGCTGAGCGCACGCAGCCAGGTCGACGTGGTCGACATCCCCGTTCTCACCGACTCAGGCGAACCCGGCCGGGCCCAGTTCCTGATCGGGGCGTCCAGCCAGCTCGTGAGTGTGACCAGCGAGTCGATCCTCCGCGAACTCGTCGAGGCCGGGACCACCGCGGACCTACGGCACCGTGCGCTCGTCGGCATGGATGCCGCGATGGTCGGCTGGACTGGCGACGGTCTCAACTCACCGCAGTTCGACGAGTTCGATTACTGATCCGCCCCCCGGTTGCGCTGTTGGATACGGGTTCCTCCACCCCGTTACCTTGTAGGTAGCCCTTGAAGCTTGCTTCTTAGGGTGTTGGCCTGTTAGGCCCGGCATGGTTGCTGCCCCCAGTCGTTAATGATCCGGGGGGTGTTGTCACCGGGCCTGACTGGGATTGGGTGATCGCTAATAGGGGCTCGACTGGAACTCGTTTCTGGGTCGAACGTAACGTGGATGCCGAGACTTGATGCCGTGGACAGGCCAACCGATCCGCATGGCTGACGGGGAAACTCATGATTGAGAATTACGACAGCGTCGACGTGTTCATCGGTGTTGACGTTGGAAAAAGCGAACATCACGCGGTCGCTCTCGACCGCACCGGGAAACGCCTCTACGACAAAGCGCTCCCCAATGACGAAGCCAAATTGCGCGCCGTGATTCAGAAGTTCAAGGTCCGCGGCACTGTGCTCCCGGTCGTCGACCAGCCCGAAACAGTCGGCGCTCTACCTGTCGCGGTCGCCTATGCCGAAGGCATCCTCGTGGCGTATCTGCCCGGTCTGGCACTGCGTCGCATCGCCGACCTTCACGCCGGTGAGGCAAAGACAGATGCCCGCGACGCGGCCATCATCGCCGAAGCCGCCCGCACCCTCCCGCACGCTTTACGGCCGATCCGACTCGAAGACGAGCAAGTTGCCGAACTCTCGATGCTCTGCGGATTCGACGATGACATCGTCGGCCAGATGACTGCCACCAGCAACCGAATCCGGGGGCTGCTGATGCAGATCCACCCAGCGTTGGAGCGAGTACTGGGCCCGCACCTCGACCACCCAGCCGTCCTGGACCTCCTCCAGAAATACCCGACACCGACAGCGCTGACGGCCGCCGGGAAGGTCCGGGTCGGCAACCGCCTCCTCACGCTCGCACCACGGATGGGCCGCCGCCTGGCCGAGGAAATCTTCCAGGCCCTCTCCGAGCAGACCGTCATCGTTGGCGGCACCCATGCCACGCGCGCCGTGCTACCGCGCCTTGCCGAGCAGCTCAGCATGCTCCACCGCCAACGCGCCGAGATCGCCGTCGAGGTCGCCGAGGTCGTCGACGCAAACCCACTGGAACCGATCATCACGAGCATGCCCGGCGTCGGCGTGGGGACCGCCGCCCGTGTCATCACCGAGATCTCAGGCAAGGAGTCCGCCACCGCCGGCCACCTCGCCTCCTACGCCGGCCTCGCGCCGGTCACCAGACGCTCCGGATCATCCATCCGAGGCGAGCACCCCTCACGGCGCGGCAACAAAGTCCTCAAACGCACGCTGTTCCTCTCCGCCTTCGCGGCCCTCAGCGACCCCGTCTCACGCACCTACTACGACCGCAAGATCGCCCAAGGCAAACGCCATAACCAAGCCCTCATCGCCCTCGCCCGCCGACGCTGCGACGTGCTCTACGCCATGCTCCGCAATGGCACGCTCTACGAAAACAAAACCTCCATCAGGACTTGACGAAACACATAGGGGCACCCCCGCTGCAGTGCCCAACGCGATCGCAGTTCTGCCGGGACCTTGGCCTCTATCCGTCCCTGACGTGGGCGGGGAGTATGGTTCCGTTGGCGGGCAGCGGAGGAGTACGTGATGAACACGCGGATCGTGGTAGGACTGAGCGGAAGGCCGACGGACGAGGGCGCACTGCTGTGGGCTCTCGGGTACGCTGCGCCGCGCCGATGTGGGATCGATCTCGTGCATGTCGTAGACGAAACATGGGGGGACATTCCGGCCGGATTCCGCGGGGCTGCCCTGGCCCAGGCGGAGACTGAACTTGCCAGGGAGTTGGCCGAAGCGGTCCGCCTGGAACCACACCTCGCCATCCACTCCACGGTGCTCGTTGGGTCTCCTACCTCGGCCCTGGCGAAGAGGGCAGCGGGCGCGGAACTCCTGGTTGTCGGCTCCCACGCCCTCGGCCGGTTCCGCGATTATGTGTTCAGTACCCGCGCCGCCCAGATCGCCGCTCGTGCGCCCGGATCGGTGGTTGTGGTCCTTGATCGGAAGGAATCCCCGGGGCGCGGCGTCGTGGTGGGAGTGGACGGGTCTGACATATCGTTGGCCGCGGTGCGGTTCGCCGCCGAGGAGGCAGACCGGCACGGTGAGCCCTTGACGGCGGTGTACTGCTGGAGCGCGCCGACCCCGTGGACGGCGGACACCGCGGTGATCGACTGGCCGATGGAGCCGGACGACTCCGACCGTCTCGTGCTGGCCGAGGCCGTTGCCGGGTTGGCCACGCAGTATCCCGACCTTGACCTCGACCTCCGACTTGAGGTCGGGCTGCCCTCCGAGACGTTGGCCAGGGTCGCGGCCGGCGCCAGGCTGCTGGTCGTCGGCAGCCATGGAAGGCATGGCCTGCAGCGTTTCTGGCTCGGCTCGGTCAGCCAGCTGATTGTCCTCACTATGCCGTGCCCGGTGGCGGTGATCAGGCCCGCACTGAGCGAGCCCGTATCGAGTGGTGTCGAACCAAGTGAGAGCGAACCGGTCTGAGGCCGCCCCGAATCGCGTCGCCGGCAAGACGGCGGTAGCAGTAACGTAGATGGCGGCAACGGCAACGGTAGCGTCAGTCGGACCGGACGATGAGCACGGGCACCGAGATATTCATCAGCACGTCGTGGGTGACCGAACCGATCACGGGCTGAGCCATCGCGTGCGGGTGGGAGACTCCGAGTATCAGCAGCGAAGCGCCGTTCCCTGCGTCGAGAAGAGCCTCCGCGGGTTCCCGGTGCACCAGCCGGCGACGCACCGTGATGAGCGGGGCAGCCTGTGCAGCATGCTCGGCAGCGTCAACGAGGAGCCGTTGGGCCGCACCGGTGCTGCCCGGCAGGTCAGCGGACGGGAGTACATGGCTCACCGGAGGGGCGTGCACCAGCAACAGTTCTTGGCCCAGCCGGGCTGCCTCGCGCGCCCCGCGGACGACGGCAGCGGCCGACCCGTCGAAACGATCGACGCCGACGACGACCCCCCGCCGGGTGTCGAAGGTGGTGTCGGGTACGACCGCCACCGTGCAGCGGGCGGCCGCAGCCACCTGCACACTCCTCGAGCCGAGCACACGCCCGTGCAGGAACCCGGTCTTGTGGGTTCCGACAACCAGAAGGTCGCCGGAGGACGGCAGGCCGGCCAGGGTCCAGGCCGGACTGCCATGCTCGATCCTGGCAACCACTTCCACCCCGGGATATCGGTGCTCCGCGTCCGCCAGCTCGACGTCGAGCAATTCCCGAGCCCGACGCTCGGCCTCGACTGCGTAGCCGGCGCCGAGCAGACCCCATTCATCGTCGACGACATGGATGAGGACGACCGGGCTGCCCTCCCCGGCCGACCGGGCGAGGGCCCAGTGGATGGCTGCTCGGCTCGGCCCGGATCCGTCTGCGCCGATGTAGCAGGTGGTCACGGCTCCACCGGGTAGTCCGGCAGGCGTTCCGGTCGTGGGATAACCGCCACAGGGCATTTGAGGTTGAGCAGCACGTCGTGGCTGACCGAACCCAGGAACAGACTGCCAACCGCGCCGCGACCGTGCGTGCCGACAACGACCATTTCCGCTTCCCCGGACGCGTCGACGAGGACCATTGCCGCGGGGCCATGTTCGAGCACTTCCCTCACGTCCAGACCCGGGTGCGCCGTGCGCACGCGATCGGCGGCTTCGGCGAGGATCGCAGCGTGCGCTTCCTGGAGATCGTGGAACGGGATGATCGCGCCATATTCGACCGCAATGGTGGCCGGTATCGACCAGGCGTGCACGACGTCGAGGACGCGTCCCAGACGGCTCGCCTCGCCGGCGGCGAAGGCGAGCGCCCCCTCGGCGGTTGCATCGTCCTCCAGCCCGACAGCGATGCTTCCTGCACTCGGGACCCAGACGGTAGGCACAACAACAACGGGACAGCGCGAGTGTGCGGCGAGACGCAGCGGAAGAGTCCCATAGACGGCCCCTGCCAATACTCCTGTCTTGTTCGTGCCGACGACAAGCAGGTCGGCGGATGCCGATGCTCTGACCAGCTCGTCTGCCGGGACCCCGCGTCGCACGTAACTCGTTTTTTTGATGTCGGGAGCCTCCTGTTCGACCCGCCGGGTCGCATCAGCGAGCGCCCGTTCATAGATCGGCCGAAAGTCGTCGTCGGGCCCGCCTGCCGGGGCCCAGCCAAATTCGACGACGGTCGTCAGCTCGAGGCTCACGGGCTGGACCTTCGCGCGGGCGAGGGCCCAGTCGAGGGCGGCCGTGCTGGCCGGGCCCCCATCGATGGCAACGACGACTCTTTCGACCATGACCGAACCCCGTTTCATCCTCAAAAACCTCATCGCGTCCTTGACCCCCTCAAGGGTCGCAGCCTGACCCGGCTGGGGGAAGGGCCGAACGTCCCACGCGAGTAGAATCCCTGCAACAGACCGAGAGGCGGATCACGGCCATGACCCCGGAACGCATCCTCAGCACAGTCACCGACCGGCTTCCCCTTCTGGCCGCGGCCGCCGAGCCGGAGGTGCGCCTGCGCAGCCTGCTCAGGGCCAACCAGTCCGTTGTCGAGCAACTGGACCTTTCCACGGTCCTGCGCCGCATCGTCGAAGTGGCGGTCGAACTCGTAGGCGCGCGTTACGGCGCCCTCGGTGTGATCGCGCCGAATGGTGGGCTTGAACAATTCATCCACGTCGGCATACCGGAGGGCCAGGCCGAACGGATCGGTCATCTGCCGGTCGGCAGGGGTCTGCTCGGCGCCTTGATCGATGATCCGCAACCGATCCGCCTGGCCAGGCTCCGCGACGACGGTCGGTCCGTCGGTTTCCCGGAGGGACATCCCGCGATGGACAGCTTCCTGGGTGTTCCGGTGCGGGTTCGCGGAGCGGTTTTCGGCAACCTGTACCTGACCGAACCGGCGGCTGGCGCCTTCAGCGGCGAAGACGAGGAATTGCTCGGCGCACTAGCGGCCACCGCTGGGATCGCCATCGAGAACGCACGCCTCTTCGACGAGACGCAGCGGCACCAGCGGTGGTCGGCCGGCACCGCCGAGATCAGTGCTGCGCTGCTGTCTGAACGCGCCGACGACCCGCGGGCGCTGCTCGCCGATCGGCTGGGGGCGATCGCGGGTGCCGACCTCGTCTGCGTCGTCGTGCCGGGAGGCTCCGAGACTCTTCTGGTTGACACCGCACGAGGCGAGCTCGCCGACCAGGTTCGCGGTCTCGTCTTCCCGGTATCCGCGGCGGTGTGCGGGCGGGCGCTGGAAAGCGGCCAGCCGTTCCTGACCGACGGCGCGGCGGGGCATCCCGACGAGGCCATCCTTGTCGGACCGGCAATGGTGATTCCGCTGAGGACGACGGGTAAGACCTACGGCGTCCTGACGGCGTCCCGCCGGGTGGGGCGATCTGGCTTCTCGTCCAGCGAGCTGGAGATGGCAGCGGATTTCGTGGGGCAGGCCGGTGTTGCACTCGAACTGGCTCGTGGCCGGGCGGTGCGACAGCGCCTGGCCGTTCTCGAGGACCGCAGCCGGATTGCCCGGGACCTGCATGACCAGGTGATCCAGAGACTGTTCGCCGCCGGGCTGGGGCTGCAGGCCATTGCCGGCACGGGTGCCCCGCCGGACCTCAGGGTTCGGATCCTCGATCAGGTCGACGCGCTCGACGCGGCTATAGCCGAAATCCGAACGGCCATTTTCGCACTCTCAGCCGAGATCCACCCCGACCGGCCGTCGGTCCGGCACCGAATCCTCGACGTGCTCGCCGAGCTTGGTCCGCTCTTCGAGCATCCCCCGCGGATCACGTTCACCGGCCCGATCGACCTGCTCACCCCGGATGCGCTGGCGGACGACCTCGTAGCGGTCATCCGTGAGGGGCTGACCAATGTACTCCGGCACGCGGAGGCCAGCGAGTCAACGGTGTCGGTCGGGGTCGCGGGCGATATCGTCACGGTGGACATCATCGATGACGGGGTAGGGCCCGGCGTGGCCGCCAGGTCAAGCGGCCTGGCCAACCTTGCGGCGCGTGCCCGGAGTTGGGATGGTGCCCTGGCCCTGACCGCAATCGACACGGGGGGAAGCTTTCTTCGGTGGAGCGCGCAGCTGACCGCCGCACGGGAAGGACCGGCACAGTGATCCGCGTATTCCTGGTCGACGACCACGAGGTCGTGCGCCGAGGCATCGCCGACCTGATCAACATGGAGGCCGATCTGGAGGTCGTGGGCGAGGCCTCGACGGCCAGGCAGGCTTTAGCGCGGGTCGCCGCGACGGTGCCGGATGTTGCCGTTCTCGACGTGCGCCTGCCCGACGGCAGCGGGATCGACGTCTGCCGTGCGATCAGGTCGCAGAACCCGACGGTGCAGTGCCTGATCTTCACCGCGTTCGACGACGACGAGGCCACCTACGCGGCAGTGCTGGCCGGGGCATCCGGCTACGTCCTGAAGGATATCCGGGGCCAGCGGCTGATCGAGAGCATTCGACGGGCGGCCCTCGGCGAGATCCTGGTCACCCCAGCGGTGGCGGCGCACGTTGTTAGCAGGCTCGGGACAGATCGGGCCGAACCGGCGGCGACCCTCAGCGCCAGGGAGAGGCAGGTGCTCGAGCTCATCTCACGGGGCCTGACCAACCGCCAGATCGGCGAGCAGCTCGAACTAGCGGAGAAGACGGTCAAGAACTACGTCTCCGGACTGCTCGGGAAACTCGGGATGCAACGGCGCACCCAGGCGGCTGTCTTCGGTGCCGGCCTGCACAACCACGAGCCGGACGGTGGGGACCGGATTCGGGCCTTCGGCACCGGTACGCTGGCAGAATGACGCCAGAGCGCAGCGAAAGAGCAGTTCCGGGACCCGGGCAGGAATCGGTCTGGGACTACCCGCGTCCTCCGCGAGTTGAGCGGAGCAGTGAGCGCGTGGTGATCAGGCTGGGCGGCGTTGTGATCGCGGACACGTCTGACGCGGTTCGCGTCCTCGAAACCAGCCACCCTCCGGTCTACTACTTACCGCGAACGGCGTTCCGCACGGGTAGTCTGGTGCCTGCGGCGGGACGGTCGATCTGCGAGTACAAGGGGTTGGCCACCTACCTGACCGTGGTGACCCCCGGTCGGCGCGAGGAGGCCGCGGCCTGGACTTACCCGACGCCCTGGAACGGCTATGCGGAACTCGCCGGCCGGGTGGCCGTCTACCCGGGCCGGATGGACTCGTGCACCGTTGGGGGCGAAGTCGTCCACCCGCAACCAGGTGACTTCTACGGAGGCTGGATCACTTCGCGCGTGGTCGGCCCGTTCAAGGGCACCCCCGGCACGCTCGGCTGGTGAAATCGCTGTCTCCGGTCGGGTCGGTCCACCTGCGCTGTTGCCGCCCTCACAGCTACGGTCTGAGGGCCATGCGAGGGTGAACAGCCACCAGCATCACTTTGGTCGAGCCGATCATGGCGACCCTTGTGGCCGCGAGCTAGTGACGGGCGAACGCCCGGAACCGGTCGGCTGGGCCGGGCTGTGCCCGATCATCGTCGCGGTCACACCGCTCATGATGGAACCTCGCCAGGAGAAACTGAACATTCTTCGGTAGGATCGCATCCATGTCCGAGTTCGCCTCGACGGGGCAGGATCCCCTCGAATCAATCGGCCCCGAACCGGTCGGCCCCGAACCGGTCGGCCCCGAAGCAGCCACAACGGGTTTCCGCCCGGTGCTGCCTGCCGGGGTGGATGAGGACCTGCCCGACGACGCCGATGATGTGTCGGGCGGGGTCCCGCCGCCGCGCGCCAGTCCCCGTGTCGAACCTGAGGAGAGTGCCATCCACGGACCGCGCCGCCGCCGGGGGCTTCGCCGCTGGTGGGCGCCGCGTTGACGCATCCGAATTCGCCGGAGGACTGCCCGGGCCCGTCGCGTGGAAGGCGGCGGACGCCCAGCCGACGGTAGGCTGGCGACGTGTCATTTTCGCTCGCCGCAGTAACCCGTACCGTCCACGAATTGTGGCCGCTGGCCGGGGCAGAAGACTGGGACGCACCCGGTCTGGCCAGCGGTGATCCTGCACGCGACATCGAGGCTATTCACCTCGCAGTCGACGCCGTGGCAATCACCGTCGACGAGGCCATCGAGACCGGAGCCGACCTCCTGCTGGTGCACCACCCGCTGCTGCTTCGCGGTGTCACCTCGGTTGCCGCCGACCGGTACAAGGGAGCGCTGCTCAGCCGCCTGATCCGGGCAGATTGTGCCCTCTTGGCCGCGCATACCAACGCTGACGTCGTCGCCGACGGCGTTTCGGACATCCTCGCCCGTCGACTCGGCCTCGTCGACACCCGGCCGGTCTCCGAAGGGGCGGCGCCCGGAACGGGCATCGGCCGGGTGGGGCGATTGGAACGGCCGACAACGCTGGGCGGGTTGGCCCGCCGAGTCGCCGATCTCCTGCCCGCGACAGCGTCGGGAGTGCGGGTGTCCGGCGACTACGGCAGCATGGTCGAAACCGTGTCCGTCTGTGGCGGCGCCGGCGACTCGCTCCTCGGTGCCCCGGCCGTGGTCGGAAGCGATGTCTTTATCACCGCGGACCTGCGGCACCACCCGGTGTCGGAGGCCCGAGAACAGGCTCGCCTCAACGGAAACACCCCGGCCCTGATGGACGTGTCACACTGGGCCAGCGAATGGCTGTGGCTGGACACCGCGGCCGATTCGTTGCGGCAGGCCCTGCCCGGAGTGCGGGTCACCGTCAGCGACCTCCGCACCGATCCGTGGGACTTCGTCATCGTGCAGTAACCTGCCCAGAACTCACGATTGCATTCAAACTCAATACCGCAAGCCCAATACCCCGAAGGTCAGGACACAAGTGAAGGCATCTCCAGTAGAACAGAAGGAGCTTCTCCGGCTTCAGGCCCTCGACATCAAGCTGCAGCAGGTCGAGCACCAGACGAAGGCGCTCCCACAGCACTCCGAGCTCAAGGAGCTCGGAGTCACTGCCGACAAGACGCGGATGACCCTCGGCACCCGCACCGGCGCCTTGGAGGATATCCGAATCGAACTGCACCGGATCGAGTCGGATGTCGACGTGGTCGAGAAGCGGATCGCCAGGGACTCCGACCGGGTGCAGCACACCTCATCGGTGAAGGACGTTCAGGCGCTCGAGACCGAGCTTGCCGCGCTCCGTAAACGCCTCCTTGCGCTCGAGGAGATCGAGATTGCGGTCATGGAACGGCTTGAGGAAGCCGAGGGTGCCGTCGCTGCGGTGGAAGCTGAACGTGATGGGATCGCGGCCCGGGTCGTCGAGGCCGAGCAAGCCCGGGACCTGGGTCTCGCCGATCTGAACCGTCAGCTCGGCGAGCTGCGCCGTGACCGTGCGGCCATCGCCGGTAGCATCACCGACGACCTGGCCGCGCTCTACGAGAAGCGGTTCGTGTCGGGACGGGGCAACGCGGCGGCCCTGCTCCGCGCCCGCACCTGCAGCGGCTGCACGATCACGCTCACCGGCAGTGACCTTGACGCCGTCCGCTCCTCGCCGGCCGACGAAGTACTGTTCTGCCCGGACTGCGGCGCGATTCTCGTGCGCACGGAGGAGTCGGGGATCTGAGTCGGACTTCGCCCCTGTAGACTAGGTCTTCGGAATGGGTCGGCAAGACGGTCGCGACATCCGGTGCCGCAGGGCGTCGGATGCCGAGGAACGTCCGGGCTCCAGAGAGCAGGGCGGTGGGTAACACCCACCCGGGGCAACCCGCGAGACAGTGCCACAGAAAGTAGACCGCCCCCGGCTTCGGCCGGGGGTAAGGGTGAAACGGTGGTGTAAGAGACCACCAGAGGCCAGGGTGACCTGGTCGGCTTGGTAAACCTCGTCCGGAGCAAGGTCAGACAGGAAACGTTAAGGCGGCTCGCCGAGTTTCCGGGTAGACCGCTAGAGGGCTGCGGCAACGTAGTCCCCAGATAGATGGCCGTCCAAGGTGCTTCGCGCACCGGGACAGAACCCGGCGTATCAGCCGGCCCATTCCACTTCCTCGCCCACTGATCCAGCCGGCGGTGGGCCCGGTCCCCGACGCGGATCCGGGCCGGGGACCGGTTCTGCTCAGCCCCGGTTCTTGACGGCGAGCGCCGCCGCGCCGAGGATCCCGGCGTTGTTTCGGTGGACCGCGGGGATGATCGGCGTCTTCAGGTTCAACAGCGGCAGGAAGTGCTGGTGGTGCTTCGACACCCCGCCACCGACGATGAAGAGGTCGGGGGAGAAGAGCATCTCCAGGGTCGAGTAGTACTTGTGCAGTCGGCCGGTCCACTTCTCCCAACTCAGGTCTTCCCGTTCCTTCGCGGCGTAAGCAGCGCGAGTCTCGTAGTCCACGCCGTCGATCTGGAGGTGGCCGAGCTCTGTGTTCGGCACCAGGATACCGCCGTTGAGCAGAGCGGTTCCGATGCCCGTCCCGAGGGTGGTCAGGATGACGACGCCGGGGACCCCCTTCGCTGCGCCGAATTGTGACTCGGCGTAACCGGCGGCATCCGCGTCGTTGACGAAGTGGATGGGGTGGCCGAGGCCCTTTTCGAACAGCTTCTCCGCGGCGAGGCCGATCCACCTATCTGAGACGTTTGCCGCCGACATCGTGTGGCCGTTCTTGACCACGGCTGGGAAGCAGATCCCGATCGGGAGGCCGGGGGCTGAGGCCTTTTCCGACACCGTCTTCAGCAGGTCCTTCACCGTGTCGACGATGTCGGCCGGACGACCGCCCTTCGGCGTGGGCAGCTTCACCCGATCGGAGAGGAGAGCGCCGGTAGAGAGGTCTACCACCGCGCCTTTGATTCCGGTGCCGCCGATGTCAATGCCGATTGCCGTGGTTGAACTCATGGTTAGAACCTATCGGTTAGGGGAGCGTCAGGATCTCCGCACCGGTCTCGGTGACGACGAGGGTGTGCTCGAATTGCGCCGTGATGCTCTTGTCCTTGGTGGTGACGGTCCAGTCGTCGGCCCACATGTCCCAGTCGGGAGAACCCAGGGTGAGCATGGGTTCGATCGTGAACACCATGCCTACCTCCATCACGGTGTCATAGACCGGCGCGGAGTCGTAGTGGGGGATGATCAGCCCGGAGTGGAAGGCCTCGCCGACGCCATGTCCCGTGAAGTCGCGGACGACCCCGTAGTTGAAGCGTTTGGCGTAGGACTCGATGGTGCGGCCGATCACGTTGACCTGGCGGCCGGGGGCGACGGCCTTGATGCCGCGGGCGAGGGCCTCACGGGTTCGCTCGACAAGCAGTGTCACTTCGTCGCTGGCCTGGCCGACGATGAACGTGACGTTCGTGTCCCCGTGCACGCCGTTCTTGTACGCGGTGATGTCGATGTTGACGAGGTCGCCCTCCTCCAGCACCGTGGTGTCCGGGATGCCGTGGCAGATCACCTCGTTCACCGAGCTGCACAGCGACTTCGGATACCCGCGGTAGCCGAGCGTCGACGGGTACGCGTCGTTGGCGACCAGGAAATCGTGGCCGACCACGTCGAGTTGTTCTGTGGTGACACCGGGGCGGATCGCCCGCCCAACCGCTTCAATCGCCCGGGCCGCGATCCGGCCGGATTCGCGAATGAGTTCGACCTTCCGGCTCGAGTAGACATCGGAGCCGGTGAATCGTGCCGGGGATTCCTTCCCGACGTATTCCGGGCGGGTGATGTGGCGGGGTACTGGTCGGGTCGGGGATACCGTTCCGGGGAGCAGGTGACCGATGGAATCCTTAGGCATAGGATCAAGCTTATGTCCGAAGATGAGCGAGAGCAGTTCTGGTACAACATGCGCACCGGTGCGGTCGAACAGGGTTTCGAGTCCCCGTCGGTCGACCGGGTCGGCCCATTCGCCACCAGGGAGGAGGCGTCGCGCGCGCTTGAGAAGCTGAGGGCGAACAGCGCCAAGTGGGCCGCTGACGACGCGGCTGACGGGCGTTAGCGCCTACTCGTAGCTGTGCTCCGGGCCAGGGTAAGCGCCGTTCTGCACGTCTTCCTTGAACCGGTGCACGGCGTCGGTAAGGACGCTCCGCACGTTCGCGTACTGTCGCACGAACCTCGGGACCCGGCCGTCGGTCATCCCCGCGAAGTCGGTCCAGACCAGGAGCTGCCCGTCGACGTCCGGTCCCGCGCCGACACCGATGGTGGGGATCTCCAGCCGGGCGGTGACAAGCGCGGCAACGGTCGCCGGAACCATTTCGAGGACCACGGCGAAAGCGCCCGCTTCCTGGACAGCCAGAGCATCTTCGATCAGGCGCTCGGCGTCATCACCGCGGCCCTGAATGATGTGGCCGCCGAGACCGTGCTCGCTCTGTGGTGTGAAACCCACGTGGCCCATCACGGGGATGCCGCTGGAGACGATGCGTTTGATCTGCTTGTAACTGCGCACGCCGCCCTCGAGCTTGACGGCGTGGGCCTGTGCCTCTTTCATGAACCGCACGGCCGTGTGCAGCGCCTCGGTCTGGCCTGTCTCGTATGAGCCGAACGGCATGTCCGCGACGACCAGGGCCCGGGTCACGGCGCGGGCGACGGCGCGGGTGAGTGGGATGAGCTCGTCGACCGTGACGGGCAGGGTCGTTTCGTACCCGAAGACATTGTTGCCTGCGGAGTCGCCGACCAGCAGAAAATCGATTCCAGCCGCGTCGAAGATCTGCGCCGTGAGCATGTCATAGCTGGTCAGCCCGGTAATCGGGATGCCCTGTTGCTTGGCGTTGTGGAAATGCCTGGTTCGCACCCGCTTGGGTCCGGCTGGCGCCGGGACGAACGGATTCTGCGTAGTGACGGCTGCTGGCACGTCGGACGAGGTCGGCTCTGGCATGCCTCAAGTGTAGTCAGGGAAGGCATTCGGTCCGTTGGCGGCCTGTTTCACCTCGGACGCGACGCCAGACAGTAACCTAGGGAGCAACAAGAAGGGGCGTGAATGGACAAGCAGCGCGATTTCGTTCTTCGGACCATCGAGGAACGGGGCATCAAGTTCATTCGGCTATGGTTCACCGACGTTGTCGGCACTCTGAAATCGGTCGCCATCGCCCCGGCCGAGGTCGAGGGGGCCTTCGCGGAGGGGCTCGGCTTCGACGGGTCCGCGATCGAAGGACTCACCCGCTCATTCGAGGCTGATGTTCTGGCCCACCCCGACCCGACCACGTTCCAGATCCTGCCCTGGCGCGGGGAAGTCGACCCGACGGCCAGGATGTTCTGTGACATCACCACGCCGGATGGCCAGCCCGCCGTCGCCGACCCGCGCAACGTGCTCAAGCGCACGCTGGCGAAGGCAGCTGAACGCGGATTCACTTTCTACACGCACCCCGAGATCGAGTTCTACCTGCTCAAGTCGTCGAAGTACGGCAAGAACGGGCCCACCCCGGTCGACTCAGCCGGCTACTTCGATAATGTGCCCGGCGGCACGGCCCACGACTTCAGGCGCCGGTCGGTGCGGATGCTCGAAGACCTCGGCATTTCGGTGGAATTCAGCCACCACGAGGCCGGCCCCGGTCAGAACGAGATCGACCTGCGCTACGCGGACGCTTTGACCACCGCGGACAACATCATGACATTCCGTACCGTGATCAAGGAGGTCGCGATCGAGCAGGGCGTGTACGCGACGTTCATGCCCAAGCCGATGTCCGACCAGCCTGGCTCCGGCATGCACACCCACCTGTCTCTCTTCGAGGGTGACACGAACGCCTTCTATGAGGCAGGCGCGCAGTATCAGCTGTCGAAGACCGGCCGCCAGTTCATCGCGGGTCTGTTGAAGCACGCACCGGAGATCACCGCTGTCACGAATCAGTTCGTCAACTCCTACAAGCGGCTCTGGGGCGGCGACGAAGCGCCCAGCTTCGTCTGCTGGGGACACAACAACCGCTCAGCACTGATCCGGGTGCCGCTCTACAAGCCGAACAAGGGCCAGAGTTCCAGAATCGAGTACCGCGCGATCGACTCGGCAGCCAACCCGTATCTTGCCTACTCGCTCATGCTGGCCGCAGGGCTCAAAGGGATCGAGGAAGGCTACGAGCTGCCGCCCGAGGCCGAGGACAACGTCTGGGGGCTCAGCGACACCGAGCGCCGGGCGCTCGGCTACCGTCAGCTTCCTGCGAGCCTCGACCACGCTATCCAGTTCATGGAGGAATCCGAGCTGGTTGCGGAAACCCTTGGCGAGCACGTCTTCAACTACGTGCTGCTCAACAAACGACAGGAGTGGAAGGAATACCGCTCTCAGGTGACTCCGTTCGAGCTCGACAAGAACCTTGAGATGCTCTGACACGCGCTGAGGAACGGGACGCAATGAAGCGGGAACCGCTGACTCTGACCGACCTTGCCCGGGTGGGATTCGTCGAACTCGGTGAGGTCAGGGGCCGGCTTGAAGAAGTCACCGAACTGGGCGGCCCTGAGCCTTCGGTTCTCCTGCCATTGCTCGCCCTGGCGGCAAGCCCGGACGGCGCGCTCACCGGAATGCTTGCGCTGCTCCGCCAGGCTCCGGCCGAGTTGCGGACGTTGCTCGCCCACCCCGGTGCGCCCTTGCGCTTGCTGAGGGTCCTTGGAGCCTCCAGCGGCCTGGCCGAGTTCTTCCTCCAACATCCCGAGGAACTTGGAGTGCTCTCGGAGTCACAGGCCGACCTGCCGGACGGCGCGGTGTTGATGGCCGACCTCCTCGATTCTGTGGGCGCCGTCGATGGATTCGCGGCGCTTGTGGACGACCCCGGCTGGGTGGCACTGAGGGTGCGGTACCGCCGCCGCCTGGCCGAGCTGGCGGCCTTCGACCTCGAACAGTCCGATCCGGTGGCCGGCCTTGACGGCATCGCCCGGGCACTCGCCGACCTCGCCGCGGCCGCGCTGGAGGCGTCTCTGGCCGTGGCCCGCAGCATGACGAGCGGGCCGGTCGCCGCGCCCGGGGTCTTCCCCGAATCCGAGGTGCGGGCCACCAGGCTCGCCGTGATCGGAATGGGCAAGGCCGGCGCCGCGGAACTCAACTATGTCAGCGATGTCGACGTCATCTTCGTCGCCGAGGCCGACCCTGATGCGGAGCTGGAAATATCGCGAGCTGTCGATATCGCCACCCGGCTGGCCATCCTGATGATGCGGGGGGTCAACCAGCCGACGATCGAAGCAGAGCTGTGGGAGGTCGACCCGAATCTCCGGCCGGAGGGCAAGTCCGGCGCGCTCGTGCGGTCCCTCGAGTCCCATCTTGCCTACTATGAGCGCTGGGCGAAGAGCTGGGAATTCCAGGCCCTGCTCAAGGCCAGGCCCCTCGCCGGCCATATGGACCTCGGCCAGCGTTATATTCAGGCTGTGGCACCCAAGGTGTGGACCAGCGCGAGCCGCGAGAATTTCGTCGAGTCGGTTCAGCGGATGCGTGAGCGGGTCACCGAAAACATCCCGGACGACGAGGTCGCGGTACAGCTGAAGCTGGGTCCCGGCGGGCTGCGCGATATCGAATTCACCGTGCAACTGCTGCAACTGGTGCACGGCCAGACCGATCCCGCCGTGCGTCAGGCCGGAACCCTTCCCGCGCTTTCCGCACTGGCAGACACCGGCTACGTCGGCCGGGCGGAAGCCGCCGAATTCGCGCAGGACTACCGCATCCTGCGGCTGATGGAACACCGGCTGCAACTGGAGAGGCTGC
Source organism: Cryobacterium algoritolerans (assembly GCF_004402785.1). Lineage (GTDB taxonomy): Bacteria > Actinomycetota > Actinomycetes > Actinomycetales > Microbacteriaceae > Cryobacterium > Cryobacterium algoritolerans. Next base: position 75,702 of record NZ_SOFP01000063.1, read on the forward strand.
GGCGTACCCATCTGATGCCCCGGGACGAGGCCAGCCTGCGCATTCTCGCCCGGGCAACGGGCCTGGCCGCGAGTGCCCCGCAACTGACTGTGCGCTGGGCCGAGGTCAAGCGACGCGTTCGCGGCCTGCATGAACGGCTGTTCTACCGGCCTCTGCTCTCGGCCGTGGCCGCACTTCCGGCCGAAGGGCTCAACCTCACCAGCGCCCAGGCGGAGGCGCGGCTAGCCGCCATCGGCTTTCGCAATACGAAGGGAGCCCTCGGTCACATCGCGGCCCTCACCGGTGGGGTTTCCCGTCGGGCGACTATCCAGCGTCACCTGCTCCCGGTCCTGCTGCAGTGGTTCTCCGAAGGCGCGGATCCCGACTACGGCCTGCTGTCCTTTCGGCGGCTCAGCGACAGCCTCGGCTCAACCTACTGGTTCCTGCGGATGCTGCGTGACTCCTCCGGGGCGGCCGAACGGCTCACCCGTGTGCTCTCCTCCTCCCGCTTCATCGGCGAACTGCTCGAGACGATCCCCGAGGCTGTGGCCTGGCTGGAGAACGAGGACGATCTGCGCCCCCGGTCGGTTGCGACCCTGCAGGAGGAGACCCGTGCGGTGCTGGCCAGGCACGAGAGTCCCGACGCGGCGGCGTCGATCATGCGCACGGCCCGGCGCCGCGAGGTGCTGCGGCTCGCCTTCTCCGCCATTCTCGGGCGGCTGACCATCGACGAGCTTGCGGCCGGGCTCACCGATGTGACTGCCACCATCATCCAGGGGGTGACCGCCGCCATCCGCGGGACGAACCTGATGGGGGAGCCGGGGGGGCCCACCGACGGCATCGAATTCGCCGTGATCGGGATGGGCCGTTTCGGCGGCGCTGAACTCGGGTTCGGCTCCGACGCCGACGTCATGTACGTCTTCCGGGCCGGAGAGCTCGAGGGGAGCGCCGCGCACGACCGCGCGAAGTTGATCGTCCGGGAACTGAACCGGCTCACCGACGACAACCGTCTTCCGTTGGACCTGGACATGGGACTGCGCCCGGAGGGCAAGAACGGGCCGGTGGCCCGTTCCCTCGAATCGTACGAGGCGTACTACCGGCGATGGTCGCTGACCTGGGAGGCCCAGGCACTGCTCCGCGGCCGCGGCGTGGCCGGCGACACCGCCCTCCTCCGCGACTTCGACCGGGTCGCCGACGCGGTGCGCTACCCGGAGAGCATCGGCGAGCAGGAGGTGCGGGAGGTCAAACGGATCAAGGCCAGGGTTGAGCGCGAACGGCTCCCTCAAGGAGCTGACCCGAACCGTCACCTCAAGTTGGGGCGTGGTTCGCTCAGCGACGTCGAATGGTTTGTGCAGTTGCTTCAGCTCCAGCATGCCTCTGGCATTTCCTCGCTGCGCACCTCGTCCACCCTGGGTGCGCTCCGTGCTGCCGTTGCGGCCGACCTGGTCAGTGAAGCGGATGCCGAGACGCTCCGGGTCGCCTGGCTTTTCGCCTCCCGGTGCCGTTCCGCGATAACCCTCTGGACGAACCGCACCGCGGACGTGCTCCCCGCCGACCGGATCCAGTTGGAAGGCGTCGCGCGGGTGCTCGAATATCCGCCCGGCTCGGCGAACCGGCTCGAGGAGGACTATCTGGCCGTGACACGTCGCGCGCGAGCCGTCTTCGAACATCGTTTCTACGGCCCAGTCGAACGTGCCGGGCCTTTCGCGGGCTGACCCTTGTTCCCTTTTTCCGCCCCACTGCGCCGGCCGCGGATGCGACGCCTCTCCGGACGCGGCAGGGCGGCTCACTCCGCAGGGCAGACGACTGCAGGGCCGCACTCCCCGGGGGAGTGCGGCCCTGCAGTCGGATACCGGTCTGTCGGCTATTGGCCGTCATTCCGGCGGCGGGTAAGGAGCGGCTTAGACGCCATAGTACAGCTCGTACTCGAACGGGTGCGGGCGCTGGGCCAGCGGCTTGATTTCCTTCTCGCGCTTGAAGTCGATCCAGGTTTCGATCAGCTCGGGGGTGAACACGTTCCCGGCAAGAAGAAAGTCGTGGTCTGCCTCGAGCGCCAGCAGCGCGGCCTCGAGGGAAGCCGGAACCTGGGGGATGTTCTTGGCTTCCTCCGGCGGCAACTCGTAGAGGTCCTTGTCGACGGGCTCGTGCGGTTCGATCCGGTTCTTGATCCCGTCGAGGCCGGCCATCAGCTGGGCGGCGAAGGCGAGGTACGGATTGCCGGAGGCATCCGGCGCACGGAACTCGATGCGCTTGGCCTTCGGGTTCGTGCCCGTGATCGGGATCCGGATGGATGCCGAGCGGTTGCCGGCCGAGTAGACCAGGTTGACCGGGGCTTCAAATCCGGGGACGAGACGGTGGTACGAGTTCACGCTCGGGTTGGTGAACGCGAGCACAGCGGGGGCGTGCTTGAGCAGGCCGCCGATGTACCAGCGAGCGACGTCCGAGAGCCCGCCGTAGCCGGCCTCGTCGTAGAAGAGCGGTTTGCCGCCGGACCAGAGGGACTGGTGGGTGTGCATGCCGGAGCCGTTGTCGCCGAAGAGCGGCTTCGGCATGAACGTTGCGGTCTTGCCCCACTCGCTGGCGGTGTTCTTCACGATGTACTTGAACTTGAGCAGGTCGTCGGCCGCGTGCACCATCGTGTCGAAGCGATAGTTGATCTCGCCCTGGCCGCCGGTGCCGACCTCGTGGTGGCTGCGTTCGAGGATCAGGCCGGCCGCGATGAGCTTGAGGCAGATGTCGTCGCGCATGTCGGCGTGCTGGTCGACCGGGCTGACCGGGAAATAGCCGCCCTTGAAGGGGGTCTTATTGGCGAGGTTTCCGCCCTCTTCCTTGCGGCCCGAGTTCCAGGCGCCCTCGCTGGAGTCGACGGAGTAGAAGCTGGAGTACTGGTTGACCTCGTAGCGAACGTCGTCGAAGATGTAGAACTCCGCTTCGGGCGCGAAGAAGGCGGTGTCCGCGATGCCGGTCGACGCGAGGTACTTCTCGGCCTTCTTGGCTACCTGTCGCGGATCCTTCGAGTAGATCTCCCCGTTGCGCGGGTTGTAGATGTCGAAGAGCATGATCAGCGTGCGCTCGGTGCGGAAGGCGTCGATGTACGCCGTGGTGACGTCAGGGATGAGTTGCATGTCGGATTCGTGGATCGACGCGAAGCCGCGAATCGACGAGCCGTCGAACATCTGACCTACCGTGAAGAATTCTTCGTCGACGGTCGACGCGGGGATGTTGAAGTGCTGCTGCACACCCGGCAGGTCGGTGAAACGGATGTCAAGGAACTTGACGTCCGTGTCCTTGATGAATTTGAGCACTTCTGACGAATCGCGGAACATGCGGTTTTACTCCAAACGACGTGGGCGTTAATCTCGAAAAGTCGCGCACTGCGGCTCCATTGAGGCTACTGGGGCGGCATTACCCGACAGTGACGCTTATGTTTCACACATGTTACAGCGGGGACGGCTCGCTAGACTCATCGCGTGTCTGCCGCATCCTCCAAACCGACCACCTTCGGACAGCTTCCGCCGAGCCGATGGCCAGGGGAGCGCCTGGGCCTGCCAAACGTCGGCGCCGGCTCGGTCGGCCGGGTCGGCCGCCGGATCGCAGCCCTGGCCATCGACCAGGTCCTCGCCACCGCAGCCGCGTTCTGGGTGTTCGATTACACGTTCCCGGACTACAACGGATTCGCCGTGAGCGGGATGTACGTGCTGCTTCAGATTGTGTTCATCCCGACCATCGGCGGCAGCATCGGCCACCGGCTGACCGGACTGCGAGTCATCTCGTTGACCAGAGGGTGGGCAGGCGTTTGGCGCCCCGTGCTGCGCTCGGTGCTCCTGGGATTGGCGATTCCCGCGCTGGTCTGGGACTCCGACCAGCGCGGATTTCACGACAAGATCGCCGGCACGGTTCTCATCCGTAGTTGAGGGATGCGGACGCCGGCTAGTTGCCGCGCTGCGGCCGGGCCTTCATCGGGTCGACGCCCTTGGGGATCGGGAGTTTCTTCGTCATCGAGGACAGACGATTGTTCACGGCCAGGACCTCGGCCTTGGTCAGGGTCGGCTTGATCCGCGTGAGGCGCCTGGCGAGCTTGTGCAACGGAACGGCGTCGGCGTCCGGTCCGACCGAGATGACGGTCACGGCGATGCTGCCGCCCAGCCGGGTCACCATGCGCCGTTCCTCGTCGAGCATGCGTGCGGTGCGGGTGCGCGGGCCCTCGCTGATCAGCACAACGCCGCCGCGACCGACGGCACGGTAGACCGCATCCTGGGTCTTGCCGTTGACGGCGACGGGCATCTCGCTGCCGACCCAGCCGCGTTTGAGCGAGCTGCGGAGCACCGCGCCGACCGCGCCGGGTTGGCCCTCGATCTGCGAATAGGCGGCTTTCTCGGCGCGGCGGCCGAGGATGATGAGCATGGCGAGGAGGCCGCCGAGGGCGCCCGCGATCACCCAGAGCACGATGGTGACGACGTTGCCGGGGGAGAACACGAAGGCGAGCAGGAGGCTGATTGCGACGGGGATCAGGAAGGCCAGGATCATGAACAGGACGATGTTCGAGTCGTAACGCCTCGTCATCTGGAACACCTGCCACATTTGCTTCAAGCGGCCGGGTTCTTTGGGGGTGCGGGGAGTCTTGTCCTTGCTGCGTGCCATGGTTCCAAGACTACCGAGTCGCTTGAATGTCGGGTGACCGTTTTTGGGATCAGCTGACGGCCTGGGCGAACCCGAGCGTCGCATCCGCCAGGTGGCGCAGCTCCGCCGGCACCTCCCGACCGGTTGCCAGCATGGACTGGGCCCAGAGGCGTCCGGCGCGGTAGGAGGAGCGCACCAGCGGGCCGGAGAGCACCCCGATGAAACCGATCGCCTCTGCCTCGTGCTTGAGTTCGACGAATTCCTCCGGCTTCACCCAGCGGGCGACCGGCAGGTGGCGGGCGCTGGGACGCAGGTACTGGGTGATGGTGATGATGTCGGTGCCCGCGTCGTGCAGGTCCTGCAGGGCCTGGCTGACCTCAGCGCGTTCCTCGCCCATGCCCAAGATGAGGTTGGACTTGGTGATCAGGCCCGCGTTTCGGCCCTGGCTGAGCACGTCCAGAGAGCGGTCGTAGCGGAACGCCGGGCGCACCCGCTTGAAGATGCGCGGCACCGTCTCGACGTTGTGCGCGAACACCTCAGGTTTCGCTGAGAAGACCTCGCCCAGGTGGTCAGGATTGCCCGAGAAGTCCGGAACGAGGATTTCAACCCCGGTGCCCGGGCTCTGCTGGTGGATCTGTCGGATCGTCTCGGCGTAGATCCAGGATCCCTCGTCGGGCTGGTCATCGCGGGCGACACCGGTGACGGTGGCGTAACGTAATTGCATTTTGACGACGGATTCAGCCACCCGGCGTGGTTCGTCCCGGTCGTACTCGGCGGGTTTGCCGGTGTCGATCATGCAGAAGTCGCAACGCCTGGTGCACTGTGAGCCGCCGATCAGGAATGTTGCTTCGCGGTCTTCCCAGCATTCATAGATGTTGGGGCAGCCGGCCTCCTGGCAGACCGTGTGCAGGTCCTCGCTCTTGACCAGGTTTTGCATTTTCTGGTATTCGGGACCCATTTTCGCTTTGATCTTGATCCATTCGGGCTTGCGCTCGATGGGCGTCTCCGCGTTTCGGATCTCGAGGCGGAGCATCTTGCGGCCCTCGGGCACCGCGTTCATGCTGCGACCGCCATTGCGCGGAGGAAACCGGCCCTGATCGGCTCGATCAGTTCCGAGGTGGCGACGAGCCTGCCGAGTACGCGCGACATGGTCGTCACCCCGGCGTCCCTGATTCCGCAGGCGATGATGTGGCTGTACGCGTCCAGGGAATTGCTGCAATTGAGGGCGAATCCGTGCATGGTGACTCCTTCGGCGACGCGGATACCGATGGCCGCGATCTTTTCTTCGAATCCGTCCGGACCGACCCAGACGCCGGAACGACCGTGAACCTGGCGGCCATCGATACCGAACTCTGCCAGTACGTCGATCAAAATGCCCTCGAGCATCCGGACATGGCCAACGACGTCGATGGGCTCGGCCAGGCGCAGGATCGGGTAGCCGACCAGTTGGCCCGGTCCATGCCAGGTGATCTTCCCGCCCCGGTCGACGTCGATGACGGGGGTGCCGTTCGTCGGCCGCTCCTCCGGCTCCGTGCGTTTCCCGGCCGTGTACACGGCGGGGTGTTCGAGGAAGATGACGGTGTCGGGTTTCTCACCGGAAACGACCGAACGGTGGACTGCGCGTTGGAGCTCAAGGCCCTCAACATACGGCACGGAGTTGGCGCTTAGCCCCGCGACGACAAAGTCGAGCATGAAGCCAGTCTAGGTCAGCTTGCCCTCGGCATCTGCCGCCCGGGCCGGTTGTCCTCGGAACGCGCACAAAATTCCTGAAGCTCCGCGGTGGAGCGCACACTTCGGCGGGTGAGGAACAGTGCGCGGCGTGACCCAAGTCCGGTGTCGACCGCGGGTAACCCCGCATCGACGTCCGGGTCAGCCGAGCTGGGGGCAATCGTCGGCGGGTATCGGGTAGTCCGTCGGCTGGGTGCCAGTGAACGCGCCGACGTCTACCTCGGTGTGCTCACCGGATCGTTCGAAGACGACGCCGCCGAGGTTAGCACTCGTACGCCCGTCGCCCTGAAGATCTATCACCTGAAAACGGCTGGAGCAGTGATCGAGCGGGAGATCCGGGTGATGACCGAGACGACCGGCGCGCGGTTCGCCAAACTCATAGACTTCGCTACGCTCTCGGATGGGCGAGTGTGCATCGTGCAGGAGCACCTCGCCGGCGGCCGGCTCAGCCGGCTGATCGGTGACGGCAGGTCGCTCACCCCGGGGGAGACGGTGACGATCCTGGCGCCGATCCTGGCGGCGCTGGCCCAACTGCTGGCTCTGGGCTACGTGCACGAGGGACTGGGGCAATCGTCGGTCATCTTCGATCGTTCGGGGAGACCGGTTCTGACCGCGCTGGGGCGGCTGAGGGAATTGCCGCCGGCAGGATCGGAACGCAGTAACGTCGTCGAGGAGGCGGCGCGGCGAGTCACGGCCTTCGCCTTGGGAGTGCTTGACCGGGTCGAACCCAGCTGGGACGCCGCAGTGCCTGACCCGGCGGCATGGTTGGAGTCGATCCCACCCGGGATGGCCCTGCGCAGCCTGCTCGACGAACTCGAGCGGCGATTGTTCGCGTGGGCGCCGGCCTCGGCGGTTGTCATGTCAGTGGCACCGTGGGTGCCCTCAGCGGGGCGCCGGCCCGAGCGGGAGGGCGGCTGGGCCCAGACCGAGGCCCTCCGGGGCGGGCGAGCCGCCGCCCCCGGCCCGGGGTTCAGTCTTTTGCGGGCGAAGCGGCAACGACGCTCGTCGGGGCGGGTGAGGAAATCCGGCAGATCCTGGACGCTGCTCAGCGAGCTCAGAACCCTGCTGCATGGGCTGACAAGCCGACCGGCGGGTGCACTGCTGACGGTCCAGCTCCCGGAGCAGTTGCGGGATCGGATGGCACGGTGGCTCCGGGTGCATCGCGGTCCGCTCCTCGCGTCTTCGCTCGTTTCCACCGCCGTGTGCGTGTTGCTGCTCACGTTCGGCTATCAGCCGGAGGCCCGAGGTGGCAACGCCGGGCCTGCCTCGGGCGTAGTGCCCCCGGTAGCGCCCGGCACGGCTTCGTCGTCGGCGGCCCCCCGACCGGCGTCTCCAGGGCCAATTACGAACCCGGGCAATGCGGCCGCGGATCGTGCGGCCGTCGAGGCCGATGAGCCGGTCCTGGCGGTGCGGGTGCTGCTTCGCCTGCGCGCCGGGTGCCTCACGGCAGTATCCGTGGCCTGCCTGGACGGCACGGACCAGCCAGGATCCGCGGCGTTGGCATCGGACGGTCAGGCCATCAAGGAGACTCACCAAGGCGCCCAGGCCGCGCCTGCCAGGGAGGCCGCCCGGTCGGCACCGAGCCTGGTCGAACGCAGGGGAGACGTTGCTCTCGTGGCCGTTGTCCTGACCGATGCCTCCACGAACGGAGACAGCAAACCGGCCTCGATCCTTGTGGTCAAGGGCGAGGCCGGTTGGCGGATCAGGCAGATTTTCGAATACTGACAGCCGATCGTTTCGGCTGCCCGGGTTCTCAGATTCCCAGGTTGGCTTCGAACGCTCCGGCCTCAAGGCGCTGCTTCATCATGACGAGGAAGCGGGAGGCGTCCGCGCCGTCGATGATGCGGTGGTCGTAGGACAGCGCCAGGAACACCGTGGAGCGGATTGCGATCGAGTCCAGGCCGTCGGTGGTGACGACGATCGGCTTCTTATAGACGACGCCGGTGCCGAGGATCGCGCTCTGCGGCAGGAAGACCACGGGCGTGTCGAACAGCGCGCCGCGCGATCCGGTGTTGGTGAGTGTGAAGGTACCACCGGACAGTTCATCGGGCTTGAGCTTGTTGTCGCGGGTGCGCTGCGCCAGGTCGGCGATCTGAGCGGCGAAGCCGGCCAGATCGAGTTCGCCGGCGTTGCGGACGACGGGGGTCAGCAGGCCACGCTCGGTGTCGACCGCGATGCTGATGTTCTCCTGGCTGGGGTACACGATCGAGTCGCCGTCGATGGTGGCGTTGATGATCGGGTTTGCCTGGAGCGCCTCGGCCGCGGCCAGGGCGAAGAACGGCAGGAAGGAGAGCTTGTTGCCGGTCTTGCCCTGGAAGGCAACCTTGACCTTGTCGCGGAGGATCGCAACCCGGGTCACGTCGACCTCGACGACCGTCGTCAGCTGCGCCGACGACTGCATCGAGATCACTGCACGCTCGGCGACGACCCTGCGGAGGCGGGACATCGGTACAGTGGTTCCGCGCAGGGGTGAGACCTCGACGGCCGGTGCGACCGGAGTTGCGGTGGCGGACGCCGCCGCCCTGGCGGATTCAATGTCTTCCTTGCGGATCCGTCCGCCGACGCCGGTGCCGGAGACGGTGGAGAGGTCCACGCCGGCTTCGTTGGCGAGTTTGCGCACGATCGGCGTGACGTAGCCGGAGGTTCCGGCGTGCGAGCCGCGCGACACGGGCTCGGCCACGGGGGCCGCGACCGGTGCTGCCACGGGGGCGACGACCGGTGCTGCCACGGGGGCGACGACCGGTGCTGGGGCCACGGGGGCGACGACCGGTGCTGCCACGGGGGCCGCGACCGGTGCTGGGGCCACGGGGGCGACGACCGGTGCTGGGGCCACGGGGGCGACGACCGGTGCTGGGGCCAC
>NZ_SOFP01000032.1 GCF_004402785.1 Cryobacterium algoritolerans
CGTGGCGGCCGGGGCCGGCGTGGCGGCCGGGGCCGGCGTGGCGGCCGGGGCCGGCGTGGCTGGATCCGCCTGGGCGCCGTTGCCGAGCGACTTGTCGTCGAGGGTGAACGGCTGGTCGGTCTTCATCCTGGCGAAGAGTTCCGTGGCGAGCTTCTCCGACGGCACCAGTTTCGCCTTGTTGTCGGGATCGTCCACCGACGGGAATTGCACGAAGACGAGCTTGGCCAGGTCGATGTCCTTCAGCGCGAGTGCCATGCTCACCATGGTGGGGATGTTCGCCAGCGAGGTGGAGAGCTTGAGGTTCGTTCCGGCGGCGTTGGCCAGGCCGGTGATCTTGGACACGTCGGTGAGCGTCGAGTTGCTCTTCATCACCCGCATCAACGACGACATGTAAGCCTGCTGCGAAGAAATCCGGGACAGGTCGCTGCCGTCGCCGACGCCGTGGCGGCTGCGCAGGTAGGACAGTGCCGTCTGGCCGGCGACGACGCTCGTGCCGGCGGGCAGGTTGAGGCCGGAATACGGGTCATCGATGGCGTCGTTGAGGCAGATCGGCACGCCGCCGACGGCATCCGCCATCGCCACGGTGCCCTCGAAGGAGATCAGCCCTGCGTAGGGGATGTCCAACCCGGTGAGCGCGGCGACGGTCGAGACGACGCAGCCGAGGCCACCGCGACCGTAGGACGCGTTGACAGCCTCGGCATTCGCTGCGGGGGTGACCTTTCCGGTGGCCGGATCGGTACACTCCGGCTGGGCGACGACGAGGTCGCGCGGGATGCTGACGACGACGGCGCTCTTATGGTCGGCGGAAACGTGCAGGAGGATGTTGACGTCGTTGAGGGTTGCATCCCGCTCGCCGTAGGACTGGCCCTGGGCGGTGGAGTTGTCCACACCGACGACGAGCACGTTGAAACCCCCGGCAAAGGAGGCGGCGGTTGCGGCCTTCGCGGGCTTCTTGCCGTTGGAGATGTCCACCGAGTTCGCGGCGACCTTGGTGGCGAGCTGGCTCACGGCGATGGCGGCGACGGATGCCCCGCTCACCAGTGCGACAGCCAGGCTGATCGCGACCACCTTGAGCAGGGGCTGCCAGAATTCGCGCCAGCGTGAATGGCGCTTGTGTCGGACAAGTCCGGTCGCTTTGGCCTGGCGACGGGCGGCTCCGCGCCCGGTCGGCTTCTGCTCCCGCATCACTGATTCTCCCTGATTCCGATTTTTACACTAATTCGCCACCATATAGTCCGCACCCGTGTGCGCCCTGAAGATTCCTGTGGATGCCTCACAGAGTGCGGCCCGTGAGTTGCGACAGACGTGCGAAACTGCCGGGATGCGCATAAACGGAGTGCACCACATCGCCATCATCGCCAGCGACTACGAGTTGTCCAAGGCGTTCTACCAGGACGTGCTCGGCGCCACCCTCGAGGCCGAGTACTTCCGGGTCGAGCGGGATTCATGGATGGGCAAGCTCGCCCTGAACGGGCACTACCTGATCGAACTGTTCTCGTTCCCGGACACCCCGCCGCGGCGCAGCGGGCCGGAGGCGCTCGGCCTGCGACACCTGGCCTTCGAGGTCGACGACGTGCCTGCGGCGCACGCCGAACTCGCGCAGAAGGGCGTCAAGTGCGAAGAACTCCGGGTGGACCCGAACAACGGGAAGGCCATGTTCTTCTTCCGGGACCCCGATGGTCTCCCGCTGGAGGTCTATCAGAGCTGACGGGGCCGGCAGCAGGGGAGAGGCAAACACTGCCTCTCCCTGACCAGCCAGCGTGTCCCCCGCGCGGCCCGGTGGACCTATGCCGAACTTGCCGCTCGCTCGGCCTTGGCCGCGGCTCGCCGTTCGCTTTCGGCGGCCCTCTGCTCTGCCTCGATCTCGTCGATGAATGCCGTGTGCTTTGCTCCGGGTAGCCAGCCCTTGTTGACGACCCGAACCTGGAAGATGGATGCCCCGACGACGAGAACCACGCCGATGAGAACGGTGAGCACGATACCGACGACGGTGCTCCCGCTGAGCAGGCTGACGCCGATGAGAGTGCCGAACCAGCCGAAGTCTGCATCGCCGAAAGTGCTGTTGGCGAAGCCGAGCTGGCCGAGGACGAGCAGCAGGATGGCCGGCAGGATCGTAATCAGGATGCCGTTGACGAAGCCACCGACCACGGCTCCGATTCGGCCACCGGTCGCGTTGCCGTAGACACCCGCGCCGCCTCCGGTGAAGAAGTGCGGCACCATTCCGGGAAGGATCAGTGCCAGGCCGAAGACCGGACCGAGCCACAAGGCCAGAAGCCCCAGACTGAGGAGCCCGCCGGCGAAGGATGCAAGGAAGCCGATCAAGACGGCGTTGGCCGCGAACGGGAAGACGATCGGGATGTCCAGGGCCGGTCTGGCGCCGGGGACGACCTTTTCGGCAATGCCCTGGAACGCGGGGACAAGCTCACCGAGGATGGTGCGAACACCGTAAAGGATGATCGCGACGCCGACGCCGAACTGCAGGGCCTGGGCGAACGCAGCCATGATGTAGGCGCCACCGTCCGCCGATCCGAAGATCGCGAGGGCTTCCTTGGTAGGCAGGGCGATCAGTCCCCACACGGCGAACACCAGGTAGATCATGACCATGGAGAGCGCTGTCGCCACCATGGAGTCACGAAGGAACTTGAGATTCTGCGGGAAGTTGATGTGCTCGGTCGACTTGCTCCGCTGACCGGTGGCCTGGCCTGCCATCCCAGCGGCGATGTAGCCCAGGGTGCCGAAGTGCCCGATTGCAATGGTGTCATCGCCGGTGATCCGTTTTGTCCACGGCTGGGCAAGCGCCGGCATCACCACCATGATCACACCCAGTAGACCGCCGCCGATCACAATGACCAACCAGCTGAGGTTGGGACCGAAGCCCACCGACAGGACGACGGCGAGCAGCATGGACATGAAAACCATGTGGTGTCCGGTGAGGAAAACATACTTGAGCGGCGTGAAGCGCGCCAGGAGCAGCATCACGATGAATCCGACGACCAGGACGTACGCGCTCGTCGCGCCGTATTGCGCGGCCGCGAGCGCCGTGATGACCTCATTGGTCGGAATCACACCCTGGGCTCCCGTCACTTTGAGGATGAGACCTCCGAGCGGGGTCAGGGACGCCACGACGACTCCGGCGCCCGCTCCGAGGATTAGGAACCCAAGCGCGGCTTTGAGCGCTCCACCGATGACGGCGCCGGCCGGACGGCGCAGGGCGAGGAGCCCGACCGCCGTGATTATCCCCACCAGGTAGGCCGGTACGTTGAGCACCTGCTTGCCGAGGAAGTCAAGTATGACGAGGAACCATTCCATGTTGATACACCCCTTTTGCCTGTCGATTTTTCTTTGTCTGTCGATTTTTCGTGATCAGTGGTGTCGCTGTTCTCAATCGATCGCGGCGGTGAGCTTGTCCTCGATTTCGACGAGGTCGAAGAAATTGTCGATCACGATGACGGTGGCCGAGACGTCGCCGATCTGAGCCGCCAGGTCCTCCGACGTGAGAACGATCTCCGCGTCGCGGGCCATGCCGCGGGCCACACCGATATCGGCCGCTTCGACATCCGCGTCGATGCCGAGTTTGCGCAGCACCTTCTCGGTATTCATCTTGAGCAGGACGGAAGTCCCAATTCCCATTCCACAGACGGCGATGATCTTCATGAGTGCGCTTTCCTTTCGAGGGGTGGATCCTGACTGGACTTCTTATCGATGGCGGCCAGGATTTCGCGCACGCGGGCCGGCGAGTCTGCCTCGGTGAGCTGGCTGAGGGCGTCAGCGTCGGCGAGTACCAGTGCGAGGGCGGACATGATGCCCAGATGGCTGGCATGATCGGGGGCAGCGAGTCCGATCACGAGCGAGACCGGGTCATTCTTCTTATTGCCGAACATGACCGGGGTAGCAAGGCTGACCCAGCTGAGACCGGCGCGGAGCACTGCCGAGGATGGTCGAGAATGTGCAATCGCCAGTCCTGGCGCGATGACGATGTATGGACCGAGGTCTTCGACAGCGGCCACCATCTCGGCCGTGTAGTTGTCGGTCGTAACTCCACTGGCGACAAGGGCCTGTCCGGCGAGGGTTATCGCTGCCCGCCAGTCGGCCGCTGTCGCATGGGTCAGGATGGCGACCTCGGGGAGTTCTTCCGCAAGTTTGACTGATGTGCTGACCGTCATGCCCGGAGCGCCTCCTGGTTGCAGCCCCGGCTCCCCGAGACCCTTACGTTGGCTCCGACGGCGTCGATGCCTTGCGTAGATCATATCCGAAGAAAACGTCTTTTGTCCATAAGTAGACGAAAGTTTCGTTGAGGAGCTCGCGCCCACCCTTAGCCGGAAACAGGACGCGCTGCTCGGGTCAGCAGACTGATCCGTTCGGTGGCGAACAGTGCATCCTGGGCCACAAGCGATGCCCCGAGCACTCCGGCCTTCTCACCGAGTCGCGACGAAGAGACAATGAGGCCCTTGCCGGAGAAGGCGCTGCACCGAGCCAGAAGCGTGTCCCTGATCGCCGAGAAGAACGGCTCGCCTGCCCCGCCGAGCGTTCCGCCGATGACGATGACCTCCGGGTTGAGTAGCCCGGCGACGTCCGTCAGGGAGTCGCCAATCTCGATTCCCGCCTCGGTGAGGAGCCTGACGGCGTCCGGGCTTCCCATTCGTGACAACTCGACGATGTCCGCGCTGGTGCGGATCCGGTAGCCCAGGGCGTTGAGCTCGCGACGAATCGCATACCCGCTGGCCACGGCTTCGAGGCAACCGGTGCGGCCACAACTGCATGCCTGTGAGCCGTGCCGGTACCTATGCGAGAAGTCCCCTGCGCCTCCCCGGGCACCCCGATAGACGCGATCATCGAGGACAAGTCCGCAACCGATGCCCAGACCCATCTTGAGCACGACCAGGTCACGGTATTCGGGCCACCCCAAACGTGATTCGGCCACCGCCATGGTGTTCACGTCTCGATCGACGGCAAAGACGGCATCGTATTCGCTCGGAAAATAGTCCCTGACGAGCACGTCCGCCCACTGCTCGTCGAGCTGCGGCGAGGCCAGGCGCCCCGTGGCGGCATCCACTGGCCCTGGGACTCCGACGCCGATTCCTCGAACGTCGGCGCGGGACTTACCGAGTCCAGGGAGCAGATAGTCGAAGACTTGGCCAGCCCAGGTGAAGACGGTGTCCGGCCCCTCCCACAACCCGATATCGGCCTCATCCTCGACGAGCACCTCCGAGATCAGGTTCGTGACGGCCACCCGGGTGTGCGACCCGCCGATGTCGACACTCAACAGAATTCCCGCGTCCTTATTCACGGCGAAGTTCTCGGACGGTCGACCCCCGCCCGAGTCTCGCTGCCCGGCCACGACGATGATCTGCGACGACAGCAACTCGTCCAGACGTCGGGCGAGCGTAATCCGGGACCACCCCAGTCGCTCAATCAGCTCCGACCGCGTGGTTGCGTCTCCCGACCTGATGAGGTCAAGCGCCACACCGGACCCCGTGGACAGTATGTGCGCCACAATTGCTCCCATCGATTGACTTAAGTCTATAAACATACCAATGTGAGCACCATGACTTCCGTCAGCGCACTCCCCCACCACACCGACGTCGTTTCCGAAACAATGGCGGTGGCCGCGGCCATCGCCATCCCAGCACACATCGTGCAGTCAAAAGGACATGGCCACGCCGGAACAGCCATGGCGCTTGCGCCACTCTCGCACGTGCTGTTCTCCCGGGTGATGCGCCACAGCCCCGCGAATCCACTGTGGCCGGCGCGCGACCGATTCGTGCTCAGCGCCGGTCACGCGAGCCTGCTCCTGTACACGCAGCTGTTCCTCACCGGCTACGGCCTGACCCTCGACGACATCGCGGCCAACCGCAAGCTTGGTTCCCTCACACCGGGCCATCCGGAGTTCGGGCACACGACGGGCGTCGAGATGACAACGGGGCCGCTGGGCCAGGGTGTCGCTTCGGCCGTCGGCATGGCGATAGCCTCCCGGCACGAGTCCGCAACCTTTGGCGGAGGGTCACCGTTGTTCGAGCGTACGGTGTGGGTCGTCGCGGGCGACGGCTGCCTGCAAGAGGGCGTCTCCAGCGAGGCCTCAAGCCTCGCCGGCACTCTCGGCCTGGACAACCTCGTACTCATCTGGGACGACAACGGCATCACAATCGACGGACCAACCTCGGCCGACTTCACCGAAGACGTCAGGGCACGCTATCGCGCCTATGGCTGGCGGGTGCTCTCGATTGCCGACCCCACCGATCTCGGTGAGATCGAGCGGGTCCTGCGCGACGCCGGAAACCGCACCGCCGCCGCCGGTCGTCCCACCCTCGTTGCCCTGTCGAGTGTCATTGGAGCGCCCTCCGTCGTGTTCGGCGGAAAGGCGGCGGCGCATTCCGGTGGGTTCGGCGCCGAGGAGCTCGCCGCCGTCAAGCGCACCCTCGGCTTCCCGCCCGATGCGACACTCGAGCAGCTCGTCACTCCGGAGGCGCTCACCTTCTGCCGGCGAGCGATCGCCCGTGGCCGCACCCTGGAGGCGGAGTGGGCCGACGCGTTCTCGCTGTGGGCGGCCGCCGAGCCGGAATCGGCGCAACGATGGCTCACCGCACAGTCGGAGATCGACACCGCCCCGGCGTTGGATGCCCTGAAAGAGCTCGCACGTGGACTGCCCGGACCGGGCACTTCAATCGCGACACGAAAGACAAATGGACACGTCATTGCGCTCCTGTCCCCGGTTTTGCCGATCTGGGGCGGTTCAGCCGACCTGGCAGGTTCGACGAACGTTGCCGTGCCGGGCGAAGCATTCGCGGCGGGAAACCCGGCGGGCGAGTTCATCCGCTTCGGGATTCGCGAGCACGCCATGGCCGCCATCCTGAACGGCATCGCGCTTCAGGGAATCTGGCGCCCATTCGGCTCGACCTACCTGGTCTTCAGCGATTACATGCGCCCGGCCATTCGTCTCGGCGCGCTGATGAACCTGCCCGTGCTCTATGTCCTCACCCATGACTCGGTCGCGGTCGGCGAAGACGGACCGACGCACCAGCCGGTCGGACAGATCGCCTCCCTGCGCACTGTGCCGGGACTCGCGGTCGTGCGCCCCGCCGACGCCGCCGAAACGATCGCCGCGTGGAGACGATTGGTCGCCCGACCGGAGGGACCCGTCGCTTTGATCTTGTCGCGACAGGATGTGCCTGTGCTCGCGCCGAGATCCGGGCTCGACCGCGGCGTCTGGAATGGCGGCTACGTCGCGTGGCAGAACGGCGGCGGACTCGACGTTGCCCTGATTTCGACAGGGAGCGAAGTGACCCTCGCCATCGAGGCCGCCGAGCAATTGGCAGCCGAGGGAATCTGCGCACGGGTCGTGTCAATGCCGTGCGTCGAATGGTTCGCCAACTCGGGCCAGGCCTACATCGACACCGTGCTTCCCCCTGCAGTGACCGCCCGGGTCGCCATCGAGGCGGGGCGGGGCGACGGCTGGTGGCGTTGGGTCGGAACCGGAGGCGAGGTCATCGGCATTGAAGAGTTCGGGCAGTCCGGCAGTGGCGCCGAGGTGATGAGTCTGCGCGGGATCACCACGAGTAACATCGTCGCGGCGGCCCGGCGGAGCGCCGAAGTGGCGGCCACCCGCCGGAGGTAGCGCCGGACGAGGCTAGGCCGGCAGCAGTTCGACCCTGACCCCGTCCTCCTGCACCAGGATGCGAAGCCGGTCCAGGCTCGGCACGACGATGTCGGCGATCAGGTCGGCCGCGGCGTGGGTTCCCTCGACGCCGATGGTGCTGCAGCCCGCTGCATGGGCGGCCTCCAGGCCGGCCGGGGCGTCCTCGACGACGAGGCAGCGGGCCGGATCGACACCGAGGCGCTGAGCGGCCGCCAGGAACGGTTCGGGGAACGGCTTGCCCCGGCTCGTGTCCTCGATGGTCACGACCGTTGCGACCGTGGGAACGCCGGACGCGGTCAGGCGAACGCGGCAGAGCGCGCGGGTGGCCGAGGTGACGATCGCCCGCCGGTGCTCCGGGATGCTCGTGAGTAGTTCTCCTGCGCCGGGAAGGATCGTGATGTCGGCGGTGTCGGCCAGCTCGAACTCGGTCAATCGGTTGACGGCCTGGTTGACCTGGTCGGCCGGGACCAGCGTGGCAAGCATCTGGCGGGCCGGCACCCCGTGGCGGGCGCCGCGGAACGATTCGCCGAGGCCGGCTTCGTCGGCCCAGCGTCGCCAGGACCGGTTCACGGCACTGGTCGAGTCGACGAGGGTGCCGTCCATATCGAACAGCACGGCCTCGAAAACCCGGCCGAGGAGGGTGTTCGAGGTGCCGGGAGACTGTCGGGGTCCGGTCAGGTCGGTCGGGGCGTTCGTCATGGGTGTCCTTTCCCGGGACCGCGATTGTCGGCTCCGGTCACCCTGCAAGTCTCCCTCACCACCGCGCGGATCGTTTCCCTGGCCTCACCTGCCGGCTCCCCCGCGGGTGCACCGGGGCCCGTGACACGGCCGCCCGAACTACGCTGGACCAATGACCACTCCTCCCCTCGCGGCGAAGAAGCCGACCCGGCGCGTGCACCACGACGATGTGTACATCGATGACTATGAGTGGCTGCGGGACAAGGACAACCCGGAGGTTCTCGCCCACCTCGGGGCGGAGAACGACTACACGGATGCCCGCACCGCTCACCTCGAACTGCTGCGGGAGCAGCTCTTCGAGGAGTTCAAGGGCCGCACCCAGGAGACCGACCTCAGTGTCCCGGTGCGCGAGGGCAGGTGGTGGTACTACACCCGCACGATCGAGGGGCAGGAGTACGGCCTCCACTGCCGGGCCCCGATCGCCGGGCCGGACGACTGGGAGCCACCGGTGATCATCTCCGACGCCGACCGGGCCGCAGCCGGGCTCCCGGGCGAGCAACTGCTTCTCGACGACAACGCTGAGGCGGCCGGGCACGAGTTCTACTCGCTCGGCAGCTTCGATGTGAGCGGCGACGGAAGCCTCCTGCTCTACGCGGTCGACACCGAGGGCGACGAACGGTACACGATCCGGGTTCGCGATCTGGCCACCGGGCAGAACCTCCCCGACGAGATCCTGGACACGGCCGAGGGCGCCCTGTTCGATCCGAGCGGGCGCTACCTCTTCTACACCACGGTCGACGACGCCTGGCGGCCGGACACCGTCTGGCGGCACGAGGTGGGCGGGGCGGCATCCGTCGACAGCGAGGTGTTCCACGAACCCGACGAACGGTTCTGGGTGGGCGTCGGTGTCACCCGCAGCCGCAAGTACCTGCTGATCGAGGCAGGGTCGAGCGTGACCACCGAGGCCCGTCTGCTCGCCGCGGACGATCCGACCGGCGAGTTCACCCTGGTCTGGCCGCGCCGCGACGGTGTCGAATACGACGTGGAACACGCCGTCGTCAATGGCGAGGACCGGCTGCTGATCGTGCACAACGACCACGCGATCAACTTCGAGCTGGTCAGCGTCGCGGCGGCAGATCCCCAGGGCGCACAGCGGATGCTGCTGCCTCACGACCCCGCCGTTCGGCTGGAGGGAGTCGACGCGTTTCGCGACTTCATCACCGCCGAATACCGGCGGGAAGGACTCACCCGGGTGGCCATCGCCCGCACCGACGCCGGTGCCAATGGCGGCGTCGAAGCCGACGTCGACGCCGACGGACTCGACTTCACCGAGCTTGCCTTCGACGAACCGCTCTTCACCGTGGGTACCGGCGCCAACCCGGAGTGGGACCAGCCCACCGTGCGGTTCGGCTACACCAGCTTCATCACCCCGTCCACCGTGTACGACCACGTCGTCGCCACCGGCGAGCGTCGCCTGCTCAAGCAGCAGCCGGTGCGCGGCCGCTACGACCCGAGCCTGGTCGAGCAGCGCCGCGAGTGGGCGGTGGCCGGCGACGGAACCCGCGTGCCGATCTCGCTGGTCTACCGCCGCGACCTGGTCACCCCCGGGATGCCGGCCCCGACCGTGCTCTACGGCTACGGGTCGTACGAGCACAGCATCGACCCCGGCTTCAGCATCCCGCGATTGAGCCTGCTCGAGCGCGGCATGGTCTTTGCGATCGCGCACGTGCGCGGCGGCGGCGAGCTGGGCCGCTCCTGGTACGAACAGGGCAAGAAGCTGCACAAGCGCAACAGTTTCACGGACTTCATCGACTGCGCCAGGCATCTGGTCGATCTGGGCTACACCTCCCCCGATCGGCTCGTCGCCGA
Organism: Cryobacterium algoritolerans; assembly: GCF_004402785.1. GTDB lineage: Bacteria > Actinomycetota > Actinomycetes > Actinomycetales > Microbacteriaceae > Cryobacterium > Cryobacterium algoritolerans. The sequence goes on from NZ_SOFP01000032.1 coordinate 10,181, forward strand.
CGGCGGCAGCGCCGGCGGGCTGCTGATGGGCGCGGTGGCGAACCTGGCGCCGGAGCTGTTCGCCGGCATCCACGCCGCCGTGCCGTTCGTCGACCCGCTCACCTCGATCCTCGACCCGTCGTTGCCGCTCACCGTGATCGAGTGGGATGAGTGGGGCGACCCGTTGCACGACCCCGAGGTCTACGCGTACATGAAGGGGTATTCCCCGCTCGAGAACGTGCGCGCGACGCGGTACCCGCGCATCCTCGCCGTGACCAGCCTGAACGACACCCGGGTGCTCTACGTCGAACCGGCCAAGTGGGTGGCCAGGTTGCGCGAGGTCGGGGCGGATGCCCTGCTGAAGACCGAGATGTCGGCCGGCCACGGCGGGGTGTCCGGCCGCTACGCCGCCTGGCGAGAGCGGGCCTTCGACTTCGCCTGGCTGGTCGACGTCGCGGGCGCGCATCCGACCGGGGAGACCCAGTCGACCGCAGAGACCCAGTCGACCGGGGAGACCCCGCTTCCCGGGTAGCACGGCCGCCGAGGGGCGCGATCGCGTGAGAGCATGGAGCCATGTCGCGCTCCGGGCCTCCAGCGGCATCCGCAGACTGGAAACGGATCATGGGCACTCCGGCCGGGGCAGCGGCCGAGGCCGAAGGCTCCCCCACCGGCGGTGGCTCCGCGCCCGTGTCGATGGGCCTGCAGTTCGAGCTGCGCGAGCAGACCCCGCGCACGAACGAGCGCTGGCGCGGGCCGACGGCTCGAACGGTGACGACGGTGCGGCCGGGGCACGGCGAGTTCCGGCTCGGGGTGCGGCCGGTCATCCTGAGCGCGCGGGGCAGCTGGGTGCGCACCAACGTGGCCTGGAACCAGCTCGGGTTCCACCTGAACCGGCTGAATCTGAACCCGGAGCACCACCGTTGGCTGAGCCAGCTACTGGCCCTGCACCGGGCCGTGCGCGGCGTCTATACGAGCCAGGAACCGGACTGGCTCTACCTCGACGACTTCACCAGCCCGCTGCTCTGGAACCTCCTCGACGAGGCGGGGGCGATCGGCCTTCACCTGGTCGGCAGCAAGAAGGACGCCCGGGTCACCGTGGGCCGCATCGCCGGCCTGGGCCTCGACGCCAGCACCGTCGGGGTCGACGACGGTCTGCGCCTCGCGACCCGGTTGCAGATCGACGGCGAGACGTACCCCGTCGAACACGCCGGCGCCATCGGCAGCCACGGCCTCTACGCCTGGGACCTCGGCTCCCGGCCGGTGTTCACCCTGGCCCCGGCCGCCGGCCCGCTCAGCCCTGAACAGCTCCGCTTGCTCGGGCAGCCGGGCACGGTCGACGTGCCGGAGTCCGACGTCGCCGAATTCCTGACCGTGTTCTACCCGGCGCTGCGGCACGCGCTCCCGGTGACCAGCACTGATGCCTCGGTGCAGTTCCCCGCGGCCGACCCGCCCGTGCTCGTGCTCACCGCCCGGTTCCGGCCGAAGCAGGCGCTGGAGCTCGAATGGCACTGGGACCACCGGGAAGGTGCTCGCGTCGCCCGGGTCCCGCTCCGGCCGGCGACCGTCGCCACCGGCGCCACCGACGTCACCGACACCATCGCCGCCACCGACGTCACCGACGTCACCGACGTCACCGGCGCCACCGACACCATCGCCGCCGCCCCCACCCCCGAAGCCACGATCCTCGCCGCCGCGGCCGACGCCCTCCGGTTGGACGGGCACCCGGCACCCGGCCCGGCGCCGCGCATTCTGCACGGCGTTGAGACGGCCGAGTTCGCCGGGCAGACCCTGCCGAGTCTCCGCCTGGTGCCGGGCGTGCGCGTGGACGTCATCGGCGACCAGCCTGACTACCGCGAACTCACGGAGGTGCCCGAGCTCACCGTCACCACGATCGAGACCGATCAGCGCGACTGGTTCGACCTGGGCGTACTGGTCACGGTCGACGGCCGGAGCGTGCCGTTCGGCCCGCTCTTCAAGGCCCTGGCCACGGGCAAGGCGAAGCTGCTGCTCGTCGACAACAGTTACCTCTCGCTGCGCCAGCCGGTGTTCGAGCGCCTGCATGAGCTGATCGACGAGGCCCGTTCCCTGCAGGAGTGGGACACCGGGTTGCGGATCAGCCGTCACCAGGCCGCCCTCTGGTCCGAGTTCGAGGACCTCGCCGACGAGACCGTGCAGGCCGTCGCGTGGCGGGCCGCCGTGGCCGGGCTGCTCGCCCTCACCACCGGCAACCGGCACGGCGGCGACCAGCCCGGCGACCAGCCAACCGGTGAGCCGCACGCCCTTTCCGAGCCGGGGTCCGTGCCCCTGCCCGCGGGCCTCGAGGCCACCCTGCGCCCCTACCAGCTGCACGGTTTCGCCTGGCTGGCGTTCCTCTGGGAGCACCGGCTCGGCGGCATCCTCGCCGACGACATGGGCCTCGGCAAGACCCTGCAGACCCTGACGCTGCTCGCGCACGCCACCGCACAGCCGCGTACGCCCCTTCGGCGGCCGTTCCTCGTCGTCGCGCCGACCTCCGTCGTTTCCAACTGGCTCACCGAAGCCGCCCGGTTCACGCCCGGCCTCGCCGTGCGCGCCATCACCGCAACCGAGGCGGCGGGCGGGGTTCCAGTCACGGATGCCGCGGCCGAGGTCGACGTCGTCGTCACCTCGTACGCGCTTTTCCGCCTCGACTTCGACGCCTACCAGGCCGCCGGCTGGGCAGGGCTGATCCTCGACGAGGCCCAGTTCGTCAAGAACCGCGCCTCGAAGGTGCACCTCTGCGCCCGGAACCTGGACACCCCCTTCAAGCTGGCCCTCACCGGCACGCCGATGGAGAACAACCTACTCGAGCTGTGGGCCCTGTTCGCGATCGTCGCCCCCGGCCTGTTCCCCTCGGCCCGCCGGTTCACCGAGGACTACCTGCGACCGGTCGAGGCCGGCGCCAACCCGGCCTTGGTCGCCCGGCTGCGCCGCCGCATCCGGCCGCTGATGCTGCGCCGCACCAAGGACGTCGTCGCGCCGGAGCTGCCGCCCAAACAGGAGCAGATCCTGCAGATCGACCTGAACCCGCGGCACCGACGGCTCTACGACACCTTCCTGCAGCGGGAACGGCAGAAACTGTTCGGCCTGATCGAAGACCTTGACCAGAACCGGTTCATCGTCTTCCGGTCGCTGACCCTGCTGCGCATGCTCAGCCTGGACCCCTCCCTGGTCGACGAGAAATACGCCGGGGTGCCGTCGAGCAAACTCGACGCCCTGTTCGAACAGCTCGACGACGTCGTCGCCGAGGGACACCGGGCGCTCGTCTTCAGCCAGTTCACCTCCTTCCTCGGCAAGGCGGCGGCCCGGCTGGACGCCGCGGGCATCGCCTACTGCTACCTCGACGGGTCGACGCTGCACCGTTCAGCGGTGATCGACCGGTTCAAGCTGGGCACCGCTCCGGTGTTCCTGATCAGTCTCAAAGCGGGCGGGTTCGGCCTGAATCTCACCGAGGCGGACTACGTCTTCCTGCTCGACCCGTGGTGGAACCCCGCCAGCGAGACCCAGGCCGTCGACCGCACCCACCGGATCGGCCAGACGAAGAACGTGATGGTCTACCGGATGGTCGCCACGGACACGATCGAGGAGAAGGTGATGGCGCTCAAGGAGCAGAAGGCGGCGTTGACGGGCTCGGTGCTCGACGGCGGCGGGCTGGCGGGCGACGCGGGCTTCAGCGACGCGCTCACGGCCGACGACATTCGCGGCCTGCTCGAGCCCTGAGCTCCGGCCGGGGCGCAGACCACCAGATCAACCGGCCGCGAGTTCCTCGGCGATCCCGGCCGCCCACTCGTCAATCGCGGCCCAGTCCCGGAAGTCCCCCTCGGGCAGCAGTTCGCACCCGGACGGGATACGCCGCACCAGCCGGTCCCGGCGCCCGAGCACGCTCGGGTCGAGGGCGCCGAAGAACACCTGACGCCCGCGCGGACTCAGCGCCTCACCGAACTCCTCGAACTGCTTGGGTTCGGCTTCCTTTATCTTGTCGCGCCCCTCCGGATCCTTCGGTTCGGTGCCGAGCGGTCCACTGCTGAACAGCCAGACCGGTTTGCCGACCAGCTTCGCCAGATTTTCCCGCACGAATTCGGTTGCCTCCTTGCGCCACGAACCCATGTAGACGGCGCTGCCGAGCACGAAGGCGTCGAAGTCCGCCGGGTTGTCAACGGATGCCAGCGGCCGCGCAACGGCGTCACGTCCGGCCTCCCGCAGTTTGCGGGCGATGCGCTCGGCGATCCCCTCGGTCGCACCGTACTTACTCGAGAACCCCACGAGTACCGTCATGATGAGTGCCTCCTGCTTGTCTTGCGTTGGCTTTGCTTCAATCGTAACGACCGGCGCGGGGCCAGGCTGGCCCCGGCCGATCCAGTGGGACGCATGATGATCTTCACCGTCGCGCTCGTCGTTGCGACGAAGCAGGCGGTCGAATTCTTTTCGGAGATCATCCAGACGGCACCCGGATCTGTGCCCGGCAGGTGGCATTTCCTCCCCGCTGGGGCGGCATCCCGCTGCTACGCTGATCAAACGCCAGGCCGGGAGCTACATGCAGTTGAACAATTTCGCACGTCATAGCGGTCCGGTACTGAGGTACTTCGGTCGCTCCGGAATGTGGCTGGTGTGGGCCATGGGCCTGCTCGTCGCCGCCTACACCGGCGCCCTGCTGCTGCACGGCCAGGGTTTCAACATGCTCGTCGACGGCATCCTGTCAATGCTCACCCAGCTGGTGTTGCTGGCAGTCTGCTGGCTGGCGGTCGCCCGCGCCGGGCGCGGGCATCGCGAGCTGCTGCTGGCCGCGGTGGCCGTCACCGGCGTCGTGGCCGCGAACGTCTACGCCCTCTCCGCGCACAGCCGCGGCGAGGAGCTACCGTTCCCCTCCCCGACCAACGTCGGCTACCTGGTGTTCTACGCCCTGATGACGCTCGTGATCGGGATGCTGGTGCACCGCAGCGCGCGCGGCCTGGCCTGGCCTGTGCTCCTGGACAGTGCCGTCGGCACCCTGGGCACGGCATCCGTGCTTGCGGCGCTCCTCACCCCGTTCCTGAACTCCATCGGCGACGCCACGCCGGATGCGACGGGCAGCATCGCCGTTGCCTACCCGCTGTTCAGCCTGCTGCTGGCCCTGGCCGTCGGCGGAGTCGCCGCGTCGCAGAGCTCGCATGCCGACCGCCGCTGGATCCTCCTGATCTTCGGCCTGATGATCTTCGCGTCCACCGACATCGTGTTCGCGATCATCGGTGACCGGTACGTCATCGGGACCCCGCTTGATGCGGGCTGGATGATCGGCCTTGCCCTCGTCGTGGTCTGGCTCGACTCATCCACGCGACCGGATGCCGTGCTCGGCCACGCGGCGAACAGCGCGGCCGCCCTCGCGCTACCCGCGGTGTCGACCGTCGCCGCACTCGGTGTCCTCGTGCTCTCAAGCCAGGTACCGGTCTCCCCCGTCGCGATCGGCCTGGCGGCCGCAACGCTGGGGCTCGCCGCACTTCCACTGATCTCCCGGCAGCTGGTCCTCAGGCGCCAACTGCGCACGGACGACCTCACCGGCCTGCCCAATCGACGGGCGCTGTATACCGCCGTCGCCGGACGAATCGCGATCGACCGATCGCAGCCGCGCGCGCTGATGCTTCTCGACCTCGACCGATTCAAGGAGGTCAACGATAGCCTCGGCCATGACGCCGGCGACCGGCTGCTGATCCAGGTCGGCTCTCGCCTCACCGCGGAGCTGGCTCCCGGCGACTTCCTCGCCCGGCTGGGCGGCGACGAGTTCGCGATCCTGCTCAACGACTCCGGTCAGCTCGAGGCTGAGGCCGCCGCCCTGCGGCTGCGTATCGCGCTGGCGGCGCCCTTCACGCTCGAGGGAATCGCCCTGCAGACCAGCGCGAGCATCGGCATCGCGCTGTACCCCGACCAGGGCGACGACCTCACCGGGTTGCTGCGAAAAGCCGACATGGCCATGTACAAGGCGAAGTCCGGCCACAACGGGCACCATGTCTACCGCAGCGCGGACAACAGCCATGGCGCAACCCGGCTCCGCACGCTGCAGGAGCTGCGGATCGCGCTGACCGATGACCAGTTCGTGCTGCATTACCAGCCCAAGATCGAACTCAAGACCGGCACGGTGAACGGGGTCGAAGCCCTCGTGCGCTGGAACCACCCCACTCGGGGGTTGCTCTTCCCCGACCAGTTCCTCGCCATGGCGGAGGAGTCCGGCCTGATGCACACCCTCACCCAGGTGGTGATGCGGCAGGCTCTCGACCAGGCCGCGGTGTGGCTGGCCGCCGGTCGCTCTTTCACTGTTGCGGTGAACCTCTCGGCCAGTTCCCTGGTCGATGCCGAACTGCCCGAGCGGGTCGCGGCCATGATCGAGAGCCGTGGCCTGCCCGCATCCGCTCTCACCCTGGAAATCACCGAGGAGTTCCTGATGGCCGACCGGGACCGGGCCCGGGAGATCCTGGCCCGGCTGCGCGCCAGCGGCATCCGGATCTCCGTCGACGACTTCGGCACCGGTTACAGTTCGCTCGCGTACCTCCGCGACCTGCCCATCGACGAGCTCAAGCTCGACCAGTCCTTCGTCTTCCCGATGGCGGATGACGCCAGGGCCGCCGCCCTCGTCGCCTCCACCATCGACCTCGCCCATGGACTGGGACTGCGAATGGTGGCCGAGGGCGTCGAGAACGGCGTCGCCTACGACGAGTTGGTGCGCTACGGCTGCGACTACGCCCAGGGCTATTTCATCTGCCGGCCCATTCCGGCGGCGGACCTGGACCAGTGGCTGGCCCGGCGCGAGATCTCGGCGAGCACCGAATGAGCGCCCGGAGGCCGGGAGGCGTCGCAGCCGGCACCACGGCGAAGCCCGGAGTGGATGTCGGCAGGCCGGGCGCCGCCGTCGGCGCCAGGCCGATGCGGCAGCGCTGGTCGCTCTGGCTGATGGGGGGTCTGGTGCTCGCCTACGTGGTCGGCGTCATGTTGCCGGATTCCGGCTTCAACCCGTTCGTCGACGGGTTCCTGGCCCTGGTCTCCGTGTGGGCCTGCGTCGCCGTGTGCTGGGCCGCCGCCTATCGGACGGGTCGGGGCCGGCGTTTCGGTGGGGGGCGGCGGGAAGGCCATGGACGCCCTGAGGTGCTCCTCGCCGCTGCCGCCGTGACCGCCAACACCCTCGCCGACACCGTGGAGCTGATCCAGCGCGGGACCGGCTTTTCCACCTTTCCTTCGTCGGCCGACCCGGCATACCTCCTCTTCTATGCATTCTTGCTGGCCTCCCTCGGCGTGCTCGTTCGGCGGCAGCTGCGCGGCTCCGCAGGGGCGATGATCCTGGATACCATCGTCGGTTCCCTCGGCGCTGCCTCGATTCTGACGGTGTTCCTGTCCCCCGTGCTCAACGCCGCTGCCGCCGAACCGGCGTCCCTGGGCACTGCGGTGGCGATCGCATACCCCATGCTCGACCTGCTCATCCTCGCGGCCGTCGCCGGAATCGTCGCGTCCCACGGGTCCGAGCCGGGCCACCGCTGGATCCTGCTCATCTCTGGATTGCTCATCTTCGCCGGCGCCGACCTGGTGTTCGCGCTGGCCCCGCTCAGCTATGTCATTGGCACCCCCCTGGACGCCACCTGGACAGTCGCGATCGCCCTGATCACCCTGTGGGTCGACCGCTCGGGTGCCCCCCGGTCGACTTCGAGCCGTGCCGGCGGCAGCGTCTCGGCCGTCGCCGTGCCGGCTGTCTCCATCCTGGCCGGGCTCGGCGTGCTCATCCTGGCCAGCCAGGTTCAGGTCTCCGGCCTGGCCGTCGTGCTGGCCGCCTTGACGCTGGGCGTGGCGACCATCCCGCTCATCGGCAGGCAGCAGGTACTCCGGGTGCTCTCCCGCACGGATGACCTCACCAGGTTGCCCAACCGGCGCGCGTTCTACGCCGACGTGCCCGGCCGGCTCGGCGCCATCGACAGCGGCCGGCGCAGCGCCCTTCTCCTCCTCGACCTCGACCGGTTCAAGGAAGTCAATGACAGCCTCGGGCACGATGTGGGCGACCGCCTGCTGGTGCAGGTGGGCGTGCGCCTGGCCGGACAGTTGCGCGCCACCGATCTGCTCGCCCGGTTGGGCGGTGATGAATTCGCCGTGCTGCTCGCGAACTCCGGCCACGACGAAGCAGTCGTCGTCGCCGGCAAGCTTCGCGCGGCGCTGGCCGAGCCCTTCCTGCTCGAGGGGATCACTCTGCATTCCAGTGCGAGCATGGGCATCGCCGTGCATCCAGACCAGGGCAACGACGTCACGTCGCTGATGCGCAAGGCGGACATGGCCATGTACAAGGCCAAGTCGACGAGAAGCGGGCACCACGTCTACCACAGCGACGACGACAGTCACGGCGACGTGCGCCTGCGCACCCTGCAGGAGCTGCGTTCCGCCATCGCCGACGACGAGCTCGTGCTGCACTATCAGCCGAAGGTCGCCCTGGCCACGGGGAACGTTCAGGGCGTCGAGGCCCTCGTGCGCTGGAATCATCCCACCCGCGGACTGCTCCTTCCGGAGCATTTCCTCGAACTGGTCGAAGAGGCCGGGCTGATGCACGCGCTCACCCAGATCGTGTTGTCCAAGGCCCTCGACCAGGCGGTGCTCTGGCGAGCCCAGGGCGAACCGCTGACGGTCGCGGTGAACCTGTCGGCCGGCTCCCTGGTCGACCGTGATCTCCCCGACCGGATCGGCGCCATGATCACGTCCCGCGGGCTGCCCGCATCCGTGCTCACCCTCGAGGTCACCGAGGAATTCCTGTTGAACGACCGGGAGCGGGCCAGGGACATCCTCACCCGGTTGCGAGCCCTCGGCATCCGCATCGCCGTGGACGACTTCGGCACCGGCTACAGTTCGCTCGCCTACCTGCGCGACCTGCCCATTGACGAGCTCAAGCTCGATCAGTCCTTTGTCTTCCCGATGATCAACGATGAGCGGGCCGCCACCCTGGTCTCCTCCGCGATCGCCCTGGCCCACAGCCTGGGCCTGCAGATGGTGGCCGAAGGAGTCGAGAACAGCGTCGCCTACAACGATCTCGTGCGCTTCGGCTGCGACTCCGCGCAGGGATATCTCGTCTCCCGCCCGGTCCCCGCTGAGGAACTGGGAGCCTGGCTCGCCGACCGCAAGGTCACGACAATGGTCCGCGGCGACTCCTGAGCCGACTGGCGTCCGCGGCGTCGCACCCGTCGACCGCGACGGGGGCCGTTAGACCTTGTGAATCCTGACCTGCGGGAGTAGACCGCGACTAGAACGGTCCTATCGAGCCGACCACCTCCACGCCCACCAGCACAACGCCCGGCACCCCTCCGTTGGACCAGACCGAGCCGCCGCAATCCGGCGACACGGTCGTCTCATCGCGGCTTGCCCACGACGGGGCGTGCCCCGGCCCGTCCCAACCGATACCCGATGCCCGATGCCCGGCACGAACACGATCCTGCGCGTCGTCTTCCACACCGTGCAGGCCCACACCGAGGATGGACAGTCGAGCGTGGTCTCCTCACCGCCGGCGTTCGTCGGCCATAAGGCGATCACGAGATATGCGCCCGCCGGCGATTTCGAGGGCTACGTCAGCTATGGCATCGGCGTCGGCCGACCGAAGGCTTCCACCCCGAACACCCGGGTGCGGGTCTACGAGGTTGAGAGGATCGAACAGGAGCTGCGCGCGCTCGGCTGGGGCGCAGCTCGCGGCTCACCTTAGAGAAGCGGGCGCACGCTCTACTGTGCGCCCTCTTCCCGCACCTGTGCCGAGACGCGCGGCGCCCCGCGTATGGCAGACTCGAGCGCATGAATCCGAACGGGCAGAACGCGGTGGTGTCGGTGAGCCGCGATGACCGGCACCGGTTCAGCAAGCCGGCCGTCGAGAGCATCCGTCTGGTCGCGGGTTTCGGCGTGGAGGGCGACGCCCACGCCGGCGCCACCGTGCAGCATCGCTACCGCGTCGCCAGGGACCCGACCGCCGCCAACCTCACCCAGGTGCACCTCATTCCGGCCGAGCTTTTCGCGGAGCTGACGACGCTCGGCCACCGGGTTGCCCCCGGCGAGCTCGGCGAGAACGTCACCACCCTCGGCATCGACCTGATTCACCTGCCCCTCGGTGCCCGCCTTCACCTCGGCACCGACGCCGTAGTGCAGATCACGGGACTGCGCAGCCCATGCTCTGAGATCAACGGCTATCAAAAAGGCCTGATGAAAAAGCTCAGCGGCACGGATTCCGCCGGCCAGGTCGTGCGCAGGGCCGGCGTGATGGGAATCGTCGTGCACGGCGGCACCGTGACCCCCGGCGACGAGATCCGGGTAGAGTTGCCGGCCGGGGACCAACTGCCGCTCGGCGTCGTCTAACCGGACACGGGCGCGCACGCCCGACTCTGCCCGCCGTCGCCACTAGGGTGAAACACATCGGGGGGAATCCAGTGCGACCGAAAGTACAATCCATGACGAAGTCCGCGCTGGCCGCCGCCTTCCGCTGGCACGCCAGCTGGCCGGCCTGGCTGCTCGGGTCCCTGGTCGCGGCGTACACGGTGGGCCTGATCCTGAAGGGCGACGCCGACAGCGAGCTCTTCGATAACGTGTTCGCGACACTGACCCGCTGGGTACCGGCCATCGTCTGCTGGCTGGCGCTGCTCACGGTGGACGGGCGGCGCGGGGAGATGTTCCTCGCCACCGCCGGGATCACGGTGAACGCCGTCGCCGACAGTTACTTCTACTTCGTCGTTCACAACAGCGGCGTCCCGCCGTTCCCGTCACCTTCAGACGCGGGCTATCTTGTCTTCTACACGCTGATGCTCGGGGCACTCGGCGTGCTGGTTCACCGGCAGCTCCAGGGGCTCTCGCGCACCGTGCTGCTGGACTGCGCCGTCGGTGCGTCCGGCACCGCCACCATCCTGGTCGTGATCCTCGGCCCCCTTGCGGAGTCCGCGACCAAAGGGCCCGAAACGCTCGGCGGCACGATCGTGACCGCCTACGCCGTGCTGGACATCCTCCTGGCGGCCACCCTCGCGGGCCTGGCCACCTCGCGCGGCCTCTTCGTCGGCCGGCGATGGATGCTGCTGGTCGCAGGCCTGGCCGTCTTCACCGGCGCCGACATCGTCTACTTCCTCACCGATTCGGGCGCTCTCTCCCTCCCGCGCGCCCCGCTGGAGATCTGCTGGGCCGGCGGTCTCGCCCTGATCGCGCTCTGGGTGTACGCCTCAGTTCGCCCGGAGGGTTCCCGAAGCCGCACTCCCCTCGCCGGCTCCGCCCTGCTCATGCCGGGCCTCGCCACGGCCGCCGGGCTCGCCGTGCTCATCCTTGGCACCCGCACGCACGTGTCGACGCTCGCCGTCGTGCTGGCGGCGCTCACGATGACCCTGGCCACCGTGCCATTGGCCTTCCGGCAGCGGGTACTGCGTCACCAGGCTCGCACCGACGAACTGACCGGGCTGCCGAACCGGCGGGCGCTCTACTCTGAGTCGACGGTGCGGCTGGCGGCTGCCACCAGGTCCGGCACCGCCCTGCTCCTGATGGACCTCGACCGGTTCAAGGAGGTCAACGACAGCCTCGGCCACGACGTCGGAGACCGCCTGCTGATCCAGGTCGGCCTCCGGCTGACCCGCCAGCTCGGCCCCGGCGACCTGCTCGCCAGGCTCGGCGGAGACGAGTTCGCCGTCCTCCTCGCGAAGGCCGACGCACAGGACGCGATCGTGACCGCGAACGTACTGCGTGCGGCCATCGCCGAAATCTTCATGCTGGAGGGCATCGCCCTGCACACCAATATGAGCATCGGCATCGCCTGCTACCCGGACCAGGGCGCCGATCTCAACGGTCTGCTGCGCAAGGCGGACATGGCGATGTACAAGGCCAAGTCCTCGCGGGCCGGCTACCACGTCTACACGAGCGCCGACGACAGCGACTTCGGCACCCGGTTACGCACACTGCACGAACTGCGGGTGGCCATCAAGACCGACCAGCTGGTTCTGCACTACCAGCCGAAACTCGAGCTGAAGACCGGCGAAGTGCGCAGCGTCGAGGCACTGGTGCGCTGGAACCATCCGTGTCGCGGCCTGCTCCAGCCGGTGGACTTCCTGCCACTGGTCGAAGAGGCCGGGCTGATGCACGAAATGACCCACGTGCTGCTCGCTCAGGCCCTCGACCAGGCCGCCGTGTGGATGCTGCGCCGGATCCGCCTGTCGATCTCGGTCAACCTGTCTCCCAGTTCCCTGCTCGACGCGGCACTGCCCGAGCGGATCGCCGCCATGCTCGAGGCCCGCGGGCTTCCTGCCTCCGTGCTCATCCTCGAGATCACCGAGGAGTACCTGATGCAGGACTACGACCTCGCCCGGGCCAGCCTCACCCGCCTGCGGGCGACGGGCGTGCGCATCTCCGTCGACGACTTCGGAACCGGGTACAGCTCGCTCGCGTACCTGCGCGACCTCCCGATCGACGAACTCAAGCTCGACCGGTCGTTCCTGACCCCGATGCAGGATGACCCGCGCGCCGCCGCCCTGGTGGCCTCCACGATCGACCTGGCCCACTCCCTCGATCTCCGCATGGTGGCCGAGGGAGTAGAAACCGCCGACGCGTTGACCGAGCTCTCGCTTTACGGCTGCGACCAGGCCCAGGGGTACTTCATCTCCCGGCCGGTGCCGGCGGGCGAGCTGGTGACCTGGCTCGCGGACCGCGGCGCGTCCTTCCGGACCGAAGACACCGACGACACCGAGGACACCGAGGACGACATACGCGTCTCGATCTGACGCAGCTGTGCCGGGTTGACACCGGCGCACCAGGTTGACGAAGGGGCACTGTCGAATTGACTCCTGTCACTTCCGCCCCTAGCCTGCCAGTGACGGGTCACCCCCGTTCGGGCGACAGTACGCGAACGGGTAGAGATGCCGGCGCGGTCCGAGCAACGACGCGCCGCACCGATCGCTCAAAGAAGAGAGACTCTCCGTGACCTCCGTCCTGCCCGACACCCACACCGAAAGAGGACTGGCCCGAGTGGCCCAGGTCCTCGCCCGCTGGACCGAGAAATGGTTCCCCGACGCCTACGTCTTCGCCCTCGTCGGCGTGTTCCTGGTGGCCCTGGCCGCCCTCGCCAACGGCTCCAACCCGCAGACCATCGTCGAGTCCTTCGGCACCGGGTTCTGGGACCTCACCGCGTTCACCCTGCAGATGGCTATGGTCGTGCTCACCGGCTACGTCGTCGCCACGTCGCCACCGGTGGCCCGGCTGATCGGCACCCTCGCCGCAGTGCCGCAGTCCGCAGCCAGTGCCGTCAGTTTCGTGGCCCTGCTCTCGATGTCGGTCTCGTTCGTGAACTGGGGGCTCAGCCTCGTCTTCGGCGGCCTGCTCGCCCGGGCCATCGCCCGCCGCACCGACCTCCGGGTGGACTACCGGGCGCTCGGCGCCGCCGCGTTCATGGGGCTCGGGGCCGTGTGGGCGCTCGGCATGTCCTCGTCGGCCGCGCAGTTGCAGGCGACCGCCGCGTCGCTCCCGCCGGCCCTGCTCGAGGTCACCGGCATCCTCGACTTCGGCAGCACCATCTTCACCTGGCAATCCCTCACCCTCTGCGCCGTCATCATCGCCCTCACCGTGGCCGTGGCGCACTTCTCGGCCCCGCGCGGCGACGCCATCCGCACCGCGCACGACCTCGGCGTCGACCTGGACGACAGGCCGGAGCCGGCGGCGCCGCGCACCCGCCCGGGCGAATGGCTCGAGTACAGCCGCATCCTGCCCGTCCTGGCCGGCCTGCTCACCCTCGGCTGGCTGGTGTCCCAGCTGCTCACCCTGCCGATCCTCACCGTGGTGAGCAGCCTCAACGGCTACCTGCTGGTGTTCCTCATGCTCGGCCTGGTGCTGCACGGGACACCGCGCAACTTCCTCCAGGCCGTGTCCAAGGCGGTCCCGGCCACCGCCGGCATCCTGGTGCAGTTCCCGCTCTACGCTGCGATGGCGGCGATCCTCACCCGGGCGGTGGGCAACGGCGGCCTCACCGTCTCGCAGCACCTGGCCGAGTTCTTCACCTCGATCGGCGGCGACGGCGGTTTCGCCGTGATCATCGCCCTGTACACCGTGGTACTGGGCGTCTTCGTGCCCTCCGGCGGCGGCAAGTGGCTGGTCGAGGCACCCTACGTCATGCAGTCGGCGACGGATGTCCAGATGAACCTGGGCTGGACGGTGCAGATCTACAATGTGGCCGAGGCGCTGCCCAACCTGGTCAACCCGTTCTTCATGCTGCCCCTACTCGCCGTTCTCGGGCTCAAGGCCAGGGATCTCGTCGGATTCACGTTCCTGCAGTTCATCTTCCATCTGCCGGTCGTGCTCGTGCTCGTCTGGCTGCTCGGCGAGACGTTCGCGTTCGTCGCCCCCGTTCTGCCCTGACCGGGCCGGGGCGCCGAACGCATGGGCTACAGCGCGGTCGCCGCCTCCGCGGCGTGGAACCACGGCGGGTACACGGCGACCTTGGGCCGGTGCGCCGAGGTAGCGAGAATGCCCCGCACCTCATCGCGCACCTTGTCGTTGGCAACGCCGACGAGAGTGACCAGGTCGAACGGGAACGTCTCGGCGACGAGCAGTTCGGCGCGGAGGATCGCATCGGATTCCGCATCCGCGCGCAGACGGCGGAGCAGGGAGTCGCAGCTCTCCGGTGTGGCGCCGATGCGGGTCAGGGTGCCGGCGGCGTCGCCGTCAGTCACCACGACCGCAGCGACAGCCTCGGCCTCTTCCTCGACCGCGGCCGCGACGTGGGCGTCACGGAGCTTCTTGACCGTGCTGACCAGGATGACGAAATCGAAGATCTCGGCAGTGTGAGCGTCGGCGGAGAGGCGGGGATCAGCCGTTCCAGTGAGGAGCCCATCCCAGAGCCGGGCATTCGGCGAGAGGAAGAACGGCACGTAGCCGGCCACGCTCGCGCTGCCGTCACCCGCGACCAGCACCGTGCGGCGGGTGTCCCGGTTCGGCGCCGATGAGATGTCGACGGCCGGGCGCGTGGTCCAGGCCTCACTCGTATCGGCCAGCAGGGCGCCGCTCTCGAGAATGCCGGCCAGGTTGCGAATGTGGGTGAGGTGATAGATGCGCTGCTCGCCGACACTGTCGGCGACGGCCCTGGCCGTGGCGGCCACCTTGACGGACCCGACCGGCTTCGGCGCTCCCAGCGTCACCGTGCGCGGTGACGGCGAGCTCCGCAGCGACGGGGCGCGGGATGCCTTGGCCCGGCTGGCCCGGGGCGCCGGCGCGACCGCCGTGATTTCAGGGGCGGCCTTCGGGAAACACAGGGCGCAGAGCCCGCCTTCAAGTCCGTGGATACATTCGTCGCTCAAGCGCAAAAAACCTTTCGTATTTCGTGGCCCCCACCGCTTCAAGACCCATGCTCGAAGACCACATATCAACGGTACGGGGGTTTCGGGCCGAATGGTGACCGATCTGGGCAATTGGCGGGCAGCACGGGCCGACCCACCGCATCCGGCACCTGTACCTGCTGGCCTGAACCGACACACTCGGTCGCATCCAGACCACAGCGGAATACGATGGGGTCAACACGCCGCGCGGGCAAGGTTCGCGGCTGCGGCACTCCACACCGGAGCGTCGTCCGGGCGCGGTGGCCAACGAAGGCCGGGCAGGAGGCATCGGGTGTCTGAAGCTGAGGTGCCCCTCACCCGCAGCCTGCGCTGGGAACAGTCGACCGACCGACCGCTACTGGTGCTCGGCTTCGCGTTCCTGCTGGCCTATGCCGCGCCGATCGTGGCTCCGGAGATCGGCCCGGGCTGGCGACTGCTGCTCGAGTGGATCGAGATCGGCACCTGGGCGGCCTTCGCCGTCGACTTCATCGTGCGTTTCTCCCTCGCGCACGACCGGCTGCGATTCGTGCGCACCCACCTGCTCGACCTGGTCGTGGTGGCGCTGCCGCTGTTCCGTCCGCTGCGGGCCCTGCGCGTGCTGTCGATTGTGATCCTCTCCGCCCGCCGGGTGAGCAAGAAGCTCAAGAACCGGGTGATGACCTACGCGGCCGTCACCGCGGTGTCGGTCTGGTTCATCGCCGGGCTCGCGGTCACGGATGCCGAGCGCGGCGCCGCCGGGGCGAACATCCACTCGGTCTGGGAGGGCTGGTGGTGGTCATTCGTCACGATGGCCACCGTAGGATTCGGCGACCTCTACCCGGTGACGGCCGAGGGACGGCTCGTCACGGTGGGGCTCGTCGCCACCGGGATCGCCCTGATCGGCACGCTGACCGCGTTCATCGCGGCCTGGTTCGCCTCGGCCAACCGCGCGGCCGAGGAGGAGATCAAGGCCGAACTCGACGTCAGCGAGGACAAACTCGACATCCTCGCGGCCGAAATCGCCGAGCTCAAGGCCATGGTCGCCCGCCTCGCCGCCGGGCGCGGCGGTGAGTCCGGGCAGGCAGCCGACGGGGCGCCCGGCAGGGCCGGCACGGCGAATCCGAGCGCCGATACCGACTGAGACGGAGGCCGAACGCCTCTGGACAGGAGGTTCCCGGTCTGCCTATCCTGAAGATGAGCGAAAGTCCGTTACGGTCTGGGGAGTCGCGGTCCGTAACGAAATTGAGCGACTCTATGCACCCCGATGAACTGTTGCCCCGACCAACCTGCATCTCCTGCTTCGAGATAATGGAGCCTGTGGGCGGTTATTGGTGGTGCAGCAGATGCAAGGAATTCGCCGCCTGACGCGCACCGCACGGCTGGGTACCGACCCGGTTGCGCCAGCATGGTTGCGTGCCGGCACGGCTGCGTGCCAGCACGATTGGGTAGTCTGTGGGGATTCCCCGACCGCCTGCTGAGGCGAAGATTTGGAGTTCCATGTCGACTACCGTTCACGGCGTCATCGCTCGGTCGAAGGGCGCACCCGTTGAGCTCGTCGACATCGTGATTCCAGACCCCGGCCCCGACGAGGTCATCGTCGACATCGAAACCTGCGGCGTCTGCCACACCGACTTCCACTACAAAGAGGGCGGCATCAACGACGACTTCCCCTTCCTGCTCGGCCACGAGGCTGCCGGCCGGGTCAGCGTGATCGGTGCCGGCGTCACCAATGTGGAGGTCGGCGATTTTGTCGTGCTCAACTGGCGCGCCGTCTGCGGAGAGTGCCGGGCCTGCAAGCGGGCCGAACCCTGGTACTGCTTCAACACGTTCAACGCGGCCCAGAAGATGACGCTCACCGACGGCACCGAGCTCAGCCCGGCGCTCGGCATCGGCGCGTTCGCCGAAAAGACCCTCGTGCACGCGAAGCAGTGCACCAGGGTCAACCCGGCGGCGGACCCCGCGGCGGTGGGCCTTCTCGGCTGCGGCATCATGGCCGGGATCGGTGCCGCCATGAACACGGGCCACGTGAGCCACGGCGACTCGGTCGCCGTGATCGGATGCGGCGGCGTGGGCAACGCGGCGATCGTAGGGTCCCGGCTGGCCGGGGCATCCGTGATCATCGCGATCGACCGTGACGCGAAGAAGCTCGTCACCGCTCAGACCCTCGGCGCGACGCACACCATCGACTCCGCCAACCTTGACGAGGACGGCGTGGTCGCGGCCGTGCAAGCGCTGACCGGCGGCTTCGGCGTGAACGTCGCCATCGACGCGGTCGGCCGCCCCGAGACCTGGCGGCAGGCCTTCTACGCCCGCGACCTGGCCGGCACCGTCGTGCTGGTGGGCGTGCCGACCCCCGAGATGATGCTGGAGATCCCGCTGCTCGACGTGTTCGGCCGCGGCGGGTCGCTCAAGTCGTCCTGGTACGGCGACTGCCTGCCCGAGCGGGACTTCCCCATGCTCACCGACCTCTACCTGCAGGGCCGGCTGCCGCTGGACCAGTTCGTCAGCGAACGGATCGGCATCGGTCACATTGAGGAGGCCTTCGGCAAGATGGCCCGCGGCGAGGTGCTGCGCTCCGTGGTCGTGCTCTGATGCCCGCCCACATCGAACACCTCCTCACCTCGGGCAGCTTCAGCCTCGACGGCGGCACCTGGAACGTGGACAACAACGTGTGGATCGTCGGTGACGACGACGAGTGCGTCGTGATCGACGCTGCCCACGATGTTGATGCCATCCTCCAGGCCGTCGGCGACCGCAAGCTGGTGGGCATCCTCTGCACGCACGCGCACGACGACCACATCGGCGCCGTCGCGGGGGTGAAGGCCGCGCACACCGCGCCGACCTACCTGCATCCCGACGACATGGTGCTCTGGGACCGGGTCTACCCGGATGCCCCGCCGAGCCGTCCGCTCGAAGACGGTCAGCACATCCATGTGGCCGGCATCGATCTCGACGTGCTGCACACGCCCGGACACTCCCCCGGCGCGGTCTGCTTCTTCGCGCCGGCGCTGGGCACCGTTTTCAGCGGTGACACCCTGTTCCACGGCGGACCCGGCGCGACCGGGCGGTCGTTCAGCGACTTCCCCACGATCATCGAGTCGATCACGGGCAGGCTGCTGACCCTACCCCCCTCGACCGTCGTGCTCACCGGCCACGGCGAGTCCACGACGATCGGCGAAGAGGCCGGGCACCTTGCCGAGTGGATCGCCCGCGGCCACTAACCCCGGCTGGGTCCGAGTGGATCGCCCGCGGCCACTAGCCCCGGCTGGGTCCGAGTGGATCGCCCGCGGCCACTAACCCCGGCTGGGTCCGAGTGGATCGCCCGCGGCCACTAGCCCCGGCTGGGCAGGGCCGCGGGCGCGAGGCTCACTGCCGCACGATCGACCGCAGGAGCCGCAGTGCAACCGAGAGCGACGCCATGTCGTCCTGCCCGAGCGCGTTGACCTCTTCGAACACGCTCCGGGCCCTGGCGAGCTTTTCGGCGTTGAGCGCCTCCCAGGCGAGTACGCGTTCCTCGGCACCGCCGGCATCCGTTGCGGCGAGCACGGCCGTCGTCATGTCGGCCACCGTTGAATACAGGTCGTCCCGCAGCGCGGCGCGGGCCAGCGCCTGCCACCGGTCCTTACGCGGCAGCAAGGTGATGCGTTCGAGCAGATTGTCAACGCCGAACCGGTCGTACGCTGCGTAGTAGACCGCCGCGACATCCGTCATCGGGGCCTTTTCCTGGGCGGAGATCTTCGCCACGTCGAGCAGCGCGAAGGCCTCGAAGAGTTCGGTCCAGCGGTGGCTGAGGTCCTCGGGGAGACCCCATTCGTGCGCCTTGACCAGCATCGCCTTCAGGCGCAACAGGTCCCCGCCCTGCACATAATCTCCCAGGTGGGCGCGGATCAGGTCGATCTGCGGCTTGTACTGTGCGACGACCTCGGCCACCGGCTGGCTGCCGCCGTGACTGACGTGCCAGCGCACGGCCCGGTCGAGCAGCCGGCGGATGTCCAGGTGGATCGCCGTCCAGTGCTCGGTCGGGAACGACTTCGGCAGGGCGTTGAGCTCGTCGACCATCACGTCGAGTTCGAAGATCTCCCGCAGGGCGACGAACGCCCGGGCGATCGCGGCCTGGTTCGCCGACGTCTCCTCCATCGCGCGGAACGCGAACGTCACCCCGCCGAGGTTGATCATGTCGTTGGCCACGACGGTCGCGATGATCTCCCGACGCAATGGATGCGTGTCGAGCTCGGCGTCGAATCGCTCCGCCAGCTGCTTCGGGAAGTAGCGACGCAGGGTGCCGCCGAACCACGGGTCGTCCGCGAGGTCGCTGTCCCGCAGCGCCGTCGCCAGTTCGATCTTGGCGTAGGCGGCGAGCACCGAGAGCTCGGGCGAGGTCAGCCCCTTGCCGACGCCCTGGCTCGGATCGAGGCGTTCCCGCAGGGTCGCGGTCGTCGGCAGTGCCTCCAGTTCGCGTTTGAGGTCGCCGGAGGCCTCCAGCCAATCCATCAGGCGTTCATAGCTGGGGCTCCAGCTGGCGACCTTCACCCGGTCGTTGAGCAACAGGATGTTCTGGTCGACGTTGTCTTCGAGCACGAGCCTGCCGACCTCGTCGGTCATGTCGGCGAGGAAGCCGGGGCGGTCGGCCGCGGTGAGCTTGCCCGCCGCGACCATCCGGTCGACGAAGATCTTGATGTTGACCTCGTGGTCGGAGCAGTCCACGCCGGCGGAATTGTCGATCGCGTCGGTGTTGAGGATGACGCCGTTCAGGGCGGCCTCGATCCGGCCGAGCTGGGTGAGCCCGAGGTTGCCGCCCTCACCGACGACCTTGACCCGCAGGTCGCGGCCGTCGACGCGGATGGCGTCGTTGGCCTTGTCGCCGACCTGCGCCGCCGTCTCCGCGCCGGCCTTCACATACGTGCCGATGCCGCCGTTGTAGAGCAGATCGGCGGGCGCCATCAGGATCGCGCGCAGCAGTTCGGGTGGGCTCAACTGGGTGGTGTCACTCGGCAGCCCCAGCGCGGCGCGCACCTCGGCCGAGATCGGCACAACCTTGGCCTGCCGCGGGATGACCCCGCCGCCGGTGCTGATCAGCCTCGCGTCGTAGTCCGCCCAGGAGGAGCGCGGCAGCGCGAACAGCCGCTGCCGTTCGGCGAACGAGACGGCCGGGTCGGGGTTCGGGTCGAGGAAGATGTGCCGGTGGTCGAAGGCCGCGATGAGTCGGATGTGCTCCGAGAGGAGCATCCCGTTGCCGAACACGTCGCCGGACATGTCGCCGACCCCGACGACGGTGAACTCCTCGGATTGGGTGTCGACGTCGAGTTCACCGAAGTGCCGTTTGACCGACTCCCAGGCGCCGCGGGCGGTGATGCCCATCGCCTTGTGGTCGTAGCCGACGGAACCGCCGGAGGCGAACGCGTCGCCGAGCCAGAATCCATACTCGGCGGCGAGACCGTTGGCAATGTCCGAGAACGTCGCTGTGCCCTTGTCGGCGGCCACGACCAGGTATGAGTCGTCGTCGTCGTGGCGCACGACGCGAGCCGGCGGCACGAGCTGCTCGCCGGCATCCGTCAGCACCAGGTTGTCGGTCAGGTCGAGCAGACCCCGGATGAACGTCTTGTAGCTGGTGATGCCCTCGGCCAGCCAGGCCGCACGGTCGACAGCGGGATCGGGGAGCTTCTTGGCGAAGAACCCGCCCTTGGCGCCCGTGGGCACGATCACCGCGTTCTTGACCGTTTGAGCCTTGACCAGGCCGAGCACCTCGGTGCGGAAGTCCTCCCGCCGGTCCGACCAGCGCAGACCGCCGCGGGCGACCTTGCCGAAGCGCAGGTGCACACCCTCGACCCGCGGCGAGTACACCCAGATCTCGTACATCGGCCGCGGGAACGGCAGCGCCTCGATTTTGGACGGGTCGAGCTTGATGCTCAGGTAGGGCTTGGCCTGGAAGAAGTTCGTGCGCAGCGAGGCCTCGATCAGGTTGATCAGGGTGCGCAGCACCCGGTCGGCGTCGAGGGTGGCGACCTGCTCCATGGCTGCGGTGAGCTGCGCGCGCACCTCCGCGGTGCGTCGGCCACGCTCGTCCTCAGACAACTCCGGGTCGAACCGGGCCTCGAAGAGCGCGACCAGGGCCGCGGCCACGATTGGGTTGTCGACCAGGGTGTTGCCGACGAAGCCGAACGAGTTGGTGTTTCCCATCTGGCGCAGGTACTTGGCGTAGCTGCGAAGAATGACGACCCGGTGCCAGGGCATGCCCTCGCGCAGAACCAGGCGGTCCAGGCCGTCCGATTCGATGGCCCCGCCGATCGCCGCCCCGAAGAACTCGGCGAGCAGCTCACCGGTTTCGACCGGGTCGACCCCCGCCGGGTAGTGCAGGCCCAGGTCGTAGAGGAAGAACTGCCGGCCGTCGGCGGTCTCAATCTCGAACGGAACCTCATCGAGCACCTCGATGCCCAGATTCTGGAAGAATGGCAGCAGCTGGCTGAGGCTCTTCGGCTCCATCAGATAGAGCTCGACCCTGGCGTGCTCGTCCGGCCGGTCGGCGGCATTCTTTGAGAGGTACACGTGCAGGCCGGGGCGGGCCGTGCCGGTGACGGATGCCCCGGCGTCCGTCGTCGCCGCAGTCGTCACACTCGCGGCGCACGCCTCGAACCGGCCGATGTCGACGAGGGCGTCGCCGACCTCATAGTCGACCCGGTAGCTCGGCGGGAACGCCTCGGCCCAGAGGTTCGACAGGCGCTCCGCCTCCTCGAGCGGGTACTGCTCGCGCAGCTGCTCACTGATGCCCTCCGGCCAGGACCGCACGGCCATCGCCAGGCGCCGCTCGAGCGCGGCGGCGTCGACCGGCACCGTGTCGGTCGCGCCGACCATGGCGCCCTTCGGCAGCCGGATCCGGTAGAACAGGCGGGCCAGGGTGGACTCCGTCATGCGGGCCTCGAAGTCGAGGGACTCCGCGTTGAAGGTGTCGGTGAGTTCCTTCTCGATGCGCAGCCGCACGGCCGTGGTGTACCGGTCGCGGGGGAAGTAGACGAGGGCGGACATGAAGCGTCCGAACGCATCGGGTCGGAGGAAGAGCCGGGTGCGTCGGCGCTCCTGCAGCCGCTGGATGGCCACGGCCGTGGTGACCAGGGTGGGCAGGTCGATCTGGAAGAGCTCGTCGCGCGGGTAGGTCTCCAGGATGCCGAGCAGGTCCTTGTCGCTGTGCGATCCGGGCGGGAAGCCGACCTCGGCCAGCACGGCGTCGATTTTCTCCCGCAGGATCGGCACGTCCCGCACCGAACTCGTGTAGGCGCTCACGGCGAAGAGGCCGATGAAGCGCTGTTCCCCGTTGACGTTGCCATCCGCGTCGAAGCTCTTGATGCCGATGTAGTCGAAGTAGGCGGAGCGGTGCACGCTCGAGCGGGAATTCGCCTTCGTGATCACGAGCACGCGCCGTTCGCGCGCCATCCTGCGCCCGGCCTCGGTGAGGTGCTGGATCTCGTGCCCGTCCTTCGGGGACCGCAGCAGGCCCAGGCCGCTGTCGTCGCGGATGGTGAGCACGTCCTCCCCGTCCACGGACTCGAGGTCGTACTCCCGGTAGCCGAGGAAGGTGAAGTTGTCGAGGTCGAGCCAGCGCAGCAGATCCTGCGCCTGCCGGATGTCCTGGATGCCCTCGGCGTGCGGCAGCCGGTCGAGCGCGTCGGCGATCGCCATGGCCTTGGCCTGCATGGGCCGCCAGTCGTCGACGGCGGCGCGCACATCGCCGAGCACCCGGATCAGCCCCTGGAGAAGTCGGCCGTGCGCCTCCTCGCCGGCGCGTTCGATCTCGATCGCGATCCAGGACTCGAGGTGGGGCGAGTCCTCCTCGGTGCCGAGCAGATGGGAGATGTCCGGCATCGCGGAGGTGTCGCCGCTGGAGACGCCCACGTTGGCCGGCATCCGGGTGACGCTGGCAAGCTCGTGCGTTTCGCGGTTGCGGGTCACGACGAGCAATGGGTGCACGACCAGGTGGATGGCCGCGTGCTGGCGCACGAGTTCGGCGTTGACCGAGTCCACTAGGAACGGCATGTCGTCCGTGATGATGTAGACGACGCTGCGGTCGGCTTCATCGCGAATCTCGATGTTCGCGTGCCCCGGCCGCCGCGTGCGGGCGACCTGCCAGTGGTTCTCGGCGCGTGTCCGCAGCACCGCGGGGTTGTAGTCGAGCGCGTCGTCACCCGCCAGGTGCTCGTAGTAGTCCGAGATGAATGCCTCGAGGGTGGCGTCCGCGAGGGGCGCACCGGCTCCGCTGGATTTCGACGACATGGATTCTGACGACATGGATTTTGACGACATTGACAAATAGCCCCCATCAATTCTTGATCTACGCTCGCTGTTGAACGTGGAGACCGCTTGAACTTCCATCGTAGTTTCGTTGACGGCAGTCTGCACACCAGGTGCCCGGCGAGGCGCGGAAACCGCCGGCGGTCGAGCCCGCCGGGACCCTGTCCCGCCTGTGGTCGAGCCCGCCGGGACCCCGTCGCCTGATTTCGACAAGCTCAATCATCGGTGGTCGAGTCCGTCGAGACCCCGCACCCCGGCCCTCAGACGACACTGAGATCGTCGAGCAGCGTCGACAACACCGATTCTTCCTCCACTCGTAGGCGCAGTTCATCCATGGCGATGGCGAGTTCGAGGTCCCACGTCGTTTCAGCGACGACACCGGTGAACTCCGACGTCGAGGCACTCGCCTCGCAGGCAGCCCGATAGTCCTTTGCGCGGAAGCGCCACGGTACCCACGGGGCGCTCCGGGCGAGGGTGCGGGCGATCGCCAGCCCGCCCGCATCGAAATCACCGTGGTATCGCAGTGTTGCGCCCCTATTCACCAGGCTGGTGAGAAGACGGAGGACCGCGGCTCCCGGTTGCCCGTTCACACAGACGAGCGGCGAAGCGGCCGGACCGAATCGGTCCGCTGCTGCTGCAACGACCGCCGGGTTCTCGCAGACCGAGACGAGCGGCGGCACCATGCCGACATCATCCACCGCAAGCTGCCGATAGGTGAGGACGGCTGGTTGGCCGGCCACGGCGAGTGCCGCCAGCGCCCGAGCGGTTGGTGAGCCCGTGCCTCCCGGCAACCCGACAGCAAGCACGGTCGACGAGAGTTCGTCCACCACGACGCCGCAGGCCAGCCAGGCCGAGCGCCGCCAGCCTGCTCCGTTCCCGGCGGGCAGGCCAGCAACCGACGCCGCGAGTCCGGTGGCGATCGAACCGAGCGGCGTCCGGGCGTCCAGGGCGTGGGCGTCACCGAACAGACGTGCGGCCAGCACCCCCAGCACCTCGCCCTCGGCCGGGAGCTCACCGGCCAGGGCGGCGAGACGAAGTGCCAACGCATTCGCGGCATCCGCTGTCGTCGTCGCCCGCCGGAGTGCACCCGATCTCAGCGTGCTCTCCACCCAGGAGGTCAGCGCCGGGCGCTCGGCGGCGACGTCCCGGAGGATGTCGGCGACCTGCTGCCAGCTCTCCCGGCCCGCGCGGCGCGCCGCTGGTCCGATGACCGGACCGACGAGGGCCACCACAGCCGATGCCAGCCCGTCGGCCCACGCGTCGCGTCGCAGAGCCTCGTCGAGCTGGTCGAGGGACACCGTCGCCGACGAACCGGACCGGACGGTGCGCCCGACCAACCGAGCCACAGCCATCCGCTCGGCCGTGCTCGCGTTCTGCTTGCTGACCGTGCCTTCGAGCGTTCCCTTCTGGTCGAGCCTGGACCGCATCCGTTCGAGCAGCCAGGCGGTTTCGGGGGTGCCGAGCAGGCGCCGGATTCGTTCGAGTCGATCCGTGTCGGCGCTCACCACAGGCTCCCGGACGCCGCAACAGTGTCGGCGGCGACCGATTCGGCCACTGCGGTTCGCTGTCGACCGTCCCAGCGCCACCGCTGCACATGAACGGCGTCCGCGCCGTCGAAACGGGTCAACTGTGCGATCGACAACCCCGGCACTTCGGCGTAACAGCCCCATTCGCGCTCGCTGGTCATCACCACGTCGAGGTCGAACTCGGCGAGCAGGCCGAGGCAACTGGCCCGGGAGTTGTCGTCGACTCCGGCGAAGGCTTCATCGAGCATGATCATCCGCGGTGCATGCGGGTTCGCCGCCGTCCGGTAGTGAGACGAGGCGGCAGCAAACAAGGGGATGCTCGCGGCAAGTACCCGCTCACCACCCGACGCCGGACCGGTCGCCGGCTTCCAGGCCCCGCCCTGTTGCCGTTCGACGGTGAAACGGTGCCAGCGCCGGTAATCGAGGGCGTCGCTGAGGTGGTCATACCAATTGCCGGCCTCGTCGGCGTCACGCACCTCCGCGATGCGCGCCTGCAGGAATTCTCCGAGCGCCAGCCGGTCGGCTTCGTTCCACACATCGGCGGTGGTCGCGAGCACGCGGCGCGCCTCGGCGAGGCCAGTCGGACCGTCGAGTCGCGGCTTCCAGAGCACCCGCAGGGTCATGCCGGTGCTGGTCGGGCGGGTGCGCAGTTCGTTGTTGAGCTGCACGATCTGCCCGTCGGCTTCGCCGATCAACTCGGACAGCTGGGCACCGACCTCGGTGACCAGATGCGACTGGATGATCTCCCGTTCTTTGGCACTGAGCAACCGCATGTGCTGGTCGATCTGATCGCCCAGCTGGGCGGCGAGTTCCACGAGCAGCATCTCTCGGCCACGGAAGGTCACCACCACCCGCACTCCGTCGTCGCCGGGAATGTACGCCGCTTCGTGTCCGTGGCGGCCGAGCGAGCGCTGCAGATCGGTGAATTCGGAGAACACCTGTGATTGCAGGCGGTTGTAGCGCTCATCGGACGCGTCGATCTCGGGCAGGGCCGCGTCGAGCGCGCGTGCGAACTGCACACCCCGCGTCACGGTCCACTCCCGGTCGTTCGATTCGTCCGGCTCGGTGACGGCAAGATCGGCGACCCGCACCAGGCCGAGGGCCGTGGTGCGCTCCAGTGTGGCAACGGCAGCCACCCGCGCCGATTGGGTGCGTTCCTGGTCGGCACGGATGCCCCGGAGGCGTTCTTCGAGCACCGCCTGTTGCTTCTCGTCGTGTGACTGATCGCGGCCGAGCCCTGCCAGTTGGCCTTTCAGTTCCGTCAAACGCGCGATCACGGTCGCGACCCGTTCCCGGTAACCCTGCACGTCGGCCCCGAGTTGCTCCCGCAATGATTCGGCGTAGCTGCGGAGCCGGGTGACGTCGTCGTGCGCCGTCTCGCATTCCCCGGCAGCGCGTTCATGCTCGCTCTGCGCCTCCGCGAGCCGGCTCACGGAGCGTGCCAGCGAACGTGCAGTGTCGGCGCGGCGCTCGACGGCCCGCCAGAGCTGTCCTGCCTGCCGTTCGTAGTCGCTGACGGCGGCGCCGAGACTGCGAATCGTGGCGGCGTCCGTGGGCAGGTGCAACGACGCGGCGTCAGCGGCGAGGTCGGCGGCAACCTGACCCCTCTGTTCGTGGGCCGCGGCGCTTCGGATTCGAGCGTCGTCCCGGCCGTGCTCTCGGTCCGCGTAGCGATCGGTGGCCTTGGTTGTCTCACGGTCGGCGGCCTCGAGGGCCAGCGGGTGCGGAACCGCAGATTGCTCGCGCTCGACGACACCCTCCCGGGCAGCCATGCGCGCCACGTCCGCGGCCAGCGCGGCCTGACGTTCGACCATCGCCGCGAATTCGGCCTGCGCCTCCCGCAGTCGTCGCTCGCGCTCCGCCGCCCGGGCGCTCTCCCCCACATACCGGGCCGCGGTCTTGGACCACGCGCCGTGGGCGTTGCCCAGGCGATACCGCCCGGTCGTGCTCACCCACACCGCGGCCGACTCCTCGTCGCCGCCATCGTCGGTGCTCCCGTCGGCGAGGGCGATGCCGCGCAACACCGCCTCAATCGTGGCCGCGGTCACCGGCGAGTCCACCGCAGGTTCCGCCACGAGGAGTGAGCTCAGGGTGCGAGCGGATGCCGCGGCATCCGCTGGTCTCAGGATCACCTGGCCGTCGCCCGGTCGGCGCAGATCGCCGTCAGGAAGAACCAGGGCTGTGAGCAGGCCGCTCGCCTCCAGCGCTGCTTCGAGCCCGGCCCGAGATGGGGCGTCGACTTCGGGACGAAAGCTCACGGCCTTCCACAGCGGAACGGTCCCGGGGTGGGTGGCGATGCGCGTGGCAACGCCGGGCGGCTCGACCGACTCACCGTGCTCCAGGGCGGAGATCTCCGCGCCGAGCGCCGCCTGTTGCGCATGGAGAACCTCCAGTTGCTGATGCGCGGCGGCGCGTTGGGCGTGAAGATCGGAGAGCACGCGTTGCGCGTGGATTCGGAGCGCACGCGTCGCCGGGTTTTCGCCCGCACGCACCCGCACCCACTCCGTGAAGATGGCGAACGCGTCGTTCGACACCGCGAGTTCGGTCAACCCTGCAAGCACGATCTCGACCTCGGAGATGTACCCGTCGACGGCGCTCTCGACCGCAGTGTCGGCGGCGGCGCGTTCCGCTGCGGCGTCCGCAAGCCGGGTCTCGGTCTCCGCTTCCCGACGGTCGGCTTCGGCGACGGCGGCTTCGGATCGCTCGAGCGCGGAGATCAGCTCGGTTACCCGCGCGAGTGCCTCCCGGGTGCCAGCAATGCGCGACGTCGTGGCCGTGCGGTCGCTCCTCAGCGCCTGCTCGTCTGTCGGGTCGCCGTGACCTGCCGGGAGGACGGTGAACACATCGTGCTCATGGTCGAGTCGTGCCTCGCGTGCGGCGGAACCGGCCGCGACCGCCGCCTCGCGCACGTGCCTGTCGGCGTCGTCGAATGCCCTCTGGTCATCCCCGGTTTCCTTCTCGCTGCGCCGCAGGGTCGCGGTCGCGTTCGTCAGGGCCTGCTCGGCCGATTCGGCGCGGTCCGCGGCAGTCCGGGCCCCCGCATCTGCCAGCTCGAGCAGTCGCTCGCTCTCGGCGTGGGCGCTATCGCGCAGCGCCTCCCGTTCCGCCTCCAGTGCGGTTCGTTCGTCGCGCAGCAGGCTTGTCTGGGTCGCGAGGCGCCCCAGCGACTGCTGTAGCTCCTCCAGCTCCGCGGTGGTCTCGATCACGGCACGCCCGAACTTGTCGTATTCGGATTGTTCCCGGCGTGGTCCCTCGGCCTGGCGCTTCAGCATCACTCGCGCGTAGCCGCGGTAGTGCTCGAGGAATCCGTGCACGGCTTTTTGGGCGGCGGCCAGCTGCTGCACCTCATCGCGCTCCTCGTCGAGGGAGCGCAATCCGTCGGCCACCGATTTGATCACGGCGTCACCGACGGGCGTGAGCGCGCGGGTCAGCGCCTCGCTCAGCGCGGCCTCGCTCGGCTTCTTCGACAGCTGCGGAGCGCGGATTTGCAGAAGCAGTTCGATCAGTTCCGCGTAGCGGCGTTCGCCGAGCCCGAACAGCGTCGCGTCGACCGCCCGCCGATACTCGCCCTTGGTGTCGTAGACGTGGCCGTTATCGGCCAGAGCTGCGGCCAGCCGGTCCCGACCGAGCGCGAGCCGGTTACCATCGACGAGTTCGAGGTTCTCGCGCACGCGTTGCGAGGTGAGAAAGAACCAGTGCTTGGTTACGCCGCGACCACGAGCGGCCTTCATCCCGGCGCCGATCGTGATGAAGAGCGCCTGGCCGTTCGCATCGATGCGACCGAATTCGAGCCAGCTGTAGCCGAGGCGTTCGTTGTTGGGGTGTTCGTTGCCGAGCAGGAGGTTCCACTCCATGTGCTTCTGCCGGTCGCCGTCAGGTTCGACGCGTTGCGGGGACAGGTCACCGTCGAGCAGAAAGGGAAGCGTCAGGGCGAGCACTTTGGATTTGCCTGCACCGTTGTTGCCGCGCAGGAGCAGACGACCGTCAACGAAGGGGAACTCCTCGTTGTCGTAGTAGAAAAGGTCGACCAGACCAAGTCGCAGCGGTTGCCACCGTTCGCTGGTCGGAACGGGCAGCACCACAGTGTCGGTGTCGTTCGAGAGCTCAGCGGAATGCTCGGCCGTCGGGTCAGCGGTCGGCGGGAATGGTGTGAGGGTCACGGCTTTCGGCCTCCGAGAATCGTGGGTTCGGCAAGTGCGAAGCGGGCGAGAGCGGGCAGCACCCGCACGATGTCGCCGGTGCGAGTGATGAGGCGGAGGGCCGAGAGCCGGCCGAGGGACGTC
This sequence comes from Cryobacterium algoritolerans, assembly GCF_004402785.1. Classification (GTDB taxonomy): domain Bacteria; phylum Actinomycetota; class Actinomycetes; order Actinomycetales; family Microbacteriaceae; genus Cryobacterium; species Cryobacterium algoritolerans. Next base: position 39,548 of record NZ_SOFP01000032.1, read on the forward strand.
GCGACCAGGTCGGCTGCGGCATCCGCTTCGAGGGCACTGGCCCGCCAGTACTTGGCGAAGTCGGGCGCGATGGAACGCACGTGGGCGACCAGGCTGGCGACGAAATGCTCTGCGACGCCGGAACGAGCGAGGAACTCGGCGACGAGCAGGGTGACGTGGCCCTCAGTGCCCTTCTCGGGCATCCGCACGTCACTCAGGTCGTCGTCGAGGTCGACCATGGCGATCCCCTCGCGGCGAATCTCGGCAACCAGCCCGGTGAACTCGGTGATGCGGCGGCAGAGGGCCGCCCGCTGGGATCGCAGGTATGCGGACTCCTCGTCATCGAGATCAGCAAAGTACAGCACCGGATCGTCGATCAGGCGCCGGGTGAGCGTGTGCCGGAGGCGGAGGTTGCGCAGCTCCGTTGTGGGGGCGGCGCCACGGTCGCGCATCGCGACCATCCGGTCGTCGAGCGTCTGGGCCGAGATTGTGCTCGGCCCACGCCGCGTGACAAGCAACTGTGACAACACCCTCCGGGACACGTCGTAGAGAGCATCGCCGGTTTTGTGCACGAAGTCCTGCTCATCACCGGCCACCCGCACGAGCACGCCCCATTCGAGTAAGAGCTGCACGGCTGCAACCAGGTCGCTGCGTTCCTCCCGCGTGCTGAGGTCGAAGGAAAAACCGGCCGCGGCGAACTCCGGAGCGGTTCCCGCTGCAATCACCTGCTCGGCGAGACGACCGAGTGCTACCTGCGAATCGCTGCGCTCGAGCACCGAAAGACCAAGCATGAGGAGGACGTAGCGGCGACGCGAAAGGACCGCGCCTCCGCGGCGGGTCGCAAACGGATGCGTCGGATCCGCCACCGTCGCCGGTTCACGTTCGAGGCGCACCACCTCGCTGTCCGCGTGCATCGCCCAACCGGTGTTGATCTCGAACCATTCTTCGAGGTCGCTCGAGTAACGGCGGACGAGGCGATAACGTTCCTCATCGGTCGACCGGATCAACGGGTGGCGCAGCAGTAGCCTCGCCGCCCGCTGGCGGTCGTCGACGCTGGAGACGCTCACCGGGCCCTCGCATAAGTGTCCTCAGGAACGACGTTTTCGGGAACGTCGTTTTCGGGAACGTCGTTTTCGAGAACGTCGACCTCGGGAAGGTCGGCGCCGGAACCGCCTGGTTCCTCGAGGACCAGGGTGAGATCGCTGATCCGCACGAGGTGGTTCGGCCCCCACAGGGTGCCCCGCTCGGTTTCGAGCGCAACCGGTTCGCCGCCGGGTAAAGGAGTCATCTCGATCGTCATGGTGCCGTCAGTGGATGCCGTGCGAACGACGCCATCGTGCGGTCGCCTGGCCACGAGTGCATCACCGAGCAGGCTCAGGAACAGCCCGAAGGCGGTGCTGTCGAGCCCGGCAAGCGCGCTGAGTTCCACCTCGCCGTCTGTGGCCAGGCGGCGCCGGGCGGCCGCGATCTGTTCGGCCTGCTGCCGCACCTGCAGGGCGAGCATGGCGCGGGCGGCGGATCGGTCGATCACCTGGTTCGGTCGTCCCTTGCGTTCATAGCTGCCGGTGCGTCGCAGCTGCGGGGAGATCTCAAGCGGCGGGGAGTCCGCCCAGGGCGCACCGGTCAGGGACGGATCGTCGCTCCAGCGCTGCCAGGTTTCCGGGTCTACCGTGAGATGCCGGGCGGAGTACAGTCCGAACGTTGCGCGTGCCAGCCGGTGTCGGTCCTCGTCGGTGGGAGCCTCCTGAAACCACAGTGCGAGCCGCAGATAGTCGGTTGAGCGATCGGACCGCCCTGAGCGACGCGCGTTGACCGCCTGCACTGCATCAAGCAGCGCAGGGATCGCGGCGAGCGCAGCCATTCTCAGCAACTTCGACTGACTGTTCCGTCCGTCACCAGACAAGAACCAGGCCCGCAATCCCTCCCAGCGGTTGGCCCACACGCCGAAATGGCGCGCCGCTTCAACCGATGAGTCTGGGTCATCCGGGTCCGGTGCTTCCGCCGCCGCGTCGCGATGGGCGAGCGCGCGCAGCGCTCGCTCCACCTGCTCGGCCTCGGCGTTCAGCAGTAAGGTTGCGATCTGCGGACCCCGCACGGCGAGATCTTGGATGAACCGATCGAGATAGTCGACCAGGCGCGACTTGTACGCCACGAAGGCGTCTTCATCGGTGTCGGTCAGGTCGATCGTTCGCTGCAACGACCCCATGAAGGCGCTGGCGTTGTCGGCGAGCTCGGTGAACCGTGCGGTGAGCGCGGTGAGGCTCTGATGCAGCAGCCCGAGGTCGAGCGGGTCGGCGTCGATCAAGGTCAGGAATTGCCGCAGAGTCACCGTGATGTCCTCGAGCGCGACCGCCTGAAGAGCGCCGCGCCGCCCGAGCATGTCGTCGAAACGCTCCAGCGCGCGTTCGGCGGCCTCGCCCGGTTGACTCAGCTGGAACAGGTGCCGCTTACGATAGAAGTCCTCGACCTGCATGACGCGGCTGGTGTCAGGGGACGCGCCGAGGTTGCCCCAGCCGACCAGTGAATCAAGCGCGTCCGTGACCGTTTCAATCGTGAGGGTGTCGGGGACGGCGCTCACGTCTGAGGGGAGACGACGGAGTTCGGCGAGCACATCATCCGGGCGCAGATGCACTTGGAAACGTTCCTTCGCTTTGACGAAGACACCCAGCACCCGGCGGTAGGCGTCGGCGTTCGGCGCGTTCAGATGGCTGAACACGCTGAAGGATGTTGGCACCGGCTGCGAAGTCACACTTCTTGTCTAGCAGGTGCCGCCGACTTTCGCGCTCACTCTTCCAGACCCCGCTGTCGGCCGGGCCTGTGCCAATCCGCTCTCACTGAGTTCACTCCGCGCAGACGTTCTCCACACGCGCACGCCCTGTCTGCCGGGCAGCTTTCCTTCTCAAATCCTTGCCGAAATGGTGACGATAGTGACACCGCAATTCATGCCTTCGATTCCGAGCATCGTCGTGAAGATGCGCGATGGTCCTCACAACGTCGACTTCGAAGACCTACTCACAGTCTGCGCGAAGTACTTGCGCACCATGCAAACAAGGCACAAGTCACGCGGTTTTCAAGACACCCTGGGCGGGCGATCCCCGCGTGAACATTCACGACGATCACGGCAAAGCAGAGGCCCACGGCGTGCGACAAGTATGGCGATCGAGACCCCCATCCCGAAGCCCAATCGCCGACGAATACTTACGCGTCAACGCGTCCCGCGATCGAAATGGCGGGAATCAGCTGGAATCCTTCCGCCGCCGCGGCCACTCGAAGCTGGTCGTCGAAGGCCGCGAAGCTGCGGCAATCCGGCTCGATCTCGCGTGCCGTTCGGGCGGAGGCCAGTTGTACGGCGTCGTACGCGCGCAAGCCATAAGACTCCACGAGAGTCGCGGCATCGTCGAGAATCGCGGAGGAGATCCGAAGCGGAACCAGCGGCCCGTCCGCTCCGAAGAGGTCGTTCTCAAACGCCCGCACGAGCACGTGGGCGTCGCGCTGTGTCAGCGCGTTCATCCGAATCTTCCGCCACAGCACTGCCGGCACTTCAACCCGGCAGAGCTGGCTGACCTGCATCGCCTCCAGGGAGCGGATGATCTCGCTCCCCTCTTCATCGGCATACAGTTTCACAATTGCTGAGGTGACGGCAAAGGCGATCATTCCCGTAGGCCGGTGACGACGTCAGACAGGGCGATGCCTTCTCCTGCGGCCGCCCGGGCCCGCGCGAAGTCTGTTTTGCTCGGGCGTGGCCCCGTGGGCGCGCCCTCGGCCAGCATCCCGGCGGCCCGCAATCGATTGCGCAGGCGCAGGACCAGCGGATCGCTCTCATCGCTCTCCGTCGCCAGGGTGAGAACGCGCGACAGGAACGCATTCATGCTCACACCCTCCGCGGCAGCAAGATGCTGAACGCGCTCGATCAACGCCTCTGGCGCTCTCCAGGTGACTTGTCCCATGGCAGCGATTCTAGCCGCGTGCAGGCGTGCCTGCACGGGAGAGTGCTGCCTGGGCTTGGTCCATCCGCCGCGCATCTGTCACTGAATCTTCTATCCCGTGATCAACGCCTCCCCTTTCTCTTCGTCGGCCACTCCGGTCGAACGGTGAACACGTCGAGGCGGCGCTCCAGAACGCTCCCGACGGGAATGGGTGCCGCCAGCGCCATGAGGTCGTCGACGAGGTCGGCCACGGGGCTGGTGCAGCAGCTACACCAGCCGTCGGCGTCAAAATTCGCCTGCAGCGCCAGTTCATAGCTGCTCTTCGTCAACCCGGCGACCTCCTGTACCCGAGCCGTTGTCGTCGTGCCGTGAGAGTTCATTCCCGAGAACGACCGCCCACATCCGCACGCGCCATACGGGTAGCGTCTGCCTGCCGCGCACGGTGCAAGCGTCCAGACGAGCTCCCCCTCGATGCAGCTGTTGAAATCACTCGAGCGCCCGCCCTGCGTCGCCCTGGTGGCCACAAAAACCTTCATAGTCTTTCTCCTTGTTCTCGGCACGAGCGTCAGTGAGTAGATACGGAGGACGCTAGCGGCAGCCCCCGACATCGCGGCTATCAGGTGGGATTCAGGCGACGTGTGTTTGTCACGAATGCGGGAACAGACGAATTCATCGCATCCTCTCGACTTGCCTTACGCCGTATGGTAGCGTGGCGGCAGAACCTTACACCGTATGGTGTCGAGGAAATGCCCGGGGCCGACAGGAAGAGACCAAGCACCATGACCGACTGGACCACCGCCCACCTGCCCGACCTCGCCGGCAAGACCATCATCGTCACCGGCGCGAGCAGCGGCATCGGCCTCGAGACCGCCCGCGCCTTCGCCGCGCACCGTGCGCACGTCGTGCTCGCCGTCCGCGACGAGACGAAGGGACGGGCCGCCGCCGCCACGATCTGCGGCGACACCGAAGTGCGCCGCCTCGACCTGGCCGACCTCGCATCCGTGCGACGGTTCGCCGCAGACTGGAACGTCGACATCCACGTGCTCGTCAACAACGCCGGAGTGATGCTGCCGCCGTTCGGGCACACGACCGACGGCTTCGAACTGCAGTTCGGCACCAACCATCTCGGCCACTTCGCCCTGACCAATCTGCTTCTGCCCCACATCACTGGCCGGGTCGTGACGGTCGCCAGCAGCGCGCACCGCTCCGGTCACCTCGACTTCGACGACCTCAACTTCGCCGACCGCCCCTACCGCAGTGGGTCCGCCGGCTACGGCCAGTCCAAGCTCGCGAACCTCCTGTTCACCCTCGAACTGCAACGCCGCCTCGAGGCGAGCGGCAGGCCCGTGATCGCGACGGCTGCCCACCCGGGCATGGCCGCGACCAACCTCAACTCCAGTTCCACCAATGCGCTGCTCAGGGTGGTCGGGGCCGTCGCGGTGCGCCTCCTCGCCCAGAACGCCGCGGCCGGGGCCGAGCCGACCCTGTTCGCCGCGACCGCGGAGATCCCCGGCGGCAGCTATGCCGGCCCGAGCCGCCGCCGCGAAATGGCCGGGCCACCCACGCTGGTGAGCCGCTCGGCCGCCGCCGGTGACGCCGGCGACGCCGCCCGGCTGTGGACAATGTCGGAGGAGCTCACCGGCATCCGCTACCCGTTGCCGACCGCTGCCACACGGCTCGAGACAACACGGCTCGAAACACCACAGGGAGGCAAGTGAGATGACCAAGTCAACGGATGCGGCGAGCCACGAGACCACGCGACCGACCACCCCAACAGCCCCAACCACCCCGACCATGCGGGCGATCGTGCACCACGCCTACGGCACCGCCGACGTGCTGCATCTGGAGCACATCGAGCGGCCGGCCATCACGCCCGACGAGGTGCTGATCCGGGTGCGGGCGGCCGGCGTCAACCACGCCGACTGGGTCTACACGAGCGGCCGACCGCTGATCGCGCGCTTGGCGTTCGGGCTTCGAAAGCCGAAGCAGCCCGTTCGTGGGCGGGACGTCGCGGGCGTGGTCGAGGCGGTCGGCGCGAACGTGACCCGGTTCAGACCGAATGATGCGGTGTTCGGCGAGGTCGACGCGGGCAGTTTCGCCGAGTACACGGCGGCCCCAGAGAACCAGCTGGCCCTGAAACCGGCCACCCTCACCTTCGAGCAGGCCGCCGTCGTGCCGGTGTCGGCGCGCACCGCGCTGCAGGGACTTCGCGACACCGGCAGGCTGCGGTCCGGGCAGAGCGTATTGATCAACGGCGCATCCGGTGGGGTGGGCACCTTCGCCGTGCAGATCGCCAAGGCGCTCGGCGCCGAGGTCACCGGCGTCTGCAGCCGCCGTAACGCCGAACTGGTGCGTTCCCTCGGCGCCGACCAGGTGATCGACTACACCCGCGAGGACTTCACCCGCAGCGGGCGCCGCTACGACCTGATCCTCGACTCGATCGGCAACCACTCGCTGATCGACCTCCGCCGGGCCATCACCCCGACGGGCACCCTCGTGCTCTCCAGCGGCACCGGCGGCCGGGTGCTCGGACCGATGGGTCGCATCATCAGGGCGCGCCTGACGTCGCTGTTCGTCGGCCAGACCCTGACCACCGGCATGCTCGCCCGTAGCACGGAGACGCTCGACGAGCTGCGCGAGCTCATCGATTCCGGGGCGGTGACGCCGGTGCTCGAGAGAACCTACCCGCTGAGTGAAACGGCGGATGCCCTCCGCCACTTCACCGAGGCACACGCCCGGGCGAAGATCGCGATTACGGTCTCCTCCTCCGCCGACGCGGCCGAGTAGTCACCGACCTCATCACTCAGCGTCGGATTGGCCTGGGTGAACGCGCCGTGTGCGCACGGTCCGGGCGATCGCATTGACCGTGTCGAGAAGGGGGGGAGAGTTCTCGTGCCCATCGGTCGAATCATCGGGGCCTCTGCGTGGTCGATGTTTGTCGAACAGACACTCCGCCCGCTGGTGGCCACGGCAAGCCCCGCTGATCGTGACGTGCTGCGGGAGCACATCGAGGCCGGCAGAGTCACCCGGCGATCGAGCGCACCTACCCGCTCGCCGAGACCGCACCGGCGGTGAGCCATCTCATCGAGCACCACGCCCGGGGCAAGGTCGCCCTCTCGGTGTGACGTCTCGCCGCCGGACTTGCCCGCAGAGTACCAGCGTCACGCCCGTCCTCCCCTCCCCCGGTGAGCGCCGCGTTGCGGGGGTGGGGCGCCGCGCTGCGCGCCAACTGCGCCGCTGCGCGCCAGGCATGCCGGGCGCGCAGCGGCTCACCTGGCGCGCTACGACGCATCCTCGCGCCCAGTCGCACCGAATAGCCCTGAACGGCCCCGCGACCTGCCACACTCCTGGACATGTACAACGTCGACCTGATCTGGTCCTTCCTGATGATCGCCATCGTGATCGCCTTCGTGCTCGGATTCGGACTGCTGCTCTTCTGGATCTTCCGGGTCGCCGTGGCGGGCGGGATGCGCGATCACTACACCTGGGTGGAGGAGAATCACCCGACCGCGCCGCAGACCTGACGCCCGTTGCCCTGAATCTACGATGGAATCCCTCTGGTACGCATCACCCAGAACACGACGGAATTCGCGATGGCCGCGGCGTCGACCGTCGCGTCACTGCTGCCGGGCCTCCGGGCGGCAAGGGTGGTTCATGCGGCGGAGTCGCTAGAACTTCGCGACCCGCTCGGCCCCAGATAGCTCTCCAATGCATCGGCGATGACGGCAGCATCCCGGGGGAAGCCGACGAAATTGCCCGAGGAGCGGCGAATCAGCCAGCGCAGGCCCACAAACCAGACCCCGGGAGCCGGCGAGGCTGGCCCTCGGCGCAACGGTAGCCCGTGAGGGTCAGTCAGGTCCTCCCCGAGCCAGTGGAAGTCGCCCGCGTACCCGGTGCACCAGATGACGCTGCCAATCTCCGCGCGCCGAGCGACAGTTCCCGCGGTGGCTCCAGTACGAGGCGTGGTCTCCGAGGTTCCGGTGCCGGTACCGGTTCCGGGGCCATCACACCGTGATCCTCTGGGCGCTCCCGACGGCCAGAACGGCCCCGCCCGGCAGATCACCGGGATTCGTGTAGGTCGCCGCATGACGCTGTACGATCCGGTCGGGCAACAAGGCCGCCCATTACGGGGTGCGGCGAACATTCTCCCCCCGCCACTGGAGACCACAACACTACGAGCCTCGATGGGACCGTCGCTCGTGCCCAGAATCCAGCGTTCGCCGGCCCGGGTCAGACCGTGAACGGTGAGCCCGGTGCGAAGCGGCGCCGTGGATGCCAACACCTCGAGACGCTCAACGACCTCGCCCGCGGTCAGGTATGTGTTGGGCTTCTGCTCCCCCAACATCAGATTCATGAACCCGGGGTTGTTGACACGCAGCGAGTCCCAGCGCTGGGTGCGCCACGACTCATCCACTCTGGCCCGCTCCACGACGACGTGGTCGATGCCGCGTCCCGTCAGCTCAGCACCCGCGGCGAGCCCGGCCGGGCCTGCCCCGACCACCACACAATCGGGGACCATCTCGCACCTGTATCTTTCTGGATGCCGTACTCCCCGTTTGGCAGGATATTACCGAGTCTCCTGATTGCGAAGGCCCAACCGCGAAGGCCCGACCGCGACCTGAGAAGATAAGACCATCATGAAGACCCTCCTGAACATCATCTGGTTCGTTTTCTCGGGCTTCTGGCTGTTTCTCGGCTACATGTTCGCGGCGCTCATCATGTGCGTGCTCATCGTCACCATCCCCTGGGGAATCGCGGCGGCGCGGATCGGCGTCTACGCGCTCTGGCCGTTCGGGAAGATCGTGGTTCCCACGCCGAACGCCGGCGTCGGGTCGTTCCTCGGCAACGTCGTCTGGGTGGTGCTGGCCGGCTGGTGGATCGCCCTCGAGCACCTGATCTCGGGCATTGCGCTCTGCATCACGATCATCGGCATCCCGTTCGGGATTGCCAACTTCAAGCTGATCCAGGTCGCGCTCATGCCGCTCGGCAAGCAAATCGTCGACCTGCCCTAAGCGATCACCGAAGCCTTGCCGCGATCCGGTGCCGCCCGCGACCCTCCGAGCCCGCGCGGCCGTGGCCCGCGGAGCCGTGGCCCGCGGAGCCGTGGAGGCCGGCCGCGGCGACGCTTGGTATCGTTGGGAGGGACTCGATGGTCGCGTGGTATCCGTTGATGAATTCGGCGAGTCCGCTAGCGGCCCTGATTGCTGCGCTGCCGCGGCATCCACCTCGATGAGGTCACCGCCGCCGCGCCGGAAACCCTCACCGGCACCTCGCCACGCCGCAGAGCTCCCCCGAACTCGTCACCAACCAAGGACGCACCTCATGACCGCTCTCTCCCCCGAAACCGCCGGCGTCGCCCGCCAGATCGACCACACCCTGCTCACGCCCGAGGCCACCGCCGCAGACGTGACGGCCCTCATCATCGAGGCCATCAGGCTCGGCACCTACTCCGTCTGTGTCTCGCCGTCGATGCTGCCGCTCACGATCCCCGCCGACGCCGACCTCAAGGTCGCGGCCGTCTGCGGCTTCCCCAGCGGCAAGCACCACAGCGTCATCAAGGCCGCCGAGGCCGCGCTCGCCATCGAGCAGGGCGCCGACGAGATCGACATGGTCATCGACATCGGTGCGGCTGAGGCCGGCCGCTTCGGCGACGTTCAGGCCGACATCGCCGCCGTGCGCGCGAGCATCCCGGCACCGAAGGTGCTCAAGGTCATCATCGAATCCGCAGCGTTGACGGATGCCGAGATAATCGCCGTGTGCCAGGCCGCCGTGGCCGCGGGCGCCGACTTCGTCAAGACCTCCACCGGCTTCCACCCCGCCGGCGGGGCGACCGTGCACGCCGTGCGCCTGATGAAGCGGACCGTGGGCGACCGAGCCCAGGTGAAGGCGTCGGGCGGCGTGCGCAGCTACGATGAGGCCCTCGTCATGCTCGACGCCGGTGCGACTCGCCTCGGCGTCTCCGGCAGCGCCGCACTGCTCAGCGGCGCCACACCCCCGGTGCTGACCGGCGCTTACTGACCGGCGGCGCCGGCGCCGCCCGCCGGCGCTGGGCGATCGATCACCCCGCCGAAACGTCGATCAGCACCTTCCCGATCGCTTCGCTCTCGACCAGCGCATCGGCGGCCGCCGTGTGCGCGAGGTCGGTGCGCTCCAGGGCCGGCCCCGCCACCTCCCCACCGCGAGGGGGCGCCCCGATCAAGTACATGCCGATAGGCTCAGCCTGTATCTAGGCTTGGGGGAGCGCATGTCGGCAGGCGGATCGGCATGGAGCGAAGCGACGCGTCAACTGGCGCTCTCAGAAGCGCACGCACTCGCCGCTGAATCCTCGCGGGCCAAGGCCGCCAACTACTTCGCCGCCGCCGACAGCGAGAAACGCATCGCCCACGTTCTCGCCCCTCTCGCTGCGGCTGGCTACCACTTCCTGCCCGATCGTCAGTGGCCTGGCAGCCGTCGCGCTCAGGTCGACATGGTCGTCGTCGGGCCGGGCGGCCTGTTCATCGTGGACACCAAGGCATGGAAGGACCCGATCATCGCGGCGGGCCGGGTGTTCCGCGGGCAAGCCGATGTCACCGACGAGTTCGACGGTCTGGCCGACCTCGCCTGGAAGACGGAGGCGGCTCTGGCCGAGATCGGCCTCGCCCCGGGCGAAGTGCGACCCGTTGTCGTTTTCGCCGGGCACAAGGGCGTCAACGCGTCGGTCGGCGGAGTCGAGATTGTCGGAGAAGGTGACATCGTGCGCCACATCGCCCGCCGCGGGCAGCGACTCACCACCTCTGCCGTCGAGCAGGTGTTGGCCGCCGCGATCACATACTTCCCCTTGATCGGCGCGCCGGCACCGCTCGATGTGACCCTGCCCGAACCGATCATCGGCCCGGAACCGGCTCTCGATCTGGACCATCTCCCGAGCGAGAGCGACATCGAGGCCGCGATCCTCGAAGGCCTCCTTGCGCCTCCGATCGAGGAGTGGATGACGTTCCTGCATCCCGACCAGGCCAAGTTGGTGCGCCGCAGTTTCAACGGGCCCTCTCGCATCCGCGGGGCTGCCGGCACCGGCAAAACCGTCGTGGGGCTGCACCGTGCCGCCTACCTGGCACGGTCACAGGCGAACGCCCGCGTGCTCGTGACCACTTACGTGCGCACGCTGCCCGACGTGCTGAGCAACCTGCTCGGCCGCATGGCCCCGGATGTCGCGGGTCGCGTGGAATTCAGCGGCGTGCACCAATTCGCCCGCAGGGTGCTCGACGAGCGCGGCATCGACGTGCGCGTCAACACCAAGCAGGCCGATCTGTCATTCGACGAGGCCTGGAAGCAGACCTGCGGCCCGCTGACGAAAATCGACACGAATTCCCGTTACTGGCGGGAGGAACTCGACCACGTGATCAAGGGCCGCGGTCTGACCACCTTCGACGAGTACGCCGACTGTGCCCGCATCGGCCGGCGCCGCCGCCTCACCCTCGACCAGCGCCGCTCGGTCTGGGCGCTCTACCAACGCTACGAATCGCTGCTGCGCACTCGCGAGGTGCACGACTACGCCGACCTGATCCTGCTCGCCGAAGCGGCTCTGCGCGCCAAACCGATGGTCGGATACACAGCCGTCATCGTCGACGAGGCTCAGGACCTGTCGTGCGCAATGATCCGCATGCTCGCCACCGTGGCCGGTGACGGCGCGGATGCCTTCACCCTGATCGGCGACGGCCAACAGACCATCTACCCCGGCGGCTACACCCTCGCCGAGGCCGGCCTCTCTGTCGCCGGCCGCGGAGTCATCATGGACGTGAACTACCGCAACACCGCCGAGATCCTCGCCCTGGCGGCCCGCGTCGTCGACGGGGGCAGCTACGTCGACATTGAAGGCACCGCAGCCAGCGCCGCCGCGATCACCTCGCCGCGACACGGCGAACGTCCCCTCTTCGCCCAGGCGCGCACCCGAACCGAGCACGACGGCAAACTGGTGCAGCACATCCGCCGGGCCACGCAAAGCGTGAGTGTGGGCTGGGGTGACGTGGGTGTGCTCTGCTCCACCACTTGGCAGGTGCGTGACGCGGTGACGCTGCTCCGCACCGCGGGAATTCCCGTGGTCGAACTCACCGATTACGACGGTAGGCCAACGGATGCCGTGAAGGTCGGCACGATCAAGCGCGCCAAGGGGCTGGAGTTCAAGCAGGTGCTGCTGCCCTGGATCACCGAGCGCCTGATGTCCCCGGGCGTCATCGGAGAGGGGTGGACCGATTCCCAGATCGAACGCGACGAGCGCGACCGCCGCGAACTGTTCGTGGGTATCACCCGAGCTCGCGACGGCGTCTGGGTCGGCTGCATCACGGCGCAGGGATCGTCTGCGTGACCCGCCCAATCCCCAGCTGAATCCCGCGCTACTCGTACACGTCCCGGCGATGGCCGACGGTGACGACGACCACCACAAGGATGTCGTTGCGGATGGTGTAGATAATCCGATAGTTGCCCACCCGCACGCGATAGCCGTTCCGTCCGTGCAACGCTCTCGCCCCGGGCGGGCGAGGGTCTTCGCCCAGCAGGGCGATGGCGCCTTGTACCCGGCCGCGATCCTGCGGATCGATGCGCCGCAAAGCTTTGACCGCTGCCGGGCGCACTTCGATCCGGTACTTGCTCACGTCCAGCCGAGGTCCGCTTTGACCTGCTCCCAGGGAATGTTGTCGCCTTCGTCGGCCATCGCCGCATCAAACGCCGCGACATCCTCAGCATCCTCAAGCGCTTCTTGCATGCGCGCATATTGCTCGGGGCTCACCAGCACGGCAGCGACCTTCCCGCGACGCTCCAGGAAGACGGCTTCTGAGCGGGCCTGGGCGATCAACTCGGGTAGGCGCGCCCTGGCGTCGGTGACACTTGACTTCGACATGCCGCAAATGTACATCAACGTGATCGCGATGTACATGTGCAGTGTCGGTCTGCAGCTGACAGCCGTCCACCCGCTTGCGGGAGCACCCATCGCGGATGCGCGAACCCTTGGGTTTGCCCGCGACGGTCAACTGAGTATCACCGGAGGCAGAGTCCCAAAGTTCACCCCACCGACACGTCGATGAGCACCTTCCCGACCGCTCCGCTCTCGACCAGGGCGTGGGCATCCGCCGTGTGCGCGAGGTCGAAGCGGTGCAGCGCCAGCCCCGCCTCCTCCCCCACGGCCAGGGCGCCGTCGGCGAGCGCGGCGTTGATATCCTCGGCCGCCGCCCGGATCACGTCGGCCCCCACCGTGTAGAGCAGCACGAACTGGTAGCGCACGTTGAGGCTGAAGTGCCGGCGCACGTCGAGCGTCATCTGGTCGCCGCCGTTGTTGGCGTAGACCGCGATCGACCCGCGGTTGCGGATGACGGCCAGGTCGAGCTGCGCGTTCTGGGCGGGTGCGACCTCGACGATCTGGTCGACGCCCTCGGGCGCGATCGCTCGGATCTGGGCGACGATGTCCGGGTCGGTGTAGGTGAGCACGTGCTGCGCGCCGGCCGCCGTGGCGAGCGCCGCTTTCGCGGGCCCGCTCACGGTGGTGATGACGGATGCCCCCGCCCACCGGGCCAGCTGGATCGCCGCGTGCCCGACCGCACCGGCTCCACCGGCCACGAGCACGACCTTGCCGGCCAGGGCGCCCGGCTGCAGCCGGCGCGGTCCGTCTTCGGCCACCGTCAGCGCGCGGTACGCCGTGATCGCCGGCACCCCGAGGCTGGCGCCCTGGTCGAAGCTCGCGCTCACCGGCAGTGGGAACACCCGCTCCGCGGGCAGCACGGACTGTTCCTGTGACGTGCCACTGTTCGCGCGCTGGTATGCGGCCAGCAAAAGCCACACCCGGTCGCCCACCGCGACGTGCGTCACGCCAGTGCCGAGCGCCTCCACGATTCCGGCGCCGTCCTGGCCGGGCACGACGTCGGCGAAGGCGAGCGCCTCGCCCGGCGCCGAGCCCCGGCGTGACTTCCAGTCGGTGGGGTTCACTCCGCTGACCACGATCCGCACCCGCACCTCGCCGGCTCCGGGTTCGGTCGCCGGCCGATCGACGAGGTGGAGCACGGACGGGTCACCGGTCTGGCTGTACACAATGGACTTCATGTCAGGGGTAACGCGGGCGGGGGGTTGAATGTGTGTGTGATCAACTCTTTGTAGGCCGTCTCGGCGCTGGGCATGGGCCCTGGCAAGGTCCGTGCTTGGGAGAGCGATTGTGTACAAGCAACGCCGCCGGAAACCGCTAAATCACGGGAGTCTTTGCCGCAAAGTACTCGTAGAGACTCGACTCGATTGGACTCGCCAGACCAAGCGTCATAGAGACAACGTCATGCCCACTCTTTCCGGACATTTTCGTCTGGCGAGCGTCTTGCGATGTCGCTCTGCCGAGATAGTAGAAATCAGTGCCTTCTGCATCGTCCTTTTTGGCGAACACATGCAACGGGAGACGATTCTCAACAATCGCCTTCACCTCCCCACTCGCGAGTGTTCGTCTGCTCCGGGTGTGCCAAGTGAGGGTTGATGGGTTGAGAAACTCGTCCTCGTACTTCGTGCTCTCGGAGACCGCTGACCCCTTGTGGTACGTAACGAAAATGGGGCAACTGTCTGAGAAGGTGTCGACTTTGTATCCATAGATGGTGCTCTGCTGATTCGACTGCCAGTTGAGCAGCCGGCAGACATCCTTGCGAGAGTATCGTCGCCCGACCTCAAGCTGACCGCTCCAGTTGTAGCGGTGGCGCGCAAGGTACAACCCGGTATCGACGACATCGCGGACGTGCATTCTGAAAATCGTGTCCGTGTCCCATGCCATAGTGATTTTCTCGACGAGGCTGTAGGCCCCGTCCCGAAGTATGACGATCGGTTCCGCGCCGTACTTGGCGGCTTCTGCTTCGGTGAAAAACGTTAGGTCCAATACGGCCTGGACGGAATTGAGCGTCGGCGAATCGTTGACCAGCCCGCTCGCCGCGAGCAGATTCTGGTATCGCTCAACCGTCACGCCCTTGGGGTGCGAGAGAAGCGTTTCGAGTAGGAGTAGCTCATGCGGCCGCTTGCCGTTGAGTAGTTCTCCGGAGAGGAATGTCAGGACCGCGCCCTCGAACGCTCCCGCCTGGACGTCGAGTGCTCCGACCTTGTTCAGAAATGTCCAGTAGTTCTTCTGTTTTGTCGCAATGACAGTTGGGTCGACGGTGTCGAAGCGGGCGAAGTCGATGAGCTGCGGCGATCGACCCAATCGGTTCTTGAGATCAACGAAGGATTTCTTGAGGTTTGACATGCTGTCGAGAGTTGTTGTCGCTAGGGAAGCGAATATCTTCTGCCTCGAAATCGCGTCAAAGTTGACACTCGAGAGTCCCGCAATCGCTCCAGCTTCTTGCGCATCGATGATCTTTTTGCGGATCGAATCTTTGTTCAGGGTGCTGTCGCCGAACAGCGCGATGGGGATCAAATAGTTGTTGGCATAGTTGCCGATGAAGTCGATCACTACGAGGTGGTCTTTGCCCGCGGCTTTTCGCAGTCCTCGACCCAACTGCTGGGTAAACACAATGCTCGACAACGTCTGCCGAAGCATTACAACCTGATTGACCGAGGGGATATCGATACCTTCGTTGAAAATATCAACGGTCGCGATGTAGTCGAGTTCGCCGCTTTCCAGCATCTGTACAGCCCGCTCGCGTTCCTCGACCGAATTGGCGCCGCTCAAGGCACGTGTTCGAAGGAGTTGCCCGTGGACAGCACGCTGATTGAGAATTCTGGACAACTCTGCAGCTTCGTCATTCTTGCTGCAGAAGATCAGCCCCTTGACCGGAGCACCTGCGTGGCCATACTTTTCAATCTGAGCAATGAGGTGGTCTACACGCTCGGTCGCGACCAGCCGGCTCAGATCCGCGACTTGATCAATGACCTCTCCATTTTTCACGTAGTCGGTGACGCCGTAGTAATGGAATGGCGCCAACATGTCTGCCTTAAGGGCCTTCTGCAAACGGATTTCATACGGCACGTTGTAGTCAAAGAGCTCGAACACGTTGAAGTCGTCAGTGCGCTCGGGGGTCGCGGTCATCCCGAGCAAGAAATCCGGCTGAAGGTGATCGATCAGCTTCCGGTAGCTCGCGGCACCCGCCCGGTGGACTTCATCAATCAAAACGTAGTCAAAAGTATCGGGGCTGATCTCGCGAAGATTCTCGGGCCGAGAAAGCGATTGAATCGATGCGAACACGTAGCGTCGATCGAGATCCCTCTTCGACCCGACGAACTTGCCAAAGTCGCTGTCTGGGGCATTGAGCACCAGCTTGAACTCGTCGATTGCGCGGTCCAGAATCTGCTCGCGGTGCACGACGAAGAGCATCCGCTTGGGCGCGTATGCCCGAACGTCGAGCGCGGAAAGGATCGTCTTTCCTGTTCCTGTCGCCGATACGACGACTGCGCGATTCTCGCCTCCGTCGCGCAGGGTCTGTATCTCGGCCAGTGCTTCGACCTGCATTGAGTTCGCGACAATCATTCCCCTCGGCGGCAGATCGCCAAGCGACTCCATCGATGCGGATGCTTGAAGCGGCGGCCGAGGCTGCAGAGCCCAAGTCAGCTCATAGTCGTCGATCCATTTCCGGGTCAGGGCAGTCGATGCTTCGATATGTGCGTGGGCCGCGGACTTCAGCTGGTGAACAATGTCCCCATCGGGGAGCGCGGAAAAGCGCAGATTCCATTCGTGGTTTTTCAACAGCGCTTTTGCGGTCAAGTTGGAGCTGCCGACAATCGCTGTGGTGCTCTCCTCCTGCTCGAAAATGTATCCCTTCGCGTGGAACCCAGCTGTGGAGTCTGGATGCACGTAAACATCCACGCCCTTGAGGTTGAGGAGCTCACGGAACGCGGCAGGCGAGTTGAATCCGAGGTAGGTGGACGTGATGATCGTGCCGGTTCCTCGGTAGTCGAGGAGTGATTGCTTGAGCAACGCGATTGCATTCGGTGTGATGAAAGCGACCGAGAATACGAAATTGCGCGATCGCTTGAGCTCATCGAGGATCGCCTTGAGCATCGTCTGGCCATCGGAATTTGAAATCAGAGTGGGGTGGAAAACCTGATCAGCGTTGACGTGTGAGTTCAAGAAACCGAAAGTGTTGTCGAGCGTGAGCTGACTAGCGGTGTCACTCAAACGAGAAAGTCCTTCATGACGCGCTCGACTGCAGGAATGTCGGCGGGGGCCCAATCAAGCTGGTCAAGCTCAGCGGCATCTACCCAGCGAAGCTCCGCGTGCTCTGTCAGTCGAGGTTCCTTGCCGACGAGCGAGCAGTAGTAGGTCGTGAGGACGACAATGCCGAAGTCGTACTCGTGCTCGGTGGTCGCGACATGATCGCCAATTTCTGCGGAGCAGAGCAGCTCTTCATCGAGTTCGCGGAGCAAGGCCTGTTCCGGTGACTCGTTCGGCTCAATCTTGCCTCCCGGGAACTCCCACATGCCGGGCAGAGACATCGTCGAACTGCGCTGCGCCGCAAGAATTGTCTGCCCCCGAGTGAGGACAGCACCGACCACATTGATTCTCTTTTTCAAAGCGTGTCTCCCCATTGCGTGGCCGTCGATTCGTATGGCCAGCTTAGCTAGCGGCGGTGAGCCGATGCCTGCCCCTTCTATCCTCGCGACATAGCACTGGCCCTGCTCACGTCGCTGGCTTCTAGGCAAACCGCACGCGCTCCGCGACGGTCGCCCGCAGGCGGTCAAGCTGCCATGTTGCACCCTCGTCCACACCGGGCAGTCCCTGCACCAGTGCCGCAGCCAGATGACTGGCCCCGACGACAAAGGTCGGCATCGCTCCACCACCCAGTTGCTGGAGCCGGGTCTGGAGCAGTGCTGAATCCGCATAAACGAGGAGGGTCGCCGAGGCACCACCGATCCCCAACGTCTTGCCAACCTCCGCCAGGCGGGGCCGGAGTGTGTCGCGCACGTCGAGAACAGCGCGGCCGCCGTGCCGCAGTGAATCGTGCTCCACGGTCACCGGCCCCGCCTCGGCCATGGATTCGATCACGATCAGACCCTGCGGAGCGACTACTAAGTGATCGAACCGTGTGTGCCCCGCACCAAGTTCTACGTCGTGCCAGATCGAGAAGCGCGGGCCGACGGAAGCCAGCTCGCGGGCGGTGTTTTCCTGCGCCATGGCCCGGTCTAACCACACACGGATGCTCGGGGGCGCTACTCGCACGGCGTCCTCCGAGTACGGCGCCGCCAAGAGTGGTGCGGTGTTGGACGGCCGGGCACGGAGATCAATCTCGAAGGCCCTTTGCGCACGGCGGAAATCTGCCTGGGCCGCGGCAAACGTCGCGGCCTTTTCCTTCGCATATCGGATGAGTTCCCGGCGGTAGGAATCCCGACGCATCCGAAGTACTGAAACGGGCACGGAACTAATCGCCCCGGCGAAGCCGCCGAATCCGGCCACCAGGAGCAGCGGCATCCAGATTGCGGCGATGCCCTCCACGAGATGTCCCTGTCTCCAGGCAAGGAAAAGGACGAGGCCCGCTCCGACCGCAGCAAACGATGTCGTCATCTGCGCGCCCAGTCGCAGCCCTTGGCGGAGGAACCTGCCGCGCGCCGTGCGCGCCGGAACCCAGGGCACAGGCGGCGACGGAGGGGTGGGGTTGACCAGCCAGACGAGCATCAAATCACGGTATTTCAGGCGGAAACTTCCTCCGGGATGCCCCTGGCTGTCCGCACGCCGCGCTCGTGGTCGTTCCTCGGCTGTCGATGGCCGAGTCGGTGTGCGGGACGTCTGACTCGTCGGTCCGACCCGCGGCTCAGCCGCACTGTGGTGAGCCGAACCGGCGCTCAGCGCACGGTCGTAGGCCGCGCGCCTGTCGGGGGTGCCCAGCGCGGCCCACGCGTCCTGCACAATGCGGAACTGCTCTGCGGAACCGCCGGTGTCCGGATGGCTGGTGCGCTGCATCCGTCGATAGGCACGCTTGAGCTCGTGCGCGCTGACGGATGCCGCCACGCCCAGCACGCCGTAATGGGTCGCTCCGGAGGTGGTCACGTGAGCTGGGCAGAGACTCGACGCACCAGCTGCCCTATCAGCGTCTTCATGCCGCCGCTCACCGTTTCTTCCAGAGGAGCTTCGTCGTGCGAATGACGAAAGCGACTGCCGCCAGCAGGGTCGAGAACGTCAGCAGCATCTGTGCGACGGTTCCCATACTCACCAGCGTCGTCGAAGGCAGGGGCGGGTTGGTAATCCCGTACTGCCAGAGAAGGTATCCGCCGAGCGCGACGAGCACTGTCATTGCGAGAGCGGCGAGGAAGAGCTTCAGACCGTTGCTCCGAAGCACCTGCACCACGCCGTCCAGGAGAAACGAAGCAACAAACGGCAGCGGTACGGTCATCACAAGAATCCCGCCGTATGCCGCCAGCAGCGACCCGAATCCGGTTATGTTCATGCGTCAGTCCCCCAACTGTTAGTTCGTGTCTTTCTTGCGTTTGGTTTAGCCGCCGAGATGCCAGGTGCACGATCCGTCGTCCCAGTTCATCGTCGCCGAGAACTGGTAACCGCTCGAGGTCCCGTCGGCATTCTCCTTATTGATGGCCATGCAGGTGAAGGTCGTGGTGATGGCGGTGAGGTCATCCGTTGATCCACGGCCAACGGCGTACAAGACGATTTGGTGATCGGGTGCGTTGTCATTGCCTCGCGAAGAATCTTCGTCTGACGTGTTGCCAGCCTATGGGCGCTTCGGGGTGCAAAGTCGCCTGTGGTCTGGCTATCTGTCCCCAGTTCAGGGCAAATGGGCGGCCGAGGTCACGCTGAGGACAACGCAGACATATCGGTTTGCCGGCCGGTCGGACCTCGTCGCCCGAGGGGGCTGGTCTCGACAGGCTCGACCACCGACGGGCTCGACCGGCCGAGGGGCACTGGTCTCGACGTAGCTCCAGCGGGAGTCGGGCGCCATCGCGAACGCGACCCGGTTCATCCGTGCCGTTGTCGCCGTGGCGGTCACGTTGACGCGGGCAGGGGCGCGATGTTCTGGTTCAGCCGGAAGAAGTTCTCCGGATCCCAGGTGCGTTTGAGGGCCCGGAGCCGGGTGTACTTTGCCTCGCCATACGCCTGCCGAACCCGCTCTTCGCCCTCGTCCATCAGAAAGTTCACGTAGACGCTGGTGTGGAAGGGCTCGAGGTCCGACCAGAAGTTGCGCACCCAGTCGCGTTCCCGGTCGAACCCGTCGGGGCCCTCCGTGGCGGCGGTGATGTTGAACGTGTGGCCGGCGGCTCGCCCGTGGAACGCTGTGTCGTCTGCGGCCACGCGGGCCGAAGCTCCCCCGCCCTGCCAGATCGGGAATGCGGTCAGCGGCGACGTGATCCTGGCCGCGTGATCGGCCGTGATGTCGATGACCTCGTCGGTGAGCTCAGCGACATCGCAGGACCGCATGTAGTACCACCGGCCGGGCGGGTAGCTGGGGTCGAACATGGCCTGATGCTCCAGGAACGGCTTCGGCCGGCACAGATCCAGTACCGGGTGGCCGAACGCCTTCAGCGGCTTCATCACTTCTTCGCCGTCCTCCACCGACCCAGCGAAGCAGCTGACGACGGCGACGACGGGCTGTCCGCGCAGGTCGGCTGGCATCCAGTCGACGTCAGGGGCGCGGCGGTGCACCACCATGGTCATCAGGTCGTCGGGCGCCTCGGCAATCCACTCGCGGTAGAACCGCAGCACCTTCGCCGACTCGGTCCCGGGCCAGAAGACCGGCCCGGCCATAAGGATCGGGCCGACCGGGTTCAGCCGGAACTCGAACTCGGTGACGATCCCGAAGTTGCCGCCGCCCCCGCGCACTCCCCAGAACAGCTCGGGGTTCTCACTGGCGCTCGCCCGCACGAACTCGCCGTCGGCCGTGACCATGCCGACCGACAGCAGCTGGTCGATGGTCAGCCCGTGCTTGCGCATCAGCCAGCCCAGGCCGCCGCCGAGGGTCAGCCCGGCGACACCGGTGTGGGTCACGATCCCCGACGGCACCGCGAGCGCGTGCTGCTGCGTGGCCCGGTCCAGATCTCCGAGCAGCGCCCCGGCCTGCACGCTCGCCGTGCGAGCTTCGGGATCGACCCGGATGCCGTTCATCGGCGACAGGTCGATGACCAGTCCGTCGTCGCAGACGGAGTGTCCGGGAAAGCTGTGCCCGCCACCGCGCACCGCCACCAGCACATCATTGCGTCGGGCGAAGCGGACCACGGCACTCACGTCGTCGCGGGAGGCGCACCGGGCGATCAGGCCGGGGAATCGGCTGATCGAGCCGTTCCACACCCGGCGCGCCTGGTCGTAGGCCGCGTCGCGGGGTCGGATCAGCTCGCCGCGCAGGTGCGCGGCGAGGTCGGCGACCGCGCGCTCATCGACGTCGACGCGGCCGCCGCTGATCGTCGCCAGCATGGTCATGGCGTCGGCCTCTTCGCGTCCACGGAGTACATGGTAGAACCGGGTTAGGTAATGCGATAGTGCCGGGTAGCTGGTGCTCCGGCTGGAAGTCGGCCTCGGCCGCGAAGACGGTCAGGATCTTGCCCGACGGCTGCCGGAACGTGCCGCGCCCGCGCAGCGGCACGTCGGGAGCCGGCACACCCATCTCCTCCGCGAATTCCCGACGGGCGGTCTCGAGCGGATCCTCGCCCTTGTCGTGCTCGCCCTTGGGAATGGTCCACGCGCCGGAGTCTTTTCGGGCCCAGAACGGGCCGCCCCTGCGCGCCAGCCAGACCTCCGGGGCGGCGTCGGCCGCGACCCGGTACAGCAGGATTCCCGCGCTCCGCTGGGGCATCCGAACCTCCGATCGCCGGGGCGGTCACCACGCTGCGCACCCGCCGGAATGCTACCGCTGCGGGTGGGTGCTGGCGACGCTTCCCCCACCTCGACTCGCACGCCAACGCGCCCCGCGGGCTCGTGCGTTCCGCTCAAGCACTATCGCAGCGACGCGCGGGTGCGTTCGGTGATGCTCGAGATTCGCCGGGACGTCTACCTGGATAAAGCCACGGTGACGCTCAAGCCGGAGGGGTTCGGGTTGCTCCGTCGCTGCAGTGGCTGGTCGACCGGGTTGGGCGGGCGTGAATGCCGTCCGACTGAGTTGGGGCGGCGTTCCGAACTAGACGTCGTGGGTTTCGGCCGCCCGAGGGAAGGCATCCCCCTGGCGGCTCATCGAACGAAGACGATCTGTCATCACCGACCCACGGGGCATAACTCCTGCAGATTGGGTGGCGCGGCGGCCGGACCCGCGTGTTTCCGAGGTCTCCGGGCCAGCGTCTGCGAATCTGCAGGAGTTATGCACATGTGCGGGGTGATGAGCCTGCCGGTGAGGTCACCCGAGGGGAAGGGGCAGCCGTTAGGCGAGGGCGGAGGAGAGTTCCGCCTTCTTCGCCTTTCGGATCTCGTGCAAGATCGGCTCGGTGTAGCCGTTGGGCGAGGATGCGCCGTCGACGATGAGGCGGCGCGCGGCCTGGAAGGCGAGCCCCGGCCCGTTGTGGCCGATCAGCGCCTCGTAGGTCGGGTCGCCGGCGTTCTGCGCGTCGACGACCGGGGCCAGCCGAGCAAGGCTGGCGTCGACATCCGTCTCGGTGATGACGCCGTGGGTGAGCCAGTTGGCGAGCAGCTGGCTGGAGATGCGCAGGGTGGCGCGGTCCTCCATCAGGGCTACGCCGTGGATGTCCGGCACCTTGGAGCACCCGACCCCCTGATCGACCCAGCGCACGACGTAGCCGAGGATCGACTGCACATTGTTGTCCAACTCGGTCAGGCGCTCCTCGCGGGTGAGGTCCCGCTCGCCGAGCGGGAGAACGAGAATCGGGTCCAGCGCCTGAGGAATGCGCCCGGCCAGTTCCCGCTGGCGGGCGGCCACGTCGACCTCGTGGTAGTGGATGGCGTGCAGGGTCGCGGCCGTGGGTGACGGGACCCAGGCGGTGGTTGCTCCGGAAAGGGGATGTGCGATCTTCTGCTCGAGCATGTCGTGCATGAGATCGGGCATGGCCCACATGCCCTTGCCGATCTGGGCCCGGCCGGGGAACCCCGCGGAGAGGCCCGCATCGACGTTCGCGTTCTCGTAGGCCGCCATGAAGGACAGGGCGCGGATCGCGCCCTTGGTGGCCACGGGCCCGGCGTGCATCGACGTGTGGATCTCGTCGCCGGTGCGATCGAGGAACCCGGTGTTGATGAAGACGATGCGCTCCGCGGCGACGGCGATGCAGGCACGGAGGTTCAGCGTGGTTCGCCGTTCCTCGTCCATGATCCCCACCTTCACGGTGAGCGGGGGCAGGCCCAGGAGCTGCTCGACCCGGGCGAACAGGTCCACTGTGAACGCCACCTCCTGCGGGCCGTGCATCTTCGGCTTGACGATGTAGACCGAGCCGGTGCGCGAGTTGCCACCGCGGGTCTCGCCGGCAAGGTCGGGGATGGATCCGAGCACGGTGAGCACCGCGTCGAGGATTCCTTCGAAGACGTCGGCGCCGGACGCATCCCGCACGGTGTCGGTTCCCATCAGGTGCCCGACGTTGCGCACCAGCAGCAGGCTGCGGCCGGGCAGGGTCAGCGTGCCACCGCCCGGAGCCGTGTAGACGCGGTCGGCGTTCATGGTGCGGATGAAGGTGCCGCCGCCCTTCCGCACGGTCTCGGTCAGCGTGCCACGCATCAGTTCACGCCAGTTGCGGTAGCCGAGCACCTTGTCGTCGGCGTCGACCGCGGCGACCGAGTCCTCGAGGTCCATGATGGTCGTGACCGCCGACTCGAGCACGATGTCCTGGATGCCGGCGGTGTCCTCAGCCCCGATCGGTGCCCCCCGGTCGAAGATCACGTCGAGGTGCAGGCCGTGCTGACGGAACAGCACAGACGTCGGCGCCGCCGCCTCCCCGGTGTAGCCGACGAACGCCGAGGGGGCGGCCAGGGCGACGGATGCCCCGTGCCCCAGTTGCACGACCAGCCGGCCGTTGTCGACCTGGTAGGCCACGGCATCGGTGTGCGAGCCGCCCGACAGCGGAGCGGCCTGGTCGAGCAGGGCCCGGCCGCGCGCGATCACCCGTCGGCCGCGGACGGGGTTGTAGCCGCCCGCCCGGGTGGCGCCGTCGTCTTCGGGGATGGCGTCGGTGCCGTAGAGCGCGTCATAGAGCGAACCCCAGCGGGCGTTCGCCGCGTTGACCGCGAACCGGGCGTTGAGCAGCGGGACGACGAGCTGAGGCCCGGCCTGGGTGGCGATCTCCGCGTCGACATTGGCGGTGGTGATGCTGAAGCCGGCGGGTTCGGGCTCGAGGTAGCCGATTCCGGTGAGGAAGGCGCGGTACTCGGCCGGGTCAGGCTGACCGGGGTATGCCCGGTGGAAGTCGTCGATCTGGGTCTGCAGGTCATCCCTGGTGCGGAGCAGCTCGAGGTTGCGCGGGGTAAGTTCGCTGATCAGCGCGCTCAGGCCCTGCCAGAAGAAATCCGCGGCGATGCCGGTGCCAGGCAGAGCTTCGTTCTCGACGAACGCGGCGAACGCGGCGGCGACGTCGAGGTCGGCACGGTCGACCCGGGATTCGGCCCCAGACCCGGCCCTGGCGGAGAGGCCGGCGGCCGTAGCGGAAACTGGTGCTGAGACGGGCGTGTTCATCGGTGAGCTCCTTGAGCTAGTGCGGGTACGCCCGCGTTCCGGCTGTGTCCGCTCAGTCTCTCACCCATCCGTCTAAAATGGAAACGTGATTCCGCATCACGGAATCGGTCGGTCGTACGTTTCTGGGTGCCCTGACCTGCGGTCCGGCGCCTGCGGTTGAGGCCGCGCGGTTCGTGGCCGGCAATTGAGGCCGCGGTTCAGGACCTGCGGTTGACGTTCTCGATGTCGGCGGCGATCGCGTGGGCCGCCTCGGTGAGGATCGGGATGGCCCGCGCGGCGAACTGCTCGTCGACCCGGGTGAGCGGACCGGAGACCGAGATCGCGGTCTGGCTGGGCATACCGGGCACGGCCACCGCGTAGCACCGCACGCCGCGTTCCTGCTCGTTGTCGTCGATGGAGTAGCCGCGGCTGCGAATCCGGGCCAGATCCTCGAGCAGGGCGTCGACGTCACCGATGCTGTGGTCGGTCGGCGTCGGCATGCCGGCGCGACCGACGATCCGCCGCACGTGTGCGTCATCGAGCTGGGCCAGGATCGCCTTGCCGACCCCGGAGGTGTGGGTGTGCACGCGCCGGCCGACCTCGGTGAACATCCGCATCGAGTGCGCCGAGGGCACCTGCGCGACGTAGGTGGCCATGTCGCCGTCGAGGATCGCCATATTCGCTGTCTCCCCCAACTGTGCCACGACACCGGCCAGGTGCGGCCGGGCCCAGGCCCCGAGCTGCCGGCTGGCGACCTCGCCCATGCGAATCAGGCCCGGCCCGAGGCCGTAGCGACGATTGGACAGCTGCCGCACGTAGCCCAGCGACACGAGGGTACGCAACAGCCGATGGATGGTGGGCAACGGCAGATCGGCGAGCTCAGCGAGCTCGGAGAGGGTGACCTCGTACCGCGCGTTCGTGATCAGTTCCAGCAGCTCGAACGCACGCTCGACCGATTGCACTCCCGTGCTTGCTCTTTCTGCCATGTGCGCGCTCCCTCGGTTGTCTGTGACAAATTATATCCACATCGCGGAAAACTTGTCGACAGGCCCTTGACGCACAATCCGCGGTCTGCGTATGCTTTCCACCAAACAAGAAGTAACTTCCACCATTCGGAAACATTCGAGGGGCGGAGAGGTGACCGGTGAAGGGATGTCCGATGACGTACACGGTGAATTGCTCGATCATGCTGACGGAGTTTGCACTGCTCGAGCGCCCAGTGATCGCCAAACACGCGGGCTTCGATGCGGTCGAGTTCTGGTGGCCGTTCGCGAGTTCGGTTCCCGTCGACGCCGAGGTCACGGCGTTTGAGAGGGCGATCACGGATGCCGGGGTGCAGCTCACCGGGCTCAACTTCAACGCGGGCGACATGCCCGGCGGTGACCGCGGTCTCGTCTCCTGGGGTGCCCGGTCGACCGAGTTCCGGGACAACCTCGACGTGGTCGCCGGCATCGGCGCGAACCTCGGCTGCCGCTCGTTCAACGCGCTCTACGGCAACCGGATCGCCGGGGAGACACCGGCCGGGCAGGATGAGATCGCGATCGAGAACCTGGCTCTTGCGGCATCCGCTGTCGCCCGGATCGGGGGGACGGTGCTACTCGAACCGGTCAGCGGCGCCCCGGACTACCCGCTGCGGACCGCGGCTGACGTGCTGCGCGTGATCTCCCGCGTCACTGCGACCTCCGGCGCGGAGAACGTCACGCTCTTGGCCGACTTTTACCACCTCGCGGTGAATGGCGACGACGTCGACGCGGTCATCGAGCAGCACGCTGCCCACTTCGGCCACATCCAGATCGCCGACAGCCCCGGCCGAGGCGCGCCGGGAACCGGCGACCTCCCCCTGGAGCGGTGGATCGCGCGGAGCCGTGAACTCGGCTACGAGGGCCCCATCGGTCTGGAATACAAGCAGCCCGCGGAGACCGCCTTCGAATGGATCCCGCAAGAATCCCTTGCCCGCTGATGCCCGGTCACCCGCCAGACCCAACGACAGTTCCCACGTCGTGAGCATCGTCAGTTCCCACGTCGTCACCATCGTCAGCAAAGGACGCACAATGAGCAACGTCTCCGTCATCGGCCTCGGCATCATGGGGCTACCCATGGCCGTCAACCTGGTCAAGGCCGGCCACACCGTCACCGGCTTCAATCGCAGCCCGGCCCGCATCGAACGACTGATCGCCGCCGGCGGGTTGGGCGCGACCAGTGTCGCCGACGCCGCCCGCGGGGCCGACGTGATCCTCACCATGCTGCCCGACTCCCCCGACGTCGAAGGCGTCGTCAGTGGACCGGACGGCGTTTTCGCCCATGCCGCCCCAGGCACGCTCTGGATCGATGCCAGCACCATCCGACCGGATGTGGCCCAGCGCCTCGCCAACGATGCCACCGCCGCTGGCCTGCGCGCCCTCGACGCGCCGGTCTCCGGCGGGGAGCGGGGCGCCATCGACGGTGTCCTGTCGATCATGGTCGGCGGAGACGCCGCCGACTTCGACGCCGCCGGCGAGGTGCTCGGCGCGGTCGGGAAGACCATTGTGCACGTCGGTCCGGCCGGCTCCGGGCAGACCGTGAAGGCAGCCAACCAGCTGATCGTGGCCGTGAACATTCAGGCGCTGGCCGAAGCCATCGTCTTTCTCGAGGCCCACGGCGTCGACCTCGACGCGGCGCTGACCGTGCTCGGCGGCGGACTGGCCGGCTCCAAGGTGCTCGAACAGAAGGGCCGGAAGATGCTCACCCGCAGCTTCGACCCCGGCTTCCGCCTCGCCCTCCATCACAAGGACCTGGGCATCGTCACCGCCGCCTCTCGCGAGGCCGGCGTCGTCACCCCCCTCGGCGCGGTCGTCGCCGGGCTCGTCGCGAACGCCGTCAACCACGGCGACGGGGCACTGGACCACTCCGGGCTGTTCAAGGGGGTTCTGGAGCTCTCCGGCCGCGACTGACCGCGCTCGGGTCGCCCCCGAGCTCACCCCCGCCGCGCCGAGGCACGACCGGAACACCGTCGGCCGGCCTTTCCCGGCCGCCAGCCATCCCCACAGCCGCTCAGCGGCACCCGTATCGCACCGAAACCACAGACTCTCCTCGAAGGAGCACCACATGACTCGCATGCGCACGGTTGACGCCGCCGTACTGATCCTGGAGAAGGAGAACGCCGTCGAGGCGTTCGGCCTTCCCGGCGCGGCCATCAACCCGTTCTACTCCGCCATGAAGGCTCACGGCGGCATCCGCCACACCCTGGCCCGCCATGTCGAGGGTGCCTCACACATGGCCGACGGGTACTCCCGGGCGGTCGCCGGCAACATCGGCATCTGCATCGGAACCTCCGGTCCGGCCGGCACCGACATGATCACCGGCCTGTACGCGGCCTGGGCCGACTCGATCCCGATCCTCTGCATCACCGGGCAGGCCCCGGTGGCCAAGCTGCACAAGGAGGACTTTCAGGCGGTGGACATCGAGACCATCGCCCAGACCGTCACCAAGATGGCGATGACAGTGCGGGAACCTGGCCAGATGCCCGGCGCCTTCCAGAAGGCCTTCCAGCTCATGCGCTCCGGTCGCCCCGGACCGGTGCTGCTCGACCTGCCGATCGACGTGCAGCTTGCGCAGATCGAGTTCGACATCGACGCCTACGAGCCGCTGCCGGTGGAGAAGCCGAAGGCCAGTCGCGCCCAGCTGGAGAAGGCCCTCACCCTGCTCACCGCATCTGCCCGGCCGATCATCATCGCCGGCGGCGGCGTGATCAACGCCGACGCGAGCGCGCAACTGGTCGAACTGGCCGAAACGCTCGGCGTGCCGGTCGTGCCCACCCTGATGGGGTGGGGTGCGATCTCCGACGCCCACCCGCTGATGGCGGGCATGGTCGGCCTACAGACCTCCCACCGCTACGGCAATGCGACCCTGCTCGCCTCGGACTTCGTGATCGGGATCGGGAACCGCTGGGCCAACCGCCACACCGGCGGCCTCGACACCTACACCGCCGGGCGCACCTTCGTGCACATCGACATCGAGCCGACCCAGATCGGCCGGGTGTTCTCGCCGCACCTGGGGATCACCTCCGACGCCGGCGCGGCCCTGGACGGGTTGCTCGAGCTGGCCCGGGAACGGCAGCAGGCCGGCACTCTGCCGGACTACTCCGAGTGGGCCGCCGAGTGCGCCGAACGCAAGGCCACGATGCACCGCAAAACTCACTTCGACACCATCCCGATCAAGCCGCAGCGGGTCTACGAGGAGATGAACAAGGCGTTCGATCAGGACACCGTGTATGTGACCACGATCGGCCTGTCGCAGATCGCCGGCGCGCAGATGCTGCACGTCTTCGGGCCCCGCAAGTGGATAAACGCCGCTCAGGCCGGCCCCCTCGGCTGGACCCTGCCGGCCGCGCTCGGCGTGGTGCGGGCCAATCCCGGCGGCACCGTCGTCGCCCTCTCCGGCGACTACGACTTCCAGTTCATGATCGAAGAGCTCGCGGTCGGCGCCCAGTTCAATCTGCCCTACATCCACGTGGTCGTGAACAACTCCTACCTCGGCCTGATCCGCCAGGCCCAGCGCGGCTTCGACATGGACTTCCACGTCTCCCTCGCGTTCGACAACATCAACTCCCCCGACACCAACGGCTACGGCGTCGACCACGTCGCCGTGGCCGAGGGACTCGGCTGCAAGGCCGTGCGAGTGACCGACCCGGCCGAGCTCAGGCAGGCGTTCGCCACCGCCCATGCAATGCTGGACCAGTACCGGGTGCCGGTCGTGGTGGAAGTGATCCTGGAACGGGTCACCAATGTCTCGATGGCAGCCGCCGAGATCGACGCGGTGAACGAGTTCGAGGAGATCGCGTTGACCGAGGCCGACGCGCCGACCGGGAATCTCCCGGTGTGGGTCTAGAGGGCATCGTGCGCGTCGTCATCGCCCCGGATAAGTTCAAGGGCTCCCTCTCCGCACCAGAGGTCGCAAGCCATCTGGAGGCAGGGCTGCGAGCCGCAGCCGCGAGCCGCGGCTACCCGATCGACGTGCTCTGCATTCCCGTGGCCGACGGCGGCGAAGGAACCGTCGACGCCGCGGTCGGCGCGGGCTTCGAGCGCCGCATCGTCACGGTCAGCGGTTCTACCGGCCAACCGGTTCCGGCGGCCTTCGCCGTGCGCGGCGCCGAAGCAGTGATCGAGATGGCCGCCGCGTCGGGCCTCGATCAGCTGCCCGGCGGCATCCGGGACCCGCTGGGTGCGACCAGCCGGGGAACCGGGGAGCTGATTCGCGCCGCGCTGGACGCGGGATGCCGGCGCATCATTCTGGCGATCGGCGGAAGCGCCTGCACCGACGGCGGCTCGGGGCTGCTGCGCGCGATCGGGGCCCGCTTCCTGGGCGCCGACGCAGCCGACCTCGCTGAGGGTGGTGCCGCCCTGGTCGGGTTGCAGCACATCGACCTGTCCGGGCTGGACAGTCGCCTGTCCGAGACAAGCATTCTGCTCGCCAGTGATGTCGACAATCCGCTCCTCGGCGAGCGTGGCGCCGCCAGGGTCTTCGGTGCTCAGAAGGGCGCCTCCCCGACTGACATCGTTGTCCTCGAAGCCGCCCTGTCCCGGTTCGTCGTCGTGCTGACGGATGCCGGCGGGCTGGCGGCGGACGCCGAGAACGCGCCGGGCGCGGGTGCGGCGGGTGGGGTCGGCTATGCCGCTCTGGCCGTTCTCGGCGCCACTCGGAGACCCGGAATCGACATCGTCCTGGAGCTCACCGACTTTGAGAATCAGCTGGCAGGTGCGGATCTCGTCATCACCGGCGAAGGAAGCCTGGACCACCAGAGCCTCGCCGGCAAGACTCCCGTCGGTGTCGCCCGCGCCGCCTCCCGTGCGGGAATCCCCGTCGTCGCGGTGTGCGGTCGAACGACCCTCAATCAGGACGAACTCCAGCGCGCGGGGTTTCACGAGGTCTACTCGCTCACTGACCTCGAATCCGATCCCGCCGTCAGCATGAGCAAGGCGGGGCCGCTCCTGGAGCGTATCGGTCACCGCATCGGCTGGCGCCACGCATCCGGCGAGACCGAGCCTCGGCACGCCGCCGCAACCTCGGTCACCGGCTGAACGACGCCAGCAGCGAAGGGCTGCGATCCGAGGAATAAAACGCTGCGGCAGCAGCATCCAGACCGCATTCAACCGCTCCACCCCGATTCACTGGACTTGCTCGACGGAACATTCCGCTTGACGTGCAGACGGCGAATCGGGTCATCGCTCAAGAACAACAAAGGAGTTATCGTGAGCCCTTTCATCCAAATCCTCGACCCCGTGTGGGGATCCCTCGCTTTTTCCGCAGCCTGCGCCGCCCTGCCGCTGGTACTACTGTTCGTGCTCCTCGGAGTGTTCCGCGTGAAGGCCGCGAAGGCGGCCCTTGCCGGCCTTTCCCTGGCGCTTCTGCTGGCCATCTTCGTGTGGCGAATGCCCGTCGACCAGGCGCTGAGCGCCACCGCAGCCGGGGCGTTCTACGGGCTGTTCCCCATTCTCTGGATTCTGATCAACGCCCTGTGGGTGTACAAGCTGACGGTGGCCACCCCCTGGTTCGAGGTTCTCGGTCGCACGATCCGTTCGATCTCCAACGACCTGCGCATCCTGTCAATCCTGATCGCGTTCTGCTTCGGCGCGCTGCTGGAGTCCCTCGCCGGCTTCGGCGCCCCGGTCGCTATCACCGCCGCCATGCTGATGGCCGCGGGAATGAAGCCGCTCAAGTCCGCCATGGTGTCGCTGCTGGCCAACACGGCCCCGGTGGCGTTCGGCGCCATGGCCGCCCCGATCATCGCCCTCAACGGCGTCACCGGCCTTCCGATCCAGGAGCTCGCCTCGATGGCCGGCCGTCAGACGCCGTTCATCGCCGTGCTGGTTCCACTGGTCCTCGTCTTCATCGTCGACGGCAAGCGCGGGGTCAAGCAGACCTGGCCGGTGGCCCTGGTCGCCGGTGTCGTCTTCGGAGTGGCCCAGTTCGTGACGGCGAACTTCTTCGCCGTTGAGCTGACGGATGTGGTGGCCGCCGTCACCACCGTATCTGTCGTTCTGGTCATGCTGCGCTTCTGGCAGCCGGACGAGGCCATGGGCCTGAACGACGACGTCGAACTGGTCGGTGCCGAGAGTCTGGTACGCACGACCGTGGATGCCGCGGTTCCCGCAACCGCTCTGCGCAGCACCCCCACGACCGCGATCAAGACGGCGCGACGCGCCGCCGGCGTCCCCGACCTGACCGACAACACCCGCCCGGAACCGCGCCAGGTGTGGAAGGCCATCGCCCCCTATCTGATCATCATGGCCATCTTCTCGGTCGCCCAGATCCCGGCCATCAAGGCCTGGCTCGGCGTCGTGGGCAGTGTGACCTTCGCCTGGCCCGGACTGGACGTGACCAACGCGGCCGGAGCCCCGGCGCCGGCCACGATGTTCAAGCTCGACCACCTCAAGGCCACCGGCACCCTGCTGTTCTTCTCCGGCCTGATCACCATGGCCCTCTACAAGGTCTCCCCTCGCCAGGGCCTGACGATCTATAGGGACACCCTCGCGCAGCTGCGCTGGACGATCGTCACCGTCACGTCCGTGCTGGCCCTCTCGTTCGTGATGAACCTGTCCGGCCAGACCGCCTCCCTGGGCGCCTACCTGGCCACCGCCGGCGTCTTCTTCGCCGTGATCTCACCCCTGATCGGCTGGATCGGCGTAGCCCTGACCGGCTCCGACACCTCCTCCAACGCGCTCTTCGGGCAGCTGCAGGTCACCGCCGCCAACGCGACCGGCCTGTCGCCGGTACTGATGGCCGCGGCCAACTCGTCGGCCGGCGTTCTGGGCAAGATGCTCTCACTCCAGAATCTGGCCGTGGCGGCCGCCGCCGCCGGTTTGCAGGGAGCGGAGAGCGCGCTGTTCCGCAAGCTCGTCGGCTGGAGCCTGGGTCTTCTCGTGCTGATCACGATCCTGATCGTGCTGCAGTCCACACCGGTGCTTTCCTGGATGGTCCCCGGCTCCTAACGGTTCCGGTTCTGCCTTCGGGCCCAACCACAGGTGTTCCCCCTGTGGTTGGGCCTTCGTCGTCCCCGCCCACCGTGCCCGTCGGTCCGGCCCGATGCACCTCCGCCCCCAGCCCGGGTCCAGCCCGCCGAGCCCCGCGATGGTCGAGCGTGTCTCGTGCTCCCCGTGGCGCAGGTTGCGGAGGCAGGCGCAGGTTCTGGCGTGCGCCGGCTGCTCCAGCCTGAGCCACGAGCCTCGCAGCCCGGCCACCGGACGGGCCCGAACACCGGGAGGCAAGCGTGCTTCTCGTGGCGCAGGGTGCGGAAGCGGGCGCATGTTCCAGCGCGCGCCGGCTGCTCCAGCCTGAGCCAGGAGCCACCGACCGCCTCACGGCGTGCTGCTACCTGGAGACTCGCGTCAGCTGCGCGGACGCCTGATGGCGCGCACGGTCAGTTGCGCGGCGACCGCCGTCAGGAACACGGCGAAAACGACGCTGCCGACGAACGGATCGATGGACCTGGCCAGCCACACCCCCAGCGCGGTGGTGGTGCACGCGGCGAGGCCGATCAGGCCGGCACCGATGAGGTTCACATTCAGCCAGCGCATGTTGCCGATGGTGCCGGAGATCGCGGCGGGGATCATCATCATCAGAGACGTGCCGCGCGCCACCAGGTCACTCGCCCCGAACAGCAGCATCAGCGCCGGAACCACGACGATGCCGCCCCCGACCCCAAGGAGACCCGACAGCACGCCGGTGCCCAGTCCGAGCACGGCCAGCGCGATGCCAGTGACCACGGTGGTCTCGAACGGTTGCCCGCGGTCGGGGATCGCAAGGAACAGAACGACGATCACGACGGCCAGGAAGGCCACGAAGGCGAATTGGAGGGCGCGCACCGGAACGCGCGGCAGCAGCCAGGTTCCGCCCTGTGCGCCGATCACGGCTCCGCCGGCGAGAATCAGCGCTGCGATCCACGCGACATTGCCGGTGACCCCGTAGGAGAGGGCGCCCACGGTCGCGGTGGGCACGATCGCCGCGAGCGAGGTCCCGGCGGCGAGGCGCTGCCCATAACCGAGCATCAGCACCAGGGCCGGAACGATGAGGACACCGCCGCCGACGCCGAACAACCCGGAGAGCAGCCCCGCGACGAGGCCGACCAGCAGGTGCAGGATCACTCGGCGAGGGGTCCAGGTCTTCTCGGTCATGGGTGTCGTCCTTCCTGTGGCCCGGCCGCGGTCAGCGGCCGACCCGTCCGAACAGGGCTGCAATCGGGGCGATGACGAGCGGACGTGCCGCGAAGACGCCACCCGCGATGACGAGGAGCGAGACGGCGAAGATCCCAAGGCCAGTCCAGTTCACGACGTCCTGGCCGGCATACATGTGGTTCAGGTTGCGCAGCGCACCGGTGGCGAGAACCAGGGTGATGTGGAAGGCGATGAAGACCACGAAGTAGAGCATCACGGGGAAGTGCACCGCCCGGGCGACCTCGATCGGATAGATCTTGTTCGGCCTGGTGGCGCCCTTCGGCCACAGGCCCGACATGCGCACTCCGGTCGCGGCGGCCAGCGGCGCGGCGAGGAACACCGTGCCGAAGTAGGCCAGTTGTTGCAGGCCGTTGTAGTTGACCCAGCCGTTCTCGGTGGGCCAGTCCAGCGACACATATTGCAGGCCGGCCGAGATGGCGTTCGGGAACACGTCCCAGCTGGTGGGAACGATCCGTACCCATTGTCCGGTCGCGAACAGCAGCACCACGAAGACAACACCGTTCAGGAACCACAGCAGGTCCAGGGCCTGGTGGAACCAGATCGTCAGGCTGATTTTGCGTTTGGGGTTCCACTTGGGGGTCCAGAAGACCGTGGGTCGCTTCTCCGCGCGGGTCTGCAGACCAGACCGGATGATCAGCAAGATCAAGAACACGTTGAAGAAGTGCGCCCAACTCAACCACCAGGGGATGCCGACTGGTGCCCCGTCGGGCAGGCGAGACTCGCCCGGGTAGTCGGCGAGGAAGTCCTGCAGCGGCTCGGTGCCGAGAAGCCAGCGCACGAACAGCATCGCCAGCACCCCGAACACCAGAACCGCGGCGCCGGCAAGGACCCCGATGCCTGTCCACTGCCGGAGGGTGCGGCCGCGATAGCGACGGCGTTCCGGCGCGGGAGGTTGGGCGGGCCCGGGAAGCTGTGACGGCTCTGCTGACTGCGCGGGCCCGGGATCCTCGGCCTGCCCAGAACTCGCGGCCAGCCGCTCCGTCGGCTTCTCGACCGACGCGGCGGCCGTGGCCGCGGACGCCGACGCGGCGGCGGTGACCGAGGACGCGACCGTGGACGCGGTCTCGCTCCCCACCACTGTGGCGGAGTCATCGAGAGGGGCGACGGCGACGACCGAGGTGACAGCGTCGACCGCGATCACCGGCACCGCGCGCGGCGGCGGCCACGCGTCGCTGCCCACGGTTCGCGGCAGGCCGCGCCGTTGGAGGATCGCGTCGACGCCGAGCTCCGCTGCCTGCGCAGGGGGAACCGAAGCCGTGACCTCACCAGCGACCGGGCCCGTGGCGAGCCCGGTGGCCGCACCCGGAACCGAGCCCGTTGCGGAAACCACCGCCGGAGCCACCTGAGCCACGCCCCCTGCGAGACCGGTTGCGATGCCCGCAGCGCGCGCGGCGGCATCCGTCACCCGCGGCAACCCGCGACGGATGCCGTGGGTTGCCACGGAGGACGCCGGCGCCTGTGTCGGCGCCTGGGCCTGGGCCTGGGTCTGGGCCTGGGTCTGGGCCTGGGTCTGGGCCTGGGTCGTGCCCTGGGCCTGCGCTTGGGTCAGCGGCTGTGCCGGCGTCGCGAGCACGTCGGTGCCGGCATCGGCTTGGGCCGGAGAAGCCGGGCCAGCGGGCAGCGCGGCCCCTGCCCGCGGCGGCGGCCAGGGTGCTCCCGCCCCGCTGACCCGGGGCAACCCGCTGCGCCTGAGACCTGCCGGCGTACGGGACTCCATGATCTCTACCCCTTCTGCGCGGCCAGCGCCGAGATCAGCTGGGGTACCACGGTAAACAGATCGCCGACCACGCCGATGTCGGCGATCTCGAAGATGGGCGCTTCGGGGTCCTTGTTGATCGCGACGATCGTCTTTGCGGTCTGCATGCCTGCTCGATGCTGGATGGCCCCGGAGATGCCGAGCGCAATGTATAGCTGTGGGGAGACCGACACCCCGGTCTGCCCCACCTGGCACGAATGCGGCACGTAGCCGGAATCAACGGCCACCCGCGATGCTCCCACCGCCGCGCCGAGCACGTCGGCGAGCTGTTCGACCAGGGCGAAGTCCTCGGCGGAGCCGACCCCGCGGCCGCCTGCGACCACTCGGGCCGCGCCGCGCAGCTCCGGCCGCGACGAGGTCGACCCCGTTGGCGCGAAGGATTCGATGGTGGCGGCCGGCCGGTCGGCGGCGGGAACGTCGAGGGTGTCGATCGTTGGGGTCACAGCGGCGGCTCGGTCTTCGACCGCGCCGACGCGCACGGACACCACCGGGATCCCGAAGGTCACCGTCGAGACCACATCCCAGACACCACCGTAGACCGAGTGGTGGGCGATGATTCCTTCGGCGTCGCGGTCCACCCCGACGGCATCCACCGCGAGTGCGTTCCGGGTGCGCACGGCGAAGCGTCCGGCCACGTCGCGGCCGTCGATCGTGTTCGCGATCAGCACCGCGGCCGGGTTGACCTGCTCATACGCGGCGACGAGGGCGTCGACGAGCGGCGCGGTCAGAACGGTGAGCAGAGCGGATGCCTCGGCCACCAGCACCCGTTCGGCGCCCAGGGCGCCGGCCGCGACTGCGGCCGCCTGCCCGAGCCCCGCGGGTGCGACGACCAGGGCGACGGGCGTGCCGACGCGTTTGGCTGCGCCGAGCAACTCGGCGGCGCTCGTGGGGAGCGCACCGGACGGCAGGACCGGCAGAAGCACGAGAATGGGGTCACCGGAGTGTTCGGACATGTCACACCAATCTGTTCTGCAGGAGGTAGTCGGCGAGCTGAGTGCCCGCGTCACCGTCGTCGACGATCTTGATGCCCGCGCTGCGGGTCGGTTTCTCGGAGACCGCGATCATGATCGAGCGAGGCTGATCGGCATCCGCGTCGACGCCGAGTTCGGCGAGGCTCGCGGTGTCGATGGCCTTCTTCTTCGCCGCCATGATGCCCTTGAAGCCGGGAAAGCGAGCGTCAGGGAGCCGCTCGCTGATGGAGACGATGGCGGGCAGCTGGGCGGTGATGGTGATCACGCCCCCGTCGGTTTCACGCTCGCCGCGAATATCGGCGTCCGAGATCACGAGCCTGTCCAGGCTTGTCGCGTGTGCCACCCCGAGTCGCTCGGCCATCATGGCCGGAATCGCGCCGGCGTTGCCGTCGGTGGAGACGTCTCCGGCGATGACCAGATCGAAGCCGATGCGTTCAACGGCTTTCGCGAGCACCTCGGCCGTGAGGGTGAGATCGGCGCCCGACAGGCCCGCGTCGAGCACGTGGAAACCGCTGGTCGCGCCCATCGCCAGCGCTTTGCGCAGCGCGGACGGAACGGACGCCGGCCCGACCGACAGCACGACGACCTCGGTGCCCGGATTCGACTCGGCGAACGAGACGGCCGTCTCGGTGGCCCGCTCGCTGATCTCGTCGAGCACTCGGTCGTTGGCCTCGCGATCGACGAGTCCGGTCTCGAGGTTGAGCTTGCGTTCACTGTAGGTGTCGGGAACTTCCTTCACCAAAACGACGATCTTCATCTTCGAGCCTTCCGTCTATCAGGTCGATCTGTCTGGTTCATCTGTGGGGTGACCCGGTGAGGCGGCCGCTAGGCGGCCGGCACCGGGTCTGCGCCGAGGGCGTCCAGCACGGCCGCCGCGATCTGGGCATCCATCGGAGGCGGGCCCCCCGCGACACCGAGACCGCCGACGTGGATGCCGTCGAAACCGATGGGGACGCCACCGGCCACGCCGGTGAGCAGCCCGCCGGTTCCGTGCTCGAGAGGCACGGCCAGGGCGGCGGGCACCAGCGAGCTCGGGCGCCGGGTTGAGGCACCCGTGTTCGCCTTGCGCCGGCTGGTCTCCACGCTGTGCGGCGTCGTGCCGTCGGCGCGGCCGTAGGCCACGAGGCCCAAGCCGGGGTCGACCACCGTCGCGGCGACGTTCACGCCCACCTTCGCGCCCTCTTCGATCGCCAGGGCAATCGCGCGGGCTGCGGTCTCGTAGCCGATCGTGGGAATCGCCGTATAGGTCGGGGTCGTGGTGTTCGTGTGCGGCGGCATCAGCGTGCTGCGTGATGTTCGAGGACGGCCCCCGGGTTGAGAATGCCCTGCGGGTCGAGGGCGTTCTTAACGCGGTGGTTGAGTTCGAGCACGTCCGGGCCGAGGTACTCGGCCAACCAGGGGCGCTTGAGCCGGCCCACGCCGTGCTCGCCGGTGATCGTGCCGCCCAGCCGGATCGCGAGGTCCATCACCTCTCCGTAGGCGAGGTGCGCGCGCTCCTGCTGTGCCTCGTCGGTCGGGTCGAGCAGAATCAAGGGATGCGTA
Organism: Cryobacterium algoritolerans; assembly: GCF_004402785.1. Taxonomy (GTDB): domain Bacteria; phylum Actinomycetota; class Actinomycetes; order Actinomycetales; family Microbacteriaceae; genus Cryobacterium; species Cryobacterium algoritolerans. The sequence goes on from NZ_SOFP01000032.1 coordinate 77,432, forward strand.
TTGCCGTCGCCGGCGTGCGCGATGACCGCGATCGTTACCTCTCGGTTTGCGCTGATCTCCGCGATGCCGGTGACGAGATCGCCGAGGCGTGGCAGCGGGACGCCGACGTCTTCCAGGAGCAGCGCGCCGAGTTTCTCGACGGCCGGGATGGCCATCCGCCGGGCGACGATGAAGGCTTCGCCCTCGTCGGGGTCATCGGTGGAATAGCACTCGGTGGCGCCGAATTGCGTGCAGATGTCCTCGATCAGCCCGATCTCCACGGCGGCGTGCCCGGCGGGCTCGTCCGATTGGGCGATGAGCATCGCGGCGGCGCCGCGGTCCAGCCCCATCCGGGTCAGGTCCTCGACGGCGTTGATGGTGACGCCGTCCATGAGTTCGAGCATCGAGGGCCGCATCGAACGGGTGATGGCGAGCACGGCATCCGTTGCGCTGTCCAGAGTCGGGAAGCTGGCGACGAGCGTGGTCGGCGGGCGCTGCGCCGGAATCAGGCGCAGGAGCACCTCCGTAATGATGCCGAGGGTGCCCTCGCTGCCGACGAACAGCTTGGTGAGCGACAGTCCGGCGACGTCCTTGAGTCGCGGGCCTCCGAGCCGCACGACACGGCCGTCGGCGAGAACCATGGTCAGGCCGAGCACATAGTCGGTCGTGACGCCATACTTCACGCAGCACAGACCGCCGGCGTTGGTGGCGACGTTGCCGCCGATCGAGCAGATCTCATAAGAGGAGGGATCCGGCGGGTACCACAGCCCCGCAGCTGCGGCCGCGGCCTTGACCTCCGCGTTCAGCGCTCCGGGGCCGGCGACGGCGGTTCTCGTCACCGGGTCGATCTCGATGGTCTTCATCCGATCCAGGGAGAGCACGATGCCGCCGGCAACGGCGGTGCTTCCGCCGGACAGTCCGGAGCCGGCGCCGCGGGCGACGACGGGGGTTCCAGTCGCGGCGGCGAAGCGGATGACCGTCTGCACCTCCTCCGTGGAGGCGACCCGGATGACGGCCAGCGGCACGCCCGCGTTCGGATCGTTGGCTCGATCCCAGCGGTAGGCATTCATGCTGGTCGGATCAGTGATGACACTCCCCGGGGGCAGTGCGCTCACGAGGTCTTCGAGAGTCGTGAGGTGATCGAGAGTTTGCGCGTCGTTGCGAGTCATCTTGTGCGGTCCTTCCTGACCGGGATAGCAAGACGGTATCACGAAGGAGAGGTTAAATGAAATTCTTTTTCCAGATTGTGGAATTAGTTGAGGCTTGGCCGGAGCATTGACGCACTCAGAGATTCACCCTAGGGTTCCACATAACAAGAATGTTCTTCCACGATTCGGAAGAATTGGTTGGTGGGAAACGAAAGCGGGAAACGTGCAGAGGAAAATCGGAGTGATCGGTGCCGGCGCCGTCGGCACGACCACGGTCGGCGCGTTGCTGGGCTCTGGCCAGTTGGATGCCGAAATCGTGATCGTGAACCGCAACCACGGGAAAGCGGTAGGTCTGGCCGAGGACATGCAACATGCCGCCGCGCTGAGCTCGACCGCCAGGGTTTCGGCCGGGGGCTACGACCTGCTCGACGGGGCCGACCTCGTGATCGTGACGGCGGGCGTGAATGAGAAGAACGGCGGCGCGACAGATCGGATCGACCCGCGCGGCCGGCGTGTGCTCATCCCCGACAACGCGAAAGCCTATTCGAAGATCATCCCGGCGGTCGCCGCGGCCGCTCCGACCGCGACGATCCTGGTCGTCACCGATCCCCCGGACCCGCTGGCCGACCTGGCCAGGGTGCTGGCGCCCGGGCAGCCCGTTCTGTCGACCGGAACCGTCATCGACTCGTTGCGGTTCCGGGCTCAGATCGCTCGTGCGCTCGGCGTGCAGGCGCGGGACGTGAGCGCCTACGTGATCGGAGAGCACGGCACCTCGAACGTCTACCTCTGGTCGACCGCGACCGTGGGCGGCGCACGGGTGCTCGATCTGCTCGCCCGCCGCGGCGACGACGTCGAGGAGCAGAAGACGCGCATCCGGAAGGCGGTGACCTACGGCAACATCTCGATCATCGAGGGCATCGGTGCCAGCCAGCACGGTATAGGCGCCGTCGTGGCCCGGATCACGGAGGCGATCCTCCGAGATGAGCGCGCGGTTCTTCCCGTAGCGTCGTACCTGCCGGAGTACGGCACCACCATCGCGCTGCCCTCGATTGTCGGCGCGCGCGGTGTCATCGACACGATTCTCCCCACACTCACGGACGAGGAGCGCGACGGTCTCGCCGACAGCGCGCAGATTCTGCGCGACGCCGGGCAGTTCGCTCTCGCCTCCGCCTGAGCCCGCGGCATCCGGTCGGCCCTCGCGGCGCAGTTTCGAGAACACGGCGGGTGGCGCACGGCGCGCCACGTTCCCACAGGCGCGCCACGACGTACCACCCGAGTGACGCTCGGCTTCGGCGGGCGGATGCGCCGGGCCGGGCACGCTGGTCGGACTCCACCTTGGCCGCGGCACTGCCTCGGCACCCGGTCGGCCGTCGCGGCGCAGGGCCAGGCGCCTTCGAGGGTGCCTTCATCCTGAGCCGGGCACGGTTAGACGATATGAGGGTGTCCGGCTCTTGAGGCTGGGGCCTCCGTTCAGATATACGTGGCCGCCTGGCACAAAGCCCAGCTCCCGTACGGTGCGGCGCGTAGCGCGGACAGTCGCGCAACCGGGCTTCCCCCTCGCGCGATAGTGAACTCTTCGCCGCGCTCGACGCGCGCCAATAACTCGGAGAGCCGCGTCTTCGCATCCTGAACATTTACTTGTTCGCTCATCTTGACCACGTGTAGTTGACCAACCGAGCGATGGGTACGACACAAAGGTTATTGAAGGTCATCGCGGGGGTGCCCAGAATCAGCTCTCCGCGATGCCCAGCTGCGCGAGAAGGCGCGGGAAGTCCGTGAGCAGGGCATTCCAGACGATCTGATAGTCCGTGTTCGCGTAGTCGTGGGCGAGATAGGACCGCATCGCGCGCAATTCCGCCCAGGCCACCTTCGGGTGCTCGTCACGGTACGCATCCGGCAAGCGTTCGACGGCGGTCTGCAGGTCGATCGCGATCGCCTTGGCCGCGAGTTGCTGGGTGCGATCCGTCCGATCGAAGAAGACCTCCCTGCCGCGAGCGGTGATGAGGCGTGCGTGTCGCACCAGGTCACGGATGTCCGCCAGCAGCGCATCCGTTCGGTCGAATTCGTGGGTCACCGGGTGTCACTCACAGCGGCACGGCTTCGGCGACGGCGCGGTCACGACTGCTGCCCTCTGCCCGATCGCTCATCACGTCGACAGGCACGCCGAGGAGGTGCAGAAGGTCAAGCACCAGGCCCGCTGCATCGAGGCCTCGGACGCGAAGGTGACGACGAGGTCGACGTCGCTGCCGACGGCATCCTCGCCCCGGGCAATGCTGCCGAAGACCCGCACGTTGCCGGCGCGGCGACGTCCGGCCAGTTCGAGCACGCGCTCGCGGTCGCGACGCAGCACGACCGAGGGCCGCTCGATGGTCGCGGCCAGGATACGAGCGAGGGTCTCCGGTCGGGGCTGCACCTGCCCGGCCACGTAGGCGGAGAGATTGGGTTGCGGCACACCGCACGTGCGGCGAGCTGGCTCTGCGACAAGCCGGCCCGTGCGCGCGCCTCGAGGATGCGGTTTGACGTGCTCATGCGGAGATCATAGCCCGCGGCTATACAGCGGTGCGGGTTCCAGTACGGCGGCGGCGACTGCCGTGTTGTCGGGAACTATCATCTGAGCCGACTCTTACTCGCGGGTAGTCGGCGGGGTTAGTGCGGCTCGGACTCAATCGTGTTGGGGACTCGATTCGACCGGGAAGCGGCAGCCCATCTCCTCGGAGCCCGGTCAATGCGACGCACCTGCTCAAGAGCATCGCCCAGAACGGCGCAGGAACCGCGCCGGAACAGCAGCTGGCCGAGTAAACATCCTCTTCACCGGCAGCACCGCTTGGTCGGTTGGAGCCTGGTGCACCACGCTTGGCGTGGGGCAATCCAGCTCTGAAGGGTCGAACTCTGACGGCGGGCTGGGATTCTGATGCCCCAGCGCGCCTACGCGAACCTCGGTCAGTTCTCGATCGCCAGTGCCGCGCAAGCCAGCAGCGTCGCCCCAGCTGACCCAACCCCACCCGGATACGACCTGCCCTGCAGCAGTGTGCCCGAACCGGCCCAGTCGAGCACATTGGCGGTATCACTCGCCGCATAGACTGCTGCGCCGTTTCCGTAGCGACCGCGCCCCTCGAAGCGCCACCCCACCATAGCGCTCAGCAGATCCAGCGAATCCCGCACCACCCGTGACGTCCCCGCCTCACCGGCCGCGACCAGCATCAGGAGCAGCAGGGCGACGTCGTGACCGTGCGTGCTCCGCTCCAGCGGCAGCCGCTCGGCCAGGTAGTTCCACAGGCCGAGCGGCGACTCCCGCAACTGGGCACCGCGCTTGGTCGGAACCAGCACACCGCGGTACTTCCGCACCAGGCCGAGAACCGTCACCACCTCCCGCAGGGCCAGCAGCGGCTGCGTCTGCGCTTCGCGATTGGCCTCGCCGAACCATTGCCGCTCCGGGTCGAGCTCGGCCATCAGAGCGCTGACGGCCTTGGGCGGCAGATACCCGGCCCCGGTCAGACGGATGCCGTCGCCGACCTGTCGCAGGAACGCGCGGATCACCACGGTCGCCTTCTCGGCCTCCACCTCACCGATCTCAACCGGTTCGCTCACCCGTGCGGCGACCAGGTAGCCGGCTAGGTGGCGCTGCGCCTCCTCCCCGACCCCGGCGATAAGGGTGGCGAGTGGCGAGGAATCGCGGCCGTGAACGCGCAGCCAGTCCAGCGCCTTCTCGGCGCCCATTGCGCGGTGAAGCCCCCGGTTGATCGCGTCGAGGTCGATCTCGTCGCTGAAGTTCCACAGGTCCAATGCGGCGATTTCGCCGATCTCCTCCCGGTACGCGGGGTGGCCGGGGGTTGTGGCCACGGCGATCAGACGGTCGTAATTGTGAATACCGCCGACGTCTTCCGGCGGCCCCAGGCGCGCGCCGTCGAGGCAGCGCACGGCCGCCTCACTCGGGTCGGGCGTCTGGCCGGGCACGGCAGTCTCGGGCGACTCGACCGGCGCCACGGCCTCGAGTGTGAGCGTGTGCTCCCAGTCGTCGCCGAAATCGTAGACGTAACGCAACGTGTCGCCCGCTTTCGCGAGGAACTGGTCGAGGCGCAGTTCGCTCTCGAGCGTGCCCTCGTCGCCTTCCTCCATGTCAAACGGGGTGAGAATGCCCTCGAATTCGTGCCCGTGCGGGTCGGCGGATGGGGCGAACTGGTGCAGGTGGCTGTTTGTCCAGCCGAACGCGGCCTGCAGCACGGCGTGCAGCCGATCGAGGGTCAGGCTCGACGGAAGGGACAGCCGTCGCCAGATCGGCGGGGTGGAGTCGACGAGGTCCACGCGGATGCGAAATTGCACCGGCGGCTCGGGCAGAGTCAGCAGTGGAAGCGACTTCTTGCGGCGCAAGCGGCGCGCGTCGGCGGCATCCGTCCTCCCGCGCAGGGCCTGGTTCGGCTCGAGGTCGGCGGCCCTAGCGAGGAAGCGTTGCCTGGCCACCTCGAGGTCGATCACGGTGTCGGACTCGGCTGCCGACGGCTCGGCCTTGGGGTACTCAATCATCCGACACAGTGTAGCGACCGCAGTCCGGGCTCACCTGGCCGCTGCGGCACACCGCAATGACCGGCGCGGACGCCTCCGTGGACACCCCCGCGTCGGCGGCACCTATGACGCCTTGGCACGGTTACATCACCGGGCGCACGCTCGCCCTCGACCTCGGGCGGCGGATCGTGCAGAGCTGGCGCACAACGGAGTTCGCCGACGATGACCCGGACTCCGAGATCGAGGTGCTGTTCGAGGCCGTCGACGAGGGCACGTGCGTGACGATTCTGCTTAGCCATGTGCCGGCCGGGCAGCGCTGGTATGAGGAGAGCGGCTGGGGAGACAGCTACTTCGTGCCGATGCGGGAGTACTTCACGGCGTTACGGCATCGCACCCGAGGCGGCCGTTCAGGCAGCGAAGTCGGCAATCTGGATCGAGGATCTGGACGACGACTCACCAGCCCGCCAGCTCCGATTGGGAAAGCACATGTTCGCTAATGTTCGACCATGAGTGATGACGTCCGAAACGCACTGTCCGCCCTGTCGAACATCTCGGAGCATTGGCAGCCGCACCGGCTGGCCAGCATCAACGATTACGACCTGAAGGTCGTAAAGCTTCAGGGTGAGTTTGTGTGGCACACGCATCCTGACACCGACGAACTGTTTCTCGTTCTCAGTGGCGAGCTGACGATTCAGCTTCGCGACCGCGACGTTATCCTTGGGCCGAACGACGTCTTCGTGGTTCCCAAGGGGGTCGAGCACTGCCCGAAAGCGGCTGCTGAAGTGCAGGCGATCCTCTTCGAGCCTCAAGGGACGGTCAACACCGGCCACGTCGGGGGCAGCATGACCTCAAACCTTCGCGAGCTCGGCTAACCAAACAACGGCCAATAAAATCGGCGCGTGCCCGTGGTGTGGATCGTCATACGGACCGTTTGTAGCCTCGGATGGCTGCCCGTGCCCGGTGACGTCGGCGGTGGTCGGTCTCGGGGGCTGTCCCCTCGCCCAGATCCCACACCAGCACTCAGCGGGACGTGACCCATGCCAAGGATGCCGGCGAGGCGTTGCCGAGGGCACGCGCGTCACCGTTCGGCACAGCAACGTGCCTGCCGGCCAACGTGGTTACGAAGAGGGCGGCGGGGAAGACAGCTACCTCGTGCCGTTGCGGGAATACCTCGCTGCGCTGTAGACGCGCTGGGGCCGGGCGCGGCCCAAAATGGGGGTCGCCGGGAATCGTCGGATCGGGCTGGGCGGTGCGAGTCTGGAGTCCCACGTTCTCGGCCTGCGCGTGCGGAGGGCAACCCCCGCGTGCGGGCAACACCGGGCGAGCCGAAGGAAGTCCGTGACCGTCCCCGCATCCCCCTCTGATTCCGGCACGTCTCAGCGCCCGGCCGTGACGAAGCGCGCCCGGGCGGCGATTGTCATCGCGGCGGTTCTCGTCGCTGGGGTGTTTGGTGCGTCGGCCCTCGCTGCCGTCCCTGGGCCGCAATCGGATGCTGCGGGCGGGCCGACGGCATCCGCGACCGTAGCAACGGCGTCACCGTCATTGACATTGACATTGGCATCGACGTCGGCATTGACGTCTGGCTCCGAACCCGCCGCAGCGCCCGCAACCGTGCGTCGGCCTGCTGCGGCGGTCGCCGGCTCCAGCGCGACCGAGGCCACCGCTCTGACACTGCTCGCGACCCTCCCGGTGAAGGGGAAGGCGCCCAAGACCGGCTACAACCGCACCGGCGACTTCGGCACCGCGTGGCTCGACGTGGACCGGAACGGGTGCGACACCCGCAACGACATCCTCGCCCGGGACCTCACCGCGATCGTGCGCGCCGGGCGCTGCAAGGTGCTGCGCGGCACCCTGGCCGAGCCCTACACCGGCAGGACCGTCGCCTTCGTGCGCGGCAACACCACCTCCTCCCTCGTGCAGATCGACCACCTCGTGCCGCTCGCCAACGCCTGGCAGACCGGCGCGCAGCAGCTCACGCAGGCGCAGCGGGTGTCGCTGGCCAACGATCCGCTGAACCTGCTCGCGGCGGACGGCCGGGCCAACGCGCAGAAGAGCGACGGCGACGCGGCCACCTGGCTGCCCGCGGTCAAGGCGTTCCGGTGCACGTATGTCGCCCGGCAGATCTCGGTGAAGGTGACCTACCGGCTCTGGGTGGCCCCGGCGGAGCAGGATGCGATGGCGCGCGTGCTGTCGTCGTGTCCGGAGCAGCGCGGCATGGCCTCGGCCCTCGCGCCAGGGGCCGGGGCAGGCGCGCCGGGGTCTGGGCCTGCCCCGGCTCCCGCACCGGCGGCGCCCGCTCCCGC
>NZ_SOFP01000005.1 GCF_004402785.1 Cryobacterium algoritolerans
CCGGCCGCCACGCCGGCCCCGACCGCCACCGGCGACCCGGCCGCCACGCCGGTCCCCGCCGCGCCGGAAACGATCGCCGGCCTGCGCGGCCAGACCGCGAACCAACAGACCTGCTCGATCGCCTACAACTACTGACCTGACGATTGATCCGCCCTGGCCCGACCAGACCGGGTTCGGACGGAACTTTTCACGACTCCCCTCCGGTGCTATCGTCAACTAGCTAGGCTAATTGACTATCAGGAGGATGAGATGAAGCAGGGCAGCGACCTTCTCCGCCAAAGCATCGTGCTTGTCAGCGCGGTCCTGGCCATCATCGGCTCATTCATCGGTTCGGGCGCTGCGGGCGGTACGCCGATCCAGAACGCGTCGGGCGGTGCGCTCGCCGCCGACGCGACGCCGATCGCCCCCGCCGTTCCGGCCTTCGGCATCTGGACCCCGATCTACGTGGGCCTGATCGCCTACGCCATCTGGCAATTCCTGCCCACGCAGAAGACGGATGCCCGCCAGCGACGCCTCGGCTACCCCATTGCCGGATCGCTCCTGCTGAACGCGGCGTGGATCCTGAGTGTGCAGTTCGACCAGCTCTGGCTGAGCGTGCCGGTGATCGTGCTCCTGCTGGCCGTGCTGGTGCTGGCGTTCCGGATCACCCTGGCCTCCCGGCCGAAGAACCTGATTGAGACCGTCCTCGTCGACGGCACCATCGGCCTCTACCTCGGCTGGGTCTGCGTGGCCACCGCCGCGAACGTGACCGCGGCCCTGGTCGCGGCAGGCTTCGACGGCTTCGGCGCCTCGGCCGACCTGTGGGCGGTTGGCGTCGTTGTCGTCGCCGGACTCGTCGGCGTGCTGATCGCCGTCGCCGGCCGGGGGCGGCTCACTCCCGCCCTGTCCCTGTCCTGGGGGTTGGCCTGGCTGGCTGTCGCCCGGCTCACCGGCAGCCCGCTCTCCACCCCCGCCGCGGTCGCGGCCCTCGTCTCCGTCGCCGTCATCGTCACTCTCACCCTCTCCCTGCGCCTGCGCAGTGCGAAATCCGTCCCTCCTCGATTGGCCACCGCATGACCATCCCCACGTCAGACCGTGCAGCGCGATCCGCCCAGGTGACGGGGTCTCCCCGTCGCCGATGGGCCGGCCTGGTCTTCATCAGCGTCGCCGTCGCGCTGATCATCGTCGATTCCACGATCATCAACGTGGCCATCCCCTCGATCGTCGCCGACCTCGCCATCACCTCCACCCAGGTGCAGTGGGTGCAGGAGAGCTACACGCTCGTGTTCGCGGCGCTGCTGCTGGTGTTCGGTACCCTCGCTGACCGCTACGGGCGCCGCCGCATCCTGTTGCTCGGCGTCGTCGTCTTCGCCGCGGCATCCGTGCTCGCCGCATTCGCGGGATCGGGCGACCTGCTGATCGGCGCGCGACTGGTGCAGGGAGTCGGTGGGGCGATGGTGCTGCCGACCACGCTGTCGCTGATCAATGCCACCTTCCGCGGTCGCGACCGCGGCATCGCGTTCGCCATCTGGGGCTCCACCATCGGTGGCATGGTCGCCGTCGGACCGCTGCTCGGCGGCTGGCTCACCACCTATTTCTCCTGGCGCTGGGCCTTCGGAATCAACGTGCCGCTCGGGATCATCATCGTCATCGGCGTGCTCACCTTCGTGGTCGAATCCAAGGATGCCGGCGAGCCGCGCCGGGTCGACGTTGTCGGGGCGGTGCTCTCCGTGCTCACCAGCGCGTCGCTCGTCTTCGGGCTGATCGAGGGGCGCAGCTATGGCTGGTGGCTGACCAACAAGGCGATGGTGGTCGGCGACTGGACCTGGCCGTTCGAGCTGTCGCCGATCCCGTTCGCGTTCGCGATCACGCTCGTCGCCGGGGCGGCGTTCGTCGCCTGGGGGCTCTACCGTCAGCGCACGGGCCGCACCACGCTGCTCGCCTTCTCGCTCTTCCGGATCGCCTCGTTCCGCAACGGCAACATCGCGGCCATGATCGTTTCGCTCGGCGAGTTCGGGATCATCCTGTCCCTGCCGCTCTGGCTGCAGAACGTACTCGGCTACGACGCCCTGCAGACCGGGTTCGTGCTGCTCGCCCTTGCCCTCGGCTCCTTCGTGGCGAGTGGGCTCGCCGGCGCGTTCGGCAACAAGATCTCGCCGGAGACCATCGTGCGGCTCGGCATCGTCGCGGAGATCATCGGCGTCACCGGTCTCGGGTTCGTCATCTCGAAGGATGCCACCTGGCTGTCGGTCGTTCCGTTTCTCTTCGTCTACGGCATCGGCGTCGGCCTCGCGACAGCGCAGCTCACCGGGGTCGTGCTCAAGGACGTACCGGTCGAGAAGAGCGGCCAGGGCTCCGGCACCTCGAGCACCGCCAGGCAGATCGGCTCCGCTCTGGGCATCGCCGTTCTCGGCACCGTGTTGTTCACCTCGGTCGGTGCATCGCTCGACGCGAAACTTGCCGACGTCCCGGGCCTCCCGGCGGCCGCGCAGTCTCAGGTCGTCGACGCCGTCGTGGACAGTGCGGGTGCGGCGATCCCCGCGCTCGAAGCCCGGAGCCCGGCCCTCGCAGATGCTGCACGCGACGCGTTCAGCGAGGGCACCCGGTATTCCGCATTCGCTGCCGCCGGGTTTCTCGTGCTTGGCTTCCTCGCCACGCTGAGGCTGTCCGGTACGGCTCCGCACCAGGCGCCCCGAGAAATGGATGCCGCGTCGACCGGAGTCGGCTCTCCCGCGTAGGAGCGTCGGTCGGCGCGGCTCCGCGGTATCCGGCGCGGCGCGGCGCGGCGGTATCCGTCGCGGCGCAGCTCCGGGAAGCCGGCGCACGAAGTAACGTGCGCCGGCTTCCTCTGGGTGCGCCGCGAGCGGTGCGGCCGCCTAGATCTCGGAATCGTCCAGTCGCCCACCGAGATCGGGGTGCGGGTCGGGATTCCGCGGAGCTGTACTCTGGCCGGGACTGGTGGGTCCGGCGCGCTCCGGTCGGGCCGTGGGGCGGCGGGTGGGCTGCGGCCTCTGGAGGGAGAGCTCGCCGCCGAGCCGACCGCCGAACGGTCGACCGTGATCGGCGTACTCCTCCCGGAAGAAGGCCATCCGCCACGGTCCCATTTCGATCCGGGCACCGGTGCGCAGAACCTGTCCGCCGCCGTGCGGCTGGCCCATCCGAACCTCCCGCTTCGCGCCTCCGGCCACCGGGCCGAGGGGGAACAGGACGTATTCGTCGTCCCGATCGTGCCGGATTTCCGCGTGCAGCGGTTGCAGACCGTCCAGCCGGAGGTCGGAGTCCGGCCCGGACCCGATCGTGGTGACTCCGGGCAGCAGGTCGAATTCTCGCGGTGGCTGTCCGTTCCAATTCTCCGAGCCGACGACGAACACCAGCCGAGGTCGTCCGGCGCCCGGCGTGTAGTGCGTCGTCGTGATCCGGCGGCGGATCCGCCGGTCGAACGTCGGTGCCAGGGGAAACATGGTCGACGGCGGCAACGGCACGGTGGGGAGCGGTGGCGCCCCCCGGCGTCGGGACCTCCGCCGGAGCAGCGGCGCGAGTGCGGCCCTGCTGCCGAGGACGATATGAGACGACCCCGTCAGGACCCGCTGGAGTGGGGGCGGCGCCACCGCCCCCACACGAACGATGAGGCCATTCGGTCCGCTGACCGATACCGTCAGGCCGCGCTCGGCAAGATCCGACGCGATGCTCCGAAGGTCTTTCAGCCTCACCGCCCGGGAAACGAACAGCTCGGGCTGGCTGGCGAAGATCTCCACGTCCAGGCCGGCGGCCGTGACCGTGCCGGACATCGCCTCGACGGTCGGGCTCGGCTGGACCAGGGAGAAGGCCAGGTCGATGTCCAGCCGGGTGGTCGCGGTCATGGCTACTGGGGGAGGGATTCGGCGCCGGCGTTCTCGCTCGTGGTGACGCGCAGGGTCCCGTTCAGCTTCCAGGTCGCCCGTGGTGCATCCGGGCCGATGTCCCGAGGCACCTCCACGGTCATGTCGATGAAGCTGTAGTTGATGACGGCACTCTTGCCGGTGAGATAGGACCACATCTCCTTGCCGAGGTCGGTCCAGTCCTGGATGCTGTGGGCATCCGGAGCCTTCGTGTTGGTGCCGGCGGGGGAGGTCTGGTCTGTGGTCGAATCGTCGGTCACGGTGCACTCTCTTTCGGTTTCACCGGGATCAGCGTGGGTCAGTCAGAGGCAGAACCGTCCCGGATTCGGTTCCGTCTGCTCCGGCAACCAGCTGCGCTCCTGACTGCCGACAGGCTCAGGCTAGTTGAGGCCGGACCACCCGGAGCGAATACACAGCAGGCTCTCAGGGCGACACAGTCGGAGGGTTCGGTTAGCCTCGGGGGAGCACCCCTGGAGGCCACCGTGTTCCTGCTCGATTCCGGCACCATCGTCTATTCCGCGAGCGACCTCAGCGCAGCGGCCGGCTGCGAGTGGGCGTTGATGCGCAGGCTCGACGCGAAGCTCGGGCGGATCGGCCCGATCGCGGAGACCACCGACGCCATGCTCACGCGCACCGCCGAACTGGGCGACGCTCACGAACTGCGGATGCTCACCCGCCTGCGGAGGACTCGCCGGGTCGTCGAGATCGAACGCCCGGCCCTCGCCGAGATAGGCTCCGCCGTGCGGGCGAGCGAGGCCGCGCTCACCGGCGGCGCCGAAGTGGTGTTCCAAGCCGCATTCTTCGACGGCCGATTCCTCGGCTACGCGGACTTCATCATCCGGTCCGACGACGGCTCGACCTACGAGGTGTACGACACGAAACTGGCGCGCAAGGCGAAGATCACCGCGCTGCTGCAGCTCGCGGCATACAGCGACCAGCTCGAACGGATGGGCATCGCCACGGGGGAGCAGGTGCATCTCCTGCTCGGCGACGGACGCACGAGTTCGCATCGGCTGCGGGACATCCTGCCCGTCTTCCGCACTCGCCGGGCCAGGCTGGAACGCCTCGTCGACGAAAGACTCGCCGACACCGGGCCGACCGAGTGGGGCGACTCGCGCTACACCGCCTGCGGGCGGTGCGACGTCTGCGACGAACAGGTGCAGCGGCACCGCGACGTGCTGCTCGTGGCCAACCTGCGGCTCAGCCAGCGCGCGAAGCTGCGCGCCGCCGGCATGGCGACGATCGAGCATTTGGCGGCGGCGGCCGGCCCGGTCCCCGGCCTCTCGGATGCCACGCTGCACACGCTCAGCGAGCAGGCCAGGCTCCAGATCACGCAGCCGGACGCCGACCGGCCCGTGAACTGGGAGGTGATCAACCCGCTCGCACTTGCCGCGCTGCCTGCCCCCGACCCGGGCGACATCTTCTTCGATTTCGAGGGCGACCCGCTGTACCAGGAGGACACGGGGGGCGGCGAGGCCGGCCCGGCCGGCGTCGCCTGGGGGCTGGACTACCTCTTCGGCCTGGTCGAACCGGACGACACCTTCCGCTCCTTCTGGGCGCACAACCATGCCGAGGAGCGCCTGGCCCTGGTCGAGTTCCTGGACTACCTGCGGGAGCGGCGAGAGCGGCATCCGGGGATGCACATCTACCACTACGCGCCCTATGAACGCACCCACCTGCTCACCCTCGCGGCCAGGCACGGAGTGGGCGAGGACGCCGTCGACGGCCTGCTCAGGGACCACGTGCTCGTCGACCTTTACCCGGTCGTGCGGCAGGGCCTGCGCGTCGGCAGCCGCAGCTACTCACTGAAGAAGCTCGAGCCGCTCTACATGGGCAGTGACGAACGCGAGGGCGTCGCCAACGCCGCCGACTCGATCGCCGAATACGTGCGGTCCCGGGAACTGCTGGCGGACGGTGACCACGCCGCCGCGGCGGGCGTGCTCGCCGATATCGCCCGTTACAACGCCTACGACTGCCGGTCCACCCTGCGGCTGCGCGACTGGCTGCTGCGCCGCGCCGCCGAGAACCGGGTTCCGGCGGCGTCGACCGTGGACCTGGCCTTCGACCTTCCGGTGCGCGAGCCTGACCCCGTCTACCTCGAGCTTGCCGCCCTCCTCGCCGCGGTGGCACCCGCCGACCGCAACGCCGACCAGACCGCCCTCGCCCTGGCCGCCGCCGCGATCGACTATCACCGGCGGGAGCAGAAATCGTTCTGGTGGGACCACTATTCACGCCTCGGCTCACCCGTCGACGAGTGGGCGGACACCCGGGATGTGCTCATCGTCGACTCCGCCACCGTACAGACGGGCTGGCACCGGGAGGGCCGGCAACTGCTCGACCGGCGCCTGCTACGGCTGTCGGGTTCGCTGGCGCCGGGCAGCTCGCTCAAGGTCGGGCAGAAGCCGTTTCTGCTCTACGACCCGCCGTATCCGCCGATCCGGCAGAGCGCCGAGCCGGGCGCGCGCACCGCGCACGACAGGGCCACCATCGTCGAGGTGATCGACGAGTCGGTGTTCCTCGTCGAGGAGATCCTCGAGCGGGACGCACCAACCCACCACGAACTGCCGATCGCGCTGACCCCCGGCACCCCGCCGCCGGCCGGGAGCCAGGTGGGTGCGATCTCGGAGTGGGGCAGGGCCGTGCTCGGCGTCTGGCCGGTGCCGTTGCCGGATGCCGCGTTCGACCTTTTGCGGCGCCGGCCGCCGCGGCTCCGGCCGTCGTGGCGTCTGGCCGGCACGAGCGACGCACCCGGAGGCGACTCGGAGCCCGGCCTGGCCCGGCCGCGAGACGGCGACGTGCAGACGGCCATCCTGGACGGACTGCTCCGCCTGGACCATTCCTACCTCGCGGTGCAGGGCCCGCCGGGCACCGGCAAGACCTACGTCGGGTCGAGGGTGATCGTCGACCTCGTCGTCAAGCACGGCTGGACCGTCGGAGTTGTCGCCCAGTCCCACGCCGCAGTGGAGAACATGCTCCGCGCGGTGCTCGCCGCCGGCGTTGAAGTCGGCCTCAACCCCGACCGGGTGGGCAAGAAGGCCAGGCAGGGCGAAGAGAACAAGCCCGTTCCCTGGACCCTTCTCGACACGAAAACCTTCGGCACGTTCACCGACCGCCCCGGCGGCTGGGTGGTCGGCGGCACCGCCTGGGACTTCAGCAACGCCGACCGGTTGCCGCGCGGGTCCCTCGACCTGCTGGTCGTCGACGAGGCCGGTCAGTTCTCCCTGGCCGGCACGATCGCCGCAGCCGTCTCAGCGGAGCGGCTGCTGCTCCTGGGAGACCCACAGCAGCTGCCGCAGGTGAGCCAGGGCACCCACCCCGAGCCCGTCGACGAATCCGCCCTCGGCTGGCTCAGCGACGGGCACCGGGTGCTCCCGGCCGTATACGGCTACTTCCTCGCCACCAGCTGGCGGATGCACCCCGCTGTCTGCGCTCCGGTCTCGGCCCTGTCCTACGAAGGCAAGCTGCTCTCGCACCCGTCGGACCGCAGCCTGGCCGGGGTGGACCCCGGGCTGCACCCCCGGCCGGTGGCGCATTCCGCGAACGCCACCTCATCAGTCGAGGAGGCGGAGGAGGTGGTCGGGCTCGTGGCGGACCTGCTGGGGCGACCCTGGACATCCGCCGGTGTCACTGCCCCGCTCGGCCAGGAAGACGTCATCGTCGTGGCGCCGTACAACGCCCAGGTGGAACTTCTCCGCAGCCGGTTGACGGCCGCCGGCTTCGGCCTGGTGCCGGTCGGAACAGTGGACAAGTTCCAGGGCCGGGAGGCAGCGGTCGCGATCGTGTCGCTCGCGGCCTCGGCCGCCGAGGACGTGCCGAGAGGACTCGAATTCCTGCTTCTCGCGAACCGACTGAACGTCGCCATCTCCCGGGCACAGTGGGCGGCCTGGCTGGTCTATTCGCCGGCGTTGACCGAGTCCCTGCCGACCAGCATCGAGGTGCTTACCCAGCTGAGCGCGTTCATCACTCTGGTGACACCCGTCGCGGGCAGCGCCGGGAGGCCGACTCTGTCTGGCCTGGCCCGGCCTGCCGACTGACCGGGGTTGCCGACTGACCGGCCTGACGACTGACCGGGGTTGCCGCTTGACCGGGCTTGCAGCTCAACGGAGCGAGCACCGTCGTTCTGACAACGACGGTGCTTGTTCCGGGCCGGGTCGGGCCGGCCGAGGTCGGCGCGACCCGGCTGACCGGTGCGGTCTTACTCGGCGTCCAGGTCGGTTTCGAGGATCTTGACGAGGGCTTCGAGGGCCTCGACGGCGCCATCGCCTTCGGCGCGGAGCACAACCACGTCGCCGTTGGCGGCGCCGAGGCTCATCAGGCTCAGGATGCTCGAGGCATCCATCGCGTCTTCGACCGGGGAGGTCTCGAGGGCGATGGTGACCTCGATCGGGAGTTCACCGACGGCCGCGGCGAAGATGGACGCAGGGCGGGCGTGCAGGCCGACCCGGCTGGCGATGGTGGCTTTACGTTCGGACATGGTTCCTCCTATTTGGTGCTCGCCGGGCTGTGCCCGGCGACGGTGGTGCGCCGCGACGCGACGCGAAATGGTGCGTCGGGGCTCAGAGGCCCAGTTGCTCGAGGATCGGCAGTTCGGCGCGCACGCGGGTGCGCGCTTCGCCTGCGTTCCGGGCGGAGAGAGCCAGCTCGGCCAGGCGCTTCGCTTCGTCGAGGGTGACGCTCTTGAGCACCGCGCCGACGGCGGAGAGCGAACGGGCGGTCATCGAGAGGGACGCGACGCCGAGGCCGACGAGCACCACGGCGAGCACCGGGTCGGCCGCGGCTTCGCCGCAGACGCCGACGGGCTTGTTCTTGCCCTGCGCGATGGAACCGGCGACGGTCAGTTTGATCAGGTGAAGCACGGCCGGCTGCCAGGGCGAGTTCAGTGCGGCAAGAGTGCCGAGCTGGCGGTCGGCGGCCATCGTGTACTGGGTGAGGTCGTTCGTGCCGAGGCTGACGAAGTCGACCTCGCCGAGGATCCGGTCGGCGAGCAGTGCCGCGGAGGGCACCTCCACCATCACCCCGGGGATCTTGAGTCCGGCGACCCGGCACATCGCCGCGAAGTCGGCGGCCTCGTCGACGGTCGCGATCATCGGCGCCATCACCCACACCTCGGCGGGGGAGTCGGCTGCCGCGGTGGCGATCGCGGTGAGCTGGCGCTTGAGCACGCCGGGGGTGGTCAGATCAGTCCGGAAGCCACGCACGCCCAGGGACGGGTTGGGTTCGGTGCTGTCGGTCAGGAACGGGAGGGGCTTGTCGGCGCCGGCGTCCAGGGTGCGCACGACGACCTTCTTGCCCGGGAACGCGTCGAACACGCCTCGGTAGGCGACAACCTGCTCGTCGATCGTCGGTTCGGTGTCGCGCTCGAGGAAGCAGAACTCGGTGCGGAGCAGGCCGACGCCCTGGGCGCCGAGTTCGGCGGCCTTGACCGCGTCCACCGCGCCGCCCACATTGGCAAGCAGGGGCACGAGGTGACCGTCGGCGGTGCTGCCGGTGCCGCCAAACACGGCGAGGGTCTCCGCGGCGAGCAACCAGGCCGCGACCTGCGCCTGCTCGTCGGTGCCGGGGTCGACGCTGACGGTGCCGGCGGCCCCGTCGACATAGACCTCGGTGCCGTCGACGAGCTCGTCGACGCCGGGGGCGGCCACCACGGCCGGCAGGCCGAGGGCGCGGGCGATGATGGCGGTGTGCGACTGCGGACCACCGCCGGAGGTGACCAGGGCCAGGACCTTCGCCGGGTCGAGGGTGGCGGTGTCGGCGGGGGCGAGGTCCTCGGCGACAAGGATGAACGGTTCGGTGGACTGCGGAATGCCGGGCGCGGGCACCCCGCGGAGCTCGGCCACGATGCGCGCACGAACGTCGAGGACATCCGTGGCCCGGTCGGCCATGTAGCCGCCGAGGTTGTGCAGCATCTCGGCGACGGAGGCGCCGGACTCCCAGATGGCCCGTTCCGCCGAGGTACCGGTCGCGATGAGTTTAATTGCTGCCTTGATCAGCATCGGGTCCGCCGCCATCAGCGCCGTGGCCTCGAGGACTGCCTTGCTGGCTCCCGTTGCAGCGGCGGCGCGACCCTGGAGTTCGGCCTGCACGACCTTCGAGGCCGCGCGCAGGCCGGCCGTGGCCTCGTCCACTGTCGCTGACGACGCCAGCCGTTCACCTAATGGGGGTTCGCTGACCGGTTTCGGCATCTGTCGGACGGATCCGATGATCCGTCCTGGGCTGACGCCAACTCCAGAGTAATTCTGCACGGGATAACCTCATTTTCTTGCGCAGCGATCTGCCCGCGCTATTTCATGCTACGCGTCGGCCGCCATGCGTGTGACACGGCGGCCGACCCTTGATCAGGCGTTGACGAGTGCGGGGGTTTCCGCGTCGACGCTGGACTTCCTGACTGCATAGCGCTTGAGCACGATCACGACGAGCGCCGCGACGACGGTGCCGATCGCGATCGCGAGGGCCCACAGCGGGAAACTGTCGATGGCGAAGAAGACGAAGATGCCACCGTGCGGCGCCTTCGACGTCACTCCCCAGGCCATTGACAGGGCACCGGTGACGCCGGCGCCGATCATGCTGGCCGGGATGACCCGGAACACGTCGGCCGCGGCGAACGGGATGGCACCTTCGGAGATGAAGGATGCTCCGAGCAGCCAGGCCGCCTTGCCGTTCTCACGTTCGACCAGGCTGAACAGTCTCTTGTCGACCACCGTGGCCAGGGCCATCGCGAGCGGCGGGACCATGCCGGCGGCCATGACGGCGGCCATGATCTGCCACGGAGCCTGGTTGGCGATGGTTGCGGTGCCGAGTCCCGCGACGGCGAAGGCGTAGGCAACCTTGTTGACCGGGCCGCCGAGGTCGAAGCCCATCATCAGGCCGAGGATGAGGCCGAGGATGATCGCCGCGACGCCGCTCATGCCCGTGAGCCACGTGTTGAGCACCGATGTGAGCCACGCGATCGGTCCGCCGAGCACCAGGAACATCAGGCCGGAGGCGACGATCGAGGCCACCAGCGGGATGATGACAACGGGCATCAGGCTGCGGAGCCAGCGTGGAACGTTGAGCCTGCCGAAGCTCGCGGCAGCGACACCGGCGAGGAGGCCGCCGGCGATGCCGCCGAGGAAGCCCGCACCCATGAAGCCCGCGACGGCACCGGCGACGAAGCCGGGGGCGATCCCGGGACGGTCGGCGATCGCATACGCGATGTAGCCGCCGAGCGCGGGGACCAGGAAGCCCATTGACAGGGCGCCGATCTTGAAGAAGACGGCGCCGAGGTAGATCAGCAGGCCACCCTCCGGGAGATTGAACAGGCTGTTCTGCAGCACGACGACGTCGGCGACCTTGGTGATCTCGTAGCCGCCGAGCAGGAAGCCGAGGGCGATGAGGAGACCTCCACCGGCGACGAACGGGATCATGTAGCTGACACCGGTGAGCAGGGCACGTTTGACCTTCTGGCCGAAGTGCTCGTTCTTGGTGTCGGTCTCGACGACGCCGACATTGCCTCCCACGCGACGCGAGTTCGGGTTCTTGGCCGCGGCCAGCGCATCCTGGATGAGTTTGGCCGGTTCGTCGATGCCCCGCTTGACGGGAGCCTGGATGACCGGTTTGCCGGCGAAGCGCTCGCGTCCGCGCACGTCGACGTCAACGGCGAAGATGACGGCGTCCGCGGCGGCGATGACGGCCGGGTCGAGCATGGTCAGGCCGGCGGAGCCCTGGGTTTCGACCTGGAGGTCGACGCCGGCGGCCTTGGCCGCCGCGACAAGGGAATCGGCAGCCATATAGGTGTGCGCGATTCCGGTGGGGCAGGCGGTGACGGCGACGATGCGCTTGACCGCGGTCGAGGTGGAGGTGGACCTGGTACCGGCGTTGGCGTTCTCCGCCGCATCCGCACCCGTACCGACGGTGACCGGGGTGATGACGTTGCTGACGAGTTCGACGATGTCGACCGGCGACTTCGCGTCGCGCAGGGCGGCGGTGAAGTCGCTCTTCAACAGGGAACGGGCGAGCTTGGCCAGGATCTTAAGGTGTTCCTGGTCGGCCCCCTCCGGTGCGGCGATCAGGAAGACGAGGTCGGCGGGGCCGTCCTTGGCTCCAAAATCGACGGGCGAGGTCAACCGGGCCAACGCCAGCGTCGGCTCGGTGACCGCGGAGGAACGGCAATGCGGGATGGCGAGGCCGCCCGGGATACCGGTGGCCGTCTTCGCCTCGCGGGCGAGGGCATCCGCATAGAGGCCCTCGATCTCGGTGGCCCGGCCGGCGCCGACGATCAGCTCGGCAAGATGCCGGATTACGCTCGAAGGAGCGGCTCCGAGATTTTTATCCAGAGCAACAAGCTCCGGCGTGATCAGTGCACTCACTGGACATCCTCCTTTGGATGGGTAACAAGCGTCGTCACGGTGACGTCGCCCGGTCTGGTTTGGTTCACTGCCGGCACGGTCGAGCCCGGCAAGGACGCGGCGGCCGCCCCATGGGCGGCGGCCTGACGAAGGGAGTCGGGTGCGGACGCCCCGGCAATGGTGCTGAGCAGGAATCCGGCCAGCGAGGAGTCGCCGGCACCGACGGTGCTGGTGGCGATCATCGGCGGTGTCCGGGCGAGCCAGGCGCCGGCATCGGTCACCAGCACGGCGCCCTGGGCGCCGAGGGTGGCCAGCACGGCGCCGACCCCGGCGGCGACGAGGCGTTCAGAGGCCCTGGCGACCAGGGCCGGGTCTGCCTCGAGCGCGTCGGCGTCGGGGATGCCGGTGAGTTCGGCCAGTTCCTCGCCGTTGGGCTTGATCAGGTCGGGGCCCGCGGTCACGGCGGCGGCAAGCGGTGCGCCCGACGAATCGACGGCGACCTTCGGGGCGGCGGCGCCATATCGGGCCCGCAGCCGGCGGGTGATGTCGGCGTAGAAGTCCACCGGTACCCCCGGGGGCAGGGATCCGGCCAGCACGAGCCAGTCGGCACCGTCGGCCTGCTCCAGCACAAGCTCGATCAGCGCGTGCTGCTGTTCGGTGCTGAGCACCGGTCCGGGCACGTTGACCTTGGTCGTGGTGCCATCGGGTTCCGTGATCGCGACGTTGCTCCGAATCGCCGCGCCGATCGGCATGCCCAGGTGGGGTATTCGGGCCGTGCGCAGCCCCTGCAGCACAGGGTCCGACTCGTCGCCGGGCAGGATGGCGAGACTCGGCAGGCCGGACGCCTCGAGGGCGCGGCAGATGTTGACGCCCTTACCGCCCGGTTCCTCGTGTGAGGAGACGGCCCGCTGCACCTCGCCGCGGGCGAGCGGCCCGCTCAGCGCGATCGTGCGGTCCAGGCTCGGATTGGGGGTCAACGTGATGATCACGCGATCACAACCTCAACGTCGGCCGCAGCGAGGGCCGCGGCAAGTTCCAGTGATGGTGGGGCGTCCGTGATCAGCACGTCGATTTCGCCGAGGGCCGCGAAGCGGAGCAGGGTTTCCTTGTCGAGCTTGGAGGAATCGGCCAAGGCGACGACGCGCCGGGCCGAACGGACGATGGCTGTCTTCACGGCTGACTCGACCGCATCCGGTGTGCTGAAACCGAACTCGGCGTGCACTCCGTTCGCGCCGACGAAGCCGATGTCGGGGCGCAGGGCGTCGAGCTGGGCGATGGTGCTCGGCCCGACGACGGCCCGGGTGAGACCGCGCACGCGACCGCCGAGGATGTACAACTGGATGTCCTCGTTGCCGGCCAGCTTCGTGGCGATCGGGACGGCGTTGGTGATGACGAGGAGCTCGTCTCCCTGGTCGGCCGGGGCCCAGTCGACGAGGAGGTCGGCGAGGAGTTCCGTGGTCGTCCCGGCGTCGAGCAGGATCGAGCCGGTCTGGCTGGCGGGGATCAGGGTGAAGGCGGCGGCGGCGATCCTTACCTTCTGATCGTGGTGCTGGGTCTGCCGTTCCTCGAGGCTCAGCTCTGACATGCTCAGCCGGTCCAGGGCCACCGCGCCGCCGTGTACCCGGCGCAACTGGCGCGCGCCTTCGAGGGTGTCCAGGTCCCGCCGCACGGTCTCCGGGGTGATGTCGAAACGGGTCGCGAGTTCGCTGACCGTGACCCGACTCGAACTGGAGACCAGATTGATGATCAGGGCCTGACGCTCTTCCGCGAACATGAGACCTCCGGGGCGTTGAGTGACCGTGGCCACTGGTATGAATAATATTCACGCTACCTGTGTTTGGTTTTGTTTGTCAAGACAAACACAGACAAACAAAGAATAGATCTGGATGGCGGAGGAGCGATTTCACCGTCGTCGGCGGCCGCGAGGGCGATTCCCCGGAGGGATGTCTGCGGTCGCACGTAGCGTGGGGACCATGAAGATCCTGCACACCTCGGACTGGCATATCGGGCGCACCTTCCACACGCATTCCACCCTGGCGCACCTGGGCGCGGTGTTCGCGGCGCTGGTCGAGGTGGTGCGGGACCGGCAGGTGGATGTCGTCGTCGTCGCCGGTGACGTCTTCGACTCCGCGATGCCGTCGGCCGACAGCTACTCGCTCCTGGCCAGGGTGTTGCGAGAGCTCAGGGCGGCCGGCGCCGTGGTCGTGATGACCAGCGGCAATCACGACTCGGCCACGCGCCTCGGCTTCCAGTCGGAGTGGGCCGGCCTGGCCGGCATTCACGTCATCACCAGGCCCGACCAGTTCCTCGAACCCGTCACCATCGGCGACGCGAACGGCCCCGTGCACTTCTATGGCATTCCCTACCTGGAACCGGCGATGATCCGGCACCTGTTCCCTGGGGAGACGCTGCGAAACCATGAGCAGGTGCTCACCTTCGCGATGCGCCGGATCCGCGAGGACCTCGCCTTGCGCGGCGGACGCTCTGTGGTGCTGGCGCACTGCTTCGCGGCCGGGGTGACGCCGGCTGCCGAAGCGACCGAGGTCGAGCGGGACATCACCGCCGGAGGCCTCGACCTGGTGCCGGTCGCTGTCTTCGGCCCGGCCGACGACCCGCAGAGCGACGGGCCCGACTATGTCGCGCTCGGTCACATCCACGGCCGGGCCACGCTCACGGACCGGGTGCGCTACTCCGGGGCGCCCCTGCACTACTCCTTCTCTGAGGCAGGCAAGCCCCGCGGTGCCTGGCTCGTCGACCTCCGTGCCGACCGAGCTGCCGAGGTCCAATGGGTCGGGCTCCCCGTTCCCCGCAGGCTCTCCGTGCTCACCGGTGAGATCGAGGAGGTACTCACGGCCGACGAGTTCTCACGGTTCGAGTCCGACTGGGTGTCGGCCGTGATCACCGACCAGGTGCGTCCCCTCGACGGAATGCGCCGCCTGCAGAAACGGTTCCCACACTGCGTCACCGTCGAACACCGGCCTTCGGTCACCGTTGAAACGGATGCCGCCAGCTACGGCGAGCGTCTGCACCAGCAGAACGACCATGAGATTGTTGCCGGGTTCCTCGAGTTCGTGCGCAACGGGGTCGGCCAGACCGAGTTCGAACGCGACCTGGTCGCCGAATTGCTTGCGGCCAACACTCTGGGGGAGATCACGGCATGAAGATCAAACGACTGAGGATCGCCGGGTTCGGACCGTACAAAAACGAGCAGACCATCGACTTCGAGCGCTTCGACGACGATGGGATCTTCTTGATCACCGGCAAGACCGGGGCCGGCAAGTCCAGCATCCTGGATGCCATCTGTTTCGCGCTCTACGGCAACGTTCCCCGCTTCGAGGGCACGGAGTCCCAGTTGCGCAGCGACTATTGCGAGCCGGAGGACCCGACCTTCGTCGAACTCGACTTCGGGCTGGGCGAGCAGGACTACCGCCTCTATCGCACCCCGCGGTACGAGAAGGCCAAGAAGCGCGGCGCCGGCACGACCATGGCGCAGCCGGATGCCCGGCTCGATCGCCGCGGCAGTGAGGGCTGGCGCACCATCGCCACCCGGCCGGTCGATGTGGGCCATGAGCTGACCGGCATCCTGCCGCTCAAACAGGACCAGTTCCTCCAGGTGATCCTGCTCGCCCAGAACCGGTTCCAGAGATTCCTGCTGGCCAAGACGGACGACCGTCGAGCCGTGCTGCGGACCCTGTTCGGCACCATTAGGTTCGAACAGTTGGAGACCGGACTGATCGACCGGCGCAAGTCCCTCGATGACGAGCTGGCCGCCGTAGTGCTGCGTCTGGCCGGGCTGGCGGCGGCCGTGGCCGGCCAAGCGCAGTTCCAAGCGGCGGAGGGAACCGCCGACCGCGACTGGTTCGACCGGGCCCAACAGTGGCTCGACGGAAAATTCGACCTGGCGATCGACGCCGCCGAACAGGCCGACACCGTTGTGACCGCTGCCACCCTGCACCATCAGGTGCAGGAAGACCTGCGACGGCGTCAGGACAGGCGGGACACGGCGGCCGCGGAGGCGGCGGCCCTGGCCGGCCGGAGGGATTCCGTCGACGTCGACCGCGTTGCCGTGCAGGCCGCTACGCGGGCGGCGCGGGTGTGGCCGCTCCTCACGGCACGGCGACAGGCCGAGGAGGTTCTCGCCACGGCCCTCGCCGTTGAAACGGATGCCCGCCATCGGTGGTGCGCCCTCGCCGAGGAGGAACCGTGCGACGGTCCGGCCGACGTCGGAGCCGCCGGTACCGCATCGCATGAGGCCCTCGGTACGGTCATCGACGACCTGCTCGGGCGGCTCGGTTCCCTCAACGATGTGCTCGTCGCCGAACATATGCTGCCTGGCCTCGAGCGCGAGCTGGCCGAGGTGCGGGCCAGGCTCGCCCTGCACTTCGAGGCCCTCAATGCCGCCGCGGCCAGGGTCGAGCGGCTGCCCGGACAGATCGACACCGTCGACCGGGACCGCTCTGTTGCGGCCCTCGCCGCCGCTCGCGAGGCGGAGACGCGCGCCACGTTATCCCGGCTGGAGGCCGCCAGGGCCGCAACGGAAGTCGTGAGTGCGTGCGGCGTGGAGCTCGAAGGGGCTTTCCAGGCCGATATCGAGGCGGCCGCCGAGAACACCGCCGCCGCCGTTCACTTCCAAGTGCTGGTCGACCGCCGGCTCGCCGGCCACGCCGGCGAACTGGCTGAACAGCTCGTCGAGGGGAAGGCGTGCGAGGTGTGCGGCTCGACCGTCCACCCGGCCAGGGCAATCAGCAGGGGCGAACCGGTCACCGAAACCGACATCGAGGAGGCCCGGTTGCAGATGGTGGCAGGCCAGGCCGCGCTCGAACAGACCCGCGCCCGGATCCAGGAGATCAATCTGCGTCTGACCGAGGCCCGCACCCGGGCGGGCGACAGTGGCGTCGACGAGTTGGAGGCAGACGTCGCGGCCGCGGTCGGAGACCTAACGGCCGCGCGCGAGGCGGGAGCGCGTGAGGCCGCTCTGAAGACCGAGAAGGCTCGCCTGCGCGCCGAACTCGAGGAGGCCGGTCGGGCGCTGACAGAGGCGCGGCAGGCCAAAGAGCAGGACGCCACCCGGCTCACCGAACGCGAGAGCCAGCAGGCCGGGATCCTCGAACGGGTCACCGCGCAGCGCGGCCGGTGCGCATCCGTCACCGAACTCGTCGCCCGGTTACAGGGGGAGCTCGACGCGGCACGCACCCTCGACGACGCCCTCGACCGCAGCCGCGAGCACGCTGTGGTCTGCGACGCCGCGGCCGCAATGGCGCAGACCCAAATGGTTGCCGAAGGCTTTGCCGACGAAGCGGCCGCGGTCGCCGCCCGGCTCACCGAGGCGGCCCTGTTCCAGGTGGAGGCGCGCATCCGGCGCCACGACGGTGAGACGGCCGCCGCGCTCGCTGTGCTCGCCGAGCCGGAACTCGGCGGCCTTCCCGACGAACCCGTCGATCCGGCGCCGGCACGGCGAGACCTGGCCGCCGCCGCGGCCCTCCGCGACACGGCGATCGCCGACCGCGCCTCCCTGGCCGAGCGGGTGACCGTGACGACGGGCCTCCTCGGCGAGGCTCGGTCGTGCTTCGACGCGTCGGTTGAACTGCTGGCCACCCAGGCCCAGGTGCGGGCGCTTGCCGCGGTCGTGCACGGGGAGGAACCGAACATGAAACGAATGCGCCTGGAAACCTATGTGCTCGCCGCGAAGCTCGAGCAGATCATCGCCTCGGCGAACGGCCGGCTGGGCATCATGACCGGGGGCCGTTACGCACTCGAACACGACGATTCGCTGCAGTATCGGGGTAGCCAGTCGGGGCTGGGCCTGGCGATCAGGGACGAGCACACCGGGCGTGCTCGCCCGACCCAGTCGCTCTCCGGCGGCGAGACCTTCCTGGCCTCGCTGGCCCTGGCGCTCGGGCTGGCCGAGGTGGTCTCGAACCAGGCCGGTGGAATCGCCCTCGACACCCTCTTCGTCGACGAGGGATTCGGTTCGCTCGACAGCGCCACCCTGGAGACGGCGATGAGCACCCTCGCCGGGTTGCGGGCGGGCGGCCGCACCATCGGGCTGATCAGCCACGTCGACTCGATGAAGGAACAGATCCCCGCGAAACTGTCGATCATCGTGACCGACCAGGGCTGCAGTGAGATCGAACCCGCGCTGGTCCCCGTGTAACGGCGAGGGCATACTGGCCCCATGACCAAACACTGGACACCGCTCGCGCTCGTCTACCTGGCCCTGAGCCTTGCGGGGCTGGTCGGCACCTGGACGTTCAACGTCCTCGCGATCGTCGGGCTGCGGGACTTCATCGGCGACTGGGTGGGCAGTGGCCCGGCGGTCTCCTCCCTGACGGTCGACCTGCTCGTCGCCGCGGTGGCCGGCAGTATCCTGATCCTTGTCGAGGCACGCCGGCTCGGGATGAGGTGGGGCTGGGTGTACGTGGTGCTGTCGGGACTGACCGCGTTCGCGTTCACTTTCCCAATGTTCCTCGCGATGCGGGAACGCACTCTTCAGGCCGGCCGCGTCGCCGCGGCCAGACGCCCGCCCGGTGCCCGTTTCGGCGCCGGCTCACGGTGATTTCCCAGCCGCGGCATCACTGCTGGATGTTCCCCTCTCCGCCTGGTTGATCGTCTGTGGCGCCATCGCCGCGATGCTCGCCATCGACCTGTTCGCCCACCGCAACGCGCAGGTGATCGGGGTGCGCGAGACTGCTGCCTGGTCGGCGGCCTGGGTGCTCGTCGCGATCGGCTTCGGTATCTGGGTCGTCATCGGAGCCGAATTCGGCCAGCAGTATTTCACCGGCTCGTCTCGTGATCCGCCGCGGCGGAGTGCTCCTGGCCACCCCCTTGCTGGCCGTGCTGGTGCTGGTGCTGGTGCTGGTGCTGGTGCTGGTGCTGGTGCTGGTACTGGTGCTGGTCGAGGTGACCGACGTGGTCTTCGCGGTCGACTCGATCCCGGCCATCTTCGCGGTCACCAGCGAGCCGTTCATCGTTTTCGCCGCGGATGCGTTCGCAATCCTCGGCCTGCGAGCGATGTCCTTCCTCCTCGCCGACCTCATGCACCGGTTCGTCTACCCGAAGATCGGGCTCGCGCTGGTGCTGGTCTGGGTGGGCTTCAAGATGCTGCTGCTCGACCTGTTCCACGTCCCGACCGCGCTGTCGTTGTTCGTCGTCGCGTCGATCATCGCTGTCTCGGTTGTGCTCAGCCTCCGTGTGACGGCTCTCGACCGATCTGGGGAGCAGACTCACGCCGATCGCACACCAGGCGATCGCGACGGTGAACGCCTGGCGGCGCCGGCCCTAGAACGGGAACAGCAGCCGGTGCAGGAACTGGCGGGTGCGCTCCTGGGTGGGATTGCGCAGCAGCTGCTTCGGGTCGCCGTGCTCGACGATGGTTCCGCCGTCGACGAAGGCGACCTCGGTGGCGACCTCCCTGGCGAACTCCAGCTCGTGCGTGACGATCACCATGGTCCAGCCCTCGACCGCAAGTTCCTTGATCAGTCGCAGCACGTCGCCGACGAGTTCGGGATCGAGCGACGACGTCGGCTCGTCGAAGAGCAGCAGCTGTGGGCGCAGCGCGAGGGCGCGGACGATCCCGACCCGCTGCTGCTGGCCACCGGAGAGCTCGAACGGGTACGCACCCTGCTTCTCGGCCAGGCCGACCCGGTCGAGCAGGGTGAGTGCCTGCTCCGTGGCTTCCGCGCGTGGCCGGCCCTGCACGATGATGGGACCCTCGATCACGTTCTCGAGCACGGTCTTGTGCGGGAAGAGATTGTAGTTCTGGAAGACCATGGCCGAGCGGTCGCGCAGCGCGGTGAGTTCCTTCCGCACCGGTGCGGTGCCGAAATCGACGGAGACCTCCCCGCCGATTGTGATGGTGCCGCCATCGGCAAGCTCGAGACCGTTGAGGCAACGGAGGATGGTGGTCTTCCCCGAGCCGGACGGCCCGATCAGGGCGAGAACCTGGCCGCGGCCCACGGTGAGGTCGATCGATTCGAGCACCAGGCTCGAGCCGAAGCTCTTGCGCAGGCCCCGCACGGTCAGCAGCGGTTGGACTGCAGGAGCATCGGCGGGCGCCGCATCCGTCGGCAGGTCAGTGGGCGACATAGCGGTCCAATCGCTTCTCGAGCAGGCCCTGCACCGAAGAGAGGGCAAGGCAGATCACCCAGTAGACCAGGGCGGCCTCGAGGTAGAGCAGCATGAACTCCTGGCTGAAGGCGGCCACCTGCTGCGCCTGGCGGAAGAGCTCGGTGACCAGGATCAGCGAGGCAAGGGAGGTGTCCTTGACCAGACTGATGAAAGTGTTCGACAGGGGAGGGACGGACACCCGGGCCGCCTGGGGCAGGATGATTCGGGTCAGGGCGCGACGGTGGGACATGCCGATCATGTACGCGGCCTCCCACTGGCCCTTGGGCACGGACAGGATCGCAGCGCGAATCACTTCTGCGGCATAGCCGCCGACATTGATCGAGAAGGCGATCACCGCACTCGGCCAGGGGTCGATCAGCACTCCCAACGACGGCAGTCCGTAGAAGATCACGAACAACTGGACCAGGAGCGGGGTGCCGCGCACGATCGAGATGTACCCCCGGGCGATCGAGGAGAGCCACCGTCGCCGGGACAGCCGCATCAGCGCGAGCAGAAGGGCGAGGGCGAGGCCCACGGCGAACGACACCAGGGCCAGCGGGATCGTTCCGGTGACGGCACCCATGATGATCGGCCCGAGGGAGCTCAGGAACAGGTCCCAGGTGGATTGGTTCATGCGGAGAGGTCCAGGATCTTGCTCGAGGCTGACGGTGGGCGGCGCAGACTCAGGCTACTTTGAGACGTCGGCCCCGAAGTACTTGTCGGAGATCGTCGCCAGGGTACCGTCGGTGCGGAGCTCCTCGAGGGCTTTGTCGACGGCGCCGGCCAGCTTGGTGCCGCCCTTCGCGAACGCGAACGCGCTCTCGGACTGGTCCTTGGTGGTCGCGGCGACCTTGAGTCCGGCCGCGCCGGTCTGCTTCTTGTAGTCGAGGTAGGTGAGCGTGTCGTTCACCGTGGCATCCACCCGGCCCTGTTCGACGAGGGCAACCGACTGGGCCCAGCCCTCGACCGCCTGCACGTTCGCGCCGCTCTTCGTGGCGAGTGCGTTCCAGTTGCTGGTCAGCGACTGGGCGCTGGTCTTGCCGGCCAGCGTGGCGAACGAGGTGATCGAGGTGTTGTCCGATTTCACGACGATGACGCCAGTGGAATAGGTGTACGGCGTCGAGAACTCGTACTTCGCGGTG
This sequence comes from Cryobacterium algoritolerans, assembly GCF_004402785.1. Lineage (GTDB taxonomy): Bacteria > Actinomycetota > Actinomycetes > Actinomycetales > Microbacteriaceae > Cryobacterium > Cryobacterium algoritolerans. The sequence goes on from NZ_SOFP01000005.1 coordinate 21,430, forward strand.
CGCTCCGGCGTGATCGAGACCTGGTTGGCGATGACGTCGAACCGGCCGGCTTCGAGCCCGGCGAAGATGCCGTCCCACTGGGTCTCTTCGAACCTGGCCTTGACGCCCAGCTTCGCGGCGACCTCCTGCACGACCTCGACGTCGTACCCGGTGAGTGATCCGGAGCCCTCGGCGTGGAACGAGAACGGGCGGTAAGTGCCCTCAGTGCCCACGGTGAGGGTGCCGGCCTTCTGCACGGACGACAGCGAGGTGTCGTTGCCCGTCGCGGCCGTCTTGCCCTGGCCTGCCCCGCCGGCGGAGCAGCCGGCCAGTGAAACGGCGACCGCTGTGAGAAGAACCGCCGACATGATCTTGAGCTTCATTATTTCTGGCCTAACCGGGATGCGGGTGGGAACGCCTGGGTGGCGACGGTCCCGAGTGACGAAATCGCAGGGTGCTGGATCTCCGTGGTGCGCCCGAAGACGACGTCCGAAGACTAACAAGCGTCCTGCTGCCGCGCATATTCCCGTGACGCACGGTTACGTGCACGGATCCGGGTCTGCAGTCAACGCCTTGCCGGTCGTTCCAAGCCGAAGTAGGCTGCGCCCGTCGACTCAACCCGAAGGAGTCCCCTGATGCTCACGCCTGCCCAACACGATCGATCGGCCGCTGTGCTCCTCGGCCTTGCCTGCGGGGATGCCCTCGGCGCAGGGTACGAATTCGCCGGCCCGCTTCCGGCGAACACCCCGGTCAGCATGCGTGGAGGCGGCGGCTTCCACTGGACTCTCGGGGAATGGACGGACTACACGGCCATGGCCGTGCCAATCGCGACCGCTGCCTCCAAGGACCGGAACCTCGCCGCCGATGCCGTACTCGATGAGATCGTGGCCGAATGGGCGGTCTGGGCAAGGTCCGCGCCATACACCGGGATCCAGCTCGGCGCGGTGCTCTCCGGCACCGAACCGACGGCGGCGGGGATCCGGCGGATGGCCAGGGAGCAGCACGACCGTACCGGGCGCAGCGCCGGCAGCGGCTCCCTCCTCCGCACCGCCCCGGTGGCACTGGCCTGCCTGGACGACCCGGCCGCGCTCGCCGAGGTCGCCCGCCTGATCAGCGAGCTGACCCATGTCGAGTCGGATGCCGGCGACGCCTGCGTGCTCTTCGGACTCGCCCTCCGGCACGCGGTGCTCGAGGGGGAGATCGACCTCCGAATCGGACTTGACCTGCTTCCGCCTGCCCGCAGGGACGTGTGGGCGGCGCGGCTGGCCGAGGCCGCCCAGAAGCGGCCCGCCGATTTCCCCCGGAACGGCTGGGTGGTGCAAACCCTGCAGGCTGCCTGGTCGGCGATCAGCCACACCGAGGCGGATGCCGGCCAGCTGCGGCGAGGCGTGGAGGCGGCCGTCCGCGGGGGCGGTGACACCGATGCGGTGGCGGCGGCGGCCGGTGCGCTCCTGGCCGCGCGCTGGGGGCTCGCGGCCGTGCCGGAGTCCTGGCGGCGCCTGGTCAAGGGCTGGCCTGGGCTCCGAGGGCCGGATCTGGTGAGCCTGGCCGTGCTCAGCGCCCACGGCCGCCGGTTCGGCGAGGACACCGAGCCCCTGCCGTTCCGGCTGCACGTGGTCCGTTAGGCGGAAGGCGTCGCCTGAGCAGACGGCGTCATCGCGGAAATGATCTCGTAGGCCACGTGGGAGGCTGCGACGGCGGTTATCTGTGCGTGGTCGTAGGCCGGGGCAACCTCGACGACGTCGGCACCGACCAGGTTGACGCCGCGCAGGGCGCGGATCATCGCCAGAAGCTCCCGGCTGGTCATGCCGCCGGCCTCCGGCGTGCCGGTGCCGGGCGCGTGCGCCGGGTCGAGCACGTCGATGTCGATGGACAGGTAGACGGGACGGTCGCCGAGCCGGGCGAGCATCCGCTCGATGGCGCGGGGGAGACCCTCGGTCTCGAACTCGTGGCTCGCGATGATCGCGAAGCCGAGACGTTCGTCGTTACGGAGGTCGTCGCGGGAGTAGAGCGGGCCGCGGATGCCGACGTGCAGGCTCGCGGTGAGGTCGATCAGGCCCTCCTCGGAGGCCCGGCGGAACGGGGTGCCATGGGTGACCGGGGCGCCGAAGTAGGTGTCCCAGGTGTCGAGGTGCGCGTCGAAGTGCAGCACCGCCACCGGGCCGTGCCGCTCGGCCACGACCCGCAGCAGCGGAAGTGCGATCGTGTGGTCGCCGCCGATGACGACGAGCCGTTTGCCGTCGGCGGAGAGCTCGGCCGCGGCGGCCTGGATCTGGGCGACGGCCTCGGTGATGTTGAACGGGTTGGCGGCGATGTCGCCGGCGTCCACGACCTGCTGGCTGGAGAACGGCTCGACGTCCTGCACCGGGTTGTACGGGCGGAGCAGGCGGGACGCCTCGCGCACGTGCGCCGGGCCGAAGCGGGCGCCCGGGCGATAGCTGACCCCGGAGTCGAAGGGCACGCCGACCACGGCGATATCGGCGCGCTTCACGTCTTCGAGGCGGGGGAGCCGGGCGAAGGTGGCGATCCCCGCGTAGCGCGGGACGAGGCTGGCGTCGACCGGACCGAGGGGTGCGTCTCCATTGACCATGGCGGTTCCTTGCTTATCAGTCGAGTGGTGGCACTGTGACGCATTTAAAAGTGTCTCAGAGGCAATATTGGTGTGGATCGAGTCTGCGGGCAAGCCTGCCCGTTGTCAAGGTAGTGCCGGCGCCAGGTCAGGAACGCAGGGCCAGCGCGAACGGGAGTACCGCGGCCACGCCGTGGCGGCGGAGCAGACGACCGGCCACCGTGAGGGTCCAGCGGCTGTCGGCGAGGTCGTCGACGAGCAGAACGGGCCGCCCGGCGAAGGGCGCGAGCGCCTCGGCGAGTGCCGGCCCGACCGCGAGCCGGTCCCAGACCGACGACAGCCGGTACGCGCTGTTGCCGCCCGGCGCGCCGATCGGGCCGCCGCCGACCAGGTCCAGCGCACCGAGCCAGGGCAACCGGCCGGCGTCGGCGAACGCCCGGGCGACCGAGTCGACCAGCAGCGGATGCCGCCGCGACGGGAGGCTGACCACCGCGGCCGGGCGTTCGTCCCAGTCCCAGTCGGCCAGCACCCGGAAACACGCGGCCGTCATGGCCGCGCTCGCCGGGGCATCCGGAGCGTCGACCGCGAACAGGTCGCGCAGCGGGCCACCCCAGCCGAGGTCGGTCAGCCGGGCCAGGGCCCGGCCGGTCGTCAGGCGTTCGCCGACCGGGATGTTGCCGCGCACGTCCACGCCGAGGCTCGCCACCCCGGTGGGCCACTGGGCCCGGGCCTCGAGGGCGACGCCGACCCGGTCGAGCGACGCCGCGGCCGCAGCTGTGGCCTCGTCGGCGACATCCGATGGGTACCAGGCTGCCGTGCAGCTGTCGCAGCGGCCGCAGGCCACGGCGGTGTCGTCGTCGAGGGCACGCTGCAGGAACTCCATCCGGCAGCCCGTGGTGCGTTCGTACTCGATCATCGCCTGTTGCTCGCTCAGCCGGGCCGCCGCGATGCGCTCGTACCGGTCCTCGTCGTAGACCCACGGCTGCCCGGTCGTGACCCAGCCGCCCGTGACCCGGCGCACGGCGCCGTCCACGTCGAGCACCTTGAGCAGCAGTTCGAGCGGGGAGCGTTTGAGGTCGACCCGTGCCTCCAGCGCCGGAGTGGAGAGCGGGGCATCGCCGTGGGCAGCGAGTGCGCTGAGCACGGCCTCCGCCTTGTGCCGGCTCGGCATCGACGAGGTGGCGAAATACTGCCAGATGGCCTCATCTTCGACCCCGGGCAGCAGGAGCACGTCTGCGTTCGCGGTGGCACGGCCCGCACGGCCGACCTGCTGGTAATAGGCCACCGGGGAGCTGGGCGCGCCGAGATGCAGCACGAAACCGAGGTCGGGCTTGTCGAAGCCCATCCCGAGGGCGCTGGTGGCAACGAGGGCCTTGACCTCGTTGCGCTTGAGCATGCCCTCGGACTCCTCCCGCTCTGCCGTGTCGGTCTGCCCGGTGTAGGCGCGCACCGGATGCCCGGCCTCCCGCAGCATCCGGGCGGTGTCCTCGGCCGCGGAGACGGTGAGCGTGTAGATGATGCCGCTGCCGGGCAGCTCGACCAGGTGGCTGAGCAGCCAGGCCAGCCGGGCGCGGGAGTCGGGGAGCCGGAGCACGCCCAGGCGGAGCGAGGCCCGGGCAAGCGGGCCACGGATGGTGACGACCTCCGTGCCCCCGCCGGTGGAACCCCCGCCGGTGGACGACCCGGTCGAGACCCCGGCTCCGACCTGCTCGGCGACATCCGTCACGACGCGGCTGTTGGCGGTCGCCGTGGTGGCCAGCACCGGCACGCCGGCCGGCATCTCGGCGATCAAGTCGCGCAGGCGCCGGTAGTCGGGGCGGAAGTCGTGGCCCCAGTCGGAGATGCAGTGTGCCTCATCGACCACGAGCAGTCCGACCCGGGCGATCAACGCGGGCAGTTGCTCGTCGCGGAACGACGGGTTGTTCAGTCGTTCCGGCGACACCAGCAGCACGTCGACCTCGTCGTCGTGGAGCTTCTGCAGCACCTCGCTCCACTCGTGGGCGTTGGACGAGTTGATCGATACCGCGCGCACCCCGGCACGGGCGGCCGCGGCCACCTGGTCGCGCATCAGGGCGAGCAGCGGCGAGACCAGGATGGTGGGTCCGGCTCCCTGGCGACGAAGCAGCAAGGTCGCCACGAAGTAGACGGCCGATTTTCCCCAGCCGGTGCGCTGCACCACCAGCGCACGTTTGCGCGCGTCGACCAGCGTCTCGATCGCCTCGAACTGCCCATCATGGAAGTCGGCGTCGTCGCGACCGACCAGGCTGCGCAGGATCTCGAGGGCGGCGGTGCGGGTGTCGGTCATCGGACCAGCCTTGCAGACGCAGGTGACAGTGCGCCCAACGCGCCCGGCGCCCCCAGCCCTGTGGGCGCCTGAACTGGGAGTGGCGGCGACGAGGATTCCCGCCGTAGCGTAAAGACCCGCGCAGTGTAGATTGTGCTTTCAACATTCGGGGGAATGATGCGTTCAATGCCGATCGCCGCGTTGGTGCGGACCGCCGCGGGGACCGCTTCGGCCACTGAACTTCCGTGCCGAGCACGGCCGCTGTGACGCGTCGTCGGAGGATGTTCACCTCGAACACGGTCATGGTGATGTACTCGACCCCGCGCCGGGGAACGCTGAGCTATGTGGGGCTGCTCATCTACATCGCCGGAACGACGATCTGCTGGGACCGCCTCGCGTTCTGGCCGTGGGTCGCGATGACCGGCGCTGCCGCTGTGGTGCTCTTCATTATGGGCACATTGTGGATCGCCCAGGACGACCGCGAAGCGCGGATGCGGCCCACAGACCGCTAGAGCGCGTCGAAGCGGGCGGCCACGTCAGCCGGGAAGCCGCCGGTGCCGATCGGGCTCCACCTTGTGGGCGTGACGCGGATCAGGGACTTGTCCTGCAGCGTCATGGCCGCGCGGTACTCAGCCCAGTCCGAGTGCTCGCCGGCGATGCAACGGAAGTACTCGACCAGGCCATGGCCGCCTCCGGCATGTGCAGCACCTCGGCGTCCCCGTCGACCTGGATCCAGCCTCCGTCCCAGTCGTCCGAGAGCACGAGAACGGATGCGCGCACGTCCCGTTCGGCGTTGCGGGTCTTGGCCCTGGCCGGGTAGGAGGAGATCACGATCCGGCCGGCCGGGTCGACCCCACCGGACACGGGCGAGATCTGCGGGCGGCCGTCGGCGCGCGTGGTCGCGAGCAACATCCGGTGCCGGGGTCGCACGAAATCGAGCATTCCGTCCAGGTCGACGACGGTGGTGGTTGCGATGCTTCTGGCCATGCACCGAGGCTACGGGAGGAACCCGTGCGCCGCCGGGGAGTCGCGCTGTCCCCTCGCCGGGCGTCGCTAGGCTCGCAGAGTGAAGGTGATTCAGGAACTCGAGACCCGCATGCACCCGGATGCCATCGCCGGCTTCCGCCTGGTGGTCGCCGAGGCCCGCGTTCCCGACTCGATCCTGCTCCCCGAGCGGGCGATGGCCCGGATGCTCGGCCAGGTGCAGTGGATCCTGCGCCGGGTCGGGGCCGACGGCATCCGCCTCACCAAGGCCGGCCACCTGCCGCCCGCCGTCGTGGTCCAGGCATCGACCGAATTCGACTGGGACTGGCCGACCGGGGCGAACCGGGAGTCGAACCTGCTCCCGCTGGCCGAACTGCGCGCCCACCTTCGGGCCGTCGGGCTGCTCCGGGTGAGCAAGGGCGTGCTGCTGCTGACCAGCCGGGGCCGGGCGCTCGCCGAGGCACCGAGGCAGCTGTGGTGGCATCTCGCGCGGACCATCCACCTCAGCCGGAAACCGGCCGACAGCGACGCGATCAACCTGCTGCTCGTGCTCATCGCCCGGCGCGGCTTCGACGAGGCGGAACTGTTCACCCAGATGCTCGCCCTCGGCCTCGAGACCCTGGGCTGGGTGGCCCCCGACGGCGCCCGGCTCTCGAGCCACGTGGCCATGGCCCTCGTCGCACCCAAGTGGCGGTTGCTCAACCAGCTCGGCGTTTTCGCACGCACCCCGAACGACTACCGGCACTGGACCATCACTCCCGGCGGGGCCGCATTCGCCCGCGCCGCACTGCAGACCGACGTCGAGTCCAGGGACGACGACTAGCCGGGGGTCGACGCGGCCGGGCACTCCCGATGGATCCCGTCAGTCGCCGAGCGGGAAATCCCGGGTCTCGCCCGGCGAGAGCACGGCCTCCCGTCCCTCCACCCGCACCACGATCGGCGCCGCCCCGCCCGCCCGCAGCCGAAGTCGCAGGGTGGTCCGCGTGAGTTCGAGCCGGATCGGCTGGTCGCGGTAGTTGATGCTGAAGGCCACCTGGTCCAGCTCGGCGGGGAGCACCGGGTGGAGCCAGAGCACGTCATCCCTGATCTCCAGGCCGCTGTAACAGCGCAACACCATGTCGACTGAGCCGGCCATCGCTCCGAGATGGATGCCCTCGTGGGTGGTGTCGCCCTGGATATCGGCGAGGTCGCTTGCCAACGCCCGGCCGAGGAATTGCCAGGACCGTTCCCGATCGCGACGCGCCTCCACCCACGAGTGCACCACGTTGCTCAGCGTCGACCCGTGGGTGGAGCGGGCGCCGTAGAAGTCCACCGTGCGAACGACGGCCTCCGGCGACAACTCATAGCCGAGCGCCTCGAGCTGTTCGCGCAGTTCCTCGGCGGAGAACAGGTAGAGCAGCATGAGCACGTCGGCCTGTTTCGAGAGCCGGTAGTTGTTGGTGCTGTCGCCCTCGGCCTCCAGGATCAGGTCCAGGCGGCCGATGTCGCCGTAGCGCTCCCGGTAGCCGGCCCAGTCGAACTCCGGGAGGTCCTCGTAGCCGTCGAACTGGCTGGGCACCCCGTCGGAGTGGAAGACCACCCGCATCCGTCGGCTGATCCGCTCCCAGCCGTCCACCTCGTCCGGCCGCAGCCGGAGCCGATTCCAGAGCGGTCGGCAGTTGCGCCCGGCCAGCAGGGCCACCGTCTCGACCGCCCGGCCGAGCACCCAGGCCGTCAGCACATTCGTGTAGGTGTTGTTGCGCAGTCCCGCACCTGGCACCCCGGGCGGGCCGTCGTGGAACTCGTCCGGGCCCATCACCTCGTCGATGTCGTAGCGGTCTGCAGCCTGGTCGTGGATAGCGAGGGAGGCGAAGAAGCGGGCGATCTCGAGGATGAGCTCCGCGCCCTGGTGCACGAGGAAGTCGGCGTCGCCTGTGGCCTGGTAGTACTTCCAGACGCTGTACGCGATGGCCAGTCCGACGTGCCGTTGCCGGTAGGAGTTGTCCGGCAGCCAGCGGCCTGACCGCGGGTTGAACAGCTCCGCCGGGGTCACTTCCCGCCCGTCGATGCCGCTCTGCCAGGGAAACATCGCGCCGGTGCGCCCGGCCGCCCGTGCCGCGGCGCGCGCCTCGTTCAGGCGGCGGTAGCGGTAGCCGAGCAGTGCCCGGCTCAGGTCGGGCCGGCGGAGGGTGAGTATGGGGTAGACGAACGCCTCATCCCAGAACACGTGCCCGCGGTAGCCCTCCCCGCTGAGGCCCCTCGCCGGCACCCCCGCATCAAGGTCCGCGTCGACGCCCGCGAGGGTCTGCAACACGTGGAACGTGTTCAGGTTGAGCGCGAGGGCCTGGTGGTCGCCGCTCTGGAGGCTGACCGCGAACTCGTCCCAGAGCCCCTCCCATTCCCGTTCGTGCGCGGCGAGGAGCTCGGCCGGGTCACCCGCCCGCTCCAGCCAGGTCGTGACGGCGGCCGGGGCGGACAACACGGCCCGGTCCCGGGAGGTGCTCACCGCAACGGTCTTCTCCACCCGCACCGGATGCCCCGGCTCCAGCGGCAGGTCGAATTCCTGCGCGACCCAGCCGGCCGGGTCGCGCTCGAACCGACGCTCGGGGGTGAGCGGCCGGTCGCCCGCGTAGGCGCGGGTGCGGGCGGCCATCGCGATGTGCACGCCGGAGCGGGTGGTCTCCATCTGCAGCAGCACGGTATCGATGGTGACCTGCTCGGTGCTGCGGGTGACGAGGTGGCCGGCGGCCAGCAGCGCATCGGCGACCACATTCCGATTGGCGACCCGGCCGTCGACGCCGGAGCGCACGGTGACCGTTCCGCTCCAGTCCACCGCCTCGAACGTGGTCTCGAGCACCGCCAGGTGCGGCGCGGCCTGGGAGACGAACCGGCGTGAGGTGACCATGCTGGTGCGCCCGGCCAGGTCTCGAATCCGGACGAACCGGGTGAGCACGCCGCGCCGCAGGTCGAGCTCCTGCCGGTAGTCCAGGACGTCGGGGCTGCCCGGCCGGAACCACTCGCCGCCGGCAATCCGGAAGCCCAGCGGCAGCCAGTTCGGGGCGTTCACCATGTGCTCATCGTCGCGGGAATGCTCGCCCAGGTCGGTGTGCAGCGGATTGTAGACGCCGGCGAGGTATGTGCCGGGGTAGTGCACGGCATCCGCGGCGCACTCCGGGGCCGCGCCGCGGGTTCCCCAATAGCCGTTTCCGAGCGTGCACAAGGCTTCGCGGCGACCCTCGGTCTCCGGGTCGAAGCCGTCGAAGCCGAGTAGCCAGGCCTCGTCGCCGTCTGCGCGGGCGCGGCCCTCGACGTCGGCCTCTCGCTCGGCGTCCGCCCGGCTCGCCCTCGCGTCCATGCCCGTCCCTTCGCTCGAGGTGCGGCCACCGTGCCGGTCCGCGGGTGGTTGGATTGACCCATGACCTCCACAGCACCCATGGACACAGCGGCCATGGACACAGCGGCCTCGACCACAGCGTACATCGACGACTTCGCCCGGTTCATCGCGGCGTCGCCGTCGTCCTACCATGCGGCGGCGGAGGCAGCCCGCCGTCTGGACGAGGGTGGGTTCACCCGGCTCATCGAGTCAGCGGAGTGGCCGGTGGAGCCCGGTCGGCGTTATGTGGTGCGCGACGGCGCCGTGGTCGCCTGGGTGCAGCCCGACGGCGCCGGGCCGACGACGCCGTTCCGGATCCTGGGTGCGCACACCGACTCGCCGGGTTTCACGCTCAAGCCCAAGCCGACGGTCGGCTCCCACGGCTGGTTGCAGGCGGGCGTCGAGGTCTACGGCGGCCCGCTGCTGAACTCCTGGCTCGACCGCGAGCTGGAGCTCGCCGGCCGCCTCGTCACCCGTGACGGCACCCCGCATCTCGTGCGCACCGGTCCGTTCCTGCGGATCCCGCAGCTCGCGATCCATCTCGACCGGAACGTGAACGCCGGTCTCACCCTCGACCGCCAGCGCCACCTGAGCCCGGTCTTCGGCGTCGGTGACCTCGCCCAGGCCGACCTGGTCGGGCACCTGGCCGGCCTGGCCGGGCTGGCAGGGGCGGATGTCGCCGGGTACGACCTACTCACCGCCGACACCCAGGCTCCGGCCCGGTTCGGCCAGGACCTGGCCCTGTTCGCCGCCGGACGGATGGACAACCTGTCCTCCGTGCACGCCGGCCTCGTCGCCCTCCTGGCGGCCGGCGACTCCGCAGAGATCAGCGTGCTGGCAGCGTTCGACCACGAGGAACTCGGCTCCCAAACCCGCTCGGGGGCGAGCGGGCCGCTGCTCGACGACATCCTGACCCGGATCGGGGCCGGGCTCGGGGCATCCGTCAGCCAGCGGTTGCGGGCGTATGCCGACTCGTGGTGTGTGTCGGCGGATGCCGGCCACTCCGTGCATCCGAACTACCCGGAGAAGCACGACCCGGCAAACACCCCTCTTGCCGGGAGCGGGCCGCTGCTCAAGATCAACGGGACTCAGCGCTACGCCACGGATGCCGCCGGCGCCTCGCTCTGGGCCCGTACCTGTGCAGGGGCCGGGGTTGAGTACCAGGAGTTCGTGTCGAACAATACGGTGCCGTGCGGCTCGACCATCGGTCCGCTGACGGCCACCAGGCTCGGTATCCGCACCGTGGACGTCGGCATCCCCCTCCTGTCGATGCATTCGGCTCGCGAGCTGTGCCACGTGAACGACCCGGTCGCCCTGTCGGCGGCGATCGGCGCGTTCTTCGCCCCCGCTGCCTAACCCGTTTCTCTCTGCCTCTCTGCCTCTCTGCCCGGTGGCTAACTCCGGCAATCCGCGAGGTCAGCCCGGTCAGCGGCCAGATTTCAGCCGGATGCCGAAGGATTGCAGGAGTTAGCCACGCGGCAGGCGGAAGAAGTTATAGACAGTGAAGCTATCCGTTAGTTACACTATCCATCATGAAGATGGCTCAGCTCAGCGCGGAGAGTGATACCCCGGTCGCGACGATCAAGTTCTACCTGCGCGAGAACCTGCTCGCGGGCGGGGAACGCACCAGTCCCAACCAGGCCAGCTACAACACGGGACACCTGCGGCGGATCCGTCTCGTGCGCGGGCTGATCGACGTCGGCGGGCTGAGCGTGGCGGCGGCCCGCCGGGTGATCGAGGCGATCGACTCCGAGCTGCCCCTGCCGGAGACGTTCGAGATCGCGCAGCGGTCGGTCTCGGACGAGCTGGACCCGACCGCCATCGACTCCAGCGCCCTCGCCAGGGTCGACGGGCTGATGGCCGGCTGGCACGTGTCGGCGAACAACCCGGGACGGCTGGCCGCAGCGAGCGTGCTCGAGACCTTTGATCAGATCGGGCACGTCGACCACCGTGGCTGGTTCGCCGGCTATGCCGCCGCGGCGCTGCTCGTTGCCGACGCCGATCTCGACGAGGTCGACGCCTTGCCCGACCGGGAGGCCAAGGCCGAAATGGTCGTGGTGGGCACGGTCCTCGGCGACGCCCTGTTCTCCGGGCTGCGCCGCGCCGCCCAGGAACACATCTCGTTGCTGCGCTACCCGTACCCGAACCACGAAATCACCGAACCGACCAAGGAGTGAGAATGTCCGTTCCGTCGTCCAACCTGTCCAACCTGTCTTGGCCGGGTCCCCGCGCCGTCACCTGGCACCGCCCGCTGCTCTGGCTGGCCGTGGCAATGGCCGGGGTCACCGTGATCGGCGCCGTCGGCCTCCTCGTCGACCCGCGCATCCTCACCGGCGCGCCGCTCTGGGCGAAGCCGCTCAAGTTCGCGATCTCGATCCTGGTCTATTCGCTCACGCTGTCTTGGCTGCTGGGCATGCTGCGGCGCGGACGACGCCTCGCCTGGTGGGCCGGAACGATCACCGCCGTTTTCCTGGTCGTGGAGATGATCGTCATCGTCGGTGCCGCAGCGGCCGGCTTGACCAGCCATTTCAATGTGACGACCCCGTTCCATGCCGCGCTGTGGAGCATGATGGCCGTGTCGATCGTGATCGTCTGGGCGAGCGCGCTGCTCGTTGCGGTGCTGCTCTTCCGCGCCGACCTCGGCGATCCGGCCCGGTCGCTCGCCATCCGGGCAGGCGCCCTGGTCGCCGTGGCCGGGATGGGGCTCGCGTTCCTGATGACCGGGCCGACGGCGGCGCAGCTCGAGCGATTCCAGGGCATCGCCGGCGCCCACACAGTCGGCGTGCCCGACGGCGGCCAGGGGCTCCCTCTGCTCGGCTGGAGCACCGTGGCCGGGGACCTGCGCATCCCGCACTTCGTCGGGATGCACGCCCTGCAGCTCATTCCGCTGGCGGCGCTCCTGCTCGAACTCCTGGCCGGGCGCATCCCGGCGCTCACCGAGCCGCGCACCCGGTTCCGCCTGCTCTGGGTGGTGATCGGCCTCTATCTCGGGGTGCTGGCGCTCCTGACCGGCCAGGCGCTCGCCGGGCAGTCGATCGTGCGGCCCGACCTTCTCGTCACCGGGGTCGCCGCCGCGCTGCTGTCGGGGGCCGTGGTTGCCTCCGCCGGCATCCTCCTGACCGGGTCCCGGAACCGCGGGACGGCCGTGCAGCCGCAGGTCGTGGGACGCCGCACCCAGAACGGCTAGGCGGAGGCGGCGAGCCGGGCGATCCGGGCCCGGGCTGCGTCCTCGGAGGTTGAAGACCGGCCGAGCAGGAACCGCACCATGCCGAGCACGGTGCCGGTGCCCCAGACCACCGGGAGCATCGAGCGCCGCACACCGAGCAGGTCGCGGTACTCGCGGGGGATCGAGGCAACGGCGCCGGCGAACATGATCCGGTAGAAGGGCATCATCGCGGGTCGGAGCGGGGGATTACGGATGAAGCGCACCGCCTCGGCGACGCGTTCGTCACTCTTGAGGGTGCCGGCATCCCGGAACGCGTCGAGTTGCCGCTGCAACTCCTGGCTCGACCTGGGCGGGTTGCGCACACCGACGAGCTCGCCAGCCTTGGCCCACTCGCAGACGTAGCCGTCCGCGCCGCCGGGGATCGGTCCGCCCCAGATGGTGTGCGACTGGAGGAACGCGTCAGTGAAAACGATGTGCACCCAGGCCAGCAGGTCGGGGTCGCCGGCCGCATACGGGCGCTCGATGCCCTGGGCGTCGCGGTAGGTTCCCGTGACCCGGTCGTGGAACCGCCCCACTCGCGAAGACTCGAGTTCGGCCAGCGCGGTGTCGCCGAATGTGACCGTGACGAGCCACTGGATGGTGCCGGAGAGCCGGCCGAGCGGGTCCTCCTTGTACCGTGACCAGTCGTGCACACCGGCCATGGCGCCCGGGTGCAGGGTCTGCATGAGCAGGGCACGGATGCCGGCCACCATCGTCGCCGTCCCACCGTGCACGGCCCAGGCCGCGGAGCCGGGACCGAAAAAGCCGACGTCGTCGCCGAGTTCGATCTTCTCGACCCACTGCGGCCTGCCCTCACCGTTGCCGGAAAACGTCACCAGGAGATGTGACCGCCAGCTGTCCACGAACCTTCCCATGCACAGAGGCTAACCCGGGCTGGCTGGGCATCGGCCCGGAACCCGGCCGGTGCCGGAGTACAACAGCAGAGACGGGTCATCGTCGGGGTCGTGGTCGACGCCGTGGCGCCGGTCGCGCTCAGTCGAACTCGGCCACGCGGAGGCTGAGCCACAGGACGAGGGTGTCGTCCGGGTTGCCGAGGTCGACGCCGAACAGCTCGCGGGCCCGGCGAAGCCGATACCGGAGCGTGTTCTGGTGCACCGAGAGCAGGCCGGCCGTCACGGCGGAATCCCGGGAACAGTCGAGGTACGTGCGCAGTGTGTGCGCGTATTCCGTGCCCGTGCCGGCATCGAATTCGAGGATGCGCCCGGCCACGGGCGAGACCAGCCTCGGCGTGTCCCGGAAGACCTGGGCCAGCTCCAGCAGAGTCAACTGGCTGCGGGCATCCCGCGCGCTCGCCACCCGGTCGGTGCCGGGCCGGCCGACGACCAGGAGCAGCACCAGGTCGGCGTCGTGGCGCGACCGGGCGATGCCGCCCAGGGTGGGCACCGGTGATCCGACCGAGGCACGTACCGTGATCCCGAACGCGGATCCGGCCCGCGCCACCACCCGCTCGGCCACCGCCTCGACGCCGGCCGATGCGGACCCGGCCTGCCCGCCGAACAGCGCGTAGACCGTGCTGCCGATGACGACACATTCCGAGCCCGACTGGTGAGCCTCGCACTGGATGGCGATCAGGTCGATCAGCCGCAACAGGCGGATCTCGTCACCGGCCCCGGCGAGTTCCGGCTGGAAGGCGACCACCACGAACGGTCCGGCCGGGTCGAGGCCGAGCTGGGTGGCCAGGAGGCGCGAGTCGTCGCCGCCCTCGAGCAGGCGCCGCAGAAGTTCGGCGCGCTGCTGGCGTGCCAGGTCGGCCGTGCTCCGGGCTCGGAGAAGATGCAGGGCGGCCATGTCGGCGGCGCGTTCCAACGCTCGCTCGGCATCCGCGTCCAGGTCGCCGGCCGCGTCGACGACCCAGATCGACCCGAGCGGCTGCGCGCCGGCGCGAACGGCGACGGCGAGACGGTCAAGGCCCGGCGCGAGCCCCGGCACCCGCACGGCGCCGGGTGTGCGGAACACACTCGCGTACTGGGCCGCGTTCTCCGGCAGGTCCGGCACCCGGCGGCCGAGGATCCCCTCGCGCCGGTCGGCGTCGATGATCTGCCCAGGCACGGTCGAGTAGGCCAGGATATGAGTCTGGAGGTCTTCGATCGCGGTGGCACCGCCGATCATCGCGGCGATCGCGTTCGCCAGCGCGAACAGGTCGCCCACCGGGGTCGCCGACAGGGAGCTGTCGGCTTCGCTCGCACTGGTCAGAGCGGAGTTGACCAGGGCGTCCACCTGGCGCCAGTCGAGTTCGTCGTCCACCACCAATAGGGCCATGCCCTCGGCGTCCGCCACGGCCGCGAGGGTGTCAACGCCCAGGCCGAGCGACTTCACGATGACCGCGCCGAACCCCCGGCGGGCGGCGTCGCGCACGATCTGGGGCGAGTCGGCGTCGGTTGGGTGCACCCCGATACCCAGCAGGATGCCGCCGCGGGGGCCGCGCGAGACGCTCAACCGGTCGAACAGGGTCGGGCTGGTCAGGGGCAACCGGAGCGCATTCGCCCGGGACGCCAGCCGCAGCCCCGACCCGTCGAGCACCGCCAGCAGCTCGGCGACACCGATGCCGCCCGCCGGGGAATCCAGGGCGTCGGCCGGCGCGTCGGCCGGGGTGTCGGCGGGCGCGTCGGCCTCGGCCTCAGCCGTGGCGTGCGGTGTCCGGGATGGTCGCATATCGATCACCGTAGTAGACGATTGTGCCGTACGACAATGAAAGAACCCGTTCTTCATGCTGCACGACGACGACACGGGCGTTCCCGGTGGCCACACTGGAACAATGTTGCAGAGTCTCGAAGCCAGCCCCGTCGTCCGCCAGGCGCTGGGCGCCGAGGCACGTGCCGCGGCGCTCGCCGGGGTGCGGGTGGTCGACGAGTCCGAGCTGGGGCGCCTCCGTGAGGTCGAGGCCCTGCTGGTCACGGTGTGGGGCACCGCGCAGCACAGCGCCCCGATCCCGACCGACCTGCTGCGGAGCATCAGTCATGCCGGGTGCAACGTCACGGCGGCGTACACCGACGGAGGTGTGCTCTGTGGCGCCGCCGTGGCGATCGTGTCGCCGGGTGCCGCCGGGATGTACTCGCTCATCGCCGGGGTCCTGCCGGGCCTGGGCGACGCCGGCGTCGGTTTCGCGCTCAAGCAGCACCAGAGGGCCTGGGCGCTCGCCCGCGGAATCGACACGATGACCTGGACCTTCGACCCGCTCGTGAGCAGGAACGCCCGGTTCAACCTGACGAAACTGGGCGCGCATGCGGAGGACTACCTCGAGGACTTCTACGGCCCCATGGCGGATGAGATCAACGCGAACGACGAGAGCGACCGGCTCGTGGCGATCTGGCCCCTGACGAGCACGGAGTCGGTCGCCTGCAGCGAGGGCTTCCCCGTCGTCACGGAACTGCCGGCCATCACCCCGGACCAGGTGCGCGGCACGGGCCCGGACGGCCACCCCAACACGGTCGAGGCTGCCGGGTCGACCTGGTGCCGCGTGCCGACCGACATCGTCGCGCTCCGGGTCGGGGACCCCGACGAGGCCGACGCCTGGCGGGCCGCAACCCGAACACTGCTCACAACGGCATTCGCCTCAGGGCTCGCCGCTCACGGGGTCACCCGATCCGGCTGGTACCGGCTCGCAACCAAGGGACAGCAATGAGAATCGAAAACATCGAACTGCGCCGAGTCACGCTCCCGCTGGTGAGCCCGTTCCGCACGTCGTTCGGTACGGCGACGGAACGCGAGACCACCCTCGTGCGGGTCAGCACCGCCAACGCGGAGGGCTGGGCGGAATGCGCCGCCGAACCTGACCCGCTCTACAGTTCCGAGTTCCTCGACGGGGCCGACCTGGTCATCCGTGACCACCTCGTGCCGCGGCTGCAGGCGCTCGGCGATGCGCTCACCGCCGAACACGTCGCCACCGCACTCGCCCCGGTCAAGGGACACCCGATGTCCAAGGCTGTGCTCGAGACGGCCGTTCTCGACGCCCAGCTCAAGGAGACCGGAGTGTCTTTCGGCCGGTACCTCGGCGCCGTGCACGACACGGTGCCGGCCGGTGTCTCGGTGGGCATCATGGATTCGTTGGACGAACTGCTCGACGCGGTCGCCGGTTACCTCGCCGAGGGTTACCTGCGGATCAAGCTGAAGATCGAACCGGGCTGGGACCTTTTGCCCGTTCGCGCCGTGCGTGAGCGCTTCGGCGACGAGATTCTGTTACAGGTCGACGCCAACACCGCCTACAGCCTCGCGGATGCCCGACACCTCGCCCGCCTCGACCCCTTCGACCTGCTCCTGATGGAACAGCCGCTGAAGGAGGACGATATCCTCGGCCACGCCGCCCTCGCCCGGCTGATCAGGACCCCCATCTGCCTCGACGAATCGATCGAGTCCGCCCGCGACGCGGCGGCCGCGATCACTCTCGGCGCGTGCAGCATCATCAACGTGAAGCCGGCCCGGGTCGGCGGCTACCTCGAGGCCAGGCGCATCCACGACGTCGCGGCGGCCCACGGGGTACCGGTCTGGTGCGGCGGCATGCTCGAAACAGGCATCGGGCGGGCCGCGAACGTCGCACTCGCCGGCCTGCCGAACTTCGTGTTGCCGGGGGACACCTCCGCCTCCAACCGCTACTACGCGCAGGACCTCACCGCCCCGTTCGTGCTCGAGGACGGTCACCTGCGGGTGCCCACCGGCCCCGGCATCGGCGTCGACGTTCTCCCCGACGTGCTCGCCGACGTCACGACCGCCAGGACCGACATCCGGTTCTAGCAGGTCGGCCGGTTCGCCACCCAACTGCTTCACCCGCATCAGTTTCGCCCTACCCCGCGCCACCCCAGTCAGGAGAGCACGAATGAACATTGACAAACGAACCGGCCGGTCCGTTCTGCTGACAGCCTCGATCGGGGTTACCGCGGCGCTCGTGCTGGCGGCGTGTTCCGCCGCCGGCACGTCCCCAGCAGCGAAGGCGCCGTCCCCCTCCGCCGCGGAGGTCGACGCTACTGCGGCGGCGGCGCTGCCGGCGAAGTACAAGGATGCGGGCACCATCAAGGTCGCCTCCGACATCCCGTTCCCGCCGATGGAGATGTTCGACGACAACCAGGTTCTCACCGGGTTCGACTACGACCTCGCCCAGGCCATCGGCGCCAAGCTCGGCGTGACGATGGAACTGCAGACCCAGGCCTTCGACAGCATCATCCCCTCGCTCCAGTCCGGTAAGCACGACGTGATCATGTCCGGGATGAATGACACCCCGGAGCGACAGAAGACGATCGACTTCGTCGACTACTTCCACGCCGGGTTCTCCATCCTCGTGCCCGCGGGCAACCCCGGCAGGATCGCCACGGTACTCGACCTCTGCGGCAAGGACGTCGCGGTTCAGAAGGCAACCGTGCAGGCCGAGATCCTGCACGGCTACGACGCCGACTGCACGGCGGCCGGTCCCGGCCCAATGAAGATCGCCGAGCTCCCGTTGGAGACGGACGTGCAAACGGCGGTTCGCTCCGGGAAGGCCATCGCCGACGTCGTCGATTCGGCCGTCGCCTCCTACGCAGCCCAGACCGCGGGCGGCGGGAAGATGTTCGAGGTCGTGCGCGACCCGGCCAACCCGGCAGGCTACAACCCGGTCTTCACCGGCATCGGCGTGCTCAAGAAGGACTCGGGGCTGAGCCAGGCCCTGCTGCTGGCGTTGCAGGCGGTCGTGGCAGACGGCTCCTACGCGGAAATCCTGAAGAAGTACGACATGGGCGACTACGCCGTCGACGCCGCCGGCCTCAACCTCGGGTCGTGACCGGATGCCGCAGGCAACCCTGACCGGCCAGGGCCGGGCAGCTGCCGGTCTCGCGCTCGAGATCGACCCAGATGACATCGTCGCCGTGCCGCTGCGGCATCCGTGGCGGTGGATCCTGGCCGTCTTTCTGCTGATCGGATTCGTGAGCCTCGGCATCTCGCTCTGGCAGAACGAGAACATCAACCACCCCACCATCACCGAGTTCATCTTCAACCCCCGGATCCTCAGCGGAGTCCTGCTCACCATCATGCTCACGGTCGTCGCCATGCTGGTGTCCTCCGTGCTCGGGGTGCTGCTTGCCGTGATGCGACTCTCGAACAACCCGGTGATGAACACCCTCGCCTGGCTCTACGTCTGGGCGTTCCGCGGCACCCCCCTGCTGATCCAGATCGTTTTCTGGGGCTATCTCGGGCTGCTCTACTCGCAAATCTCGATGGGCATCCCGTTCACCGATTTCACGATCTTCTCGATCGACACGAACACGCTGATCCCGGCCCTCACCGCCGGGCTCCTCGCCCTCACCCTCAACCAGGCCGCCTACTCGGCGGAGATCGTGCGCTCCGGCATGCTCTCGGTCGACGAGGGCCAGTACGAGGCCGCCTATTCGGTCGGGATGAGCCCGGTCTTCACCCTGTTCAAGGTGGTCCTGCCGCAGGCGATGCGGGTGATCATCCCGCCGATGGGCAACGAGACGATCTCGATGCTCAAGAACACCTCCCTGCTGTCGGTCATCGCGGTGCTCGAGCTCTACACGGTCGCCACCCAGATCTCCTCGCAGAACCTACGCCAGGTCGAACTGCTCCTCGTCGTCAGCTGCTGGTACCTGTTCCTCACCTCCGTGCTGTCCATCCCGCAGTACTACCTCGAGCGTTTCTACGGCCGCGGCAAGGCCAGGAGCCTGCCTCCCACCCCGTTCGAACGTCTCAGCGCGGTCCTTCGGCGCACCCCGATCAATACCCACCGCACCGACAGTCAGGACGTCTCATGACCGGAGCAACCCCAGGCACCTCCAACGCGACCTCACGGGCGACAACCGCCACTCCCGCGACCGGGCTGGATGTGCGGGGGGTTACGGTCGAACCGCTGCTCAACGCAGTCAAGGTGCGCAAGAGCTACGGCGGGACCCCGGTTCTGAAGGGCATCTCGCTTGCCGTTAACCCAGGCCAGGTCACGTGCCTCCTCGGTCCGTCCGGTTCGGGAAAGTCCACGTTCCTGCGCTGCATCAACCACCTCGAGCGCATCGACGGCGGCCGGATCTCGGTCGGCGGTGAGCTCGTCGGCTACGCCCAGCGCAAAGATCGCATCTTCGAGATGAACCCCCGCGAGGTTGCCAGGCAGCGTCGGGGGATCGGCATGGTCTTTCAGCGATTCAACCTGTTCCCGCACATGACCGCCCTCGAGAACATCACGGCCGCACCGATAGGCGTGCGCCGGATCTCCAAGCAGAAGGCAAAGGATCGCGGCCTCGAACTGCTCGACCGCGTGGGCCTGGCCAGCCTGGCCCAGTCGTATCCGGCCCAACTCTCCGGCGGGCAGCAGCAGCGCGTCGCGATTGCCAGAGCGCTCGCAATGGATCCCCAGCTGCTCCTCTTCGATGAGCCGACCAGCGCCCTGGATCCCGAACTCGTCGGCGACGTGCTGGACGTGATGCGTACCCTCGCCGCGGACGGAATGACCATGGTCGTCGTGACCCACGAAATCGGTTTCGCCAGGGGCGCCGCCGACGTGGTGGTCTTCATGGACGGTGGGGTCGTCGTCGAATCGGGGCCGCCGGCGGCCGTCCTCGACGACCCGCAGAGTCCGCGAACGAGGGCATTCCTGGACAGCGTGATGTAGAGAGGGTCGACCTCGAACCCTCCCCGGAGTACCGTGACACTGGGTGCGGGCTCACCGTGGCCAGAAGACGGAGTCGTCATGTCGTCACTGACAAACTACGGCCAGGCGATCGCATCGACCACCATCGCGCTCCAGGAGCTCCTGGCCTCTCCGCCGGTCGGCTTGCAGGCCACCGCTCGGGCGCCCGGCGAGGCCAGGTCCGGTGTGACCGGGGCGTCGGTGAACCTGTTCCTCTACAGCGACAGTCTGATCAGCTACCGCGAGGGCAGCGCCCAGCACGGCCCGAGCCGGGTCATCGCCGAGTTGCATTACCTGGTCAGCTCCTTCCCATCGGAGGACGGAGACACGGATGCCGCCAGCCACCGGGCCTTCGGCACCGCCAGGGCCGCGATCGAGCGGCACCCGGTGCTCACGGTCCCGGTCGGGTCGGCGGACAGTCTCCAGGTCTGGCTCACCCCATCGCCCCTGACCACCGAGGTGCTCACCGCACTCTGGCAGGCCTCCGGGGCGCCGTTGCGGTTGTCTTTCGCGGTGATGGCCTCCTTCACCCTCGACGCCGCCGAGCGGGTCGCCGTGGTCGGCACCGTGCACGACGTCGTGCAGCTCGCCGGGGCGGGAGCGATCGCCGTGTTCAGCGGCACGGATGCGGCGGCGAAGGCGGCCGCAGCGGCATCCGTGGCGCACGAGTTGGGCAAGCCCCTCGTGACCGTGCCGCTCGACTCCATCGTTGGCCACGACATGGACGAAACCGAGCGCAAGCTCACCGAACTGTTCGAGCAGCCCGAGCACCGCGGGGCGGTGCTCCTGATCGACGGTGCCGAGGACCTGTTCGGCGTGCGGCCGGAGGTGCTCGACCTGGACGACCCATACTCCGAGGTCGAGATCGGCCAGGTGCTCGACCTGCTCGGCCAGGCCCCGAGCGTCGTGATCATCGCGGTGCGGGATTCGGCCGGCGACGAGCTCGCCGACAGGACCAGGGTCGAGGTGCGTTTTCCGTCCGAGGGGCAGGCCGACTCCGCAGCGGCCGGTTGAGCCTCCGCCGGCGCCCCGAGTGTTGATGCCCGTTGCCGGGCCGCGCTTCAGCGCGCCCGGCGCTGTTGCGGCCTGGCCGGTGCGATGATCGTGGGCCGGTGCCCGTCGGCGGACGCCTGGTCGCCGGCGCCGAGCACCTGGCTCCGCTCGACGCCGTGGTGCCACCAGAGCGACGCGGTCCAGGCGCTGACCAGGGCGTCGATCAGGTCTTCCCGGTGCTTGTATGCCCGGTCGAGCAGCGGGGAATGGCTGGTGACCAGTGAATCTGACACCGGGTGGGTGGACAGGTCCAGAGGCGGCATCGCGGTCTGGAGCCGCCAGAGCCGTTGGATGAGGTCGTCGCAGACGATCGCCCTGGCGGCGCGGCGCTGGTCGGGAGGGAGGGACGACCCCATCCGCTTGTAGCGGGGCCGTTTATCGTCGTAGCCGAACTCCTCGGCGCCGACGAGGGTCGTGTATGGGTAGCACTCGAAGAAACTGGCAGTGCCGGGGTCCACCGGCGACAGGCCGTCGGTGTAGGTCCAGCCGGAGGCCTCGAGCCCGCGGCGGATCGACACTCCGCCCTGCCAGGGGCGGGCGAGGTTGGAGGCGTTCGCGGAGACGAACCAGCCGCCGTAGCGATTGCCGGTCTCCCGCTCGCACAGCCGCATTCCGGCGGGGTTGTTGACCACCAGCGGAGCGTCGATCGCAAGCACGGCGCCCGGCTCCCACATCGAGTCGATCCACGCGAGAACGGCGTGGGTGCCTCTGGCCCAGCCGGCGTCGAGGACGTGGCCGTCTTCGTCGATGCAGGCCAGGCCGGTTTCGTTGGCCGGTTTGGTGGCCGTTCCTTCGGCCCAGGCTAGATCAACTCCGAGGAATCGCGTCATGCGTCATGACTAGCACAACCCGCTGACACCCGAAGTGGGCCTTCCGCCAGGGTCCCTGCTTCCGCTAGCATTTGCGGATTTTTCCGGCGGACACCGCCGGGCGTAGCCTCGGGAGGTTGTCAAACAGAAACCGAGGGCCCGCGTGATGAACCAGAAACTACAACCGTCGACGAACGGAAAGGTCATCGCGCTCGCTGTCGCGGGGGCCTTCGGAGGATTCCTCTTCGGGTTCGACGCGTCGGTGATCAATGGCGCCGTCAATGCCATTCAGGATGAGTACGCCCTCAACGCGACCCTGACGGGCCTGGCCGTGGCGAGCGCGCTACTCGGCGCCGCGGCCGGGGCGTACCTCGGCGGAAGCGTGGGCGACCGGTTCGGTCGCATCCCCGTCATGCTGCTCGGCTCTATTATGTTCTTCATTAGCTCGGTGGGATCGGCCTTCGCATTCGGCGTCTTCGACCTTGTACTCTGGCGGATCGTCGGCGGGCTCGGAATCGGACTCGCATCCGTGGTTGCTCCCGCGTACATCGCGGAAATCTCGCCCAGGCAGATGCGCGGCCGGCTGGGATCGCTCCAGCAGCTCGCCATCACCGTCGGAATCTTCTCGGCGCTGCTCTCCGACGCGGTCTTCGCCAACTCCGCCGGCGGCGCCAGCGAACCGTCCCTGTTCGGGCTCGACGCCTGGCGGTGGATGTTCCTCGCCTGCGCCCTTCCCGCCGCCGTGTACTTCGTGATCGCCAGGGTCTTGCCGGAGTCGCCGCGTTTCCTCGTGCTGAAGGAGCGCGAGGACGAGGCCCGCACCGTGTTCGAGAAGCTCTGGCCGAACGGCGACGTGGACCGCGAGATCCGCGATATCAGGGCGTCGATCGCGGTCGACAAGCGCGCGACCCGCTCCGGTTCGCTCCGCGGCTCGGCGATGGGCCTTCGACCGATCGTCTGGGTTGGCATCGGCTTGTCGGTCTTCCAGCAGTTCGTCGGCATCAACGTGATCTTCTTCTACTCGACCACTCTGTGGAAGGCGGTCGGCTTCGAGGAGTCCAGCTCCCTGACCATCTCCGTGTTCACCGGGCTCACCAACATCCTGGTCACCTTCATCGCGATCGCCCTGATCGACCGGATCGGCCGCCGGCCGATCCTGATGACTGGATCGATCGGGATGACCCTGTCGCTGACCACCATGGCCGTCGCGTTCAGCCAGGCCGTCACCGTGAACGGCGACCTCAGCCTGCCCGGCGCCTGGGGTCCGATCGCTCTTGTCGCCGCGAACGTGTTCGTCATCGCCTTCGGCGCATCGTGGGGTCCGGTGGTCTGGGTACTGCTCGGCGAAATCTTCCCGAACACCATCCGGGTGAGGGCGCTCGGAATCGCGGCCGCGGCCCAGTGGGTTGCCAACTTCCTGGTTGCCGTCACCTTCCCGCTGTTGGCGGCGGTGTCGCTGCCGTTGACCTACGGCATGTACGCACTGTTCGCGGCCTTGTCGTTCGTCTTCGTGCTGACCAAGATCCCGGAAACGAACGGGATGTCACTCGACGAGGCGAACACGCTGCTGCCGCCGAAGAACGCGGCGAAGAAGGCGGCGGCGAGGCTCGCTGCGGAGAAGGTGCCGGTCAGGACCTGACCTTAGATCAGGCCGCGCAGCAGTTCCTCCGAGCTCACCCCGAGGCGGTCGGCACGTTCGGCCAGGCGCGCGTGCTCGTCGACGGAGAGCGCCAGCGAGATCGTGCGACCAGGTGCGGCAGCCGGCTCGGTGGCGGCGGAGTCGAAGGAGAAGAGTTCGGGATGTACCGAGCGGGCGGCGGGCTCCGAGGCCGGAGGCGGGGCAGCGGGCGAGGCCGTCGATCCTCGGCGCGGGGGCGCGCTGCGAACGACGACGGATGAGGCCTCGGTGGCCGGCAGCAGAGCGCCGGTTCGCACCCACCCTGGGCCGGGCTTGAACGGGACCTTGCTCTGGAACGCCTCAGAGACGGCGCGGGCGCGGCTGTCCGCGGCCTCGTTCAGCGGATGATTCGCGTGCCCCTTGACCCATTCGAACCGGTACCGGCGGCCGACGAGCGCGGCGTCGATCTCCTGGAGCAGCTCGAGGTTCAGCACGGGTCTACCGTCGGCCTTGCGCCAGCCCTTGGCCTTCCAGCCGCGCATCCACTTCGTCACCGAGTTGATCACATACTGGCTGTCGCAGAGCACCAGAAGGTCGTCATCAAGGTGCGCGGTCGCCCGGAACAGCTCCAGCACAGCCCTGAGCTCGCCCTGGTTGTTGGTGGCGTGCGCCCACCCGCCTGCCCCCCAGCAGAAGTCGCTGACGTACCACGCCCATCCGGCCGGGCCGGGGTTGCCGAGGGCGGAGCCGTCGGCGGCGGCGATGATGGTCATGGCTGGCCTTTCGTCTGGTCCCGGAACGGGGACCTGTCTATTTTGCCACCGGGACGAGGGTGACCCCGCAGGAACGGCCGCTAGCCCTGGATACAGTCCCCGGAGGAGACCGGGGCCGACAGTGCCGCCGCCTGGGAGGCGACCGGGTCGACTTCCTCCATCGCGAGCGCATAACCAAGATTGCTCGTGACGGTGGACTTGGCGAAGATGACCCCGGCCACCTGGCCGGCGTCGCTCAGGAGCGGCCCCCCGGATTCGCCGTGCTGCACGTCCGCGGCGAGGGTGTAGAGCTGCCGCTGCGCCGGTTCCCGGCCGTAGATGTCGGCGACGAGCGCCGGTGCCACGGCGACGACCTGGGCCGGCCCGGAGTCGAACGGGCCGCCGTACGGGTACCCGTCGCTGACGGCCCGGCTCCCCGGGGCGAGGTTGGGGCCGAGCTCGAGGGCCGGGACTGAGAGGCCGCTCACGGCGATGACCGCCAGGTCGACGACCGGGTCGAAGTAGACGACCTGGCCCGGCCTGGCGTTGCCGCCCGGCGTCACGACGACGGGTTCGGTCACGCCGGCGACGACGTGGGCGTTGGTGAGCACGCGGTCCGGGGCGATGACGAAACCGCTGCCGGACTGGTTCTGGCCGCAGGCGTACGCGGTTCCGGTGATCTTCATCACGGACTGCCGGGCCGACAGGAGTGCGGGGCTCTCGGAAGAGATGAGCGGGATCGTCGGGACCGGCCCGTTGAAGGCCTCGACCACCCGGGGGAGCGCTTCGCTGACGACGACGGAGCGCAGCTGGGCGAGGAACGACTTCAGGGGGTCGGGCGTCAGGGAGTCGATCGACCTGATCACGCCGGAGGAGGCGATGGCGGGAGAGAGCAGCGGCACGCCCAGCCCGCCGATGCTGAACGCGAGCATCGACACGACGAGGGCTGATGCGACGACGGCGGCGCCGGCGCCGAGCATCCGGTCGGCCAGTCGGAGCTTTGTGCGGGCGCTGTGCGGGCGCAGGGACCGGCCGATCGAGCTGCCGAGGGAAAGGCCGCCGACCAGGAGCACCCCGGCCGCTGCGAGGGTGGCGGCCGTTCGCCATTCGGCGGCGGGAACCCAGGTGCCGACCAGCGGGACGAGGAAATAGGCAGCGATGCCACCGATGACGAGTCCGGCGATGCTGCTGAGGCTGCCGATCAGGCCGCTGCGGAAGCCCGAGGCGAGATAGCTGACCAGCAGCAGGACCAGGAGGATGTCAACAATCGTTGAACCCGGCATTCGTGGACCCTGCGCTTTCGTCGGTGTCGTGCGTTTCCCCACCGGCCGCATCTCTTGAACAAGAGTACGGTGCCGCGGTGGTAACGCACCAACCGCGGGAGTCATCCACAGGCACTCGGGAGGTCGGGTTCTCCACCGACTGCATCGCCGGGGGATCGCCGCTGCGGGAAAAAGGCGAGGGTTACCGCATGAACAATACAATCGTCAAGACCAAGCAGGCGCATGACTTCCTCGCGCTCGTGCCCCAGCTCGTCGGATTCCAGCCGGAACGGAGCATGGTCCTCGTGGCGTTCCGTGGCAACCGGACCTGCGGGGCCATGCGCTTCAATCTGCCGGCGGCCGGCGCATCCCGCACACTGCTGCAGAGAATCGCGTCCACCCTGGTCGGCACACTGTGCCGGATTCCCGGGGTGGACGCTGTCGTGCCCGTCGTCTACACGGAGCTGACGTTCGCGTCGGCGGCCGGGCTGCCTGCGAAGCGATTCGCCGAGACCGTGTGTGCGCGGGCGGAACTCTCCGGCTTCCTGGTGCTCGACGCGCTCTGCGTCGCGCCGGACGGCTGGGGATCCTACCTTGACCCGTCCTGCCCGGCCGGTGGGCATCCGTTGGCGGATATCGCCGGATCGGAGGTGCAGCGGGCCATCCCGGCAGAGGCCCGCCGGCACCTGGCCAGCCTGCGCAGCCGCGCCGACCTGCCCCAGGTCGACCTCGCGGCCCGGGAGAGGATCGGCCGCCGGCTGGCTCGCTACCGAAAACTCGGTGGGAAGGCTGAGACCGTTCCGGAGCTGCTCGCCATGGTCGGCGACATCTTCGATCCCGTGGCCACGGCGGAGGCGGCCCTGGACTGGGATCCGGGCGTCCTCGATCCTGATGACGTGGCGGCCCTGCTCTTCCTCCTGCAGGGCCCCGCCTGCCGTGACCAGATGATGCTGCAGTTCGCGTTCGGCGAGGCGGTCGGCGCACGCACCCACGCACTCAACCTGCGGTACGCGGCCATCCAGAGCGCCACTGGCGCGAGCATGGACGACATCGTGCGGGGCGAGCGGCAGCGGAACGGCGACGACGAACCCGACGCGAAACAGACGAGCGACCTGATGCTCGGGCTGACGACCGAGCGGCCAGACCCCGATCGGATCGAACGGGCCGTGCGGCTGCTGCTGACCGTGGTCGCCCTGGCCCCTCGCAGCGCCAGGCCGGCCCCGTACTGCATGCTCGCCTGGTTGTCCTGGGCGATGGGTCGCGGTTCGGTGGCCGGCATCTTCATCGACCGCGCTCTGGCCGTCGACCCGCGCTACGGCATGGCAGACCTGCTGGACACGCTCATCTCTTCAGGGCACCTGCCGGACTGGGCGTTCGCTGTGCCGTTCGACGAGGAACGACGGCTTGGCGACGACGAGTCCGGCCGGAGCCTTAAATGAGGGCCGGCCTGCCCGGCCGGGCTAGAGGTACTTCGGCGCCTCCGACAACACCCCGTGCAGGATCTCGCCGATCTCGCGGAACTCGGCCGGTCCGATGGTCAGCGGGGGAGCGAGCTGCACCACCGGGTCGCCTCGGTCGTCGGCCCGGCAATACAGGCCGGCCTCGAACAGCGCCTTGGACAGGTAGCCGCGCAGCAGCCTCTCCGACTCGGCGTCGGTGAAGGTCTCCTTGGTGGCCTTGTCCTTGACCAGCTCGATGCCGAAGAAGTAGCCCTCGCCGCGCACATCGCCCACGATCGGCAGATCGAGGAGCTTCTCGAGCTCGGCACGGAAGACGGGCGAGTTCTCTCGCACGTTCTCGTTGAGCTTCTCCTCCTCGAAAATGTCAAGGTTGGCCAGTGCCACCGCCGAGGACACCGGGTGGCCGCCGAAAGTGTAGCCATGATAGAAAGTGGTGTCGCCGTGCTTGAACGGCTCGTAGATGCGGTCGCTCACGATGGTCGCGCCGATCGGCGAGTACCCGCTCGTCATGCCTTTGGCGCAGGTGATCATGTCTGGCTCGATCCCGAAGGTGGTGGAGGCGAACATGTTTCCGATCCGGCCGAAGGCGGTGATGACCTCGTCCGCGACGAGCAGTACGTCGTACTGGTCGCAGATTTCACGGACCCGCTTGAAATAGCCGGGGGGTGGCGGGAAGCATCCGCCCGAGTTCTGCACGGGCTCCAGGAACACGGCGGCGACCGTCTCCGGGCCCTCGAACTGGATCATTTCCTCGATCCGGTTTGCGGCCCAGAGGCCGAACTTCTCCACGTCGTCGCCGAAGCCGGAGCCCATCTCGTCCGCGCGGTAGAAGTTGGTGTTCGGCACCCGGAAACCGCCGGGGGTGACCGGTTCGAACATTTCCTTCATGGCCGGGATCCCGGTGATTGCCAGGGCACCCTGCGGCGTGCCGTGGTAGGCGACGTTGCGGGAAATGACCTTGTGCTTGGTCGGCCGGCCCTGCAATTTCCAGTAGTACTTGGCCAGTTTGAAGGCGGTCTCGACCGCTTCGCCGCCACCGGTGGAGTAAAACACGCGGTTGAGGTCGCCGGGCGCGTAGGACGCCAGTCGATCGGCCAATTCGATCGCGCTCGGGTGCGCGTAGGACCAGACCGGGAAGAAGGCCAGTTCCTCCGCCTGCCTGGCCGCTACCTCGGCGAGGCGCTTCCGGCCGTGGCCCGCATTCACGGTGAACAGGCCACTCAGACCGTCGATGTACTTCTTGCCGTGCGAGTCCCAGATGTGGTGGCCGAGGCCCTTCGTGATGATCGGTACCCCGGCGCCGGACTCCAGCACGGACTGGCGGGAGAAATGCATCCAGAGGTGGTCTTTCGCCTTCTGCTGCATCGCCGCGTTCTCGGCCGCTGTGAAGACGGGAGGCGATGCTTCGGCGGGCGCTGTTTCGATGGTGTCAGGCGCAGTGATAGTCATTTTTTACCGTGTTCCCCAGTTGTAGAGCTGTTTGTGGAGTTTGAGATAGACAAAGGTCTCGGTCGAGTTGACGCCCTCCAGGCCGCGGATCTGCGAGTTGAGCAGGGCGATGAGCTCGTCGTCGTCTTCGCAGACGACCTCGGCGAGGATGTCGAAGGAGCCGGCGGTGAGTACGACGTAATCGACGGCCGGGATGGCCGCCAGCTTGTCGGCCAGGATCCGGGTGTCGCCGCTGGCACGGATGCCGATCATGGCCTGGCGGTAGAAGCCCAGCTGCATCGGGTCGGTCACGGCCACCACCTGCATGACGCCGGCCTCGGTGAGTTTCTGCACCCGCTGCCGCACCGCCGCTTCGCTCAGGCCGACTGCTTTCCCGATTTCCGCATACGAGCGTCGCCCGTCGACCTGCAGCTGCTCGATGATCTTCTTGGACACCTCGTCCAGGTGGGTCGGCTTCGCTGCCGCACCGCGTCCGTTTCCGCTCATTCAGCGATTATGCCAGTGAGATTGCCATTCGGCAAGGGATTCCGTAGCGAAAAGGGTGTAAAACTGCGGAATCCAGAGTTGAGTCCGGATTGCCAGTCGCCCTGCCGCCTTCGACAGGATGCCGGTCAAGGAGACGTGCCGGAGAATGAGACGTGCCGGACACCGAGTCGGGTCCGAGAATGAGACGGGTCGGACACTGAGTCGGGTCCGACACTGAACGGAAGGCCGGTTCCATGGCACGTGTTGGGTACCTGGTGGCGCCGGGGGAAGAGGCCGAGTGGTCCTTCGTCGTCGGGCGCGCATTCCTGGCCGCCCTTCCGGCGGCCACTCCGGCCGTGGTCGTTGCCGCGCTGGATGCCCTCACCGGCGCACCGACAGTCGAGGCCGAGGCGCTCGTTGCGCTCCTGCCACTCGGCGGCGATCGCGCGGTCGACAGCTTCGCCGTGATCGTGCAGCGGGAGCCCACCGACGAGGACGGCGTGCCGGTGTCGGTGATAGTCCGGGGCGAGATCGCGGTCGACGTGTTTTCGGTGGGTGGGTCACGGCGCTTCGCGGCCGGCGACATCCGCCCGTGGTTGCTGGCCGATTTTCGGGCCGTGACCGGCCTCGTGATAGGCGGCCCGGCGCGCGCAGTCGTGCCGGCCGGGCTGCTC
This sequence comes from Cryobacterium algoritolerans, assembly GCF_004402785.1. Lineage (GTDB taxonomy): Bacteria > Actinomycetota > Actinomycetes > Actinomycetales > Microbacteriaceae > Cryobacterium > Cryobacterium algoritolerans. Next base: position 50,966 of record NZ_SOFP01000005.1, read on the forward strand.
GACTCCGGACGACCGTTTCTCGGCGGCACCGTCTCGGCGAGCCGCCTGTTCTGGACGCTCGTGGATCAGCCCGAGAGCATGGAGGCGACGATCATCCGGGCCCCGCGCCCTCCGGCCGTCGACGCGGACACCGTGCTCCGCCTGCCGAGGATGCAGGAGGACACGGTGATCCTGCCGCCTCAGGGCTCCCGGCGGCGGCGGCCTGCGCCCGTTCCGGCCGAAGCGGCCGCCGAGGCAGGACAGGCAGGACGGGCGGGCGCTCCCGAGCGCGCGTTTTATGGACTGCGACTGCCGGACAGAACGGAGGTGAGGCTCGACACGGCGTGCCGGCTGGGCCGGCACCCGCGTCCGGCCCGGGTGGCCGAAGTGCCGCCGCCGCGGCTGTTCGAGATTGCTTCGCCGACGTCGGGCGTGTCAGGAACTCATCTCGACATCCGCCAGGTCGGCGACTCGGTGGTGGTCACCGACCTCGGATCCACGAACGGCACCATCGTCACGCTTGCCGGCCGACGCCCGCAACGGCTGGGTTCCGGGCAGTCCCTCGCCGTGCTCCCCGGTACGAGACTGGACATCGGGGACGGTAATATCATCGAGATCCTCCCCGCGAGCGGCGACTAGCCGGCTGCGTGTCCACGCTCCAATTTTGGAAGGCACAATCGTGACCAAGATTGGTCAAGGCTCCACCGGCTTCACGCTCGAGCTCCCGTCGGTGCACAGGACGGTCACGCTGGCCTGGGCGGCGATGACCGACACCGGGCACCGTCGGGAGGTCAACGAGGACAGCCTGCTCTCCGAGCCGCCGATCTTCGCCGTCGCCGACGGCATGGGCGGACACTCGGCCGGCGACGTCGCCAGTGCCGCGGTCGTCACCCGGTTGGCCGAATTCGCCGGGCGCGACCACCTCGATCCCGAAGCGATCAACGGGGCGCTCAGCCTCGCCGTCGCCGACATGGCAACGGGCGAAGGCGTCACCGACCTCGGGACCGGCACGACGGTGACCGGAGCCGCTGTCGCTGTCGTCTCCGGCGCGCCCCAGTGGATCGTCTTCAACATCGGCGATTCCCGGGTCTACCAGCTCACCTCCGGAGTTCTCGAACAGGTCACCACCGACCACTCCGTGGTGCAGGAACTCGTCGACGCCGGGCGCATCACCCGCGATGAAGCGGACGTGCACCCGCACGGCAACATCATCACCCGGGCCGTAGGATTCCACGAGCCGCCGATTCCCGACTACCGGGTACTCCCGATCCAGCCGGGCATGCGGCTGCTGGTCTGCTCCGACGGCCTCACCAAGGAACTCACGGCGTACGGCATCCGTCATTTTCTGATCTCCAACCCTCGGGCAGCCGACGCGGCGAAGTCCCTCGTCGACGCCGCACTCGAGAACGGCGGGCGTGACAACGTCACCGTGATCGTGCTGGACGTGCTCGATGTCGGGGACCTCTCACCTTCAGCCGTACCCCCAGAGTTGGGGTAGTCGCTTCCGGCTGTGCGGCCTGACCGTTGCCTAGACTTATCAGACGCTCGTCGTTTACCCGTTCGGCCCGCGTTCACCGCACGCTCGACACGCACCGTTACACGGGGAGGCGAACATGGCTCGACGATTGCCCTCGACGCCCCCGAATCTCCCGGGGTTCTCCTACCTCAGGGTGCTCGGATCCGGTGGCTTCGCCGACGTGTTCCTGTACGAGCAGAACATGCCCAGGCGCCAGGTGGCCGTCAAGGTGCTGCTCGCTGAAATCGTGAACGACCACGTGCGCCAGCTGTTCCAGGCCGAGGCCAACCTGATGGCGCAGCTCAGCTCGCACCCGTCGATCCTGACGGTGTTCCAGGCCAGTGTGTCCGCCGACGGCCGGCCGTACCTGGTGATGGAGTACTGCTCCTCCACGCTCAGCCAACGCTTCCGGGTCGAAGCCCTCCCGGTGCCCGAGGTGCTGCGGATCGGTATCAAGGTCGCCAGCGCAGTGGAGACCGCCCACCAGAGCGGGGTGCTGCACCGGGACCTGAAACCGTCGAACATCCTGGTCACGGCTTACGGTCATCCTGTCCTGTCTGACTTCGGAATCGCGGCCACCCTCGGCGAGGTGGAGAACTCCGAAGCAATCGGCCTGTCGATCCCGTGGTCTGCCCCCGAGGTGCTCCTCGACGAGGTTTCCGGCTCGATCGCCTCCGAGGTGTGGTCGCTGGGTGCGACCCTGTACTCTCTGCTGGCCGGACGGTCGCCGTTCGAACTGCCGGGCGAGGAGAACAGTTCAGCCCAGATCATGGCCAGGATCAACAAGGCCAGGATTCCGGCTCTGGATCGGGCGGATGTGCCGGCCCGGCTCGAACTCATCCTCGCGAAGACCATGTCCCGGCGGCCGGAACTGCGGCAGCGCAGCGTGCTCGAGCTCATCCGCGAGTTGCAATCGGTTGAAGCGGAACTCGGCCTGGCGCAGACCCCGCTCGAGGTGGTGATGGACGGATGGGCGACGGACACCGTCGCCGACCAGTCCGACAAGACCCGGATCACCGGTGTGAACTCGGTCGACGCCTACGCCGGCCGGCGCCGGCGCCGCAGGCCCGAGGCATCGAAGAGCTTGCCGCGTTCGGCGACCCGGCCGCCCAGCCTGACCGGCGGCGAGTCCGTGACGACCGCACACCGACCCCGGCGGCGAAGCCTCACCCTCTGGGCGCTCATCGCGGCCGCGGTGATCATCGTCGGCCTCGCGGGCACCTCGGCGACGATCCTCGTGCGCCAGGTCGGCTCCGGCATCCCCACGGTCAGCGACGTGTCTGGCGAGCTCCGCAACGGCACGGTGCGCTTCAGCTGGGCCGACCCCGGGGTGAGGGACGGTGACAGCTACGTCGTGGCACTGCGCACCGGCGAGAGCAGCATCCAGCGCGGAACGGAATTCAGTGTCGACCCCAAGGGGCAGCCGCGGGTCTGCGTGACCGTGACCGTCAACCGCGACGGAAAAGGCGGGACGCCCAGCGGGGAGAAGTGCGTCGACACCGCCGGTGAGGGCCCATGATCCGCCGGTGGCTCTCCGCCCACCGGACGCTGTTCACCACGACGCTGGCCGGCACCGTCATCGTAGCGGTCATTGCCACCGTGGCGATTGTGTCGGGCGGCTACACCGCCCAGCGGCTCGATCTCGGCGATGCCGCAGTCTGGGTGACGAACGAGGCCCGCCAGGTGGTCGGACGAGCCAACACGGCCGTCTTCGAACTCAACACGGTCGTCGAAGCAGGGAGCTCCCGACTCGACGTCGTGCAGCAGGGAGCCACCGTCCTGGTGCTCGACCGTGGCAGCAACTCCGTCGACATCATCGACCCGGCAACGGCGAAGGTCACGAAGAGCGTGGCACTTCCGCCCAAGGCGCCGGGCATCTTCCTCGCCGGCGATCGTGCCGTCGTCGTCTCGAACGGCGACGTCTGGAATCTGGCGGCCGACCGGCTCGCCGGCTTCGACAGCACCGCCCCACCGGCGCTTGCCTTCGGCGCCGGGTCCGTGGTCAGCATGGACGCCGACGGGATGCTGTCTGCGTTCACACCGGCAACCGGCTCCCTGTCGCTCGTCGATCCGACCTACCCCGACTCGATCTCGTCCGCCGTGACTATGTCCGCGGGCGGTCCCGAAGACAGCTACCAGCTGACCAGTGTCGGCGGCCAGTGGGCGCTGTTCAACGCGTCGACCCGGCACCTGTTCCTCCCCGGCGGCGAGGTCGACCTCTCACGGGACATTCGTGCCGGTGACGGACCGCTGTTGCAGGAGCCCAGCGTTCGCGGGGACCGGGTACTGGTCGCGCACCGCGGCGGCCTCGAGGCGGTTCCCCTGGCCGGGGGACGCCCGTCGACGTTGGTCAGCGGACGGGCCGGACCGGCCGTCGCCCCGGCCTCGGACGCCGACTGCTCCTATGCAGCATGGGGAGACGGCACCGTATGGCGCGATTGCGCCGGCGACCCGGCGAACGGCAGGTCCAAGACCCTCACCGGCCTCGCGGGCGACGCCCGGCTCGCCTTCCGCCGGAACGGCACGGGGATGGTGCTCAACGACGCGCTCAACGGGGGATCCTGGGCTGTGCAGCGCGGGAATGAGCTCATCGACAACTGGGCCGAGCTGATCGACACCAACAGGGACCAGCAGAGGGTTGTGGAGAACAACAACGACACCCCGCCGGAGTTCGACAAGGCGCAGGTCCCTCCGGTCGCCGTCGACGACGATTTCGGCGCGCGACCGGGGCGCACCGTGATCCTGCCCGTGCTGCTGAACGATTTCGACCCGAACGGCGATGTCCTGGTGATCGACTCACTCACCACCCTCCCATCCGGGACCGGCCGACTCGACCTGATCGGGAACACCCAGCAGGTGGAATTGACGCTGGCACCGACCGCGACGGGCACGGTGAGCTTCGGTTACACCATCAATGACGGCCGGGGCGGCAAAGCCTCGGCAACGGTCACGGTCACCGTCCGAGGTCCGGAGGAGAACTCCGCCCCGGTGCAGGCGCGCGGCACTCACACGACGGTGAGGTCCGGCGGCCGGGTGACCAGCCAGGTGCTCGGCGACTGGGTCGACCCGGACGGCGACCCGATCTACCTGACCGAGGCGACCGCGATCGCGCCGGACCAGATCAGCTTCACCCCCGGCGGCGCCGTCGTCTACACGGATGCCGGCGGCGGCTCTGACGCGAAGTCCATCCGCCTCAGTGTGTCCGACGGCCGGGCGAGCGGCAGCGGGACGCTCTCGGTGGCGGTCCGTCCATCCGGATCGGTGCCGATCGTCGCCGAGGCCTTCGTCGTGCTCGCCACGGCCGGCGCCGAGGTGACGGTGTCTCCGCTCGAGCATGTCCGCGGCGGATCGGCGCCCCTCCGGCTCAGCAGCGTGCCGGCGAAACCGGATGTGACCATCACCCCGGACTTCGACGGCGGACGCTTCCGTTTCGCCAGCAACGCGGTTGGAGTGCACGAGATCGAATACGCGGTGACGGACGGGGCGCTCACTGCGACCGGTCGCATCCGCGTCAACGTGTCTGCGGCACCCGACGTCAACAGCACACCCATCACCGTTCCGCACACGACGTTCCTGCGCGGCCAGCAAGCCACCCTCGTGGACGTGCTCGCGACCGATATCGACCCGGCCGGTGGCGTACTACTGGTCACCGGCACAACGAACGTGACGCCCGCCAGCGGGCTGAGGGTCGAGATCCTCGACCAGCGCATCATCCGGGTGACGCTCACGAAGCCCCTCGAGAACGGCTCGGTCGCGTTCGGCTACCGGATCAGCAATGGTCTGGCCGACGCCGAGGGAACGGTGACGGTGATCGAGATCCCGCCACCAGCCCGGAAGCAGGCCCCCCTCGCCGTGACCGACACTGTCTCCGTGCGGGTCGGAGATGCCATCGACGTGCCGGTCCTGGCGAACGATGAACACCCCGATGGCGACACCCTCACACTCGATCCCACTCTTGCCACCGGGCTCCCGGCCGGAGCGGGCCTGCTCTTCGCCTCGGGCACCGTGCTGCGCTACCTTGCCCCGAACTCGACCGGCAACTTCACCGCGGTCTACCGGGTGAACGCGCCGGACGGCCAGTTCGCCAACGCCGAGGTGCGCATTTCGGTGCGGGAAGCCGACTCCAAGTCGAACAATCCGCCCGTGCCGAAGTCGGTGACCGCGCGAGTGCTCGCCGGCGACACCGTGCGGATCCCCATCCCGCTGTCGGGAATTGACCCCGACGGCGACTCGGTGCAGCTGGTCGGCCAGGAGACCAACCCGAACAAGGGCTCGGTGACGATCGGAAGCTCCGACTCGATCAACTACACCGCGGGGGAGTATTCGACCGGCACGGACACCTTCACCTACTCGGTCGTCGATGCACTGGGCGCCCGCGCCGTCGGCACCGTGCGGGTGGGAATCAGCCCGCGGCTGGACGGCGCCCGCAACCCGGTCGCCGCGCCGGATGAGGTCATCGTGCGCCCGGGCAGCACGGTCAGGGTACGCGTGCTCGGGAACGACTCGGACCCCGACGGCGGCGCCCTGACCATTGCCGGTGTCGAACCGACCGGCACCGGCGGCTCACAGGGCACGGCCGTTGTCGTCGGTGATGCCGTCTCCGTGCACGCGCCCGCCACGGAAGGACGCTACGGGTTCATCTATGACATTCAGAACGACCGCGGCGGTTCGAGCTCCACCTTCCTCACCGTTGTCGTGCGGGCAGATGCCCCGCGTTCCCGACCCGACGCCCGCGACACCCATCTGGCGCTCTCCGATGTGCTCGACCGGCGCACGATAGACGTTGACGTGCTGGCCAACGTGTTCTTCGCCGACGGGCCCGCCGCCAGCCTTGAGCTGTCCGTCCCGGCCGGCTTCTCGAGCGTCGCCGAGGTGACCGGTAATCACCGCGTCAAGGTGAGCGTCGGGGAGAGCAGCCAGATAATCCCCTTCGAAGTTGCAAACCCGGACGATAAGAGCATTGTGTCGTATGCGTTCATCTGGGTTCCCGGCTCGAACGACGCCCTGCCACAACTGCGGAAGGGGATGGCCCCGCTCAAGGTCCAGAGCGAATCGACCCTGACGATCGACGTCAACGATTACGTCGTCGCGGTCGGTGGCCGGCGACTGCGCCTCACCGACCGGAGCCTGGTGCAGGCGACCCGTTCGAACGGCGCCGACCTGGTCTCCTCCGACACTCGTCTCGCCTTCACCAGCAGCGACAAGTATTACGGACCAGCGTCGATCTCCTTCGAGGTGACGGACGGCAGACGGGCAGGTGACTCGGACGCTCGCACGGCGACGATCGTGTTACCGATCGACGTGACCCCCCGCGAGAACCAACCGCCCGGCTTCGACGGTGCAGTGCTCGACTTCGAGCCGGACCAGACGAAGATCATCGACCTGACCCGGCTCACCTCGTACCCGTACCCGAAGGACCAGGCCGAACTGACCTACAGTGTGCTCGAGCCTCGCCCCGTCGGATTCAGCTACTCCCTCGACGGCCAGAAGCTGACCCTGCACGCCTCCGAGTCCACGCCGAAGGGCGGCCGCGGTGCGATCACGATCGGCGTGCGCGACGGCATCAACGCCGGGAAGGCCGGCCGGATCGAGATGGGCGTTGTCGCGTCGACTCGGCCCCTGGCCGTGCCGGCCGCCGACGCCGTCGTCGCCCTGCGCGGCCAGAGCACCGTCGTCGACGTCCTCGCCAACGACGGCGCCACGAACCCGTTCCCGGCCGTGCCCCTGCGGGTCGTGGCGGTGCGTGGCGTCAACGGAGCCGGGGTGCCCGCCGGCGTGACCATCACCCCGAGCGCCGACAACAGCCGCCTCACCGTGAAGGTGGCGCCGGAGGCGGCCCCCACCGACACGAACCTGCAGTATCAGGTGGCAGACGCGACCGGCGACCCTGACCGGTTCGCCTGGGGCACGGTGCGAATCTCCGTGCAGGACAAACCCGACCCGGTGTCGAGCCTTCGGGTGACCTCCTTCGCTGACCGCCGGATTTCGGTGTCATTCACCGCGGGAGCGGCGAACAACTCCGCCGTCTCCGGCTTTGAGATATCCCTGACCAGCGTCGCGACGGGCGCCGTCGTCGGTAGCACGCTCTGCCAGGCAACGGCCTGCGACCTCGAGACTCCCGGTAACGGCCAGGGCAATGCCGTGCGAGTCACCGTCGCAGCCCGCAACGGCATCGGCCTGTCCGCGGCCACGGTCCTCGCCGACCAGGTCTGGTCCGATGTCGTCCCGCCCGCTCCGACCGGGCTGATGGCCTTGCCGCTCGACTCCGGGCTGCGCCTGCGCTGGAACACGGTCGCGCCGGTCGGCGGAGGCACCGCGATGCGCGGTTACGTCGTGACGGTCGCCGGCACCCCGCAGAGCGAGGTGAGCGCCTCCGGGCCGTCGTGCAGCGCAGGCTCCTGCACCATCGACATCGGGGGCCTGGCCAACGGTACGGATGTCCCCTTCACCGTGAGCGCGCGCAACGACGCCTACCCGTCGCTGTCCACCTGGAACACCGGGGCCGGCAACGGGCGGCCGTTCGGCCCGGCCCGGGCCGGCGCGATCACCGCGAACGCGGTCGACTCGAGCGGCTCCGTCACGGTGAGCTGGGACCCGTTCGACGGCCGCGGCGACGGTATCGCCGGTTACTTCGTGCAGCGGGTGAGCGCTGACCAGGTGCCCACCGGGGCCCAATCGTGCTCAGTGACCAGCCCGGCCCCTGGAACGCTGGTGGCGCCGACCCCGGGAGGGATCGTCGCCGAGCAGAAGACCGTCGTCGCCGGCACCAACTCCGTCGTCTTCGACAACCTGCTCGCCGACAACGGCCACTACTCGTTCGTCGTCTGGGGTTACAACCGGTCCGGCTGCGCCCCGACCGCGGTGGCGACCGTGCTCGTGCGGCCGGCGCCGGGCGACATCACGGCCGTGAAGAGCCCAATGGCGTTGAACGGCGATTCCTGGGACCTCCGCATCGATCGCGTGAGCCCCAGCGCGGGCGTCGACCACTACAACATCCGTGCCGTCGACGGTTCGGGCCAACCGATGCCCTGGACCGATGTCACCTTCCCGGCGACGACCTGGCCGCGGGCGCCGCTCGGGTTCCGTTTCGGGCAGGTGGTCCGCTTTCAGGTGCAGGCCTGCACGGTCTGGGGGTCTTGCGGGACCTGGTCCGGCACCTACCCGGCGGCGCCGGAGGCATCCGTGAGTTTCACCGTGCAGGGGCTGGTCTACACTCCAGAGACCGGCGTGTTCTCATGGACGAACGGCCCCGAAAACAGCGGGCTCGGTACGACCTACGAGTGCCTCGTGCCGGGCGACACCTCCGTGGCCCCGGTGGCCGGCCTGGCGAACACCTGCACCCTGTCATCGCCGCAGCCGGCCGGCACGGTACGGCTCACCGTGACGGTCAACGCACACGGTTTCTCCTATGACAAATGAGCCGGGCAGAATGTGCCGCAACCGAGCCTGATCCCATGCCCCGAACGAAAGTGACCACCCCATGACGATGACCGCGGAGCAGGCAACCCAGTTCGCCGAGGTGTTCGACCGACTCGTGACCGGGGTGGAACAGGTGCTGCTCGGTAAACACCACGTGATCCGGATGTCGTTCACCGCCCTGCTCAGCGGCGGCCACCTGCTGCTGGAAGACGTGCCGGGAACGGGAAAGACCTCGCTCGCCCGCGCCATCGCCCAGAGTGTCCGCGGCTCAAGCAACCGCGTCCAGTTCACTCCGGACCTCCTGCCAGGCGACATCACCGGCGTGAGTATCTACGACCAGCGCAGCGGAGCCTTCGAGTTCCACCGTGGTCCGATCTTCGCCAACATCGTCCTCGCCGACGAGATCAACCGGGCCAGCCCGAAGACCCAGTCGGCGTTGCTCGAGGTGATGGAGGAAGAGCAGATCACCGCGGACGGCGTGACGCATCCCGTTGCGGCGCCGTTCATGGTGATCGCCACCCAGAACCCGATCGAGCAGGCGGGCACATATCGGCTGCCGGAAGCCCAGCTCGACCGGTTCATCATGAAGGCGTCGATCGGCTACCCGGACCACTCCTCTACGGTGCGCATCCTCGAGGGCGCTGGGCTGCGCGCGCACGAGGCGGTGGTGCCGCCGATCGTGTCCTCCGAGACCGTCGTTGAGCTCGCGGCCCTCGCCCGCACGGTGTTCGTCGACGCCACCATCAACGATTACGTCGCCCGGCTGATCGAAGCCTCACGCACGAGCAAGGAGGTGCGATTGGGCGTGAGCGTCCGCGGCGCCCTGGCCCTCGTCCGCACCGCCAAGACCCTGGCGGCCGCCAACGGTCGCCACTATGTGATCCCCGACGACGTGAAGGAGCTGGCGGAAACCGTGCTCGCCCACCGGCTCGTCCTCGACCCTGAGGCCGAATTCGACGGGGTCACACCGTCCAGTGTGATCGCGCGGATCCTGATCGAGACCCCGCCGCCCAGCGACAGGCTGACTGTGTGAGCCAGGTCAATGTCATCCGCCCCGGTGTGATCCCGGGCAGTGCGGACCTCGTGGGTGGCACCGGCCGGACGGATGTCCCGTCGGAGGTGCAGGCGGGAGCGCCGGGCGGGGTCGACGCGTCCGTCCGCGACGGCAGGCTCGCCGACGCGATCACCCGCACGGTGCGGGCCTGGCGGGCGCTGGCCGAACTCGTTTCAACCATTGGCGGCCTCGTCGCCTCGGTCGTCACGCCGCTCGGCTGGTGCCTCCTCGTCGTGGTGTTCTTCTCGTTCCTCTTCGGCTACGGCCTCGGCTGGACAGAACTCGTCGCGATCGCCTGGTCCGGTTCCGTCCTGGTCGTGGCGGCGTTCTGCTTCCTGATCGGACGCAACGCCTATGAGATCCACCTGTCCCTGCCGGTCGACCGGGTGGTCGTCGGTGCGACGGTACCGGGGGAGGTGACGGTGCAGAACCCGACCAGGCAACGCCTCCCCGGGGTCGCCGTCGAGGTCCCGGTCGGCGCAGGGCTGGCCGAATTCGCCATGCCGGGACTTGCCCGCGGTGGCAGCTTCGACGATGTCTTCATCGTGCCGGCCACCCGGCGCGGGGTCATCCCGATCGGACCGGTGCGTACCGTGCGAGGTGACCCGGTCGGGTTGCTGCGACGGGAGATCGTCTGGGCCGAGCGCGTTGAACTCTTCGTGCACCCGCGCACCATCCCGATCCCGAGCATGAGCACCGGGTTCATCCGCGACCTCGAAGGCAATCCCACCCGCGACCTGACCAACAGCGATGTGTCCTTCCACGCCCTGCGCGAATACGTGCCCGGCGACGAGCGCCGCAGCATCCACTGGAAGAGCACGGCCAAGACCGGTCGCTACATGGTCCGGCAGTATGAGGAGTCGCGCCGCAGCCACCTGATGGTCGCGCTGAGCCTGGCCGAGTCCGATTTCGCGACCGAGGACGAGTTCGAGATGGCGGTCAGCGTGGCCGGCTCGCTCGGCGTGCGGGCGATCCGTGATGCTCGAACCGTCTCGGTCGTGGCCAGCGAGGTGGTTCCGGAGAGCGTCCGGCGGCGAGCATCCACGGTTCACAGCCTGAGCACACTCACCCGCACGCGCCTGCTCGACGACCTGAGCAGGGTGGAACTCTCCGGTGCGGCGCTGCCGGTCAGCGAGTTGGCCAAGGCGGCGGCCGACAAGGTTGCCGGCATCTCGGTGGCCTTCCTGGTCACGGGGTCGTCGACCAGCCTGACCGAACTGCGCGCCGCCGCACATCGTTTCCCGGCCGGAGTCGAGGTGGTCGCCGTGGTCTGCGACCCGGAGAACATACCCAGCCTTCGGAGGGTTTCCGAGCTCAGCGTACTCACCATCGGTTTCCTGGACGACCTGCAGCAAAGCCTGGCCAGGGCGGCCGCCCTGTGAGCGCGCGCAGGGGGGCCAGCCCGGCCCGAAGGCCGCGCAGCGACTGGGGTTTCATCCTCGGGAACACCCTCGGCCTGATGGCGGCCACCTTCGTCGCCGCCACCGCGCTCTGGCCGATCTACCGGAGCACCGAATTCGTCGTGCTCGTCGTCGTCGCGTTTCTCCTGGGTGTGCTTGTCGCTGTTCCCGGCGCGGTCTTCCACTGGCCGGCGTGGCTCGTCGGCCTCGTGACGATCGCCCTCTTCCTGCTGGCCGGGGTGCCCCTGGCCATCCCCGGCGAAGCACTCAACCGGGTCCTTCCGTCCGCCCAGGGCATGCTCGACCTGCTGCGGGCCACGGCCCTCGGCTGGAAACAACTCGTCACGATCGTGCTGCCCGTCGGCTCCTACCAGGCGCTGCTGGTGCCGGCGCTGATCCTGGTGCTGCTCAGCACCGTGGCCGGGTTGTCCATTGCGCTCCGCACCAGAATCGGCGAGCTCGCGGCGCTCGCGCCCGCGGCGCTCTTCATCGCCGGGATCGGCCTGGGGCCGACGAGGGCGGCCACGCCGATCGAATCCGGCCTCGGGCTCTTCGTGGTGCTGCTCTTCTGGCTGCTGTGGCTGCGATCGGTGCGCCGACACGCGATCGTGCGCCTCGTCGCCCAGCAGTCCCGCCGCACCATCGAGTCCGCCGCCGACCGCAGGCTCGGCGCCGCCAGGGGACTGGTCAGCGCCGCCCTGATCATCGCCGTGGCCATCGCGGCCGGCACGGTCGCGGCGATCGCGCTCCCGGTGAGCGTTCCCCGCGACGTGCTGCGTGCCAGAGTGCAGCAGCCGTTCGATCCACGGTCCTATCCCAGCCCGCTCAGCGCATTCCGCGGCTACCTGCAACCGGGCGCGGCCGACGAGGCCCTGCTCGAGGTGAGCGGTCTCCCGGCGGGAGGGCGCATTCGAATCGCCGCCCTCGACAGCTACGACGGCATTGTCTACTCGGTGGGCAGCGCCGCGGTCTCCAGCGCGTCGGGCTCCTTCACGAGGCTGCCCGACCGGCTCGACCAGTCGGTGATCGGCGGGGAACAGACCAGCCTTGCGGTGACCGTCGACGGCTACAACGGCGTCTGGGTCCCCGGCGCCGGAGCGCTCGAACGGATCATCTTCTCCGGGCCGACGGCGGGCGCCCGCTCCGACTCGTTCTTCTACAACGACAACAGCGGCACCGGCGCTGTGCTGACCGGCCTGACCAGGGGAGATCGGTACACGAGCGTCGCCGTGATGCCGCGGGAGCCGGCCACCCTGGCCGTCCTGCAGCCGGGAACGGCCATTCTGCCGCCCCTCGACGTGGTCCCGGACGATTTGGACCAGGTCCTCGCCCGCTACGTCGGGCCGGGCGACCCACCCGGAGTCCAGCTCCAGGCCATGCTGGACGGTCTGAAGGCGGATGGCTACGTCAGTCACGGCGTCGGCGCCGACGAGCCGGTGAGCCGCTCGGGCCACGGTGCAGACCGGATCAGCCAGCTGTTCACCGACCTGCCCATGCTGGGCGACGCCGAGCAGTACTCCGTGGCGGCAGCCCTCCTCGCTCGGCGTCTGGGATTCCCGGCCAGGGTCGTGGTCGGGTTCGTACCTCCGGCCACTGGCGGGTCAGGTTCCGTGACCGTCACCGGCTCCGACATTTCGGCCTGGATCGAGGTTCAATCAGCCGAGGGGCGGTGGGTCACCATCGACCCGAACCCGACGGTGCGCGACATCCCGGCGAAGCAGCCGGACAAACCCGCGGTCGTGTCACGCCCCCAGTCGGTTGTGCCCCCCGCCGTTCCCGACACTGCCGAGCAGCGGGACCCGGCCCCGCCGGAAAGGACGATCGAAGACCCTCCCGCGCCCCTCGACCCGTTGCTCGCCCTCCTGCTCGCCGCCGCCACAGCGGCAGGCTGGGTCCTTCTCGGGTTGACGGTGTTGGCCGCGCCGTTCCTGCTCATCATCGCCGCCAAGGCCAGGCGTCGCAGACTGCGCAGAACCCTCACAGCGCCGCTCGACCGGATCCGCGGCGGCTGGCGCGAATTCGCCGACGCGGCCCTGGACTTCGGCATCGACCTGCCAGCCGCGGCGACCAGGATCGAGGTGGCCGGGGCGGTGGGCGGACCCGGGCCGATGGCCTTCGCCTCGGTCGTCGATGAGGCGGTGTTCGCGCCGGCCCGGCCCGGAACGGTGGAGGCCGATACCATCTGGGCGTCCGTCGCCGAGCTGCGGGCCGGGTTGTCGGACGGGAAGAAGCGCCGGACGAGGCTCGCGGCGCTCGTCTCGCTTCGGTCGTTGGGTCGGTACGCTGGAGGGGCATCCGTTCTTCGGTCCGTGCGGGGCAAGGGAGGATCGGCGACGTGAACTGCCTGATCTGCGGTGCCATGCTGCCGGCCGGCGCCATGTTCTGCGGCGAATGCGGCAGCTCGAGTACGGCCACGCCGAAGACCCGGAAGCGCCCCGACCCGCGCCCCAGCGACACCACCATCATCCAGCCGCTTCCGCGCCAGCGGGTGGTCATCTCGATCCCGCTCGGCGCCGACGGCCGGGTGCAGGTACCGCCCGCAGCTGTGCCTGACACCGTGCCGGAGCCGGTGCCCGCCCCGAAGCCCGTTGCCGCGCCCGTCACCCAGGATTCGCCGCCGGTCGCTTTCGTCATTCCCGCTGCCGTGCCGTCTCCCGCGGTGCAGCCTGCCGTCGAACGTCCAAGGACCTCGCTCTTCGTCCTTCAGTTCAGCACTGGGGAGACGGTCTCAGCCCAGGGCACGGGACTGGTCGGTCGAAGGCCCTTGCCGCAACCGACCGAGCGGTTCGACACCCTGGTGCAGGTCAGCGACCTGGGAATGTCCGTATCGAAGAGCCATCTCGAATTCGGTCAGCATGAAGGCGAATTCTGGATCAGTGACCGTTTTTCGGGTAACGGCACCATCATCCGGCGACCCGACTCGACGTCCGTGCGGTGCGAGCCCGGTCGGCGCTACCTCGTGCCGCGGGGCTCACGCGTCGAGATCGCCGACCAGTTCTTCATGGTGAACTAGCGCTTTCCCTCCCCACCCCGGCCTCGCGAGCGTCCCGCCCGGATTCCCGCCCCGACGTCCCGGCGGGCACGCCCCGTGGTCTCCTTGACCGGTGTTCCGGCCAGACGAGCAACTGATCCTGCCGGCGCGACCGGTCGACCCGCCCGCGCCCGGGTTTCCGTTGATCGCCTGCGCTGCCCCGCTGGTGGTCGCGGTGGCGATCTGGATGCTCACCGGGTCGACCTTCGTGCTCCTCTTCGCCATCCTCGGCCCGGTCATCGCAGTGGGCAGCATGGTAGACGTTCGGCGCACCCGGCGCCGCACACGGATCCGAGCGGAGCAGACCCACCGGGCGGCCCTGGCGGCGCTCCGCACGAAGGTCGAGCAACAGAGGACCTCCCTGGTCCACGCCGCCTGGAGTCGCACACCATCTGCGACCGGCATCCTGAGCGATCCCATCGGAACCGTGCACTGGAGCGCGAGACCGCCCGCGCCGGTGCTGGTGAGCCTGGGCAGCGGCGAGGTGCCCAGCGGGCTGCGGCTGGAGGGCGCCGCCGGCCCCGACGACGAACCCGGAATCCGCGCGCTGGCGGCCACCCTGACAGGCGCGCCGATCACCGCGGACCCGCACGACGGCATCGGCATCGTGGCGTCGTCGATCCTGGGCCGGGCCCTGGCCAGGGGGCTGCTGGTGCAGGTGGCCGCAGCCCTGCCACCTGGCCCGGTCGGCCTCGCCGTGCTGCCGCCGGGCCCCTGGGCGTGGGCGGCGTCCCTCCCGCACGCCGCGGCCCGGTCGCCGGTCCGGCTGATCACCGTGTGTGACACCGGGTCGGCCATCGGGGTTCCGGCCGGATCACGGTCGCTCGTCGCGCTGGCCCGATGCCTGGAGGAACTCCCAACGGGCTGCGACACCATCGTGCGGCTGCACGGGCCGACCCGCGCCGAAATCGTGCGATCGCCCGTGCATGCCGTTGGGCTCTGCTTCCGCCCGGAGCTGGTGACCCTTGACCAGGCCACCGGCTTCGCCGTGCGGCTGGGGGAGAGAGCGCGCACGGCCGGGCTGGTCGGCCGGTACGGGGCCGTTCCCACCGCCGTGACGCTGGCGGAGCTGGCGGAGTCCGACCGGGCGGCCGCCCGGTCTTCGTTGCCGGGGACCGCAGCAGGCACGTCGCGCATGCCGGGCCTAGCCTGCGCGGTCGGGGCCGGTGAAGCGGGCACGGTGATCCTGGACCTCGTCGCAGCAGGCCCGCACGCCGTCGTCGGCGGTACCACCGGCAGTGGTAAGAGTGAACTCCTGGTGACCTGGGTCGCGGCGATGGCCGCAGCCCATCCTCACGATGCGGTGACCTTCCTCCTGATCGACTTCAAGGGCGGCGCCGCGTTCCGCCCCCTGCTCGCCCTGCCGCACTGTGTCGGTCTCATCACCGACCTCGACGGGCGGCAGGCCGGCCGCGCCCTGGCCAGCCTGGCGGCGGAACTGCGGTATCGGGAACGGGCCATGCTCTCGGCCGGCGCCCGCGACATCGCCGAGCTGAACCGGGCAGAGACCCGGTCGAATCCGCTCCCGCGCCTCGTGGTCGTGGTGGACGAATTCGCCACCATGCTCACGGCCTTCCCTGAGCTGCACGCGCTCTTCGTTGACATCGCGGCGCGCGGTCGCTCGCTCGGGGTGCACCTGATCCTCTGTACGCAGCGTCCCACCGGCGTCGTGCGTGACGCCCTGCTCGCGAACTGCAACCTGAGGGTGTCCCTGCGGGTGAACAACCGGGCCGACAGCCAGGCCGTTCTGGGAACGGATGCCGCAGCCGCGCTCTCGGCTGCCGTGCCGGGGCGCTGCCTCGTTTACGCGGGCGAGGGGGACCCTGTGCTGTGCCAGGTGGCGACGACCACGGAGGATGACCTCCGGGCGATCATCGGTCGCGGCGGTGACAAGCCGAGCCCTCGACGGCCCTGGCTCGACCCGCCGCCCCGCCGGGTGACGCGGAGCGACCTGGCCGCCGTCGAGAAGGCGGACGCGGTCACGGGCCGGGAGCCAGGGGGACCGGCGACCGGCGTTCTCCTCGGGCTGCTCGACGAACCCGAGCACCAGCGCTACCGGGTCGCCCGCTACGACCCGGAGCGCGACGGCCATCTCCTCGTCGTCGGGGCCGGGCGCGCCGGAAAGAGTTCCGTGCTGGCCTCCGTCGCGGCCCAGTATTCAGTCACCGCGCAGGTTCTGGATCCCCGGCCCGACGTCGAATCGGTCTGGGACACCCTCGCCGAGGCGCGCGGCAGCCTTGACGCCGGCTCCCGGAACGCCCTGCTCATCCTGCTGGACGACTTCGATTCCGTCTACGCCCGGTGGGGAGACGAGCACCGGGCGGCCGCGCTCGAACGGCTCACGAGTCTCCTCCGCGACGGGCCGGCCGCGGGACTCTTCGTCGGCGTGGCCGTGCAGCACCTCTCCGGCGCACTGCAGGCGCTGCCGGCGTTCTGTCAGAGCCGACTGGTGCTGCGAATGCCGGATGTCGGCGCGCACGTCGCGGCCGGGGCGGACCCGGCCCAGTTCGATGCCGCCCTGCCCCCGGGCGGCGGTTCCTGGAACGGCGCACGCATCCAGCTGCTCCAGCAGGAGCCCGGTGCCGTCCGGCCCCCACCCGGCAGGGAGCCGGAGGCCGTCGTGGGGGACACCCTCGCCGGGCACCGCTCGCTGCTCGTCGTGGCCGGCTCGCCCGCGCGCACCATCGCGGCACTCTCCGCGGCCCATCCCGGGGAGATCGTCAACCTCTCCACCGGCGCCAGTGTGGAGGCCGGCCGGCTCAAGGTGCTGGCCGACGGCGGGGCCATCCTCGTCGGCGACACCGACACGTGGCAGGCGCAGTGGTCGCTGCTCGGGCTGCTCCGCCCGCACACGGCAATCGTGTTCGACGGCTGTGGCCTGGCCGACTTCCGCGCCATCAGCCGGCGCAGGGACCTCCCGCCGCCGCTCGCCCCCGGCCGGAATCGGGTCTGGGTGCTACGCCCCGACGGCGTCGTCGTCCGGGCGACGCTCCCGGTGCCTCGCTGACCACTGCCGGACTCAGGCGAGGACGTCGGCGAGCGCGGCCGTCGGAAGACCGTGCGCGTTCGCGACCGGGGCGCTGGTGACCAGACCCCCGGCCGTGGACAGGCCGAGCGCCAGCGCGGCATCCGCCCGCACGGCATCCTGCCAGCCGCGGTTGGCGAGCAGCCGCACATAGGGCAGCGTGGCATTGGTGAGGGCGTACGTCGACGTGTTCGGCACGGCCCCCGGCATGTTCGCAACGCAGTAGAACAGCGACCGGTGCACGACGAACGTCGGGTCCGCGTGGGTCGTCGGATGCGAGTCCGCAAAACAGCCACCCTGGTCGACCGCGATGTCTACGAGCACGCTGCCCGGTTTCATCCGGGAGACCAGTTCGTTGCTGACCAGCTTGGGGGCCCGTGCACCGGGGATCAGCACCGACCCGATGACGAGGTCGGATTCCACCAGCGCCCGGTCGATCTCGTAGCTGTTTGAGGCGATCGTCTGTACCCGGCCGTAGTGCAGGGCGTCGAGCTCCCGCAGCCGGAACAGGTTGGTGTCGAGAACCGTGACCTGGGCGCCGAGCCCCAGGGCGACCTGCATCGCGGCGGTGCCGGCCACGCCGCCGCCGAGCACGGTGACCCGGGCGGGGTGGGTGCCGGGAACACCGGGAACCAGCAGACCGGGACCACCGTTCGGCTTGAGCATGGCATTGGCGCCGACGATCGGCGCGAGACGCCCGGCGACCTCGCTCATCGGTGCCAGCAAAGGCAGCGCTCGTGAGGGAAGCTGCACGGTCTCATAGGCGATGGCGGTGACCCCGCTCGCCAGCAGGGCCCGGGTCAGAGCTGGCTCTGCGGCCAGGTGGAGGTAGGTGAACAAGAGCAGGTTGGGCCGGAAGTAGCCGTATTCGCTGTCAATCGGCTCCTTGACCTTGAGTAGCAGGTCCGCCGCCGCCCAGGTGGATGGCGCATCGGGCATGATCCTCGCGCCGGCCGCGGCGTACGCCTCGTCGGTGATCGACGAGCCCGCTCCGGCGCCGGTCTCGATCAGCACCTCGTGGCCCAGGGCCACCAGGTCGTGCACGCCCGCCGGGGTGATCGCGACCCTGAACTCGTTGTTCTTGACCTCTGACGGGATTGAGACCTTCATGGTGCTCCTTCGACTGGCCTGGGACCTTCGACTGGCCTGGGACCGTTCCGCCCCTGGGCGCGATTCTAACGGGGGCCACCACCGTTTTCGAGTGCGGATGCCGCCATCAAACACTGATTTCGCGAGAAATGGCATCCACAATTAACGATTTGGCCACTCTTCGGGGTCAAAACAGCTCTCCTGTGCGAGTATCGACCCATTCGCAATGTTGCGCGTGAGAGTTCACCCGTTGAACGATGCAAGGAGACCCCGCAGATGAAGCCCAGGCCGTTGCCCGCAGACCCGATGATCCAGCAACTCATTCGTCAGGCCCAGCGTGCACAGCTGGGGCGGCGCACCCTCCTCACCGGCGCGGGCGCCGGGGCGGCAGCTCTGGCGCTTGCCGCGTGCTCGACCGGCGGCGCAACCAAGCCGAAGGCGGCGACGGACAAGTCCGCCGCGGAGAAGAGTATCCGCTGGGACAACTGGGCGCTCTACATCGACGTGGACGCCGCGGGGAAGTACCCCACGCTCGACGCGTTCACCAAGGAAGCCGGGATCAAGGTCAAGTACACCGAAGCCGTAGACGACAACAACACCTACTACGGCAAGGTGAAGGACCAACTTGCCCTCGGCAAGGACATCGGCGCCGACGCCGTGTGCCTCACCGACTGGATGGTGGGCCGGCTGATTCGGCTCGGCTACACCCAGGAACTCGACCACGCGAACATCCCGAACCTGGCCAACCTGCTGCCGTCACTGAAGGACGTCGGCTTCGACAAGGGCCGCAAGATGTCGGTGCCGTGGCAGGGCGGTTTCGCCGGGATCTGCTGGAACAAGGAGAAGCTCCCGGGCGGGCTGGCCTCGGTCGAGGACCTCTGGGACCCCAAGCTCAAGGGCCGCGTCGGCGTGCTCTCGGAGATGCGCGACACCATGGGCCTGATCATGCAGGACGCCGGCGTGGATGTCTCCGGGGACTGGGGCGACAACGAGTTCAACGCTGCCATCGACGTGCTCAAGAAGCAGGTCTCCGACGGGCAGGTGCGCAACATCAAGGGGAACGCCTACAAGGAGGACCTGATCAACGGGGACACCCTCGCGGCCATCGTTTGGTCGGGCGACATCGTGCAGCTCAACGCCGAGAACGGCGACAAGTGGGATTTCCTCGTCCCGGAAAAGGGCGGCACGCTGTGGAACGACAACTTCGTCGTGCCGGTCGGCTCGACCCATAAGAAGAACGTCGAGGAGCTGATCAACTATTACTACGACCCGGCCGTCGCCGCAGAGGTCGCGGCCTACGTGAACTACATCACACCGGTGGCCGGGGCCAAGGAAGCGGCCATGGCGATCGACCCGGCGCTCGCGAACAACCAGCTCATCTTCCCCGACGACGCCACCCTGGCCAAGGCGCACGTCTTCCGTACCCTGACCGGGGCGGAAGAACAGAAGTACGGCGCGGCATTCCAGAGCATCCTGCTCGGGTCCTGAGCCATGACAACGAGCGCGTTCGCGGCGCAGGGGGCAGACCTTGAACTGGTCGGCATCCAGAAGCGGTTCCCCGGTTTCACGGCAATCGAACACCTTGATCTGAAGATCCCGCCCGGTTCGTTCTTCGCGCTGCTCGGGCCATCCGGATGCGGCAAGACCACCACCCTCCGGCTGGTCGCCGGGCTCGAGGAGCCGACCGCGGGCCGCATACTGATCGGCGGCGAGGACATCACCGGTAAGAAGCCCTACCAACGCCCGGTCAACACCGTCTTCCAGAGCTACGCGCTCTTCCCGCACATGACCGTGCTCGAGAACGTGGCCTTCGGGTTGCGGCGGCGCAGGCTCGACGAACCCGTCGCCAAGGCGCACGAGGCCCTCCGCCTGGTCGAACTGGACCACCTGGCCGCCCGCAAACCCCAGCAGCTCTCCGGTGGCCAGCAGCAGCGGGTGGCGCTGGCACGGGCGATCGTGAACCGACCGGCCCTGTTGCTGCTGGACGAGCCGCTCGGCGCCCTCGACCTCAAGCTGCGCCGGCAGATGCAGCTGGAGCTGAAGACCATCCAGGAAGAGGTGGGCCTGACGTTCCTGCACGTCACCCACGACCAGGAGGAGGCCATGACAATGGCCGACACCGTCGCGGTGATGAACAAGGGGCGGATCGAACAGATGGGCGCGCCGGAAGAGCTCTACGAGCTGCCGAAGACCGCGTTCGTGGCGAACTTCCTCGGGCAGTCGAACCTGTTCACCGGCCCCGTCGTCGGTAGCACCAGCGAGGCCATCGCGGTCGGGGTCGCCGGGCAAAGAATCGTCGTGCCGACCGCGCGGGCCCATCGCCACGTCGGCGAGGTCACCATCGGGATCCGCCCCGAGAAGCTCAGCCTGCACCTGTCTGCCCCCGCCGTGGACCCGGCCCGCAACACCATGGGCCCCGGCCGGGTGATCGACGTCTCCTTCAGCGGGGTGAGCACGCAGTACCTGATCACGGTCCCGCACGTGGGAACGCTCATCGTCTTCGCGCAGAATATGGCCTTTGGTCCCGTCGCCGAGGAGGGCGGGGAGGTCTGGGTCAGCTGGGACATCGAGCACGGCTTCGGTCTGGAAGACGAACCTGCGGACACGCCACGGTTCGAGGCTGACACCACCACGAGGAGTATCGCGGCGCAGAGGCGGGCGTCCCTGATCACGGAGCTCGAGGAGGTCTGACGATGGCGTTCGCCGCGTTCGCCACCACAACCAGCGAGGCGGAGCAGGTGCCCCGGCGCAAGAGCCCGGTCGCGCTCCTGTTGCTGCTTCCCGGCATCCTGTACCTGGTGCTGTTCTTCCTCACCCCGCTCATCTCCTTGCTGCTGACGTCATTCCAGGCCCCGTCCGAGTTCGGCGACATCGGCCAGTACACCTATGCGTTCCGGTGGGAGAACTATTTGCAGGTGGTCACCGACTATCTGCCGCACATCCTGCGCTCGTTCGGTTTTGCGCTGATCGCCACCGTGCTCGCCCTTGTCTTCAGCTACCCGCTCGCCTACTTCATCGGTGTGACGGCCAGGCCCTGGCCGTTGGCGCAGAGCCTCATGCTCGTGCTCGTCATCGCACCGTTCTTCATCAGCTTTCTGCTGCGCACGCTGGCCTGGAAGCAGATCCTCTCGGATGAGTCGTTCATCATCACCTCGCTGAAGGCGGTGGCGCTGATGGCGCCGGATGCTCACTTCACCGGAACGCCCGCAGCCGTCATCTTCGGTCTGACCTACAACTTCATCCCGTTCATGACCCTCCCGCTCTACACGACCCTCGAACGGCTCGACCTGCGCTACCTCGAGGCGGCAAGCGACCTCTACGCGCACCCGGTTGAGGTGTTCCGCAAGGTGACCATCCCGCTGTCGATGCCGGGGATCGTGGCCGGCACCCTGCTGACGTTCATCCCCGCCGCCGGCGACTACGTCAACGCCAGCCGGGACTTTCTCGGCGGGCCGGACAGCCAGATGATCGGAAACGTGATCGAGGCGAACTTCCTGGTGCTGCAGAACTACCCCGCCGCCGCGGCACTCTCGATCATCCTGATGAGCGTGATCCTCATCATCGTGAGCATCTACGTCAAACGCGCCGGAACAGAGGAGCTGCTGTGAGAGTGTCCCTCGGACGGTGGCTGCTGCCGGTCTACGCCGTGCTCGCCCTGCTCTTCCTGATGGTGCCGATCGTTTACACCTTCATCTTCTCGTTCAACGACTCGCAGAAGTCCAACATCACCTGGCGCGGCTTCACCTTCGACAAATGGCTCAACGTCTGCAATGTGCAGAACGGCGCCGTCTGCGAGGCGTTCGGCAACAGCCTCATCATCGGCGCGAGCGCCACTGTTGCCGCGACCGCGCTCGGCACCATGATCGCGATCGCCATCGTGCGGTACCGGTTCCGGTTCCGTTCCAAGGTGAGCCTGCTCCTATTCCTTCCGATGGCCACGCCGGAGGTGGTGCTCGGGGCAGGCCTGGCCGCACAGTTCCTGTCCGTGGGCGTGCCCAAGGACATTGTGACGATCATCCTGGCGCACACCATGTTCTGCATCAGCTTCGTTGTCGTCACGGTCAAGGCCCGGGTGGCGAGCCTCGACCCGGCGTTGGAGGAGGCGGGCCGCGACCTCTACGGTTCGCCCGGCCAGGTCTTCCTGCGGATCACGTTTCCCCTGCTGCTGCCGGGGATCCTCGCCGCCGCGCTGCTCTCCTTCGCGCTGAGCTTCGACGACTTCATCATCACCAACTTCAACTCGGGGGCGGTGACGACGTTCCCGAAGTACATTTACATTTCGGCGTCGCGCGGCATCCCGGCGGAGGCGAACGTGGTGGCCTCAGCGGTGTTCATCCTGGCGCTGGTGATCGTCGTCAGCGCGCAGGTATCGTCGGCCGCGCGGGCGAAACGGCTCGCGAAGTCGGGTTGAGCGCGATCAGACGTAGCTGGCGTGGACCTGGCCCACCTGGCGGCCGCCGCCGTAGACGGCGAGCCCCAGGTCGGGCAGCAGGGCCTCGACGTCGGTGTGTGCGATCGCGCCGGCATCCGCGAGCAGGCGCAGGGCCACGATGGTGGCGGCCCGCAGGTTGCCGTCGAGGATCTTCAGGGCAACGGTGATCCCGTTCGGCGCCGAGGCGACCATGATGCCCTCCGCGCCGGTCTTGATGAACAGGCCGAGCCGTTCGATCACGATGGTGTCCGGCAGCCCGGGGCCGGCGATGACCCACCCGTTCTGCCGCACCGCCTCGGCGAGGAACCCGGCCTCGCGGTAGATCGCGAACGGAGAGTTCGACTTGGACGTGGCGATCCGGGCGATGCCGCGGGCCAGGGCCGTCAGCGAGAGGGCGTGCACGGGCGCACCGCAGCCGTCGACCCCGGTCGCGGAGGGCCGTTCGCCGGTGAACCGCTCGACGACGTCGAGAATGCGCTTCTGCAGCGGATGCTCCGGGTCGAGGTATCCATTCAGTTCCCAGCCGTTCTGCTTGCAGGCGACGAGCATCGCCGCATGCTTTCCCGAGCAGTTCATGTAGACCGGGGCCTTGCCGGCTCCCAGCCGCACCAGCGCGTCGCGGGTGGCCGAGTCGTCGGGCCACGCGGCAGGGCAGCCGAGCGCCGTCTCGGGGATTCCCGCCCGGAAGAGCAGGCCCCGCACGAGGTCGGCATGGCGCTGGGTCCCACTGTGGCTTGCCGTGGCGATCGCCGCGTCCTCCCCGCGCAGGGTGACGCCGCTGGCCATCACGGCGATGGCCTGGAACGGCTTCATCGAGGACCTGGGGAAGATGGGGGTCGTCACAGCGCCGAGGGCGCGGAGGACCGCGCCCTCGCTGGTGAGCACGACCGCGGAACCCGCGTGTCTCGATTCGATGAAGCCGCTGCGCTCGACGACGGCAAGTTCGACCGCGTCTGCGACGGTGAACGTGTGTGGACCGTGCAGGGTCGAGGCTGTGCTGGGAGACGTCACGAGGTTACGACGGGACTACAGCGCGGCGATCGCGTCGTCGATGACCGAGAGGGCATCGGCGAGCAGGGCGTCGGTCACGGCGAGGCTCGGCAGGAAGCGGAGCACGTTGCCGTAGGTGCCGGCGGTGAGCAGCAGTACACCGTTCTGGGCGGCGTAGGCCGCGATCGACGAGACGGCGGCCGCATGGGGTTCCTTGCTGGAGTCCCCGGTGCCGGGCTGCACGAGCTCGATCGCGATCATGGCGCCGCGCCCGCGGATGTCGCCGATGATGTCGTACTTCTCCTTGAGCGCGCCGAGGCCCGCGCGCAGGGTCTTCTCGATCCGGGCGCCTTCGGCGAGCAAGTCGTTGTTCTCGATCGACTCGAAGACCGCGATCGCCGCGGCGCAGGAGACGGGGTTGCCGCCGAACGTTCCGCCGAGGCCGCCGGGCTGGGAGGCATCCATGATCTCGGCGCGACCGGTGACGGCAGCCAGCGGCATACCGCCGGCGATGCCCTTGGCGGTGAGCACGAGGTCGGGGGTCCAGCCGAAGTGCTCGCTGGCGTAGTACTTGCCGGTGCGGGCCATGCCGCTCTGGATCTCGTCGGCGATCATGACGACGCCGTTTGCCGTGCACCAGTCCTGCAGCGCGGTGAAGTAGCCCTCCGCCGGGACCATGAAGCCGCCCTCGCCCTGGATCGGCTCGACCACGAGGCAGGCGAGGTCGGTCGGGCCGACGACCTTCTCGAGGTAGGCGATCGTGCGCTTGGCGGCATCCGCGCCGCTGAGGCCGTCGTGGTAGGGGTATGAACTCGGGGCGTGGTAGACGTCGCTGGCGAGCGGGCCGTACCCGGTCGCGTAGGGCATCGCCTTGTAGTTCATCGCCATGGTGAGCACGGTGCGGCCGTGGTAGGCGTGGTCGAGCACGGCGACGGCGCGGCGGCCGGTGTACTTGCGGGCGATCTTCACGCCGTTCTCCACGGCCTCGGCGCCGGAGTTGATCAGCACTGACTTCTTCGGGAAATCGCCGGGGGTGTGCTTGGCGAGCAGTTCACAGACGCGCACGTACTCCTCGTAGGGCGTGATCGTGAACAAGGTGTGGATGAAGTCCTGCGTCTGGGCGACGGCGGCCGCGACGACGCTCGTCTCGGTGTGGCCGATCGTGGTCACGCCGATGCCCGCGCCGAGGTCGATGAACTGGTTGCCGTCGACGTCGACGATGATGGCACCGTTCGCCGTGGCGATGTAGACGGGAAGTGCCGAACTCACGCCGCCCGAGACGGTGGCCAGGCGTCGCTGCTGCAGTTCGACGGAGCGCGGACCGGGGATCGCGGTCAGGATCCTGCGTTCCTGCGTCACCGTGTAGACGGGTACGGCAGAGGTGGACGGGGTAGTCGAGGGCGTCAGCGTGTCAGTCATGGTGCAACTAGTTTACCGACCCGCCCGGCGACCGCGGTGGCGATTTGCTGCGAGAATCGGTTCCTGCAGCTCGGACCCGAAGGAGACGCCATGATTAATGAGCACCGCTACGCCGTGAAGGTCGCCTGGACCGGGAACCGGGGCACCGGCACCAGCGACTACCGCGAGTACGGCCGGGAGCACTCGATCACCGCGGCAGGTAAGGCGCCGATCGAGGCATCCGCCGATCACAGTTTCCACGGCGACGCCGACCGGTGGAACCCGGAGGAACTGCTGCTGGCAGCCCTCAGCGAATGCCACCTGCTGTCCTACCTGCACGTGGCCGTGCGGCACGGGGTCGTCGTCGTCGGCTATACCGACGAGGCAACCGGCGCCATGGTGCAGACGGCGGATGGCGGCGGTCACTTCACCGAGGCCACTCTCCGCCCCCGCGTCACGGTGGCTGACCCCGGCCAGGTCGACCTGGCCCAGTCGCTGCACGCGGAGGCGGCCAGGCTCTGCTTCATCGCAGCATCCGTGAACTTCCCGGTCAACCACGAACCACACACCGCCCCCGCCTAACCCCCCCACTCCGCCTCACCCCGCTCCATTCGGCGAGCCACCCCTCCTACCCGCGAGAGTGCAGTTTTCGCCCCTTCACGTCGAGCGAAGGGGCGAAAAGTGCACCCTCGCGGGCTGCACTCTCGGGGGCTGCAGTCTCGGGGGCTGCAGTCTCGCGGGCTGCGAAGCGCGGGTGCGGGGAGCGCGGGGAGCGCGGGGGGACGGCGGTTAGGAGCCGGAGAGCGCCGTGAGGGTCTCCTCGATGACGCTCATCGCGTCGTCGATGAGCGCCTCGGAGATGACGACCGACGGCATGATGCGCAACACGGAGTCCCAGCTCCCGGCATCCAGCACGATCACGCCGTTCGTGGTCGCGTGCTTGATGATGGCGGTGAGCGCCTCGGGGTACGGTGCGGTCGTGCCGGGGTGCACGAGCTCGACGCCGAACATGGCGCCCTTTCCGCGCACGTCGCCGACGATCGAGAACTTCTCGGCCCAGTCGCCGATCCGGGCCCAGAGGGCCTTCTCGACGCGCCTCGCCTCGCCGAGCAGGTCATCGCGCTCGATCAGGTTGAACACGGCCAGGGCGGCGGCGGTGGAGACGGGGTTGCCGCCGAAGGTGCCGCCGATGCCGCCAGGCTGCACGGAGTCCATGATGTCGGCGCGCCCGGTGACCGCGGCGAGCGGGAACCCGCCCGCGATTCCCTTGGCAGTGGTGACCAGGTCGGGGATGACGCCGTGGTGCTCGATCGAGTACCAGGTGCCGGTGCGGGCGATCCCGGCCTGGATCTCGTCGGCGACGAACACGATTCCGTTGTCGGTGCAGAACTCGCGGATGCGGGTGAAGTAGCCGGGGGCGGGGATGACGATGCCTCCGTCGCCCTGGATCGGCTCCACGAAGAACGCGGCGATCTCGGTGGCGCCGATGTGGGTCGTGATGTAGTCGATGGTCCTCTCGGCGGCCTCTTCACCGGTCAGGCCGTCGCGGTAGGGGTAGCTCGTGGGGACGCTGTAGATCTCACCGGGGAACGGGCCCATCCCGGCGCGCTCCGGCCAGGGGCGGTAGGTCATCGCCATGGTCAGGTTCGTGCGGCCGTGGAAGGCGTGGTCGAGGGCGACGATCGCGCGCCGACCGGTGAACTTGCGGGCGATCTTGACCGCGTTCTCGACGGCCTCTGCACCGGTGTTCACGAGTACGGAGCGCTTCTCGAAGTCGCCGGGGGTTATCTCGGCGAGCTTCTCGGCGACGGCGACATAATTCTCGTACGGTGTGACGGTGAACAGGGTGTGGGTGAGCTTGGCGGCCTGGGCGGCGGCGGCGGCGGCCACCTCGGTGTTGGCATGGCCGATGGTCGTCACGCCGATGCCGCAACCCAGGTCGATGATCTGGTTGCCGTCGACGTCGACGAGGATCGCGCCGGCCCCGTGGTCCATGTAGATATTGGCGAGGGTGCCCGCGCCGCGGGACACCGAGCGCAGGCGACGTTCCTGCAGCTCGATCGATTTGGGGCCCGGGAGGGCGGTGACGAGTTTGCGTTCTTGGGGGACCGAATACTGGGCAGACATGCCCCCAGCTTAGTTTGCGCCGATTTCCGCCGTGTTTCGGATGCCCGGCGCGGGCTAGACCCGTTCGCGCGGAAACACGCGATCGGCCAGTTTCTGCAGGGTTCCTGAAGGCGGCGATTCGTTGTACTTCCCGGCCAGTTCCTGCCCGGACAACGCGTGGATCGCGGCCATGATCTCGTCCGTGGCGCCACGCCGTGCCTTGCCTGATTCCGCGGAGCCGTGACGGCTCAAGTCGATCGGTGTGCCGAAGGTGACGGTGACCTTGCGGATTCGCGGGAACTTCGCCCCGACGGGCTGGATCTCCTGGGTGCCGACCAGCCCCACCGGCACGACGACCGCGCCGGTGGTGAGCGCGAGCCAGGCGACGCCGGTGCGGCCCTTGTAGAGCCGCCCGTCGAGCGAGCGTGTACCCTCCGGGTAGATGGCGAAGGCGCTGTCAGACTCCAGGATGTTGCGCCCGGCGTCGAGGGCATCCTGGGCGGCCTGTCCGGCGCCGCGCTCCACCCCGACCGCGCCGATCGAGGTGAAGAAGGTGCGGGAAACGAAGCCCTTGAACCCGGTGCCGGTGAAATAGGTGGACTTGGCCAGGAACTGCACCCGTCGCGGCGCGGACAGCGGGATCACGATGCTGTCGATGAAGGAGAGGTGGTTGCTGGCGAGGATGACCCGGCCCTCGCGCGGGATGTTCTCGCGCCCGGTGATGGTCGGCCGGAAGGCCAGGCGCGCGATCGGCGCCATGATGCCGTAGCCGAGGAAATAGACGAAGCCCGGGCGTTTCGTGGGCTCTGGCGCCTCCTCGTCCGAAGGGTCGACGAGGCGTTCGTCCTGGGGTTCGACTTTGGCACCGGTCACCCATCGACACTACCGCCCGTGGCGCCGCACGCCGAAAGGCCGCGCCCGGGCGGCCCGCGAATCCGGCCGGGTGTGCACGAAGTCGGGCCGTTGCCCGACCCTGCACCTAGCATGGGAGGGTGCGAAGACGAGTTGTAATTCTCGGGTCCACCGGCTCGATCGGAACCCAGGCCCTCGATGTCATCAAGGCGAACCCGACCAGGTTCGAGGTGGTCGGGCTGTCCGCGGGCAGTAACCGGGCGCTGCTCGAGAGCCAGGCTGCCGAGTTCGAGGTCGACGCGACGGCGCTCGGCGCCGACGAGGCCGAGCAATTGGTGCGGGATGTCGACGCCGACGTGGTGCTCAACGGCATCACCGGTTCGGTGGGCCTCGGCCCCACCCTCGCGGCACTCGTCGCTGGTCGCACCCTCGCCCTGGCGAACAAGGAATCCCTGATCGTCGGCGGTGACCTGGTGAAGTCGCTGGCGGCGCCGGGCCAGATCGTGCCGGTCGATTCAGAGCACTCCGCCATCGCCCAGGCGCTGCGCTCCGGCACGGCCGGCGAGGTTCGGCGCCTGGTGCTCACGGCATCCGGCGGACCGTTCAGGGGGCGCCGCCGCGGCCAGCTGGCGGACGTCACACCCGCGCAGGCGCTCGCCCACCCGACCTGGACCATGGGGTCGGTGGTGACCACGAATTCCGCCACCCTCGTGAACAAGGGCCTCGAGGTGATCGAGGCGCACCTTCTGTTCGACGTCGACTATGAGCGCATCGACGTGGTCGTGCACCCGCAATCGGTCGTGCACTCGATGGTCGAGTTCGTCGACGGGTCGACGATCGCGCAGGCCTCGCCTCCCGACATGCGCCTGCCCATTTCACTCGGCCTGGACTGGCCGAACCGGGTGGCCGCCGTCGGCGCCCCGATCGACTGGAGCACCCCGCAGAGCTGGACCTTCGAACCCCTCGACGACACGGCATTCCCCGCCGTCAACCTGGCCAAGCACGTCGGCCGGGCCGGCGGAACCTACCCGGCCGTCTTCAACGCGGCGAACGAGCAGGCCGTGGCGGCGTTCCACGCCGGCGCCATCGGATTCCTGGACATCGTCGACACCATTCAGCGCGTCGTCGAGGCCCACGAGCAGGATGGCCCGCTCACCCGCGAGTCGCTCTCCGCGGCAGAGGACTGGGCTCGGGCCGAGGCGGACAAGCTGCTCGCCCGCTGACACCCCGCCGGCGTCTCGGTGCCGGTGTCTCGGTGCCCGGGCCTCAGCGGCGGTAGCTCACCGCGGTCGTGTCGAGGGCATCCGCCCACGCCGTCGCGGCGACCCCGAGTTTGCGCTCGGTCTCGGCGGAGTCGATCAGGTACGGGACCGTGAACTGGTAGCTCGACGCCCAGATCTCGTACATCATCGGGTTCACCGCGCCGAGCGCCCGGAGCAGCCACTGCGGATACGCAGCCACCTTCCCATGCGTCCCGAAACGCTGGTTGACCTGGTCCGCGATCTCGATCCGGCTCACGGCGGCGCTCGGAACGTGCCAGAGTCGACCCCATTCGTCGTCGTGATCGGCGGCGGCGATCAGGGTGCTGACGATGTCGGGCAGATAACTCCAGCTGTGCGGGAGAGCGGGCCGTCCGACCGCCCGGGCGGTCTTCGAGGCGAGGATCGAGGTGAAGAAGGTCTCGCCCAGGTGCGCGGTGCCGGTGGCGCCGGGACCGAAGTAGTCGCTCGCTCGCACCTCGACGCCGCGCAGCTCGCCGCGTTCGTGTGCCTCGCGCACCTTCCGCCAGCCGTCTTTACGTACGAGGCCCTTGGCCTCCGTCGTCGATTCCGGTGAGTGTTCGGTCATCGGGCCGGTCGGCGAACCGTACGGGTACAGGTTGCCCATCACGACCAGGGCTGCGCCGGTGGCGGATGCCGCGGCGATTGCGGCGTCGATCATCGGCGGCCACTGGGTGGCCCAGTCGGTGTACGCCGGATTCGTACAGAGGAAGATCGTCGCCGCCCCGGCGGCGGCGCGGGTGAACGCGTCCCGGTCGCCGGCGTTGAGCACGACCGCCGTGGCCCCCGCAGCCGCGGATCCGGACCGGGTGCCGATGGTGACCCGGTCGCCACGCCCGGCGAGACGCGCGGCGAGCGGGCGTCCGATCAGGCCGGCTCCGACGACGAGTTGTGCGGGCATGGCATCCTCCAGGCGGTCAGTGTCCGCAGTCGTCTTTCTTCTTGCAGTCACCGTTGTCCTTGTTGTCGCCCTTGTCAACCGACGGTGACGGCTTCTCGGTAGGGGTGGGCGTCGGCGTGCTGGCCGCCATCGCGTCCGCGAGGTCGCCGGTTACGAGGTTGATCGCGGACTGGATCTGGGCGGACCTCGCCGCCGAGACCTGCCCGGCCGCAGCGGCCGTCAGCAGGTCTGCCTGCACAGCGGTGAGTGCGGACTGCGCCCCCCCGAAGTCACCGGCCGCGGCGGCTGTGCTGACGCTCAGCACGCCGGAGCGCAGCTTCTCGGCGGTTGGGGTGGCCAGTTCCGGGGTCGGCCCGGAGCAGGCGGTCAGTGTGGCGGCCACGAGGAGCGCGGCGGCCACCCCTGAGGCAAGGCGGGAGCGGATGTTCATGGCCTGAGGCTTTCCTGGAGCTGCTGGAGATGGGTGCCGAGGGTGCCGTCGACGGCCGGGAAACTCGCGGGCGTCTCCGCCGGCGGGGCAGGTCGGGGTGCGAACAGGATGGCAGCCAGTGCGACCAGCACCACGGCCGCGGCAATGGCCGCCATTGTGCGGCGGGTCGGCCGCAGGCCCGGGGACGTGGGCGAGGGGCGTGTCAGTCCGGTTCGTCCGCCGACGGGGAGGAACTCGGTCGGCTCGTCTGCTGCGCCGGCGGCGGAGTCTGCCGCGGCGACGTGCCCCGGTGACGGTACCGGCTCGAGCAGTGCGGTCCTCTCCAGGGGGGCAGCTTCCAGCAGGGCGGTCTTCTCCAGCCGCGCGGTCTGCTCGAAAACAGCGGTCTGCCCCGGCAGGGTGGGCTCCTCGAGAACAGTGGTCTGCTCCAGCAGGGCGGTCTGTGCCAGGGGCTCGAGGAGCTCCGTCCCGTCGAAGTCGTCGAGCACGGAGTGCGCCGCGGCCGCGGCCGGTCCAGGCGCGGCCACCAGGCTCCGCAGGCGCACGGCAGCCTGCTCGGCGGTGAACCGCTCCTCGACGACCCGGTCGGTCATGCCGCCGAGCACCTCGGCCCAGCCGCTGCCGAGGAAGTCGGGGATGACGGGGTCACGCTGCAGCCTGGCCATCGCGGATTCGATCGCCGACCCGGGGAAGGCGCGCTCGCCGGTCAGGCATTC
Organism: Cryobacterium algoritolerans; assembly: GCF_004402785.1. Classification (GTDB taxonomy): domain Bacteria; phylum Actinomycetota; class Actinomycetes; order Actinomycetales; family Microbacteriaceae; genus Cryobacterium; species Cryobacterium algoritolerans. Next base: position 82,584 of record NZ_SOFP01000005.1, read on the forward strand.
GAGCAGCACGAGGCCGAGCGAATAGACGTCGCTGGGCGGGCCGATCGGTTCGCCCAGCGCCTGCTCAGGGCTGAGATAGCCTGCGGTGCCGAGCAGGGCGCCCGTCTTCGTGAGGTGGGTGGCGTCGAACAGCCTGGCGATGCCGAAGTCGGCGAGTTTGGCGTGCATGCTCCTGCCGGGGAAGCCCGACGGCGCGAGGAGCACGTTCGCCGGCTTGATGTCGCGGTGGATGATGCCCTGCGAGTGCACATAGTGCAGGGCCTCGCCGAGGTCTGCCCCGATCTCGGCCACCTCGGCGGGCAGGATGGGGCCGTCACCGATGCGGCTGCGCAGGTCGCGCCCGTTGACGAACTCCATCACGATGAATGTGCGGGGGACACCGTCGATCACGGCGGTGCCGGCGTCGAACAGGGTGACCAGGGCGAAGTGGTTCAGGCTGGCCAGCACCGCGACCTCGCCGCTCTGGCGCTCGGGGCCTGCGCCGTCGGCGGTGTCCATCCGGAAGAGTTTGACCGCCACGGTTCGCCCGAGCACGACATCCGTCGCCTCGTAGACGACTGCCATGCCGCCCGTGCCGATCAGACGGTCGATGCGGAATCGATCGGCGAGTCGGAGGCCGATCGGGCCGGGGATGCGAGGCTCAGACAGAGGGGTCCTCCTTATAGGTCCAACGGTTAAGCAAACCACACTCCGGGTCGGGAACGGCCAGCGCCTTCGCAGCTTGGAGTGGGTAACCTACGATTGTGGAAACCGTGCTGCTGTATCTCCTGGGCGTCGTCGTCGTCGTCGTCGGGCTCGCCCTGTCCATCGGCCTGCACGAAATCGGCCACCTCCTGCCCGCCAAGGCGTTCGGGGTGAAGGTCACCCAGTACATGATCGGCTTCGGTCCGACCGTGTGGTCCCGCCGCAAGGGCGAGACCGAGTACGGCGTCAAGGCCATCCCTTTGGGCGGCTACATCTCGATGATCGGGATGTTTCCTCCGGCGAAGAAAGGCGGCAAGGTCCAGGCGTCCAGCACCGGGTTCTTCAACCAGCTCGTGCAGGAGGGTGCGCCGGAGAAGAAAGCGAATGCCCTGGCCACCATGGTCGTCGACGCCCGTCAGTCCAGCGCCGACACCATCGGGGAGGGCGAGGACCACCGCGCGTTCTACCGGCTCCCGGTCTGGAAACGGATCATCATCATGCTCGGCGGGCCGACCATGAACCTGCTCATCGCGCTTGTGCTGTTCGCCGTGCTGCTGATGGGATTCGGAACCGCGCAGGCGAGCACCACCGTCGGCAGTGTGTCCGCCTGCGTGCTCCCGGCCACCAGTTCCAGGCAGGCCTGCGAAGCGTCCGACGAGAAGGCCCCCGGCGCCGCAGCCGGGCTCAAGCCCCGCGACCGGCTCGTCACTATCAACGGCACGGTCATTGACAACTGGGCCCGATCGACCGACCTGATCCGCAACTCGCCGGGTATCCCGCTCACCGTCGTCGTCGACCGCGCCGGCGCGAAGCAGACCCTCACGATCACACCCAAACTCACCGTGCGGTACGTAATGGATGCCGCAGGCAAGGTCGAGAAGGACCGCTCCGGCACATCGCTCACCCAGGAAGTCGGTTTCGTCGGTATCGGTCCGGCCGGCGAACTCGTGCAGCAGCCGGCCACGGCCGTGCTGCCCGCGGTGGGCAACAACATCGGCGCTGTCGTGCACATGATCGCCAACCTGCCTCAGCGGATGGTCGACATCGCAAACGCAGCCTTCGGCCCCGGCGAACGCGACCCGAACGGCCCGATCAGCGTGGTCGGCGTCGGCCGCGTCGCCGGCGAGATCGCGAGCATCGACAGCATCCCGGTGAACAGCAAGATCGCCAGCATGCTCGGACTGCTCGCGTCGCTCAACATCGCCTTGTTCGTGTTCAACCTGATCCCGTTGATGCCGCTCGACGGCGGGCACGTCGCGGGTGCACTCTGGGAAGGCCTCCGCCGCTGGGTTGCCCGGCTGTTCAAGCGCCCCGACCCTGGTCCCGTCGACACCGCCAGACTGATGCCGCTCACCTTCGCCGTCGTGGTCGTGCTCGGCGGGATGAGCCTGCTGCTGATCTACGCCGACATCGTCAAGCCGATCAGCCTGTTCGGCTGACCCGGCTACCCCGGCTACCCCGGCAACCCCGGCAACCCCGGCAACCCCGGCTACCCCGGCTACCCCGGCTACCCCGGCTACTCCCCGGGGAGTAGCGGCAGCACGGCCTCGGGCGGATGCCGCGCCCCCGCCGGGGTCGTAGCATCGGAACATGCCACCACACTGGGATTCGGATGCTCCGTGGTACGACCACGAACGCGGCCGCCCCGGTGGCGGCTATGACACCCGCATCCCGGCCGAGGCCCGGCTGTGGATCCCGGTGATCGTCTCGTTCCTCGTCCAAGTCCCGGCGGTCGCGGTCCTCGCCCGTTCCGGCCGTGAGTTCGGCCCCGACGCCGGCCGGGAGCTCGGCCGGGTGTTCGGCCGGGAGCTCGTGCATGGTGGACCCCGGCCAGGCTGGTACCTCGCCCTCGCCCTCGCCCTCGTCGGACCGCTCGCCCTGATCGGCGCCCGACGCTATCCGGGCCCCGTCGTGGCCGTTGCGGCCGCGGCCGGCGGCGCGCTCGTGCTGCTGCGGCCCGACATCGGGCTGCCGTACGTTGCGGTCGGTTTCGCGATCGTGCTCGGCATCGTGCGCGGCGCGCGGGTCTGGGTCTACACCTCCGTCGCCGCGGTCTGGGTGGCAACGATCGGCATCGCCGGGCTCTACGCCATTCCGCTCCAACCGGCCCGGATTGCGCTCACCACCCTGGGCCTGGCCCTGCTGATGGGGTTCGGGGAGGCGATCCGCACCCGGCGGGAGCAGATCAACAACCTTCGACGCCGGGCGGATGCGCGGCGGCAGTCCGCCGAGCAACGCGAGCGGGTGCGCATCGCCCGGGAACTGCACGACGTGCTCGCTCATTCGCTGTCCCAGATCAACGTGCAGGCCGGTGTTGGGCTGCACCTGATCGACAGTCAGCCGGGGAAGGCCGCGGAGGCGCTGGCCAGCATCAAGGCCACGAGCAAGAACGCCCTCGACGAGGTGCGCACGGTGCTCGGGATCCTGCGCTCCGACGTCGACCTCTCCGGCACGTCCGGCATCGACGATGACGCGCCGCGCGCGCCCCAGCCGGACCTCGCCGGACTGCCTGCCCTGGTCGAGTCGTTCAGCGACCAGGGACTGCGCGTCGGCCTCGCGAACGAGCTCATCCCGGACGGGTCGGATGCGCCGGCGGCCACCCAGCTGGCCCTCTACCGGATCTGTCAGGAGGCGCTCACGAACGTGTTGCGGCATTCGGGGGCTCGCGCAGCATCCGTGCGCCTGGTCGTCGAGGGCGCCGACGTCCGGCTCACCGTGACCGACGACGGGACCGCCGGCCCGGGCGCTCCCGCGATCATGCCCGGCGGCGGCCTGCTGGGGATGCGGGAGCGGGCGGAGCTGCTCGGCGGCAGCCTCCGCGCCGAACGGATGCCCACCGGCGGGTTCCTGGTCGAGGCGCGCCTTCCGCTGCGGAGAACGCGGTGATCCGGGTCATCATCGCCGACGACCAGCAGCTGATCCGGGCCGGGTTTCGCGCCCTGCTGGACTCGGAGCCGGATTTCGAGGTCGTCGCGGAGGCTGCGACGGGGGCGGAAGTCGTTGAGCAGGTGACCCGGCACCGGCCGGACGTGGTGCTGATGGACATCCGGATGCCCGGCGGCGACGGACTGTGGGCGACCGAGCGGATCGCAGCGGATCCGGCGCTCGCCGGCACCCATATCGTGATCGTGACGACTTTTGAGCTCGACGATTACGTGGCCCAGGCGATCCGGGCCGGGGCAAGCGGCTTCCTCGTGAAGGACACCGAACCGACCGAACTCATCCGGGCGGTGCGGGTCGCGGCCGCCGGGGACGCGCTGCTCTCGCCCGGGGTCACCCGCCGCCTGCTGGAACGGTTGGAGTCCGGCCTCCGGGCCCCTCGAGGGCACACCTCGCTGGAGTCGCTGACGGTTCGGGAACGCGAGGTGCTCGGGCTGGTCGGCCGCGGCCTGACCAACACGGAGATCGCCGTGCGTCTGTTCCTCAGCCCGCTGACCGCGAAGACCCATGTGTCCCGGATCATGAGCAAGCTCGCCGCACGCGACCGGGTTCAACTGGTCATCGTCGCCTACGAGGAAGGCCTCGTCGGCGGCTGGTAGTGCAGCAGGTGCACTGCTCCCGGGGGAGTACCCGAAGTGTCGCCGCTGGGCGGATTCGCGAACCCGGCAGGCTCGCGACACTGGGGACACCGGTATCGGCGGACCCTCCGCCGGGCAAAGACACCGGGCCTCTCCACAGAATGGATACATCATGCTTTCGACTGCGCTACTCATCGGGCTCGTCGCCCACCCGGGCCCAGGCCACGGTTGGGGTGGCGGCCCGATCTGGTTGCTGGTTCTGATCCCGCTGTTCGGCCTCGGACTCTTCGCGCTCCTCTTCGCGCTGTTCGGCCGCCGCTGGCGGCGCGGAATGGTCGGCCCCGGTTACCTGGGTGGCCCCGGCTTCCACGGCGGCCCGTCACACTGGCAGGTCGGCGGGGACACCCGCAGTGCCGAGAAGACCCTCGCCGAGCGGTTCGCCCAGGGTGACATCGACGAGGTCGAGTACCGGGCCAGACTAGAGGTGCTCAGGGCCAACCGTGCCGACGACGCGGCAACGCCGCCCCAGTAGTGACCCCGCCGCCGCCGCGACGCCGCCCCGACGCCGCCCCAACGCCGCGGATTCACGCGACCGCGGTGTCCGAGCCGCCGGTCGGCGGCTCGGGTGGGCGCCGGCCGGTCAGCGCGAGAGCAGCAGAGCCTCGCCCTGGCCGCCGCCCCCGCAGAGCGCCACGGCCGCCTTTCCGCTGCCGCGTCGGGCGAGTTCCAGCGCAGCGTGCAGCGCCAGCCGTGACCCGGAGGCGCCGATCGGATGGCCGATCGCGATGGCGCCGCCGTGGATGTTGACCCGTTCGGGCGAGAGTCCGAGTTCCGTGGTCGATTCGAGCGAGACGGCCGCGAACGCCTCGTTGATCTCGACCAGGTCGAGGTCCTCTGCCGACCAGCCTTCCCGGTCGAGCGCGTGCTTGATCGCGTTCGCCGGCTGGGAGTGCAGCGAGTTGTCCGGCCCGGCGACATGGCCGGAGGCCAACACCGTGGCGAGCCAGTCCAGGCCCCGTTCCTCTGCCCAGGACCGGCTGCTCAGCACGAGGGCGCTCGCGCCGTCGCTGAGCGGCGAGGAGTTCCCGGCGGTGATGGTGCCATCCGTCGAAAACGCCGGGCGCAGCCGGCCGAGCGTCTCGGTGGTGCTGTCGCCGCGCACGCCTTCATCCTCCGTGACGAGGAGAGGGTCCCCGCGGCGTTGCGGCACGCTCAACGGCGTGATCTCATCGCCGAAGATGCCGCCGCGGGCCGCTTCTGCCGCACGCTGATGCGAAGCCGCCGCGATGGCGTCCTGTTCAACGCGGCCGATGCCGAGCCGGCCATTGACGCGTTCGGTCGAGAGCCCCATCGAGAGCCCGTCGAAGGCATCCGTGAGCCCGTCGTGCGCCGCATGGTCGAGTGCGGTGACGCTGCCGTACGGCCAGCCCTGGCGGGACCCGGGGAGCAGGTGCGGGGCCTGGGACATCGACTCCTGGCCGCCGGCGATGACCACGTCTACCTCGCCCAGACGGATGAGCCTGGCCGCGTCGACAACGGCGGCAAGTCCGGAGAGGCAGACCTTGTTCAGCGTCATCGCGGGAACGTTCCAGGGGATCCCGGCCGCGATCGCGCTCTGCCTGGCCGGATTCTGACCGCAGCCGGCCTGCAGCACCTGCCCCATCAGCACCGCGTCGACCTGGCCGGGGGATACCCCCGCACGGTCCAGTGCCCCCTTGATGGCGGCGCTGCCCAGTTCCACGGCGCTCAGGCCGGCCAGCTGGCCGTTCACCCGGCCCTGCGGCGTGCGGGACCCGGCCAGGATGACCACTTCGATCGAGCTCATGATGACTCCTTCGTCTTCGTGTAACCGTCTGCTCGCAACTGTCCTCGTGGGACCGCTGTCGTACGTCGTCAACCGAGCGTAGCCGTGCCGGCCGGGAGCCGCGGCGCCGGCCGGTCGCGTCCCTGCGGCCGAAACAGACCATCTCCCCAGTTGCCTGACTTAGGATATTGCCGTGGCTGCTATCAATTTGGGAATGCCCAAAGTACCCGAGGTTCTCGCTCCGCGACGTAAGAGTCGCCAGATCAAGGTCGGCAAGGTGCTCGTCGGCGGTGACGCTCAAGTCAGCGTCCAGTCGATGACGACGACACCGACGACGAATATCAACGCGACGCTCCAGCAGATCGCCGAACTCACGGCATCCGGCTGCGACATCGTGCGCGTCGCCGTGCCGACCAGGGACGACGCTGAGGTCCTGTCGATCATCGCGAAGAAGAGCCAGATCCCCGTGATCGCGGACATCCACTTCCAGCCGAGCTACGTGTTCGCGGCGATCGACGCCGGCTGCGCGGCCGTACGGGTCAACCCGGGCAACATTCGCAAGTTCGACGACCAGGTCGGCAAGATCGCCGCCGCGGCCAAGGCCGCCGGCGTCTCCATCCGGATCGGCGTCAACGCGGGCTCCCTCGAACCCAGCCTCATGCAGAAGTACGGCAAGGCCACCCCGGAGGCGCTCGTCGAGAGCGCAGTCTGGGAGGCGAGCCTGTTCGAGGAGCACGACTTCCACGACTTCAAGATTTCGGTCAAGCACAACGACCCGGTGATCATGGTCAAGGCCTACCGGCTGCTCGCAGAACGCGGCGACTGGCCACTGCACCTCGGAGTCACCGAGGCCGGCCCGTCTTTCCAGGGCACCATCAAGAGCGCGACGGCCTTCGGCATCCTGCTCGGCGAGGGCATCGGCGACACCATCCGGGTCTCGCTCAGCGCGCCCCCGGCCGAGGAAGTCAAGGTCGGACTTCAGATCCTGCAGTCGCTCAACCTGCGCGAGCGCAAGCTCGAGATCGTCTCCTGCCCGAGCTGCGGCCGGGCCCAGGTGGATGTCTACAAGCTCGCGAACGACGTCACGGCCGGGCTTGAGGGCATGACCGTGCCTCTGCGCGTGGCCGTGATGGGTTGCGTCGTCAACGGACCAGGTGAGGCCCGCGAGGCCGACCTGGGGGTGGCATCCGGCAACGGCAAGGGTCAGATTTTCGTGCGCGGCGAGGTCATCAAGACCGTGCCGGAGGACGAGATCGTCGCGACCCTGATCGAAGAGGCAAACCGCCTGGCCGCGGAGATGCCTGCCAGCGAGGATTCCCTCGGCGCCCCGGTCGTCACCGTCTCCAAATAGCACCTCCCGCCCTCTGGGGTGCCGTGAACCGGGGTGCGGAGAACTGAGGTGCGGAGAAAACACCCTCGCAGGCCCGAGAAGGGTGTTTCCTCCGCAACTCAGCCGCCTGCATCGGGCGCGCGTCTCGAAGTGGCGCGCGCCGTAAAGTAGGGGGGTGCCTATTCGTATGTCCAACTACTTCCTCCGAACCCTCCGCGAAGATCCCTCGGACGCCGAGGTCTCCAGCCACCGGCTGCTCGTGCGGGCCGGCTACATCCGCCGCCAAGCCCCAGGAATCTTCGCCTGGCTGCCTCTGGGCCTGCGGGTGAAGAACAAGATCGAGACGATCGTGCGCGAGGAGATGGCCACGGCCGGCGCCTTCGAGGTGCACTTCCCGGCACTCCTGCCGCGTGAACCCTACGAGGTCACCGGGCGCTGGGACGAATACGGCGACGGTCTGTTCCGGCTCCAGGACCGCAAGGGCAGCGACCTGCTCCTTGCTCCCACCCACGAAGAGGTCTTCACCCTCCTCGTGAAGGATCTCTACAGCAGCTACAAGGACCTGCCCCTGTCGATCTACCAGATCCAGGATAAGTACCGCGACGAGGCCCGTCCCAGGGCCGGGCTCCTCCGCGGACGCGAGTTCACCATGAAGGACGCCTACTCCTTCGACCACACGGATGCCGGCCTCGACCTGAGCTACCAGGCCCAGCGCGACGCCTACGAGCGCATCTTCATCAGGCTCGGCCTCGAGTACGTGATCGTCAAGGCGGATGCCGGCGCAATGGGCGGATCGCGGAGCGAGGAGTTCCTGCACCCCACCGCGGTCGGCGAAGACACCTTTGTGCGCTCGGCCGGTGGCTACGCCGCCAACGTCGAGGCGTTCACCACGCTTGCCCCTCCCGCCGTTGGCTGGGCCGCGATCCCGGCTGCCGAGGTGCACGACACCCCGGACACGCCTACGATCCAGACCCTCGTCGACCGGGCCAACAGCGACCACCCGCGCCTTGACGGCCGGGCGTGGACCGCGGCTGACACGCTCAAAAACGTCGTCCTCGCGCTCACCCACCCCGACGGCTCCCGCAAGCTCGTCATCATCGGCCTGCCGGGTGACCGCGAGGTCGATCTCAAACGGGTGGAGGTCGCGTTCGCCCCCGCCGAGGCGGAGGCTGCCAATGAAGCCGACCTGGCCAGGCATCCCGGGCTCGTCAAGGGTTACATCGGTCCGTGGTCGAGGGCGGGTGCCGTGCTCGGCGAGAAGTCGGTCACCGGCATCCGTTACCTTGTCGACCCGCGCGTCGTCGACGGCACCGAGTGGATCACCGGCGCCAACGAACAGGGCCGTCACGTCTTCGGGCTGGTCGCCGGGCGCGACTTCCAGGTCGACGGCACGGTCGAGGCCGCCGACGTGCGCGCCGGCGACCCGGCGCCCGACGGCTCCGGCCCGGTGGAGCTGACCCGCGGGATGGAGATCGGCCACGTCTTCCAGCTCGGCCGCAAGTACGCGGAGGCGCTCGGGCTCAAGGTGCTCAACGAGAACGGAAAGCTCGTCACCGTCACGATGGGTTCCTACGGCATCGGCGTCACCCGCATCCTCGCGATCATCGCCGAACTGAACAACGACGCGAAGGGCCTGATCTGGCCCGAAACCGTGTCGCCGTTCGACGTGCACGTGATCGCTACCGGCCGAGACGAGGTCGTCTTCGAGACCTCGGAGGCCGTGGTCGCGGCCATCGAGGCCACTGGCCGCGATGTGCTCTACGACGACCGACGCAAGGTCTCGCCCGGCGTCAAGTTCGGCGACGCCGAACTGATCGGCGTCCCGCGCATCGTCATCGTCGGCCGTGGGGCAGTGGATGGCATCGTCGAGCTCTGGGACCGCCGCACGGGTGAGCGCAGCCAGGTTGCCGTCGCGGATGTCGCCGCCAGTTTCAGCTAGGCTCGCGGCTCAGTCTCGGGAAGCGGGCGCACGATAGAACGTGCGCCCGCTTCCACACAGTGCGCCGCGAGGCCGCGGAGTCGGGTACCTTAGACAAGAGCCCGCTGCGCAGTTTCGCGGCGGCAAGATCTGAATAGAGGAGGCCGGCCATGGACATCGACCTCAGCGTGTTGCGGCAGATGGAGCGCGAGAAAGAGATTCCCTTCGAGGAACTCGTGCAGATTATTGAGCAAGCAATTCTCACGGCCTATCAGAAGCACACCCACCAGGGTGAAGTTTCCAAGCAGGCCGTCGAGGAACTGCCGGAAGCGCGCGTCGTACTCGACCGCAAGTCCGGCCACGTCGACATTTTTGTGCCCGAACACGATGAAGAGGGCAACGTCATCGGCGAAGCCGTCGACAACCCCACCGACTTCGGCCGGATTGCGGCCTACGCCGCCAAGCAGGTCATCAACCAGCGTCTGCGCGACCTGGCCGACGACGCAGTGCTCGGCGAGTTCAAGGGCCGCGAGGGCCAGATCGTCGCCGGGATCATTCAGCAGGGACCCAACCCGCGCATGATCCACGTCGACCTGGGCACGATCGAAGCGATCCTGCCGCCGGAGGAGCAGGTGCCGGGCGAGAGCTATGTGCACGGTTCGCGCATCCGCGTCTATGTGACGGCGGTCGGCAAGGGTCTCAAGGGGCCGCAGATCACGGTCTCACGCACCCACCCGTCGCTGGTGCGTCGCCTGTTCGCGCTGGAGGTCCCGGAGATCGCCAGCGGAGTGGTCGAGATCGTGTCGCTCGCCCGTGAGGCCGGCCACCGCACCAAGATGGCCGTGCGCGCCACCGAGCCCGGCGTCAACGCCAAGGGCGCGTGCATCGGCGAACTCGGCCAGCGCGTGCGCGCCGTCACCGCCGAACTCAACAACGAGAAGATTGACATCGTCGACTACTCGCCCGACCTGGCAACTTTTGTCGCGAGCGCACTGTCGCCCGCGAAGGTCACCAGTGCCTACGTCATCGACGAGTCCATCAAGGCCGTCCGTGCCCTCGTGCCCGACTACCAGCTGTCACTGGCGATCGGCAAGGAAGGCCAGAATGCCCGCCTCGCCGCCAAGCTCACGGGTGCGAAAATCGACATTCAGCCGGACAGCATTCTGGAGGACACCGAATAGGGGGTACGATGGAACCCGTTAGAACGTGCATTGGATGCCGTTCGCGCGCCCCTCGATCCTCACTTTTGAGGGTTGTAGCCCGGGAATCAGAACTCGTGGTGGATGAAACCGCCACTCTGCCCGGGCGAGGCGCGTGGTTGCATCCCACCGCCGCGTGCTTCCAGGACGCACTGCGGCGACACGCTTTCGGGCGTGCCCTTCGCGTGACCAGGTCTTTGGGCGCGAAACAACTAGAGAACAGGCTGAATGGCTAATGGATAACTAATGAGCGGCTCGAAATGAGACCCGTCCGTTACTAACGGTCTGCCCCTTTCCGGGTGCAGGCCCGGAACAGGAGAATTGTGGCTGCGAAACCACGCGTGCACGAGATCGCAACAGAACTCGGCGTCGACAGCAAGGTAGCTCTTGCGAAACTGAAAGAGATGGGCGAGTTCGTCAAGGGACCGTCCAGTAGCGTTGAACCCCCCGTCGCACGCCGTTTGCGCGCCGCGCTTCAGGCCGACGGTGTCACCGGCACCGCGGCGTCCACCACCTCAGCGGCTCCCGCCGGCACCATACCGGTTGCCGCCTCACCGGCAAAGCCGGGCGGCGCACGCCCGTCGCCCGCCAAGCTCGCCGTCAAGCCGGGCGCACGGCCGGCCCCGGAGGTTTCCATCGAGGTTCCCGCCGTTGACGCACCGCCGATGCCGTCCGCTCCGCTGACGGTCGCCCAGCGCCAGGCCCAGGCCACCGAGAAGGCCGCCGCCGCCGAGAAGGCCGCCGCGGCCGACAAGGCAGCAGCAGCGGCCACGCCCGTGCAGGATACCTCGGCAGCCGGCACGGACGGCGCGACCACGGTCGCAGCCAAGCCGGGCGTCTCCGTTCCGAAGCCGCCGTCCGCGCGCCCCGGCAACAACCCCTTCGCCAGCAACCAGGGCATGGGCAAGACCCCGAGCCCGCGCCCCGGCAACAACCCGTTCGCCAGCGCACAGGGCATGGGCCAGCGCCCGGCGTCCACCACATCCCCGAGCAACATTCCGCGCCCGGCCGCGCCGCGCCCCGGTGCGCCTCGTCCGGGCGGACCAGGCCAGGCGCCGCGTCCGACCGGCTTTGGCCAGCGTCCGGGCGCCTTCCAGCGTCCAGGCGGAGCCCCGGGCGGC
>NZ_SOFP01000083.1 GCF_004402785.1 Cryobacterium algoritolerans
CGAGGTTTTTGGCATTTGACATTGTGCACGCTGTTGAGTTCTCAAGGATCGGACGCACCCAACCTCAGGCCACACTGTTTGACCAGCACTACGGCTTTCGCTTTGGGGCTTTTCCTGTTGTTTCTTGTTGTCGTCTTCGCCCCGGCGACGGGACTCAACACGACATCGTCAAGACAGAATCTGACTGGCAGATTTTGACTTGGGATTGGTCCCGCTTGAGGCCGGCAAGCACTTCCGCTTTCCGAACCTGTGGGGTGACTTGAATGACATTACGGTGAATCCCCAGGGGCCGCAACTCACGGCTACATCCCGGGCGTGTCGCCCCCGGACGCGGGTCAGGACGGGTCCAGCCGGCGGCACCGTGCCAGGACCCGAGGGGTCAGGAACGGGTGGAAACCGTGACGGTGAACTTGGAGTTCCGACCGACCTGGTGCGTGGCTCCGACAATGCGGATGAGTGCCGATCGATAGCCGAGGTGCGTGTTCCAGACCGTCCAGAGTTCACCGCCGGGCACGAGCACCCTGGCGGCGTCGTGGAAGAGCTTGAGTGCGACGCCGGCATGGACCGTCGATCCGATGTGGAAGGGCGGGTTCAACAAGATCAGCTCGGCCGAGGCATCCGGCCGGCTCGCGAGGGCGTCGTCCCGGATCACCGCCACGCGGTCGGCGACGCCATTGGCGAACATGGTGGCGCCGGCCGATGCAACAGCGGCCGCCGACTGGTCGGAGGCAATGACGGTGAGATCGGGGCGGCTCAGTGCCAGGCCCGCCGCGAGGACGCCCGTGCCGCAACCGAGGTCGATTGCCGTCCGGGCTCCCGGTTTCATCCGACCCCGGAACTCGAGCAGGTACCGGGTGCCGATGTCGACGGCGGTCCCCGCAAACGCCGCCCCGTGCGCGCAGACCGTGATGGCCAGGTCGTCGTGGTGCTGGGAGTGAGGCCAGTCCGGGGTGGTCCCGACCGAATCCGAATCCGGCCGGATCGGGCCGCTCGCGACCAGAACCCGTGACTTCTGCCGCGCCGGGGTCACGTCCAGCCGGGTGAAGTGGCGGGCGAGGACCCCGTTCATGGCCGGTGCCATGTGTTTAATCCGGCCACCGGCAAAGACGGTGACGTCGGCGGCGGCGTAGCGGGAGATGGCACCGGCAATCTCGTCGAGGGCCGACAGGCTCCGCGGAAGTTGCAGCAGCACGACCCTGGCGCCGGCCAACAGCTCCTGCGTGAGCCCCAGCGAACGGAACACTCCAGTCAGACCGGCGGTGGCGGCATTGTGGGCGAGGGCGAGTTCCCCGGAGAGCACGTCCTGGTGCACCCGGATGCCGCGGGCTCCACCGAGGTGCGCCGCGCCCAGGGTCAGGGCGCCATATCGGTCCTCGATCACCACGACCTCGCCCGCGGCTGCGGATGCGACGGCGTCGGCCGCCTCATCCAGGATCAGCCGGTCGCTGGCATCCACGGCGAAGAGATTGTCTGCCTCGACGTCCGGGTACCGTCGCAGCCTTTGGAAAGCGAAGGGGGACGGCCGGTCGGCCGCCCCGGCCAGGTGCGTCATGCCGCGCTACTCCTTGTTGCCGAGCGGGCGCCAGATCACGATCTGGTTCGAGCGCCTGGTTCGGGTGCCGGCGCGCATCGAGATGACCTCACCGGCCGAGCCCGCCGCGAAGACGCGGCGGCCCGGGCGGTTGAGCAGCTCGTCGGCGAGGGCCGCCTCGAGCTCGCGCAGGCGGGACTCGAGCCCGCGAACGTGGTCTTCCAGTTCGAGGATGCGCCGAATTCCCTCCAGGCTCACACCCTCCGCACCCAGGTCCGCGATCTCGCGCAGCTTCGCCACGTCCCGCATGGAGTACCGGCGGGACCGACCGGGGGTGCGGTCGGGACTCACCAGCCCCAGGCGGTCGTACTGGCGCAGGGTTTGCGGGTGCATGCCCGCAAGCTCAGCCGCCATCGAGATCACGAAGACCCGGGTGTTTTCATCCACCGCTAATCTCTCGCTTTCGCCAAGAGGTCCTCGCGCGGGTTCTCCTTCGGCAGGGCGGCCGCGAACGCCTCAAGTTTCTCCTCGGCGTCTTTGGACAGATGCGACGGCACGGCAACCTGGACTTCGGCGAGCAGGTCGCCGGTGCCCTTGGGCGTCACGACCCCGCGCCCCTTGACCCTCAGGACACGGCCACTCGGGGTGCCCGGTGCGATCCGCAGCTTGACCGGAGGGCCACCGAGGGTGGGGACCTCGATCGTCGCGCCCAGCGCAGCTTCAACGAAGGTGACCGGAACGGACACTCGAAGGTTCAGACCCTCGCGCTCGAAGACCGGGTGCTTGCGCACCGAGACCGTGAGTACGATGTCGCCGGACTCGCCGCCGTCTGGGCTGTGCTGGCCCTGGCCGCGGAGCTTGATCTTCTGGCCATCCGCGACACCGGCCGGGATCTTCACCTTGATCGCGCGACCATCCTGTGTCTGGAGGGTGATCTGGTCTCCGTGGGTGGCCGTGATGAAGTCAACGGTGGTCGACGCGATGACATCCCGGCCGCGGGTCGGACCGCCATAGCCGCGGAAGCCGCCGCTCGTGCTGCCGAAACCACCACCACCACCATTACGGCCGAACAATCCGCCGAGGAGGTCGTCATAGCCGCCCTGTTCGTAGGAGTACCCCTGTTGCCGGGCTCCTCCGCCGAACATGCCGCCGAACACATCGTCGAAGCCGCCGGCCTGACCGCCACCGCCACCCCGGGGGGCGGTGAAGCGTGCTCCACCGCCCATGGCGCGAACGGCGTCGTATTCCTTGCGCTGGGCAGGATCGCCGATCACCGAGTGGGCCTCGCTGATTTCCTTGAACTTCGCTTCGGCCGCAGGGTTGCCTGGATTGGAGTCCGGGTGATACTTGCGGGCCAGCTTCCGGTACGCCTTCTTCAACTCGGCCGGAGTGACATCCTTCGCGACACCCAGGACCTTGTAGAAGTCCTTGTCAAACCAGTCCTGGCTAGCCATCGCTCGGTACCTGAACGACGACCTTGGCCACACGCAGGAGCGTCGAGCCGAGGAAGTAGCCGGTCTCGACCACATCGCCGACGGTGTCCGCCTCCACGTCCGTGCTCGGCAACTGGAAGATAGCCTCGTGCACGTTCGGGTCGAAGGGCTCCCCCACCACACCGAACGGCTTCACGCCGAGGCGCTCCACGCTGGCCCGCAGTTTGGCGGCGATCGTGCTGAAGGCCGTGTCGGCAACGAGGTCGCCATGCTTCTCGGCCCGGTCGAGGTCGTCGAGCACAGGGATCAGGCCCTTGACGACATCCACGGTGACGCGCTCGCGCTCGACCTCGCGGTTCGCCTCGGTGCGCTTACGGTAGTTCGCGTATTCCGCGGTGACCCGCTTCAGGTCGGCGAGGTGCTCGTCGGACGGTTCGGCTGCTTCGCGGTCGGCGGCATCGAGGATGTCCTGGACGGTCAATTCGTCCTCGTCGATCCCGTCGGCCGGAGCACCGGTCTCCGCGTCGTCGTCGGCCCCGGGGGCACCCTCAGCGGGCACCCCCTCCTCGAACGGTTCGCCCTCGGGACGCTTGTCGTCTGTCATTACTTCTTGGTTCCTGAGCTTGTCGACGGGTCGTCCTCGTCGTCGACAACCTCGGCGTCAACGACGTCCTCATCGGCCTTTCCGGACTCCGCGGTGGGCTCCCCGGCGTCGGCAGGAGGCGTTGCGGCATCCGCCTGGCTGGTCTTGTAGATGGCCTCGCCGATCTTGCCCTGGCTCTCGTTGAGCTTGTCGAACGCGGTCTTCACTGCCGCGTCGTCGTCTCCGGCGAGTGCGGACTTGAGGGCGTCGACGTCGGCCTGGACCTCGGTCTTGACCTCCTCGGGCAGCTTCTCGTCGTTCTCCTTGATCAGCTTCTCGATCGAGTAGGCGAGCTGCTCGGCGGTGTTGCGGGTCTCGGCGGCCTCGCGGCGGCGCTTGTCCTCCGCGGCGTGCTCCTCACCCTCGCGCACCATGCGCTCGATGTCTTCCTTCGCCAGCGACGAGCCGCCGGTGATGGTCATCGACTGCTCCTTGCCGGTGCCCTTGTCCTTTGCGGACACGTGCACAATGCCGTTGGCGTCGAGGTCGAAGGTGACCTCGACCTGCGGGATGCCGCGCGGGGCCGGCGCGATGCCGGTCAGCTCGAACGTGCCCAGGTTCTTGTTGTCGCGGGTGAACTCACGCTCGCCCTGGAAGACCTGGATCGCCACGGACGGCTGGTTGTCGTCGGCCGTCGTGAACGTCTCGCTGCGCTTGGTCGGGATAGCCGTGTTGCGCTCGATCAGGCGCGTCATGATGCCGCCCTTGGTCTCGATGCCGAGGCTCAGCGGGGTGACGTCGATGAGCAGCACGTCCTTGCGCTCGCCCTTCAGCACGCCGGCCTGGAGTGCGGCGCCGACGGCGACGACCTCATCAGGATTGACACCCTTGTTCGGGTCCTTGCCACCGGTCTCGCTCTTGACGAGCTCGTAGACAGCGGGCATCCGGGTGGAACCACCGACGAGAACGACGTGGGCGATGTCTTCCACCTTGACGCCGGCCTCACGGATGACGTCCTGGAACGGCTTCTTGGTGCGGTCGAGCAGGTCTTCGGTCATCTTCTCGAACTGCGCGCGGGTGAGAGTCTCGTCGAGGTTGGCGGGGCCGTTCTCGGTGAGCGAGAGGTAGGGCAGCTGGATACTGGTCGACATGCTGCTGGAGAGTTCCTTCTTGGCCTGCTCCGCGGCTTCCTTGAGGCGCTGCTTGGCAATCTTGTCCTTGGACACGTCGACGCCGGTGGTTTCCTTGAACTTCTTGATCAGGTGGTCGACGATCCGTTGGTCCCAGTCGTCGCCGCCGAGGCGGTTGTCGCCTGCGGTCGAACGAACCTGGATGGTGGAGAAGTCGTCGTCCTTGCCCACCTCGAGGAGGGAGACGTCGAAGGTTCCGCCGCCGAGGTCGAAGACCAGGATGAGCTCGTCTTCCTTGCCGCGGTCGAGGCCGTAGGCGAGGGCAGCGGCGGTCGGCTCGTTGATGATGCGGAGCACGTTGAGGCCCGCGATCTCACCGGCCTCCTTGGTGGCCTGGCGCTCGGCGTCGTTGAAGTACGCCGGAACGGTGATGACGGCATCCGTCACCTTGTCGCCCAGGTACTGCTCGGCGTCGCGCTTGAGCTTGGCGAGGATGCGGGCGGAGATCTCCTGCGGGGTGTACTTCTTGTCGTCGATGGCGACGTTCCAGTCGGTACCAACGTGGCGCTTGACCGATGAGATGGTGCGGTCGACGTTGGTGACGGCCTGGCGCTTGGCGGTCTCACCGACCAGTACCTCGCCGTCCTTGGTGAAGGCGACGACGGACGGGGTGGTCCGGAAGCCTTCGGCGTTTGCGATGACGGTGGGTTCTCCACCCTCGAGGACGGCCACCACAGAGTTGGTGGTTCCGAGGTCGATGCCTACTGCACGGGCCATGTGTGCGTTCTCCTTCAAAAGTTATTCTCAGCGCGATCGATCGGTATGATCTTTCAGACTTGAGCGGTAATGACTCAAGTGTGGCATCAGCGCAAATCCGAGTCAAGCCAGCCAGCTGAAAGTTGAGTGTGAGCGACTCAACTTTGAAGTTTCCCGCGCGTGGCTGCCTCCGCCCAGTACTCTGGGCGCATGACCGGGATTGCGCAGGGCGGCACGGATGCCCAGGTGTCGCCGCACGAGACGAGCCGCGGCCGCGTGGTGGCCTGGAGCTTCTGGGACTGGGGCTCCGCGGCGTTCAACGCGGTCGTCACCACCTTCGTCTTCACCGTGTACCTCACGGGGTCGTCCTTCGGCGACAAGGACGTGATCTCGGCGCAGCTGGGCTGGGCCCTGGCGATCGCCGGTTTCTTGGTGGCGGTGCTCGCGCCGATCACCGGGCAGCGCTCCGATACGTCCGGGCGGCGCAAGCTGTGGCTGGGAGTGAACACCTTCATCGTCGTGGCCATCACCGCCGGAATGTTCTTCGTGCAGGCCTCGCCCGGCTTCCTGCTGCTCGGCCTGTTCCTGGTGGCCGCGGGCAATGTCTTCTTCGAGTTCGCCAGCGTCAACTACAACGCAATGCTCGCCCAGGTCTCCAGCCCGCGCACGATCGGCAAGGTCAGCGGATTCGGCTGGGGCATGGGCTACATCGGCGGGATCGTGCTGCTGCTGATCGTCTATTTCGGCTTCATCAAGCCGGAGGTGGGTCTGTTCGGCGTGACCGGGGAGAACGGCCTCTCGGTGAGGGTGGCGATGCTGATCGCGGCGGCCTGGTTTGGCCTGTTCGCCCTGCCCGTGCTGCTCACCGTGCCCGAGTACCATGCCCCCGCCACCGTGCGGAGGGAACGGGTGGGCTTCCTCCGCTCCTACGTCGTACTCGGCCAGGACATCGCCCGGCTCTGGCGGACCAGTCGGCACACGGTGTACTTCCTGATCGCGAGCGCAGTGTTCCGGGACGGCCTGGCCGGGGTGTTCACCTTCGGCGGGGTGCTCGCGGCATCCGTCTTCGGGTTCTCGCCCGGCGAGGTGATCATCTTCGCGATCGCAGCGAACGTGGTCGCGGGCATCGCGACCATCAGCGTCGGCGTGCTCGACGACCGGCTCGGCGCGAAACCGGTGATCGTGACGGCCCTGGTCGGCCTGATCGTCTGCGGCGGGCTGGTTTTTTTCCTGCACGACGGCGGGCAGGTCGTCTTCTGGACCGCCGGTCTCGCCCTGACACTCTTCGTCGGCCCCGCCCAGTCGGCCAGTCGCACCTTCCTGGCCCGGCTGATCCCGCGGGGCCGCGAGGGTGAGGTTTTCGGCCTCTACGCCACCACGGGGCGCGCGGTGAGCTTCCTCGCACCGACCATGTTCGCGCTGATGGTCACGATCTTCGGCGAGACCTACTGGGGCATCCTCGGCATCGTGCTCGTCCTGTTCGTCGGACTGCTCGTGCTGATTCCGGTGAAGCCGGAGCAGGACCAAATCAGCTGAGCGGGACCTGTTTGTTGTCTGGACATCCGCTGAACTCTCGTTCGGGCCGGTCTTCCTTGTCAGGCTGGTGTGATGACTACCATGCAGATCCAGAAGGCCGAACTCCTCAACGCGCTGCACGTCCCCGGGACTCCGCTGATTGTCACGAACGTGTGGGACGCCATCACCGCGAGCGTCGTGGCGCAGGCGCCGGGCGTGAAGGCCCTCGCGACCGCCTCGCATTCGGTGTCGAATGTGCGCGGGCTGCAGGACGGTGAGGGGCTCAGCGTGAACGAGGCCATCGCCGCGGCTCGCCTGATCGTCGACGCGGTGGATTTGCCCGTGTCTGTCGATTTCGAGAAGGGCTACGCCCCGGATGCCGCGGGGGTGGCCCGCAACGTGCGCCGCCTGATCGAGGAGTCCGGCGCTGTCGGCATCAATCTCGAGGACTCGATCGGCGCACCGAAGGCTCCCCAGTTCGACATTCCGACCGCGGCCGCCCGCGTGTCCGCCGCCCGCACCGCCGCGGACGCGACCGGGATCCCGCTCGTGATCAACGCGCGCGTTGACACTCTGGCCGGCGGGGGCGAGTGGAACGAGGCGGTCGCGCGCGCGAACGCGTACCTCGACGCGGGCGCCGATGTGATCTTCTTCCTCGGGCTGGACGACGAGAACAAGGTGAAGCGAGCCCTCGACGAGGTCAACGGCCGCGTCTCGGTGATCGGGCATCCGGGCGCCGTGCCGCTGGCCCGCCTCGCCGAGCTCGGCGTCTCCCGGGTCAGCTTCGGCCCCGGCTCGCTCGGCCTCACCCTCGCGGCCCTGCACCGCTCCGCGTCCCAGCTCACCTCCCTCGGCGACTATCCCGCCGACCTCGCCTTCCCCTTCGCCCTGTAGCTCGCTTTGGGTGCCTGAAGCTCCACCCTGCAGCTCCCGGCTGCGAAGGCTTCCGTTGCGGGAGCACTCGAGGGCACTCCTACCGCCGGGCGCGCCAGTTGCGCCGCTGCGCCCCTGGCACGCCCGGCGCGCAGCGGCGCTTGTGTCGCGCTCGGCTGCACGCGCTGGGCTGCACGCGTTCAGCGAAGCGCGCAGCGCAGCCGACTAACGGATGCGGGTGGCCTCGTTGTGCTCGACGAGCAGCCAGGTCACGCCCTCGTCGTCGGACACCCAGCCCTCCCAGGAGTACGAGTCGTCCGTGATCGAGACGAAGTTCCAACGGATCGGCCGGCCATCGGTGCCCGTGCCGTCCTGGCGCAGGCCGTTGCGGTGCGGGGTGGCCACGAGGTGGCAATATTCCCCGATCTTCGGCGCGAAGTAGCTGACCCGCCAGGCCCCGGCGTGCGGGTCGTAGACGCGCACGGCCATCGCCACGGTCTCGAACCCACTCGGATGGGTGTCGCTGGCGACGACCTCGATGTCCTGCACTGCGCGCCCGTCGAGCACGAAGTCGACGATCCAGATGAAGTCGCGTTCGCGCCACTCGCCACTGGCCTCGTCCAGCCGTGACCCCTTGGCCGCCCAGGTTCCGACGAGCTGGCCGAACCGGCGCATCCGTCCCGGGTATTCAGGCGTCGGTCCCGGCGCGATGAGCGCCTCGGTGAAACGGGGCACGGATATGGTCATGACCCGATTTTACCGGGCGCATGTTGCATGCGTGTTAACGGGTTACTCCCCGCTGGTCGGACCACTCCCCGCCGGTCGAGCCACTCCCTGCCGGTCGAGCCACTCCCCGCTGGTCGGACCACTCCCCGGCAGTTCGGCCACTCCCCGCCGGTCGGACCACTCCCCGGCAGTTCGGCCACTCCCCGCTGGTCGGACCACTCCCCGCCGGTCGAGCCACTCCCCGCTGGTCGGACCACTCCCCGGCAGTTCGGCCACTCCCCGCCGGTCGGACTACTCCCCGCTGGTCGGACTACTCCCCGCTGGTCGAGCTTGTCGAGACCGTGACATCGGTACGATGAAAGTTCAGGAACGACCGGGACGCCGTCGGTCCGCGCTGCCCCTGGTAGCGGGAGCTGTACTCGGCCGAGCCGTAGGGGCGCTCGGCGGGCGAGCTCAGCCGGAAGAAGCACAGCTGGCCGATCTTCATGCCCGGCCACAGTTTGATCGGCAGGGTGGCGACGTTGCTCAGTTCGAGCGTGACGTGACCGGTGAAGCCGGGGTCGATGAACCCGGCCGTGGAGTGAGTGAGCAGGCCGAGGCGACCCAGGGAGCTCTTACCCTCGAGCCGGGCGGCGACGTCGTCGGGCAGGCTCACCTTTTCGTAGGTGGCGCCGAGCACGAATTCGCCGGGGTGCAGGATGAAGGGCTCGTCCCTGGGTATCTCGATCAACCGCGTGAGGTCCGGCTGGTCTTCGGCCGGGTCGATGTACGGATACTTGTGGTTGTCGAACAGTCGGAAGAAGCCGTCCAGGCGCACATCGATGCTCGACGGCTGGATCATGTCGGGCCGATACGGCTCCAGACGGATTCGTTCCGCGTCGATTTCAGCCTTGATATCGCGATCCGAGAGCAGCACGGTTCCAGCCTAACGGCGTGGAGTTGATATGCTGGCACGGTTCGGTGCTGGCTTACCCCTTCACCCGGCGCGCGGATGTAGTTCAATGGTAGAACTTCAGCTTCCCAAGCTGATAGCGCGGGTTCGATTCCCGTCATCCGCTCACAGCTCCACCGGCGCAGTGAGTGCCGGGCCCTCCTTCTCCGCGTCGGGCACACGCGCATTGTTGACGCGGCAAGACACCGGGTGGCTCATGACGCTCTCCGCCACCGCCGGCGATGACAGGTCGAGCAGGTCGAGCAGGTCGCCGGGATCGGTGAGTTTGCCCGGCCGGAGCCACTCGTCCCAGACGTGCCTGACGAGGAAGGCTGGCATCCGATCGTGGATCTCACCGGAGGCCTACCTGGCCTGCCTGGTGTTCAGCGCCATGCTGTGCGTCCAGGTTCCGTCGTCCTCCTGCCGCCCGTCGTAGAGTCCGGCCGCCGCGAGGAGACCGTCGCCGTGGATGAAGTGCGGTTGTTTGCCGTCGGGCTGGTCTTCCCATTCGTAGTAGCCGGTCATCGGCACTATGCACCGCCGGGAGGTGAGCACGGCGCGGAACATGCCGTTCGTTGCCGCGGTCTCGAGGCGGGCGTTGATCGGCGCCGGCCTTCGCACCGGCGGCCCAGGCAGACGGCAGACCCCAGGTTGCCCCGTCCACCTCCCGAGTGACCGCGTGGTGGTGCTCCCACTCGCGTACGACAGGGACGAGATCGGTCGGTGCTATGTTGTTCGACGGCCGCCACTCCCGGAAATCGCCGCCGGATGCGACGAACTCCCGGATCAGGTCGTCGGTGTCCTTGTCCATCGCGAAGCGTCCGCACATGCCCACAGGTAGCACCCGGCGCACGACGCGGCAATGGAGCATCCCTAGACCCCGATGTCACGCTGGCGCAGGACGAGCGCTGTGGCGGCACCGACCAGCAACGAGCCACCGAAGAGGGCGAGCACCGACATCCAGTCGGCACCGTTCGTCAAGGAATGGTTGCCGTAGGCCCAGTAGTACTGGGGATAGCGCGTGCAGCCACTGGAAGTCCGGTGCTGAACGTCCTTTCGACTTTCGCGGCGCGATACCCCGAATCACGTCCAGCGTATTCCTCACCGGCCCTGCGGTGCAGGGTCAACGGCGGCCGCGACGCCCCAGAAGGAAGTAGGAGATCGGGCCGGCGAAGTTCACCGCGATGATCACGGCCCACACCGCCTTCTTCCCGTTGACGAGCTTCGCCGGCCGATTCGCCAGGTCAGACCACGCTGCGGCCGCGAGGGCGAATTGCGCCGCCGAACCCACCATCGTCGCCGCCCTCTGCGTACCGCTCAGGTCACTCCAACGCTTCTTCGCCATCTGCTGCTCCATTCCTATTCCGGGCGCCAACCCGAACGAATGCCTAACTTCCCTTGCGCATTTCCCGGTCGATGTCGGCGTTCGTGATCGGCCGGTGGGAGAACAAGCCCCAGATCTCCAGGATCAGTGCGACACCCCAGCCGGCGAGCGCCCAACCGGGCCAGAAATAACCCTGGCCGATGACCGACCAGATTCCGATCAGGAACAGGTTGATCACCACGTACGCCACGATGGAATCGCCGAGCCTGCGGCGGCGTTCAAGCCTGCTGCGGGCCCAGTCCCGATCCATCGCCGACTGTGCCGTCGCGTCGGGCACGGGGCCGGAGCCCGGTTGGCCGTTCGGGACGAAGCCCGGTTCGCCTGGGTCGGTGGGTCCTGACATATCCGCAACCTCCTGGTTGGCTGGCGCACGAAGCTTCAATGCACACGCTAGCCCGGCAGGTCGATCGCCGCCACGGGCGTTTTCCGCGCGGAGCCGGGGAATTCTGCAAAGCTGGAGGTCGGCGTTGGCGCCGCCAACATTCAGGAGGCTCCTTGTCACCCGCACCTTTCGACCCGGCCGTACTGCCGGCATCCGTTCGCCTGGCGACCGGAAGGGGTGGCCTGCCCGTCGTGCGGGTGGCCGGTCAGCACGGTTCGGCCGAACTGTACCTGCACGGCGCTCATCTGGTCGCGTGGACGCCGTTCGCCGGTCGTCCCGTGCTCTGGCTGAGCGAGGCCGGCGTGTTCACCGAGGCGAAGGCGATTCGCGGCGGAGTGCCGATCTGCTTCCCGTGGTTCGGAGCCAACCGCCTCGATCCGGTTGCCCCAGCGCACGGATTCGCTCGGCTGGCCGAGTGGGAGCTCGTCGGCGCGCGGGACGACGGCCAGGCCGTGGCCGTCACCCTCCGGCTGAGCGACAGCCCGGCCACACGCGCCACGGCCTGGCCACATCGTTTCGAGGCCCTCTACACAGTGACCGTCGGTGCCCGGCTGACCCTCGCACTCACGGTGACGAACCGGGACACGGATGCCGTCGGCTTCGAGGAGGCGCTGCACAGCTACCTGGCCGTCGACGACATTCGCGCCACGGAGATTGGCGGCCTCGAGGGAGCGCCCTACCTGGACCAACTCCACGGAATGTCGGTCGAGACCGAGACCGGGCCCGTACGGTTCACCGCGGAAACGGACCGCATCTACCTGGACAGCCCCGCCGCCACGATCGTGACCGACGGTTCCCGGCGCACCGTGTCGATCGCGACCGGCGGCTCGCGCAGCACGATCGTCTGGAACCCTTGGATTGCCAAGGCGGCCTCGATGGGCGACTTCGGCGACGACGAGTGGACCGGGATGGTCTGCGTGGAATCGGCGAATGTGCGGGAGAACAGGGTGCAACTCGAGCCCGGGGAGAGCCACACCCTGACGGCCGTCTTCGACGTCGCCGGCTGAGCCGCGGACGCGCCCGTCACCGGGGCGCCGCGTTCGGACGATTGAGTTTCGGAAAAAGCACCCTCACCGTCGCGATAAAGGTGTGTGATATAGGTGCTTCGTCCGCAACTCAACGTGCCCAGCGGGCTGGGCGCGCGCGGGCTCAACGCGCGGCGGGCACCCGGCCGAGGAGCCAGGCGACGACATCGGCCGCGCCCCAACCCTCCGGATAGGCGGCACGGAGCGCGCCGGCACCCTCGACGTCGTTGCCGAGGGTGAGCAGAGGGGATTCGACATACCCGGTCTTGCGAGTCTGGCCCAGTCCGACGGTCGCCGTGAGCGCATTACACAGGCAGGCCCGGCCGACCGTGTCCTCGGCGGTGCCGCCCTTGCGCACGTACATGTGCACCGGCTCGCTCGGGCAGCGGAAGCCCACGACGCCGTCCTTTCGCTCGTAGGGTTCCCGCAGGTAGCTGAGGTCGCAGAGGCGCACCCGTTCGTCGTAGACCGCGGCCACGGAGAGCGTTCCCGGCAACTGCGCGACCTTGAACGGGAATCCGGTCGGCGAGGCCGCGGCATCCGTTCTGATCGACAGCTCGCCGTCGCCGAGCCGGTCGAGCACAGCGTCGCGCAGGGTGTCGGCGAGGCCGGACTCGCGGCTGAGCGCGAACACGGTACCGACCTGCACCCCGGCCGCACCGGCCAGGAGTGCCTCGGCCACCCGTTCGGGCTGGCCGTAGCCTCCAGCGAGCCAGAAGGGCAGCCCGAGTTCGGCGATCTTCTCGAGGTTGGCGTCGTCGCGAGGCCCATATATGGGCTGCCTGTCGTCGTCGAGGGTGAGCCGGCCGCGCGGCGGCGCATTGTGGCCGCCGGCGGTCGGGCCCTCGATGATGAAGCCGTCCGGGCGGATCTCTTCGTCCCTGGCGAGGTAGAACGCGAGCACATGCGCGGCAACGATCGCGAGGAATTTCGGGCGTTGCAGGGCCGGAAGCGCCTCGCCTAGCAGGTCGACCGGATCGACCCCGACGGTGTGCACGGCCTCCGAGCCGGATACGTCGATGGTGACCCGACCCTCTCGGCCCGCCGCGAACTCATTCAGGAGGTGCGGGATTTCCCGTGGAATTCCTGCTCCCATCAGCACATAATCTACGCCGGCCAGCATCGCCCCCAAGGCGGCGGCCGGGGTGGCCAACTGCACCTTCTCCATGTAGTTGATGCCGACACGGCCGTCGTGACCTTCTTTCGCCAGCCAGACCTCAACGAAGTTGCCCAGCACACTCAGCTCTTGCTGCTCCCGGGTGGGGTGCAGCGACAGCTTCGGCACGGGGAGGTAGGAGCCGCCCTCTGGCCGGCCGTCGACCAGGAAGAACCTGGCCAGCACACGCTCCGCGATCGCAGGCACCGGGAAAGCGTCGAGGGCCCGACGGATGTCGCCGGTCAGGTCGCCGTCCTGCAGCCGCCGGGTGAGCACGGTATCGAGGGCGATCCCGGACACAACGCCGAGCTGGTCGGCCTGGGACACCGTGCGGGCGAGCTGCCACGACGAGACGGCCATGCCCATGCCGCCCTGGATGACGATCGGCAGTGAGTTTTCGAGCACGAGGGCCTCCGTGGGTGTTGCCTGGGGCCCGTGAGTTCTGGGTTGCCGAGCCGGTTTCAGCTTAACTCAGGGCATATGCCGGACCAGGAGTGCAACTTCGCAGAGAGGGCGGCGGGCAGCGGCACCCGTGGCCCGCGGAGCGGTGGCGCGCCGTCTCGGCGAGCGGTGAGCGGACCACGCCGGATTTTCTCCTCTTTCAGACTTTTTGCAACTTCGACGTGACGAATCCGTCCGGGCTAACGTCTTAGTAATTGACCAACAGCGGTCGCCGCCCTTTTAGGGCGGGCA
Source organism: Cryobacterium algoritolerans (assembly GCF_004402785.1). Lineage (GTDB taxonomy): Bacteria > Actinomycetota > Actinomycetes > Actinomycetales > Microbacteriaceae > Cryobacterium > Cryobacterium algoritolerans. The sequence continues at coordinate 14,119 of NZ_SOFP01000083.1, forward strand.
GGCCGAGAGAGACTGGAGTTCACCATCGTTGACACCACCGCATTCGAAACCGTGGCAGCCTCCGGCACCGGCAAGACCGTGATCGCGGACAGCGTTGTTGCGAAGATCGTGGGGATCGCCGCACGGGAGGTTCCCGGGGTCTTCGCCCTCGGAGGTGGCGCCGTGCGTGCCCTCGGGGCCATCCGCGACGCCATCAGCGGAACCGACCTGTCCCAGGGCGTGAGCATCGCCGTCGACGAGACCCGGGTTGCCGTGGAGATCTCCCTGGTCGTGGAGTACCCCCACGAACTGCAGAAGGTTGCCGACGATGTGCGGGCCGCGATCACGCACGCGATCCACGCGATCGTGGGCATGCAGGTGACCGCCGTCGACGTCACCGTCAAGGATGTTCACTACGCCTCGAACACAACCGACGAGCCGGAGACCCCGGCCGGCCCCGCGTAACCCCCGCCGACCGAACCAGATCGACCCGCGCTGCGGCGCCCCAGCACCTGCACTGACCCAGGGTCCACCGACCCGACTACCCCACAAAAGAAGGACACACCCATGAGCTTCATCGGATTTCTGATTCTCGGACTTATTGCCGGCGCCATCGCAAAGGCGATCCTCCCCGGCCGTCAGGGCGGCGGCTGGTTCCTTACGCTGATCCTCGGCGTGATCGGTGCATTCCTGGGCGGCTGGCTCGGCTCGCTCATCTTCGGGGTCAACCTCGGCGACTTCTTCTCGATCTCGACCTGGCTCCTCGCGATCGTCGGATCGATCATCGTGCTCCTGGTCTACGGCGCCCTCGCCGGACGCCGCCGAGCCTGACCGGCACGACGGCCTCCCAGCCGCAAGCGGGCGCACCAGTCCTGGTGCGCCCGCTTTTTCGTGCCCGGCGGAGGTCAGCCGCCGTCCACGTCATGCAGATGATGCACCGGGTCGTGCACGAAGTACCGGCCCAGGGTCGCCACTGTGAAGACGGCGCCGTCGCTTCGGCGTCCGGTGCGCCCCACGTCGCCTGCCGCAACGTTTGCGAACGCGTCGGCGACGGATGCGGCGGCCTCGGTGATTTCCCGGGCCACCGCGGCCGGTTCCTGTTGGTTATAGCGGTTCGCGATCGCCGTCGCGTCCTGGTCCCAGTTCGGGAACGCTGGGTTGTCCTGGGTGAGCATCAGCCGCAAGCGCGCCTCGAAGATGCGGAAGACGTCGCATACGTGGGCCGCGTACTCCAGGGCAGACCAGGTGTGGTCGTTCGGGCGCACGGCGACATCCGTGCGGTGCAGCACCGGAATCCAGCGGGCCGCGTTTCGGCGCACGAGCCGCGGGATGTCGTCGAAGTCCACCTCCGCCGCGGCGAAACCGCATTCGGGGCACGGGGTCTCGAGCACCCAGGTCCAGTCCTTCGTGTCTGCTTCGATTGCCATGGGCAGATCCTATCCGGCGGGCGCCGGCGCAGCGGGCGGGGCGCAGGTCGTCCCCGCGCGGGTCGCTTCCGCCGCCTCCTCTTCGGTCCACGGCAAGGGCGTCGATGGTGCGGCGGCCGGTGGGGAATCCACGACGTCGGTGCCCGCCGTGGTGGCGGGCTCCGGCACAGCCCACACAATGGCTGCGAGGCGCCGCGCCACGGCCTCGGCGAATCCGGCCCCGTCGGTCGAGTTGTTGAAGGCGACCACGATCGTGAGGCCACTGACCGGATCAGAGTAGGCGGCCGAGATGAACCCGGGGATCGCTCCGGCGCGCCCGCGGAGCGGACCGACCTGCTCGGCACCGAGGCCGTAGCGGCGCCAGGCGGGCGCGTCGGCTCCTTCCGCCACGGTCGCCCACTGCGCCGTCGCGGTGGCGTCGGTGAGCAGGGAGCCTTCGGCGAGGGCGCTCACCCACTTCTTCTGGTCGGCAAGAGTCGACACTGCCCCGGCCGCCGCCGCACCCATTGACGGCGACAGCTCGGTCACGTTGAGCACGGTGTCGCAGAGGGGGCGCGCGGCCGCGTCGAGCGTGGCGGCGAATCCCTGTGGGTGCGCGCCAGGCAGGCCCAGCTCATTCGAGTCGGGCAGGCTCGTGCCGGTCATGCCCAGCGGTTCGAGCACCCGGCTCCGATAGAGCGACGACAGGTCCTGGTGGGCTGCCGCCTCTAGGGCCATCCCGAGCAGCACGACCCCGGTGTCGGACTGCGCCCAGGCGCCACCGGGTAGCGCCACGCGCGGTGACCCCATCCCGCTGGACACGACCTCGCGTTCTGGCCAGATCCGGGTGGGATTCTTCACGAATTGCGGGAGCAGGTTCCGGGTGTAATCGGCCAGGCCGGACGTGTTCCGGCACAGTTGGCCGAGAGTGACCCCCTCGAGGCCAACAATTCGGTCGAGGTAGGTCGAGACCTGGTCGTCGAGTTTCACGGTGCCCTCGTCAACGAGCTTCGCGAGAACGGTGCAGGTGAGCGTGGTCGTGTTCGTGCCGATGCGGTAGCTCATGGCCGTGCCCATGGGTACCCCGTTCCCCGGCGCCGTGGTTCCCGGCGACACGACCCATTGCCCGGCCCACGGCGCCCATACGCCGGCAAGGGCTCCGCTGGAGCCGGACTGGGTGATCGCTTCGGCGAGGGCGGCGTCCAGGCGGCCGGCGACCTCCGTCGGGAAGGGGGCCCGCACCTGCGGGTGGCTGTTGCCGACGGCACCAGCTGTATCCGTGCATCCGGTGAACAGAAGGGCTGCGCTCACGGCGAGTGCCGCCACGGCGTACCGTCGGGGCGCCCGCCCAACGTTGGTCATGGCATCTCGACGTTCATTGCGTTACCCCCGTCATGCTGGCCCCGGTACGACGGAGTGTACCCAGGACGCGGATGCTGCGGGTGCTTTGACCAAACCGAATCGCCCGCAACTCCGAATAGTTATCGTGCACGGATCGACCGTGACACCAAACAGGAGGTCTTCTCATGCGCACATCACCCAATCGTCTCGTCGCAACCGTCTTCGGTGCCGTCTACCTGCTCGTCGGACTGCTCGGCTTCGCCGTGACCGGCGGCATCAGCTTCATCGCGACCGAGGGCGGCCTGCTCCTCGGCCTCTTCGCGGTCAATCCGCTGCACAATGTCGCTCACCTTCTGATCGGCGCCGCGCTCCTGATTGCCGGGCTGGCCAGTGTTCCCGCGGCGAAAGCCGTCAACACCACGATCGGCGCGGTCTACTTGCTGCTCGGCATCGTCGGCTTCTTCATCGCGAGCACCGCGCTGAACATCCTCGCCCTGAACACCCCCGACCACTTCCTGCACCTCGCCAGTGCGATCGTGCTGCTCGGAGCCGGACTCGCCACCGACAAGGTTGTCAACCGCAACCGCACCGCCACGGCCTGATCGGCCACGACCTAGCTGACACCGACCTCGCCAACACCCGCTCCACCGCAAGAAACGCCATGACCTCGACCGGCCGCCTCTGGATCACCTTCGTCGCCATGGGCGCCGACACGATTCACCTCGCGGTTGGGGCGAGCGCCACGGTGCTCCTCGGGATCGTCATGGTCGGGTTCGGCGTCGCCGAACTCGGCCGGGGCGTCGCGACGCTGGTACGCGGGCGGCTGGTCGCCCCGGATCTGGCCTTGTTCGGCGCTCACACCGTTCCCCGCGGCTCCCACGGCTCCATCCATCGCCTCGCGGCGCGGGTTTGAGACGCGGGCGCACGTTCGATCGTGCGCCCGCTTCCTCAATCTGCGCCGCGACGCTCGCCTGCGGGGTGCGGCGCGGGGAGTGCACACGTGGCGCGGCGACCGAGCGAGAGCGAGAGCGAGAGCGAGAGCGAGAGCGAGAGCGAGAGCGAGAGCGGTCAGCCGGGCAGGGCGGGCAGGGCGGGCAGGTCGCCGCGAGGACCGTTCATGAAACGCTGCACGTTCTCGTCCACGATGATATCGCTCGGCCGCAGCGGGCGGGTGAGGTACAGTCCGTCGAGGCTGGTTAGCCGGCTCAACGCGACATAGGTCTGGCCGGGGCTGAACACTCGTGCCCCGAGGTCCACGATAGCCCGCTCGTAGGTGGCACCCTGCGACTTGTGGATGGTGACCGCCCACGCCAACCTCAACGGGAACTGCGTGAACTCGGCCACGACGTCCTTGCTCAATTTCTTGGTGGTCTGGTTGTAGGTGTACTTGAACTTCTCCCACACGGCGGGCTCCACCTCGTGGGTCACCCCGTCGATGTCCACGTAGACCGTCGAGTCCACCCGGGTGACGGTACCGATGCTGCCGTTCACCCAGCGCGGACCGCCGTCTTGCGGGGAATCATTGCGCAGGAACATGACCTGCGCGCCGACCTTGAGCTCGAGCACCTCATCGGCCGGGAACGTGCGCCCGCCGAAATCGCCGGTGACGTCCGCCTTAGCCGTGAGCGCCTTCCCGGAGAGTCGCTTCAGGGCGGCCGCATTGATCCGGTTCACGGAATCGTTCCGGGTCGCCAGGGTGATCACGCCCTCCGTCGGGGGCTTCCGCTCCCCTGCCGCGTTGAGCGCTCCCCCGATCTCCGGCGTAACCCGGCCGTGGCGAACGGCGTTGAGCATGAGCTTGAAGTCCGCATCGTGCTGGCGGTGCACCTCGGTGAGCTCGAAAATGCGCAGGTCAGCGTCCCGCCAGACCTTGGCGTCGAAGAACCACATCGACCGGTACGTGTCGGCGAAGTAGGCGCGCTCGTCAGAGTCCCCCGGAACAGGGGCAAGCTGGTACGGATCGCCGAAGAGCACGATCTGCGCCCCGCCGAAGGTGTCGCTCGGCCGCTGCCGGGCCTGGCGCAGGCTGCGGTCGATCGCATCCATCAGGTCGGCATTGACCATGGACACCTCGTCGATGACCACGGTGTCGATCGTGTTGAGCAGCTTGCGCAACTGGTCGTTCTGGTCGATCGGGTGATCTGCGATCACACCGATCGGCAGCCGGAACAGCGAGTGGATGGTCTGGCCGCCAACGTTGAGGGCGGCGACGCCGGTGGGCGCCGCAATGACGATCTGCTTGCTGGTGTTCCAGGAGAGGTGGTTGAGCAGCGTTGATTTGCCCGTTCCCGCCCGCCCGGTGACAAAGACGTTCTGGCGGGTGCCTTCGATCGCCTGGAACACCTCGGCTTGTTCGCGCGACAGCGGGATCTCGGACACGTAGGACGCTTTCGGTCGGTGAGGACGGGACAATCCACTGTATCCGCTGTCCCGCGACCGGCAGCCGCCAACACCCTGCCTGTGCACTCCGGGAAGAGCGGGTGCCTGCCCGCGGAGCCGCGACATGGGAGGATGTTGACGTGAGCAATGGGGACGGCACGGGCCGGAGCAGCCGGCGACGCGCCATCCTCGCCATGGTCGTGATTGCCGCCCTGCTCTGTGCCGCCTTCGTGGCCGCGATCGGTGCGCTCAACCGCGACCTGTACAGCGCCGGCGGTTTCGTGCGCCAGTATCTTGAGGCCGTCGCCCGGCACGACACCACCAGCGCTCTGCAGCTGCCCGGGGTCGAACTCACAGACAAGGCGCTCACGGCCGCCAAACTTCCCGGGGACCTGCCGGCCACCCTGCTGCGTCCAGCGGTGCTCGGCACGCTCACCGACCTCCGTCTGATCAGCGACACCGAGGACGAACCGGGCCGACACACGGTCGCCTACGGTTTCCGGCTCGACGGGAAGCCCGCGTCGATGGCATTCAGCGTGGCCCACACCGGCACCTTTGCCGGGGTCTTCGACAGTTGGCGGTTCGCCGTCAGCCCCCTCGCCGTGTTGCAGGTCACGGTGCTGCACGAGGCGTCCTTCACCGTCAACGGTCTCACCCTCGACGCGAGGGCGCATGCAGCGGCCGACGCCCCGGCCACCTTCTCGAACCAGGCCGCGTACCTCGCGTTCGCGCCCGCGGTGTACTCCATCGCGCACTCATCGACTCTGCTCACCGCCCGGGCCCAGCAGATCGCGTTGACGAAGAACGGGGCCGCGGCTGTCACTGTCGACGCCGAACCGAACAAGCTGTTCCTCGATCAGGTGCAGACCGAGCTGAACGGCTTCCTCGACGCCTGCACCACCCAGAAGGTGCTCCAGCCGTCGAATTGCCCCTTCGGCATCGAGATCAACGACCGGGTCAAAGGCGTCCCGGTCTGGACGATCGCGGCCTACCCGGTGGTTGCCCTGACCGCGGGAGCAACCACCTTCGAGATGGCCGACACCACCGGTCAGGCCCACATCGTCGTCGAGGTGCAGTCACTGTTCGACGGCGAGGTCACGACGAGGGACGAGAATGTTCCGTTCGCGGTGGCCCTGAGCGTGACAGTCAGGCCCGACGGATCACTGGCGATCCAACTGCACTGATGCGTTCAGACCAGCCGGTCGCGGGAGGCCAGAGCGGCCAGCTGGTCGTTGTACCGCTTCAGCTCCGCCTCGCCGGTGCGGTCGGCGTTGCGGTCTGTCCGCCGGGATTCCTTCTCGTCACTCCTGCTCCACTGGATGGCCACGGCGATGGCCAGTGCGATCGTCGGGATCTCGCCGACGCTCCACGCGATGCCGCCGCCCATCTGCTGGTCGGCGATGCCGCTGAGACCCCAGTCCCGTCCCATCGCGCCGTACCAGTCGGAGAGCAGGAGCCCGGTGCCGGTCATCAGGGTCACCCCGAAGAAGGCGTGGAACGCCATCGTACCGAGCAACAGGAGTAACCGGCCGGCATAGGGCAGCCGATAGGGCACCGGGTCGATTCCGATCAGGGACTGCACGAACAGGTACCCGGTGATCAGGAAGTGGACCACCATCCACTCGTGGCCGATGTGGTCGGTCGTCGCCCAGCTGAACAGGGTGGAGTAGTAGAACACCCACAACGACCCGGCCCAGAGCCCGGCGGCGACGAGCGGGTTCGCGAGAACACCCGCGTACCGGGAATGCACGGCCAGCAGTATCCACTCGCGTGGGCCCCTGCTGTCGTCCTGACGCTTACGGATGGCCCTGGCCGCGAGAGTCACGGGCGCGCCGGGGACGAGGAACACCGGCACGAGCATCGTCAGCGCCATGTGCATGAGCATGTGCGACGAGAACAGGTAGTTCGCGTAAAGGTTCGCACCGCCGTTGGTGATGTAGAACAGGATCAGCATGCCGATGACCCAGAGCACGGTGCGGTAGATCGGCCACTTGTCGCCGCGGCGGTGCAGGCGCGCCACCCCCGCTAGGTAGAAGAAGACCCCGAAGGCGCAGAACAAAACCCAGGCCAGGTCAAAGTTCCACTCGGTGAAATACCGGCCGAAGGTGAGTTCCGGCGGAAGAACCTCCCCCGTCAGGATCTGGGCGGGGGTCGCGGTCGGCACCGACGTCGCCACAATCTGGGCGACCGGGGTGGCCGTGCGCGCGAGTGCCGCCGCGACGCCGGAGGCCAGGCCCATGAAGCCCAGTTCGGCCACGACGAGCCACCAGAACCAAGTGCGTGACCGGGCGTCGCCCGGCTGCGCGCTCCGCTGCATCCGGGACACGAGGAAGCGGCGCTGCAACACCCCGTACCCGCCGAGGGCGATCAGCGCGACGACCTTGACCAGCACGAGAATGCCATAGGTCGTGAGCAGCCGCTCCCAGGTTCCGATCCGGAGTTCGGCGCTGACGTAACCGGTGGCCGCGACGACGACGAAACAGACCATGGCCAGCGAGGAATACCGGGCGATCACGACGTCGATCCGGTCGCCGACCAGTTGTGTGCGGAGCACGACGATGGTGAGCAGGCCGCCGAGCCAGACCGCCGCGAAGACGAGATGCAGGCCGAGCGCGGTGATGGCCACGTCGTGTCCCTCCGCACCGGCCGCATGCCCCTGCAGGGCCATCGGAACGAGCGCCCCGACGGCCAGGGCGGCCACGAAGACCAGGGCGGTCTGGTTCCTCACTGCGACGCACAGCACCGTGACCCCCGCCGCGATGAGCGTGGTGCCGAGCCAGGCCTGGCCGAGTTCGATCTGGCTGAAGAACTGGCCGGCGGTGGCACTGAACCGGTCGTCGAAGCTGAGCGGCACGTTCGTCACCTGCAGGAGGGTGAGAAAGCCGGTCACCGCCGCAGCAACCGTGAGCAGGGCTGCGGATGCCGCGGCGAAGTCGATCGCCGTGTTGAATTCCGGCTCACGCGGGCTCAGTGCGAAACAGGTCAGCACGAGCGAGCCGATGGTTCCTGCCGCACCGAGGTTGACGAGAAGCTTCGCCAGCGGAAGACCCCACCGCACGACGGGGCCCGGGTCGGCGAGCAGCTGTCCGGCGGCGCCGCCGCCGTACGCAAGGGCGACCAGGGCCGACAGCACGGCCACGATCAGGAGCACCGCCGGACCGGATATGCGCAGGAGACGAGTCACTGACCCAGCTTATCCGCGCCCCACTGTCGAAAACGCCCGGCCCCTCCTCGACAGACGCGAGGGACGTTAAAGACCGGGGGCGCCGACCGAAGTCGACGCCCCCGGCATGAAAGCGAGATTACTTTGCGGCGGCCTTCAGCTTGCTGCCGGCGGTCAGCTTGACGCGGTGGCCCGCGGCGATGGCGATCTCTTCGCCGGTCTGCGGGTTGCGGCCCGTGCGCGCTGCGGTAGCGGTGCGCTCGACTCCGAGCCAGCCCGGAATCGTGACCTTGCCGTCGTGTGCAACGGTGTCGGCGAGGGTTGCGAAGAAAGCGTTCAGAACGCCGTCGACGGCAGCCTGGCTCTGGCCAGAGTCTGCGGCAACCTTGGCAACGAGCTCGGTCTTGTTCAGCGACTTGTCAGCCATTGAGTGTCCTCCTCGGACCTTTGTCTGTAAAAACAGGTTTCAACGTAAACGCGGACGACACCCTCAATGGGCGACTCCGTTGGTCGGTTCGACCGCGTTGAATCTAACAGAGATCCGCCAAAAACCGCGGATTTACGGCGTTTTGAGACGCTTTCACCCCCGGAAGCGGCTCATTTTGCGCTCTCCGCGCAAAACAAAAGGGATGCCGACCGAAGTCGACATCCCCGTCAGTGTTCACAACCCAGGTTTCGAACAGGAATCAGGCCGAATTACCAGCTGGACTTGGTGATGCCGGGCAGTTCACCACGGTGAGCCATGTCGCGGAAACGGACGCGGGAGATTCCGAACTTGCTGAGGTGCCCACGGGGACGGCCGTCAACCGCGTCGCGGTTGCGCACGCGAACCGGCGACGCGTTGCGGGGCAGCTTCTGCAGGCCGAGGCGAGCCGCTTCGCGCGACTCATCCGTGCCGGCCGGGTCAACGAGAGCCTTCTTCAGTTCAAGGCGCTTCGCAGCGTAGCGCTCGACGATAACCTTGCGCTGGTTGTTCTTGGCAATCATGCTCTTCTTCGCCATTTTTAGCGCTCCTCACGGAAGTCAACGTGCTTACGCACTACGGGGTCGTACTTCTTGAGCACGAGACGGTCGGGGTCGTTGCGACGGTTCTTCTTGGTCACGTAGGTGTAACCGGTTCCAGCCGTCGAACGGAGCTTGATGATCGGGCGAACGTCATGCTGCTTGGCCATTAGATTTTCTCCCCACGGGCGAGAAGGTCCTTGACGACCGACTCGATGCCACGAGCATCGATTACCTTGATGCCCTTGACCGAGAGGGTCAGGGTCACGTTACGGCGAAGCGACGGTACGTAGTACTTTTTGGTCTGTACGTTCGGGTCGAAGCGACGCTTGGTGCGTCGGTGCGAGTGCGAAATGTTGTGTCCAAAGCCGGGAACGGCTCCGGTCACCTGGCAGGTAGCTGCCATGGTTCTCCTCCAATACCGAAGGGCGAATGCCCTTCCCAAGATCTCTTGTCGGCCGAAACACAGGCGTTTCCCGGTGAACGGGGAGCCTCTGAAAACGGCAATGCACGCACAGATATGCGCAGCAGTAATCAAGACTAAGGGCATGGCCTCCAATCCGCAAACCGGTGCCCTCCCCGGGCAATACGGCCCAGGGCGTGCATCAAAATCCAAGCATTGACCGACGGGAAGGGCTGGCCCCTGGTGCTGCTGGTCGCTCCGGCCCCTGGTGGTGACACTCCGACGGGCCGCAACGTCCTCGAACGGAGCTTCTGCGACCAGGAACAAGGGCGAAGCATCGCCACCCGCTCCGACAAACTCGGCGTCACCTACCGTGGAGGCGTCCTCAGCGCCATCCCCCAAAGCGTTAGCAGACCCGCCCCTGCTTCACGAGGAAGTGATGCGGGGCCATCACCGGGGATGAAGGCGTCCACTGGGCTGACCGTCCCCCAGGCGAGGGCGAACGATGACGAACCCCACCATAGTGATGCTCAGCACCGCGAGCGGCAGAACGCGCAGGTCGAGATTGAGGGAGATCGCACCGATCGTCAGCGGCTCGACCGCGATCGCCGCCGCACCGATCGACCGCGGCGCGCGCGCGAAGCAGCGCCATCCCGCAGAGCGGCAGGGAGAGCAGCAGGATGAGAAATCCGAGCAAAAAGATCATCCAGGCCAATGCGCGCGCGAACCCCTCTCGCCCTTCGCGGGGAAGGCCGTTGAACAACCAGTACTCCGCGACATTGCCCACCAGCATGAGGAGCAACCCGCTGGCCGGAAGAACAGCACTGACCCGGATCAGGGCAGAGAGTCCTCGCCAGGAGACAACCGTGGGGATAAGCACGCCGGCCAGCCAGCACAACAGGGCCGACGTCCACAGACGATTTCGGCCCACCTCACCGACCGCGCCGTCAAGGTTGTCGCTGCCGATGACTGCGAAGCCCAACCACAGCGCCCCGCCGGCGACCGCCAGAATTCCAGGCAAAACGGGCATCGCCTGTGACGCGCGTCTCATCGGAGCCCGGCGGTCCACCGTGGCCCCCGTTCTAGACAGAGCGTTCTGGCGAGGGCCAGCCCGCCACGAGCTCAGCGTCGAGCTCAGCTCGAGTGTGATCGCGATTGGGAAACACGTACGCAACGCAACCTCCGTGGGAAGAGCACCTCGGACGCTGCGGTTGTCCTAGGCGGTGACGGATGCCGCGGTGCAGGCCGTGCAGAGCCCGAAGATGTCGATCACGTGTGCAGCCTGACTGAAACCGTGCTCCGCGGCCACGTTCGTCGCCCAGTTCTCGACGGCATCCACCTCGATTTCGATCGTGAGCCCGCACCGGCGACAGATCAGGTGATGGTGATGGTCCGTAGTGCTGCACGCGCGGTACAGGCTCTCCCCCTCCGGGGACTGCAGGGAGTCGGCCTCGCCCTCGACCGCCAGGTCGGCCAGGGCTCGGTAGACCGTGGCGAGACCGATCGGCGACCCGGTGGCGTGCAGCCGGGAATGCAAGCCTTGCGCGCTCACGAAGCCTTCGGTGTCGCCGAGGGCCGTGCGCACGGCCTCCCGCTGCCAGGTGTTTCGCTTCATGTTCTCAACCGTAACCGCGCCCGGCCGAGGGAGCGCACGCCGAGGGCGGCCAGAAAGAATGCGGCGGCCGTGAGGGCGATCGCGGGGCCGGCCGCGATGTCGAGCACGCGGGACAGGAGCACCCCACTGATGCCTGCAACCGCGCCGAGCACCGGTGCGACGAGCAATATCTGTGTTGTCGTGCGCGCCAGCAGGCGTGCCGCGGCGGCCGGCGCTGCGATCAGGGCGATGGCGAGGATGGCGCCGACCGCCGGCATGGCGGTGACAACGGTCGCGGTGATCAGCGCCAGGCTGAGGAGCTCGATCGGCCATTCCCGGTAGCCCGCCGCCCGGTAGCCGGCGCGGTCGAAGGTCGAGAAGAGGATCTCTTTGCCGAGGAAGACGACGAAGAGCAGCCCAACCAGGAGCACCCCACCGGCCAACGCGACATCCGCCGTTGTCACGGTGAGGATAGACCCGACGAGGAAGGAGTCGACGTGCACGGGGAGGGCGGGGTTGAGCGATTGCAGGAGAATCCCGAGCGCGAAGCCGGCGGTCAGCACGATCCCCGAGGCAACCTGGCTCCCCTGCCGGCGCACCCGGCCGATCAGCGTCATCACCCCCACGATGGCGATGCTTGCAAAAAATGCTCCCAACGGAATACTCAGTCCGAGGATGGCCGCGGCCACCGCCCCCGGGAAGGTCGCGTGGGTCAGCGCCTGTGCGAAGAATGTGCGCCGACGCAGGATGACGAGTGTGCCGACCAGGCCGCAGAGCGCGCCGATCACCGCGGCGGCCAGCAGTGCCTTCTCGAAGTAGCCCATCAGCGGGCTACTCGCGCGCGCTTGCGCCGGTCGACGGCGAGCCGCGCCACGAGCGCGAGGAAATAACCGGCCACCAGAACGAGCACGACCGTTGCGCCGCTCGGCAGGTCGATTCCGGCACTGACGGATGCCGCATAACCGAGCGTGAGCCCCAGCCAGGCCCCCACGGCGGCGACCGTCGCCGCGATCGGGAAAAGCAGCCAGAGCCGGTTCGTGGACAGCCGTGCCACGGCGCCCGGGACGATCAACACGGCGAGCACGAGCAGCGTTCCGACGGCGCTCGATGCGGCCACCACCACCAGGGCGATGGCGACGTTGAGGAGCACGTCGAGGAGGGTCAGGTGAAAGCCGACCGTGGCGAAGCCGGTGCGGTCGAAGGCCCGGAAGACCTGCTCCTTGAGAGTGAAGCCCACAATGGCCAGTGCCACGGTGCAAATGACGACGGTCTGGATCACCTCGACCGGGCTCACCGTGAGGAGGCGCCCGAACAACAGCTGTTCGAGCTGGCCGACGTAGTTGGTCTGCCGCGACACCACGATGACGCCGATGCTGAACATGGCGGTGAAGACGATGGCGATCACGGCGTCGATCGCAACGGCTCGGCGGGTCATCAGGGCCAGCACGACGGCGGTGACGACGGCGGCGATCATGGCACCGGCGAAGAGTCCCTCGCGGCCGCCCCAGACGAAGCCGATGGCGATGCCGGGGAAGACGGCGTGGGTGAGCCCGTCGCTGATGAATTCGAGTCCGCGCAGGTTCACGAGCACCCCGACCACCCCGGCGACCAGGCTGAGCACGAGCAGAAGCACCAGGGCGCGGGCCATGAACGGCAGGGTGAACGCGTCGAACAGGGCGCTGGGGATGTCCACTCAGTGGCCAGTGTGGCCGGGGACGACGACGGTATGCTCGTCCATCTCGACGCCGACGGCTGTGAATGTGCGCTGAACGTTCTCCAGGCTCAGCACCTGGTCCGTCGGCCCGAAGGCCACCTGGCTGCCATTGAGCAGGAGCACGTCCTCACAGACGACGCGGGCGAGCCCGAGGTCGTGGGTCGAGACCAGCACGGCCACGCCGTCGTCTTTCAGCCGCTGCACCGTGCCGACCAGCGCCTCCCTGTTCTCCTGGTCGAGTCCGTTGAACGGTTCGTCGAGCAGCAGCAGGCGCGGCCCGGCCGCGATGGCGCGGGCGAGGAGGCCTCGCTGCTGCTGGCCGCCGGAGAGCTCGCCGAAACGGGTCTTCGCGAGGTGACCGAGCGCGACGGCGTCCAGCGCCTGCGCCGCCATGGCCCGGTCTCGTTTTCCGGGCAGTCGCAGCCAGCCGAGCGTGCGATATCGGCCCATCAGGACCACCTGCTCGAGGGTGATCGGGAACTCGGGGTCGAGCTCGTCGGTCTGCGGAACGTAGCCGATGCTGCCGGTGGGTGCCGTCGATTCCCCGAGCACTTCCACGGTTCCGGCTACCCTGGTGATCAGGCCGAGGATGCCCTTAAGCAGGGTCGACTTGCCGGAGCCGTTGGGGCCGATCAGCGCCACGGCCTCGCCGGCGGCCAGCTCGAAGCTGATGTCCTCCAGCGCCGGCTTATGCCCGTAGGAGAAGGATGCCCCGGCCACCCTGAGCGCCGCGACGGGGGCCCCGCCCAGCTGAGACTCGTTCTCGTTCACGAGACCACTATTGCAGTTCGGCCGGGACCGCGGAGGGGGTGACGCCCCACGACCGGAGGATGAGCCGCACGTTGTGCAGTTGGGACGAGATGTAGGTGGCACCGTTGCTCCCGGCCGGGCCGAGGGAATCGCCGTAGAGGGCGTCCTCGCCGGAGTAGACGGCCACGCCGGCCTGTCTCGCAATGGTGGCGGCGGCCTTCGGGCTGATCGAGGCCTCCGAGAACACGGCCTTCACGCCGGTGGCCGTGATCGCCGAGACCAGCCGATCGATGGTGGCGGCGCTCGGCTCGGCGTTATCGTCGAAGCTCGGGATGACGCTGCCGACGTAGGTGATGCCGTAGGCGGTCGTGAAGTAGCCGAACGCGTCGTGGTTGCTCACGAGCAGTCGTTTGTCGGCCGGGACCTGGTCGACGTTGGCCCGGATCCACGCGTCGAGCGCGGCCAGCTTCTCGCCGTAGGCGCCGGCGTGGGCTGCGAAGGCGGAGGTGCGGCGCGGTGAGGCGGCGCTGAGCCCTTTCTCGATGGTGCGCACCATGGCCTCGGCGTTGGCCACGTCGGTCCAGATGTGCGGGTTGCCCCCGGCGGAGTCGTGGGCGGCGTCTCCGGCGTGCGCCGTCACATCATTGCCGGCGGCATCTGCCGCGATCGTGATGCCGGTGTCGGAGTGCACGGTGACGCCGTGGAAGCCGGAGGCGTCGATGGCGTCGTTCAGCCACCCCTCGAGTCCGACACCGTTGATCACGAGCACATCCGCCCGGCCGAGCGCGGTGAGGTCGGCGGCCGAGGGGTCATAGGCATGGGCGCTCTGGTTGGGTTGAACCAGCTGGGTCACGGTGACCCCGGAGGTGTCCCCCACCACGTTGCGGGTGAGATCGGCGACCTGGGTGGTCGTGGCCACGATCGACAGGCCGCCCGATGTGCTGTCGTTTCCGGGTGCCCAGGTAGAGCAGCCGGTGAGCACGAGCGCAGCCGCAACGACAAGGGCAGGCAGGGCGAGCTTCGGGGGGATCACACTAAGACGCTACGCTTATTGATAATGATTGTCAAAACCATTACCGTGCGCGATTCGATGCCCGGTGGGCCCGGCGGGAGCGGCAGCTCGGCCCCGGCGGCTATTCGAGGAGCAGCGCGGGCTCCTCGATAATGCTCGCGACATCGGCCAGGAAGCGGCTCGCGACGTCTCCGTCGACGACCCGGTGGTCGAAGCTCGCGCCTATCGTGGTCACGAATCGCGCACGTACCTCGCCGTCCACCACCCACGGCTTCTGCTTGATCGTGCCCAGGGCGACGATTCCGGCCTCGCCGGAATTGAGGATCGGGGTGCCGGTGTCCATCCCGAACACGCCGATGTTGGTGATCGTGATCGTGCCGCCCGACATGTCGGCCGGGGTGGTCTTGCCGTCGCGCGCGGTCATCGTGAGCCGTTCGAGCGCCCCCGCGAGCTCGAGCAGGCTCATGTCCTGGGCCTCTTTGACATTGGGCACGATCAGGCCACGCGGGGTCGCTGCCGCGATGCCGAGGTTGACGTAGTGCTTGATGATGATCTCCTCGTCGGTGAAGATCGAGTTGACCGTGGGGTTGCGACGTACCGCCCAGATCATGGCCTTGGCCATGATCAGCATGGGGGAGACCCGCACGCCGGCGAAGTCGGTGGATGCCTTGAGCCGTTTGACGAATTCCATCGTGCGGGTGGCGTCCACGTCGACGAACAGGCTCACGTGCGGCGCGGTGAATGCGCTGGAGACCATGGCCTGGGCGATGGCTTTGCGCACACCCTTGACGGGGATGTGCTCCTCGCGGTCGCTCGGCCACTCCGGTGTCTGGATGTTGCGGAAGACGCTGGCCTGCGTGGCTGCGCGCAGCACGTCCTCCCGGGTCACGTCGCCGACCGGGCCGGTCGCCTCGACCAGCGCCAGATCGACCCCGAGGTCCTTGGCGAGCTTGCGGATCGGCGGCTTGGCGATGACCGGTCCGGCGGATGCTGTGCGCGGCAGCTGGGGGAGCGGCGCTGCCGCGGGGCGCGCAGCGGCGACGGGAGGGGGGGCGATCGATTCGTGGGCGACGGAGGTGCCGCCGTGGCGTTTGCGCCGGGTGGGCATGGTCGCGGTGGCGCCGCGGCCGACGAGCACTGCGCCGGCCTTCTCGGCCGGTTCGTCGGTGATGGTGGAACCGGCATCCGCTGCCGCGCCGGCCAGCTCGTTCTCCTGAGCGCCTGCGAGGCGGCCCTGCGCGACCGGGGGAGCGGACACCGCGGCATCGGCCGCAGCGTGGGAGACGATCGTGATGATCACGGTGCCGACGTCGACTGTCGTTCCGGGCTGGACCAGGATCTCGCCGACCACGCCGACGTAGGGCGAGGGTAGCTCGACGAGCGATTTGGCCGTTTCGATCTCGACCAGCACCTGGTTGATCGCGACCGTGTCGCCCGGCGCAACCTTCCACTCGACGATTTCAGCCTCGGTGAGGCCCTCGCCGACATCCGGCAGTGTGAAATTCGACACGCTCATGGAGTGCGCTCCTTGCGATTGGTGAGGCGAGACGTACCGTTCCGGTCGGGAGTGCCCGTCGGAGCGGGCGCAATCGACCGGAACGGTCCGGGTCGGGGAAGCCGGCAGGGCATGGTCAGTAGGCGAGGGCGCGGTCGACGGCCTCCAGCACCCGGTCCGGGCTGGGGAGGAAATGCGTCTCCACGGCGGCGGGCGGGAATGGCGTGTCGAAACCGGAGACGCGCAGCACGGGGGCCTCGAGCAGGTAGAACGCCTTCTCCATCACGGTGGCGGCGATCTCCGATCCGACGCTGACGAAGCCGTGGGCCTCCTGGGCGACGACGAGGTGGCCCGTCTTCTCCACCGAGGCGAGGATGGGCCCGTAGTCGACGGGCGAGATCGAGCGGAGGTCGATGACCTCGATGCTGATTCCCTCCGCGGCGGCAAGGTCGGCGGACTGGAGCAGCACGCTGACCATGGCGCCGTGGCCGAGCACCGTGACATCCGTGCCGGTGCGCACAACCCGGCTGGCGTGCAGGGGGATGCCGCTGCTTCCCAGGTTCACCTCGCCCTTGGGCCAATATCGGCTCTTGGGCTCGAAGAAGATGATCGGATCGTCCGAGGCGATGGCTTCCTGCATCATCCAGTAGGCGTCGTGCGGGTTGGACGGGCTGACCACGCGCAGGCCCGGCGTGTGCGCGAAATAGGCCTCCGGGCTTTCCTGGTGGTGCTCGATCGATCCGATGTGGCCGCCGTAGGGGATCCGGATCACGACGGGCATGCACACTCCGCCCTCGTGACGGTTGCGCATGCGGGAGAGCTGGCTGGTGATCTGGTCGAAGCCGGGGAACACGAAACCGTCGAACTGGATCTCGCAGACCGGGCGGAATCCGCGCAGCGCCAAGCCGATCGCGGTGCCGATGATGCCGGACTCCGCAAGCGGAGTGTCCAGTACACGCTTGTCGCCAAACTCGGCGTACAGGCCCTCCGTCACCCGGAAGACACCGCCGAGCGGGCCGATGTCCTCGCCCATCAGGAGCACCTTCGGGTTGTCCTGCATCGCCAGGCGCAGCCCGGCGTTCAGAGCCTTGGTCATCGGGAGGTTGGCCGTTTCCGGGCCTGCCTCTGCCGCCGCGGTTTCCCAGGCAGGTACCGGTGCCGCGTGCGCGGCGGCCGAAACGATCGTGTCGCTCACGCGTCGCCTCCTTCGAAGGATGCCTCGTACCGCTCGAGCCAGGCCTCTTGTTCCTGCAGCAGAGGGTGGGGTTCGGCGTAGACATTGTCGAAGATCACGTTCTTCTCCGGCGAGTGGATCTCCAGGGCGCGGCGGCGCACGTCGGCGGCGTTGTCCTCCGCCTCCTCGTCAACGGCGTCGAGGAATTCCATTTCAACGCCGAGACCCTGGAGGTAGGCGCGGAACCGCACGATCGGGTCCCTGGCCACCCAGTAGGCGAGCTCCTCGGGATCGCGGTATTTGGTGGGGTCGTCGGCCGTGGTGTGGGCGCCCACCCGGTAGGTCAGCGCCTCGATCAGGGCCGGGCCCCTGCCTGCCCGGGCATCGTCAAGGTGCTTGGCGGTCACCGCGTAGCTCGCGAGCACGTCATTGCCGTCGACCTGGGTGCCCGGGATGCCGAATCCGCCGGCCCGCAGGTACAGCGGAGTACGCGACTGGCGTGTCACCGGGACGGAGATGGCCCAGTGGTTGTTCTGCAGGAAGAAGACCTGCGGAGTCTGGTAGCTGGCCGCGAAGACGAGGGCCTCGTTGGCATCGCCCTGCGAGGATGCGCCGTCGCCGAAGTAGACGATGACGGCCTGGTCGGTCTCCGGGTTGCCGGTCGCCGTCGAGCCGTCCAACTGCATTCCCATCGCATAGCCCGTGGCGTGCAGGGTCTGGGAGGCGAGTACGAGCGTGTAGAGGTGGAAATTGCCGTGGTCCTCGGGGGTCCAGCCGCCGAGGGTGACCCCGCGCAGCATCCGGAGGATGTCGACCAGGTCGAGGCCGCGGATCATGCCGACGACGTGCTCCCGGTAGGACGGGAAGATGTGGTCCTGCGGGCGGGTGGCGTGGGCGGAGCCGACCTGGGCGGCTTCCTGACCGTGGCTGGGCACCCAGAGGGCGAGCTGGCCCTGGCGTTGCAGGTTGGCGGCCTCCTTGTCGAAACGGCGGATGACGACCATGTCGCGGTAGAACCGGCGGTAGTCGGCCTCGGTGAGCTGGTCGAGGTAGGGCAGGAACTCCGCGGCGGTTTCACTGGGGGCGAAGACACCGGCGGGGGAGAGCAATTGCACCGTTGGCGAGGCGTTCGAGGTCGCTGACACCGTACTAACCTATCCGTCGGGCCGGATGCCCCGTTGGTAGATCCTCGACAATATCCGCACACATGTCCACGAGCTTTTCCACAGATTCTTCCTCGCCGATCGAGATCCGGATGCCTTCCGGCGGGAACGGTCGCACGACCAGTCCGACCGCGGACAGAACGTCGGCGATGTCCGAGGTTTCCTCGCCGGCGGGCAACCAGATGAAGTTGCCCTGGGGTGCGGGGATGTTCCAGCCCTGCTCGGTGAGCGCGCGCCAGGCCGCGTCGCGCCGCTGCGTGATGGTGCACACCCGCCGCAACAGCTGGTCGGCTGCCGCGAGGGAGGCGATGGCGGCGGCGCCGGCGACACCGGTGACCGACAGGGGGATCGCGGTAGCGCGGGCGGCGTCGAGAATCGGTACCGGGCCCAGCGCGTAACCGACCCGCAGGCCGGCCAGGCCGTACGCCTTCGAGAAGGTGCGCAGTACGACCAGATTCGGGTAGCGCCTGAGCAGTGGCAACCCCGTGACCGCCTCGGGGTCGGTGACGAATTCGGCGTAGGCCTCGTCGAGGAGAACCAGGAGGTTGTTCGGCACGACCGCCATGAACGCCTCGAACTCGTCCGACGTGACAATGGTGCCGGTCGGGTTGTTCGGGCTGCAGACGATGACGACACGGGTGCGCTCGGTGATCCGGGCGGCCATCTCCGGCAGGTCGTGGCCGTGGTCGTCCCGGTTGGGCACGCGCACACTGGTCGCGCCGGCCACGGTGACGAGGCTGGGGTACGCCTCGAAGGACCGCCAGGAGTACAGCACCTCGTCGCCGGGCCCGGCCGCGGCGAGAATGAACTGCGCAAGGAGGGCAACCGATCCTGCGCCGACGTGCACCTCGTCGACCGCCATCTCGTATTTCGCGGCGAGACGCTCACGCAGGGCAAGGGCCGAGGCGTCCGGGTACCGGTTGTACGCGGTCTCGGCGCTGACCGCCTCGATGACGCCGGGCAGCGGGTCGAAGGGGTTCTCGTTGCTCGAGAGTTTGAACGCCGTGGCCGCGGCGGCCTGTCCTTGCCGGTAGGCCGGCAGGGCGACAATCTCAGGGCGCAGGCGGACCGATGGCTGGTCTGATGGGCTCACTCGCCGATTCTACGCCGGGGCATATGCAGACAGTGCAATGCGGTGCGGTCCCCCGTATCCGGTATCCGGTGTCATAGTGGTGGCATGGCCAGATTCCTGATCAAGCTGATCCTCAACGCCATCGCACTGTGGGTCACGACCCTGCTTGTCGTCGGAGTGCATGTGGTGCCCTACGCGACCGACACGGCCGCCGTGCTGATCAGCTACCTGCTGATCGCCCTCATCTTCGGGATCGTGAACGGGGTGGTCGGCGGTTTCGTGCGGGTGGTCGCGTTTCCGCTCTACATCCTCACCCTGGGCCTGCTGGCGCTGGTCGTGAACGGCCTGCTGCTGATGCTCGTCGCGTGGATCTCCGGCCTGATTGGCTTCGGACTCGTCGTCGACAGCTTCGGCTGGGGTGTGGTCGGCGCGCTCGTCCTCGGCATCGTCAGCTGGCTGCTCGGCCTGCTCGCCCGCCCGGCCACCCCCCGGCGGTAGACCGCCGCCGACCCTGAAGCCGGTGGCCGGGCGTCAACCGGGCTCAATTTTCGGATGCCCGCACGCCCCGCCACCGGGACATCGACCCCGGCTTCCCGCCGAGCACCGTTTCCAGTGCCGAACGGAACTCCCGCAGCCGTGGTTCGGGCGAGGCATCCATCAGCCGCGCCGTCTCCCGGTACGCGGAGAGGGCGTGGGCCGGCAGTGCCCGGTCCACGGGCACCGGCTCGGTGGCAAACACCTCGCGGCGCACGACCAGGCGGTCCTCGTCCCGACCTCCCACCCCGCCCAGTGCCGGAACGATGTCGTCGGAGTGCTCGACCGACACGGCGTGCAGGCCCGCCGGAACGTCGACCTGGCCGTTCGGGGCTCCGAAGGTCGCGATCATGACGGTGTTGAACTCCCCGGATGCCGCCAGCTGGCTGGCGACCAGCCCACCCTGGGAGTGCCCGACCTGCACCACCGGGTCGGCTCGTTGCACCCCGGCCTCGCGCATCGCCTCCAGGACGGCCCGGTAGGAGCCGGCGCCCTCCTCCGCCACGGCGGCGACGTTCGAGCTGAGATCCCACGGCTCTCTGGTGACTCCTGGGCTCCACTCGGCCGTGCCCCCGATGTAGACGACCCAGGCCGCGGAGCCGGCCGGACCGTAACGTTCGACCCGCACCTGCGCCCCTCCCGAAACCGCCGCCGGAATTCGGGAGGCAAGGTCACCGAACCCGGTGGGCGGGCCGGCCGGCGTGGGCCCGCCGACCCGGCCGACCGTGACGCCGGTCTCCCTGAGCAGGCCGAGCGGGCGGGCGACAGCCAGCACCCCCGCCGCGGAAGTCGTCACGCCGAGCAGCCCGACACCCTGGTCGCCGAGCGCAAACGACACAGGGAACGGCAGTGCCGTCACGCCGGCCGCCGCGTCGTCGACCGATGAGACGAGCAAGCGCAGCGCGGCGGGCACGATGGGGTTGGTCAGCGCCCGCGGGTTCTGGGCCAACCACCGTGCCGCCGTCGCTGGCGCATCCCCCGGGCGGCTGCCGGTCACAACACCGCTGAGGAGCCAGCCGATCGCCCCGGCGGCGAGGGCCGGCACCGCGGCCAGGACGAGGAACGGGGCCACCCGGCCGATCGCGTAACCGAGCCAGAACCCGCCCAACCCGCCAAGATACTCGGCCGACCGCTCGGCCCTGCCGTAACCCTCTGCCGCAGACACCAGGGCATCGGCCAGGGCTCCGCTCCGCTCACCGACCTGATGGATCGCACGCTCGGCCCCGAACACGCTCAGCCCGATGTCACCGTCGGTCCACTGCGGGGCCGGTACCGGCTCCGAATCGAGCGATCGGATCTGTTCCAGCCGCTCCTGCCAGTCGTCTGCTGCGGCTTGCAGAGTGCGCAGCGTCGCCGCCTCCGCCAGCAGCGCATCCGTGGCAACCAGGGTGCTGCCACCGCCGGAGACGACCAGGTCGGTGGAGGAGCCCCTCTCGCCGCCGCCGGGTACCGGGCGCCCGGTCACCGGCCGCCCGGTCACGCCGACGCCGTGACCGCGGCGATCGCGGCCTCGACGGCCGTGAGCGCATCGTCGAGGTCCCGGCAGGCTCGGCGGAGCTCGTCCACGAGTTCCCGGCGACGTTCGGAGTAGCCGCGTTGAGCCGCCGACCGCCAGGAGCCGCCGAGGTCCGCGGGGAGCAGCCCTCGCCAGGCGAAGTCGACGTCGTCACGGAGCTCGCGCAGCAGCATCCGTCGGTGGCGCAGCTCGGCCAGCCGTCTCTCGCGCCGGGCGGGGTCGACGAGCACGATCGAGCCGGTCTGGATCACGGCGGCGCCTCCCTGGTTGGCTGCCCAGCGAAGCACACCGTGCCCGGCGCCCGCCGAACGTGCGTGGAATTCACCGAATGTCCGCACGGCGGGTGGGTATGGAGGAGGAGATTGGGGACCAGAATGGAGGCATGAATTTTTCGGCGCTGACCCCTGATGAGTCGACGCCCTTCCGGATCATTTTCGTCTGCACCGGGAACATCTGCCGCTCGCCGATGGCCGAAGTGACACTACGCGACCTGGTCACACGCTCCGGCCTCGGCCGGCTGATCGCCACGAGCTCCGCCGGCACCGGGGACTGGCACGTGGGTGAGCAGGCCGACGACCGCACGATCGCCTCGCTCGCCCGCCAGGGCTACGACGGAAGCCACCACCGCGCCCGCCAATTCGACCCAGACTGGTACGCCGACCTCGACCTCATTGTCGTGCTCGACCGGGCGCAGGAGCGCATTCTCCACAACTGGGCGACGACCGATCACGATCGCAACAAGGTGCGCCTGTTGCTCAGTTTCGACCCGGAACAAGCGCCCCTCCTCGACGTACCCGACCCCTACTATTCCGACGATGCGCTGTTTGACTCCGTTTTAGGCATGATTGACAGGGCAAACCGCGCGCTCTTCGCGCAACTTGCGCCCGCAATCAGACAGGGAGTCCGATGAGTCCACTACCGCCCCAGGTCCTCAGCCCACTCGATGGCCGCTATCGCGCCGCCGTCACCGAACTGGGGGAGTACCTGTCAGAGGCCGGCCTCAACCGCGCCCGCGTTCAGGTCGAAGTGGAATGGCTGATCACCCTCACCGACCGCAGCCTGTTCGGGTCCGCCCCACTCACGGCGGATCAGAAATCGGCACTGCGCGCCCTGGTCACCGGTTTCGGCCAGGCGGAGATCGACGAACTCGCCGTGCTCGAGGCCACCACCCGCCACGACGTGAAGGCCGTGGAATACCTGGTGCGGCGGCGCCTCACCGCGCTCGGACTCGACCAGATCAGCGAACTCACCCATTTTGCGGCCACCAGCGAGGACATCAACAATCTCTCCTACGCACTGACCGTGAGCGAGGCCGTCCGGACGGTCTGGCTGCCGAAGTTCCGGGCCACCATCGATGCCCTCCGCCTGCGCGCCCTGGAGTACCGGGCGGATGCCATGCTCGCCCGCACCCACGGCCAGCCAGCCACGCCAACCACTGTCGGCAAGGAGCTCGCGGTGTTCGTCTACCGGCTTGAGCGGCTGGAGAAGCAGATCGCCGCCAGCGAGTACCTCGGCAAGTTCAGCGGCGCGACCGGCACGTTCGCCGCGCATGTCGCCGCGGACCCTGCCGTGGACTGGCCAACGGTCTCCCGCGAGTTCGTCGAGGGCCTCGGCCTGACCTGGAACCCGCTCACCACCCAGATCGAATCCCACGACTGGCAGGCCGAGCTCTACTCGAGGGTCTCCCACGCCAACCGGGTGCTGCACAACCTGGCCACGGATGTCTGGACCTACATCTCCCTCGGCTACTTCCGTCAGATCCCGCAGGCCGGCGCCACGGGTTCGTCGACCATGCCGCACAAGATCAACCCGATCCGGTTCGAGAACGCGGAGGCCAACCTCGAGTTGTCCAGCGCGATCCTCGACTCGCTCGCCGCCACCCTCGTCACCTCGCGGCTACAGCGGGACCTGACGGACTCGACCACGCAGCGTAACATCGGTGTGGGATTGGGCCATTCTCTGCTCGCCCTCGACAACATCGTGCGCGGCCTGGGCGAGCTCGACATCGATCGCAGCCTGCTGGCGAGCGACCTGGACTCGAACTGGGAGATCCTCGGCGAGGCGATCCAGACCGTGATCCGGGCCGAAGTCTCGGCCGGCAGGTCCACGATCGCGGACCCCTACGCGCTGCTGAAGGAACTCACCCGCGGGAAGCGCATCAAGCAGGCCGACCTGGTGGTCTTCGTCACCGGGCTCGAGATCGGTGAGGACGCCAGGGCGCGCCTGCTCGCGCTCACCCCCGCCGCGTACGTCGGCCTCGCGGACTCCCTGGTCGACTACCTGCCCTAGCGCTCACACGGCCCGCGGGTGGCGTGCCGCCCGCGGGGCGGAGCCCTCCTCGGGCGGACGGGTCAGAGACCCTTGTTCTGCTCGTCCAGGTCGGTCTTCTCCGCGTCGTTCGGCTTCATGTTGAGCACGAGCATCGCAATCACGATGAGTACGACGATGAAGGTCACGCCGAACCCGATCAGGGCCAGCACGGGTTCGCGCGTGCTCATCAGGATCACCAGCCCGAGGAAGAGCGCCATCACGCCGGACAGGCCGACGAGTTCGAGGGGCTTCAGGAGTTCGGAGCGGCTGGGCTTGCGGGGGGTGTTCTGGGTCACAGGGTGTCCAAATCGTTGGGTGAAGCCGTGTCAGCGCGCGCGGAGGGCGTCGCCGCCCATTTGAGCGAGAACCCGGCGATGACGAGGTAGACGCCGAGCAGCACGAGGTAGGCGCCGAGCAGGCCGACCGACACGACCGCGTTGGGCGGCAGGAGCAGGAAGACCAGGGCGAGCACAGCGGTCAGCGCGCCGACCAGCATCCAGTCGCGCTCGCCTGGGTCGCGGCGGCGGGCACGGATGCCGCTGTAGAGCTCGACAAAGCCGGTCACGGCGGCCCAGACGGTGACGAGGTAGAGAAAGAAGCCGAGGCCACCGCCGTGGAAGATCAGGGCGATCGTGCCGGCGATCACACCCACGGAGGCCTGGACGACGAACAGGGAGCGGTCCCGCGGGTCGGCAAGGGTACGACGGCTGAGTATTCCCACCATGATGCCGCTGAGCAGGGCGAAAGCGCCGAAGACGAAGAGGCCGAATTCGGCCGAGTGGTTCGCGTTGAAGGTGATCACGGCGGCCGGGACCAGCGCGAGTGCCGCGCGCACGATCGGCACCGCCCAGTAGCGTCCGCCGACAGCGCTCTGTGCCTGGACGTTGGCCACGCGGCAACCTCTTTCGTAACGGGTTAGGACTGCATCAGTCTACGCGGCGCGCCTCCGGTCGGCCCGCCCGGGGCCCCCGATACCGATCCCGACGGTCACAGGGCGTTGACGGCGCCGAGCATCTTGGTCAGGGAGTCCTTCGCGTCGCCGAAGAGCAGGCTGGTCTTCGGGTCGTAGAGAAGTTCGTTCTCGATCCCGGCGAAGCCCGGGCGCATCGACCGCTTGAGAAAAACGACCTGACGGGCGTCGCCGACGTCGAGGATCGGCATGCCGTAGATGGGCGAGCCGGGGGACGTCTTCGCGGCGGGGTTGACGACGTCGTTGGCCCCGACGACGAGGGCGACATCGGTGTTCTTGAACTCGGGGTTGACCTCGGCCATCTCCCGGAGCGACTCGTAGGGCACATTCGCCTCTGCGAGCAGCACGTTCATGTGACCCGGCATCCGCCCGGCCACCGGGTGGATGGCGAAGACCACCTCCACGCCGCGCGCCTCGAGAGTCGTGGCCAGTTCCGCAATCGTGTGCTGCCCCTGCGCGACGGCGAGACCGTAGCCGGGCACAATGACGACCCGCTGGGCGTAGTTGAGCAGCACCGCCACGTCTTCGGGATTGGACGTTCGCACCGGGCGGTCGCTCTGGGTGGTCGTTCCGGCGGTAGAGCCGCCCTTGAACGCGCCGAAGAGGATGCCACTGACCCCGCGGCCCATCGCCGAGGCCATGGCTCTGGTGAGGATGGTACCGCTGGCCCCGACGAGGGTGCCGGCCACGACGAGCAGCAGGTTGCCGAGCACGATGCCCGAGGCGGCGACCGCGAGGCCGGTGAATGCGTTGAGCAGCGAGATGACGATCGGAACGTCGGCGCCGCCGACCGGCAGCACCAGCAGCGCCCCGACGATGAGCCCGATCACGAGCAGGATGACAGCCCAGAGCGCGGCGCCGGTCGCGACGACGAAACCGCCGGCGACGAGGGCAACGAGGACGATTCCGCCCATCACGAGCGCGAGCCCGGGGAAAACGAGCGGGCGCGAGCTGATCAGGCCCTGTAGCTTGCCGACGGTGACGGCCGACCCGGAGAACGAGACAGCGCCGACAAGCATGGTGAAGACCACGGCGACCTTCGCCCACGGCCCGTCGCTGTTGCCCAGCTCGAGCATGGCGACGAGGGCCGCCGCTCCTCCGCCGACGCCGTTGAACAGCGCGACGAGTTGAGGCATCTGCGTCATTTCGACCCGGCGCGAGATCGGGGCGGCGATCGCCGAACCGACCGCGACGGCGACCAGGATGGCCGGGATGTTCTCAATCCGGGACGAAAGGAACACCGTGATGACGGCGAGCAGCGCGCCGCCGGCACCGATCAGGTTGCCGCGGCGGGCGGTCTTCGGCGACGACAACCCTCTCAGGGCGAGGATGAAGCAGACCGCGGCGACCAGGTAGAGCAGGCCGGTCCACTCCGGGGAGAGCAGGCTCATTTCGTTTCGTCCCTCGCGTCAGCGCCCGCCTGTTTGCGGGGGGCGAACATCTTGAGCATCCGGTCGGTGACGACGAAGCCGCCGACCAGGTTGGCCGTCGCGAGCACGACGGCGATCAGGGCCAACATGAGCAGCCCCGGGTTCAGGCTCTGCCCGGCGACCGTGATGGCGCCGATCAGGATGATGCCGTGGATGGCGTTCGCGCCGCTCATCAGGGGGGTGTGCAGCGTGCTCGAGACCTTGGAGACGACCTCGAAGCCGACGAAGACCGCCAGGACGACGACGGTCAGCAGGGTGACGGGATTCATCAGCGTTCTCCGTTCAGGGCCGCGGCGGTCGGCGCGTGCCGAACCTCGCCGGCGTGGGTGAGGCAGGAGCCGGCGATGACCTCGTCGGTGAAGTCGGGGGATACCTGCCCGTCGTGCGTCATCAGGGCGAGGAGGTTGGCCACGTTCTTCGCGTAGAGCCGGGATGCGTCGGCGGGCATTGTCGACGCCGTGTCCTTCATGCCGACCAGGGTGACCACGCCGTCGTTGGCGCTGGTGCGCACGGAGACGTCCCGCCCCGCGACGACACCCTCCACGTTGCCGCCGGATTCCGCGGCCAGGTCGATGACGACAGAGCCCATCCGCATGCCGGCCACCATCTCGCCGGTCACCAGGAGGGGCGCCGGACGGCCCGGGATCGCGGCCGTGGTGATCAGCACATCGGCGGCGGCCACGTGCGGAGCGAGAAGTTCGCGCTGACGCACCGAACGGTCCTCGCTGAGCTCTCGGGCATACCCGCCCACACCCTCGATGGC
Organism: Cryobacterium algoritolerans; assembly: GCF_004402785.1. Taxonomy (GTDB): domain Bacteria; phylum Actinomycetota; class Actinomycetes; order Actinomycetales; family Microbacteriaceae; genus Cryobacterium; species Cryobacterium algoritolerans. The sequence goes on from NZ_SOFP01000083.1 coordinate 41,289, forward strand.
ATCAAGATCGAGGGTGACGAAGGTTCCGCCCATGGAAGTGACCTCGTCTGCCGAGGCAGGTCGCACGTCGTACGCGGACACCCGCGCGCCCAGCCGTTTGGCGGTGGCGATGGCCTGCAGGCCGGCGACTCCGGCTCCGAGCACGAGCACGCGCGCAGGCGGAATCGTTCCCGCCGCGGTCATGTAGAGCGGGAAGAACCGGGGAAACCGGATGGCGGCTTCGAGCACGACCCGGTAGCCGGCGACGAGCGCCTGGGAGGTGAGGGCATCCATCGACTGGGCCCGGGAGATGCGCGGCACCAGCTCGAGGGCGAAAGCCGTGACCCCGGCCTGCGCGAGGGCGGCCACAGTGGGCAGCTCCGCGGCCGGTGCGGCCAGGCCGATGGTGATCAGGCCGCGGTGGAGCTGAGCGGCACGCTCCGGGGTAAGCGGTCGCACGTGGCAATACACGTCGAGCTCGGCGAGCGGGAGTTCGGCGACGACGGATGCCCCGGCCTCCGCGTAGGCGGCATCGGGATGGCCCGCGTCGGTGCCTGCGCCGGATTCGATCAACACATCGACTCCGAGCGCCGCGATCTGGAGCACTGTCTCCGGTGTTGCCGCAACGCGGCGTTCGCCCTCATGTCGCTCTCGACCGATGCCAACCTTCACGCGCGTTCTCCTCCGTGGCGCCCGGCCACGAGCGAGCACGGACCGTTCCGAACGCTGGCGCGGCACTTAGCCCCGTTCGTAGCGTAGCGGTGATCGTCCGCCGCTCGGCGGATTTGACCGCCGGAAGGATCGACGCGCCGCCTCATACCGGTCGTGGTTCCGGACGCTGACCGGCCGAGGGGAGGAGACTGCGGACGGGACGGGACGGGACGGGACGGGACGGGACGGGACGGGACGGGAGGACGCTATCGGACCGGGCCTAGGCTCCTGGAACCATGTCCGCAAAGCGCGAGTAGTGACCGTGGAATGCAACAGTCACCGTGCGGGTGGGCCCGTTACGGTGCTTGGCGACGATGAGGTCGGCCTCGCCGGCGCGCGGATTGTCTTTCTCGTAGGCGCTCTCGCGGTGCAGGAGGATGACCATGTCGGCATCCTGCTCGAGCGAACCAGACTCTCGCAGGTCGGAGATGGCGGGCATCTTGTCTGCGCGCTGTTCGGGGCCACGATTCAGCTGTGACAGGGCGATCACGGGAACCTGAAGTTCCTTGGCCATCAGCTTGAGCGCCCGCGAGAACTCACTGACCTCCTGCTGGCGGGACTCGACCTTCTTGCCAGACGTCATCAACTGCAGGTAGTCGATAATGACCATCTTCAGGCCGACCCGCTGCTTGAGTCGGCGGCACTTGGCCCTGATCTCGACCAGGGTCATGTTGGGACTGTCGTCGATGTACAGCGGGGCGTCATTGATGCGGCCGCGGGTGGCCGCGATCGTGGTCCAGTCGCGGGCGTCGACGGATCCCTTTCGCATGCTCTGAAGCGGGACGGAAGCCTCGGCGGCAAGCAGTCTCATGGCGATTTCACTTCGTCCCATTTCGAGGGAGAAGAAGATGCTCGGCATGTCGTGCTTGATCGACGCTGCCCGGGCGAAGTCGAGGGCCAGGGTGGACTTGCCGAGGGCCGGTCGGGCCGCCACGATGATGAGCTGGCCGGGGTGGAAGCCGTTGGTGAGCTCGTCCATGTCCGCGAAGCCGGTCGGCACACCGGTCATCTGGCCATCCTTGAGCTTGGCGGCCTCGATCTCGTCGATGGCGGCCGTGACGGCATCCGTCAACGGCACATAGTCCTCGGTCTCGGTGCCGCCCGTGACGGCGTAGATCTCGGCCTGGGCAGTGTTCACCAGGTCGAGCACCTCGCCCTCGCCGGAGTAGCCCAGCTGGGCGATTCGGGTGCCGGCCTCGACCAGGCGGCGAAGCAGCGCCCGCTCGGCGACGATCGAGGCGTAGAAACCCGCGTTGGCCGCGGTCGGAACCAGGCTGGTCAGGGTGTGCAGGTAGTCCGCACCGCCGGCCCTCGACAGTTCGCCGAGCTTGGTGAGTTCGTCGGTGACCGCGATGACGTCGGTGGGCTCACCCTGCGCGTAGAGCGAGAGGATCGCGTCGAAGATGATCTCGTGTTTCGGGATGTAGAAGTCGGCCGCCCGGACGGTCTCGACGACGTCGGCGACCGCATCCTTGCTCAGCATCATTCCGCCGAGGGCGCTCTGCTCGGCGAGAAGGTCATGCGGGAGTGTGCGCTCCGTGTGCCGGGTCTCGGCTCCGCCGCGCGCATCTGCTCCACGCTTGTCTGCCAGACCCAAGTGAGCGATCGACACCCGTGCCTCCTTCTATTCCTGGTGCTGGTCTATCAGGGCCCACCGACAACACCTGTCCGCACCCCGTGCACACCATGAATCGGGCGCGTGCCCACGATACGGACGCGTCTTCACAGCGACCAAACGACCCTGTGGATAAGGCTGTGGGAAATCTGCGCGAAACGCCGTGTGTCGTGTGCACAAGCTGTGGATTCAGCTGTGGACAACTTAAGAGCTTTCGGCAATAAAATGCTTTTGATCAGGCTTTTAATCTACTCACAGCTGTGTGTAAAAACTTGTCTCAACTACGCCTTGAACCTTGGGATTGTGAGCGGGTGCCTGTGTACAAAAGCTCGCATTCAGCATCTGAAATGCCCCCGGAACAGGGGGATACGCCGGGCTTAAAAAAGGAGTAGCGGTGGGCACCTTTCGGAACCCACCGCTACAAAGTGCGGCAATGCTTACTTTGCGGCTACCACCAGCAGTGTGATGGTGGCGCTGAGCTCGTCACGAAGACGAACCGTTGCCTTGTGCTCACCGGTCATTTTGATCGGGCTGAGCTCGATCTTGCGCTTGTCGATGGCACCGAGTCCGGCAGCCGCGACTGCCTCGGCAACGTCGGTCTGCTTGACGGAACCGAAGAGGCGCCCGCCTTCGCCGGCCTTGACGACCAGCTTGACCTTGGCGTTCTCGAGTGCGGCCTTGAGAGCCTGGGCCTCCTCGAGGGTGGCGTGCTCGCGGGCGACGCGAGCTGCTTTGATCTGTTCGATCTGCTTCTCGCCACCGCGGGTCCAGGACACGGCGAACCCCTGCGGGTAGAGGTAGTTGCGGGCGTACCCGTTCTTGACCTCGACGATGTCACCGGGTGCACCGAGGCCGGAGACCTCGTGCGTCAGAATGATTTTTGACATGTGAGTTCCCTACCTGCCTGAGCCGGCGTAGGGCAACAACGCCATTTCACGGGCGTTCTTGACGGCACGGGCGATCAGGCGCTGCTCCTGGACGGAGACACCGGTGATACGACGGGCGCGGATCTTTCCACGCTCGGAGATGAACTTGCGGAGGGTGGGGACATCCTTGTAATCGATGACACCAACCCGGATCGACTTCGCGGGAGCGGCATTCTTGCCGCCCTTAGCTCCACGGAGCGGCTTGCGGCGGTCGCCGCTCGACTTTCCAGCCATGATTTCCTTACTTTCTTAAGAAGTGTTTTTCAGCCAGCTACCCGGGGGCCTGGCTTAGAAGGGTGTCTCGTCGCTGAAGTTGCCCGGAGTGTTCCACACGTCTCCGCCGGTGTTCGTGGCGGGGGCGGTGGCCGCCCAGGGCTCGTCGTTCCCGGAGACGGCAGGTGCGCCGCCGCCACGAGGAGAGGACGATGACTGCGCGCGGGTGAGCGAAGCGGTGGCGTAGCGCAGCGAAGGACCAATTTCGTCGATCTCGAGCTCCATGCTCGTGCGCTTCTCGCCTTCTTTCGTCTCATACGAACGCTGCTTGAGACGCCCGGTAGCGATGACTCGGGAACCCTTGGTCAGTGACCCTGCAACGTGCTCGGCGAATTCACGCCAGACGCTCGCACGCAGAAACAACGACTCACCATCCTTCCACTCGCTTGATGCGCGATCGAAATTGCGCGGAGTGGATGCGATGGTGAAGTTGGCAACCGCCAGTCCGTTCTGCGTGTAACGCAGCTCCGGGTCGCTGGTGAGGTTGCCCACTACGGTGATTACGGTCTCGCCGGCCATGGGCTACTTGTCGCTTACCTTGTCGGCGGGCACGGCAGCGGCGGGAGCGTCGGCTTCCGTCGCGGCAGGAGCGTCGACCTTGGCGGGAGCAGCCTTGACGGCCGCGGCGGCTGCTGCCGACGCAGGCTTCACGGATGCGGCAACCTTGGCGGCCGGAGCGGCAGCGGCGGCCTCAGCCTTGGCTGCGATGACCTTCGGGTTGGCTGCCTTGCGGGCGGCCTTCTCGGCGGCAAGCTTGCTCGCGACGGCAACCTGGGCGATGCCTTCTTCTGCGCGGAGGACCTTGGTGCGCATGACTGCCTCGGACAGCTTCAACTGGCGGTCGAGCTCGGCCGTCGCAGAAGCGTTCGCGGTGAAGTCGACGACGGCATAGATGCCCTCGGTCTTCTTGTTGATCTCGTATGCGAGACGGCGGCGACCCCAAACGTCAACCTTGTCAATCGTTCCGCCATCGTTGCGAACAACGTTGAGGAACTTGTCAAGGCTGGGAGCTACGGTGCGCTCATCGATCTCGGGATCGAGGATAACCATCAACTCGTACTGATGCATGACTAACCCACCTCCTTCGGACTAAACGGCTGCAGAATCTCTGCAACAGGAGGGTTGTGCATGTGTCGAACGCGGAGGCCGGGATTCCGGCACGCAGACAACCTGCCAAGACTACCGGATGCGACGGCCGTTCGCCACCGCTCCGGCCAGGCGCCCTCCGCGACTGGCAACGACGATCCTGCCGTCGCGACCCACACCGGCGCCGGTCACACCGACGACGGGGCAAAAATCCACGACAGTGCCTCCCCGTGGAGGAGAAGCAGGCCACCCCGGCATCGGGACCGCGGCTGCTGCGCGACGGCTGCTGCTGCTGCGCGACGGCTGCTGCTGCTGCGCGACGACAACGGTTTCGCGACTGCGGCGGCACGGCATCGGTTTCGCGACGGCGGCGGTTTCGCGACGGCCGTTACCTCGCGACGGCCGTTACCTCGCGACGGCCGTTACTTCGCGACGGCCGTTACTTCGCGACGGCCGCGTTGGCGGCGTCCTGCGCGGCCTTCACACCCTCGGCGACGGGGGTGCGGCCGAGGAAGACCTCCTGCAGCAGTGGTCGCATCGCGTTGTCGGCGGCCGGCCAGCCGCCGCCCATGATGGCTGGCGCGGAGCCATTCTTGAGCACGTCGTAGAACGGGCGTATGTCGACCTTTTTGGCGGCCCAGTAGGCCGTGTAGTCCGCCTGGGCGGCCGTGACGGCCGGGGACGCGGACCCGTTGGCACCGATGTAGCTGGATCCCCGGGAGCTCCCGAGCCACTCGAGCACGCGCTTCGTCTCTGCGGGATGGGCGGAGGAGGTGCTGCCGGCGGCCACGATGCCGTCAACGCCGCTGACCGCTCCGGCCGGACCGGCCGGGAGCCGGGTGACGCCCCAGGCGAACGAGGCACCGTCGTTGACGTTGGCGAGATTGTAGACGCCGCTCTGGAAGAGCGCCATTTTACCCTGCAGGAACTGGTCACGACTGAAGTCGCCGTTGGTGTTCGTGTCGGCCGCAGACGGCGCCACATGGGCGGTGTTGATCAGGTCGACGAGGTACGCGAACGCCGCCGTCCCCTTCGGCGAGGCGAAGGAGTACTCCTCGCCGTCCTGGAAGGCCGCGCCACCGGAGGCGACGTAGTTCAGCAGCATGGCCTGCAGGTCGTAGCCCGCGTTGTAGCCGTACTGGGCCAGGCTGGTACCGTCGAAGCCGGGGCTGTCGGCCCTCTTCCCGTTCGTGTCCTTCGTCAGCTTCTTCAATGCCGGGAGAAGGGTGTCTGCAGCCCCGGTCGGATCCCAGTGCAGGTCCGCGATGTCGGCCGGAGTCAGGCCGGCCTGCGCGAGCAGGTCAGCGTTGTAGTACACGGCGATGCCGGGGTCGGCGAGCTGCGGAACCCCCCAGAGCACTCCGTCGCGGGTGTACTGCTTGACGACGGCCGGGGACCACCCGGCGGCGGCATCCGCGCCCAGCGCCCTGTCGATGTTGAGCAGCGCGCCGGCGTCGGCATACGCCGGGTAGTCGCCGCCGTCCACCCAGAAGACGTCATCGACGTTCTTGCCGGCCACGTCGGTGCGCAGTTTCGTCCAGTAGTCGGCCCAGGGGATCACGGTCACCGTGACGTCGATGTCCGGGTTCTTCTTTTCGAAGGCGACGAAAGATGCCTCGTAGGCCTTGGCAACCTGGTCATCCCAGAGCCGCACGGTGACCGTCGTCTTCGCGGCGGAGGCCTGGCCGCCGACGGTCAGTGCCGTCACCGCCCCGGCGATGACGAGTACCGCGGCAAGCGCGCTGGCGGCGATGACTGTGGAACGCTTGGGCATTGGTGTCCTTCGGGGGAGTCTGGACGACGCTGGGAAACCCTAATCCTACTTAAAACCGGAGATGGTGATGGACCGCACGAACTGCCGTTGGAAGACCAGAAAGAGCGCCAGCAGGGGCACCAGGGCCAGTGTGGTTGCGGCCATCACGAGGGTCCAGTTGCCGTTGAACTGGCTCTGCAGGGACGCCGTCGCCACGGTGACCACCCGCCACTGCGGCCCGGTGGTGACGACGAGCGGCCACATGAAGCTGTTCCAATGGCTGACGATCGTGATCAGGGTCAGGGTCGCGATGATCGGCTTCGACAGCGGCACCACGATCTCCACCAGCACGTCCAGTGTGTTCGCCCCGTCGAGCCTGGCCGCGTCGATCAGCTCCTGCGGGATGCCCCGGAAATACTCCCGCAGGAGGAAGACCGCGTAGGGGGACGCGAACGCGAACGGCAGCACGAGGCTCCAGAACGAGTTGCGCAGCCCGGCCTGCGTCATCATCAGGTAGAGCGGGATGATCAGCACCACCGGCGGGATCATCAGCGTCGACAGGTAGACCCAGAACAGCACCTGGCGGCCCGGGAAGTCCACCCGGGCGAATGCGTACGCCGCGAGGATCGAGCAGACCAGCTGACCGATCAGGATGAGCACGGCCGCGAGCAGGGTGACCAGCACGGCACGGCCGAACTCGGCCGGTCCGGTCAGGACCCGCACGATGTTCTCGACGGTGAACGGGTCCGGCCAGGCCAGCACGGACTGGCCGGCGAACTGCTCCCGGGTCTTGAAGGCGGTGAGGATGCTCAGCAGGAATGGCGCCAGCGTGAACGAGGCCCCGAGGCCGAGCACCAGGTAGACGCCCACGGTCCTAGTCCATTTCATAGGTGACCCTCCGGCGAAAGTACAGCTGCTGCGCGAGGGTGATGACGACCAGGACGACGAGCAGCACGACCGCCATCACGGCGGCACGGCCCAGGTCGAACGCGCTGAACGCCTCATAGTAGATCCGGGCGGCGACGACATCCGTCGTGTGGGCAGGGCCGCCCTGGGTCAGCGCGTAGACCTGGTCGAACACCTGGAAGGCCGAGATCACGGTGGTGACGAGCACGAAGAACATGGTGGGGCGCAGCAGCGGGATCTTGATCTGCCAGAACATGGCCACCGGGCCGGCGCCGTCGATCCGCGCCGCCTCCAGAATCTGCTCGGGAATATTGAGCAGCCCCGCCATGAAAAACAGGGTGACGTAGCCGACATTAGTCCAGATCACAACGGCCGCCACGGTCGGCAGGGCCAGTGCGGGGTCGCTCAGCCATTCGATCCTGGCCCCGACGAGGGCGTTCAGGGCGCCGTTCGTGGGCGCGAGGATCCATTTCCAGACCACGCCGAGGGCGAGCGGGGCGCAGATCCACGGCAGCACGTAGATGGTGCGGAACCAGGCGGAGCCGGGCAGGTCCCGGGTGAGCAGCGAGGCCGCGCCCAGCCCGATCATGGTCTGAATCGGAACAACGAGGGCCACGAACAGGATGGTCACCAGCAGGGAATTGCCGAACACACCGTCCGACAGCACAGACCGGTAGTTGTCGATGCCGACGAAGCTGATCGGGCCGATCAGGTCCCAGCTCTGAAAGCTGAGCCACACCACCACGAGCACAGGCAGCAGCATGAAGCAGACAACCCCGAACAGGCTCGGCGCCAGCAGTGCGTAACCGGTTATCGTGTTGCGCCGACGGATGCCGGGGTGACTTCTCCGGCGGCTACTCGCCACGCCCTGCCCACCAGGCTCGTAACCGGCGCGTTGCCTCTTCCGCGCCCAGCGGCCCGTCATCGAGGCGCTGATCGAGCAGGTAGCGGTAGGCCTCGCCCACCTCCCGACCCGGGCGCACGCCGAGAGCCGCCATGATCTGTTCGCCGTCGAGGTCTGGGCGCACCGCGGCCATCTCCTCCTGCTCGGCGAGTTCGCGGATCCTCTGTTCGAGGTCGTCGTAGGCGAAGCCCAGGCGGTCGGCCTTGCGCCGATTCCGGGTCGTCACGTCCGCGCGGGTCAGGATGTGCAGGCGTTCTAGCTGGTCGCCGGCATCCCGCACGTAGCGGCGCACCGCCGAGTCGGTCCAGGCTCCTTCGCTGTAGCCGAAGAACCGCAGGTGCAGTTCGATCAGCTTGGAGACGGCGGCGATGGTGTCGTTGTCGAAGCGCAGGGCGCGCAGCCGCTTCCTGGCCAGCTTCGAGCCGACCAGGTCGTGGTGGTAGAAGCTGACCACGCCGCCCGGTTCGAGCTTGCGGGTCGCCGGCTTGCCGATGTCGTGCAGGAGCGCCGCCAACCGCACGATCAGGTCGGGTCCGTCAAACCCGCCGCGGGACTTCTCATAGCCGATCGCCTGGTCGAGCACGGTGAGCGTGTGCTGGTAGACGTCCTTGTGATGGTGGTGCTCGTCGACCTCGAGCCGCAGGGCCGGGATCTCGGGTAGTACCCGGTCGAAGAGGCCGGACTCGACCAGAAGTTCCAGGCCGCCGTGCGGACTGTCGGAACGCAGCAGTTTGGACAGCTCCTCGCGGACCCGTTCGGCAGAGATGTTTCGAATGCTGTCGGCCATTGCCTCCATCGCCACCGCGGTGTCGAGGTCGAGGCGGAAGCCCAGCTGAGCCGTGAAGCGGGCGGCCCGCATCATCCGCAACGGGTCGTCGCCGAATGACACCTCGGGCGAGATCGGGGTGCGCAGGACTCCGGCGAGCAGGTCGTCGATTCCGTTTGCCGGGTCAACGAGGGTGAGTTCGGGCAGGCGGAGGGCCAGGGCATTCACCGTGAAGTCGCGACGGAGAAGATCGTCCTCGAGGCTCAGGCCGAAGACGACCTCGGGCTTGCGGGTCTGCCCGTCGTAGCTGTCGGCCCGGTAGGTGGTGATCTCGACGGTTTCGCCGGCGACCCTGGCTCCGATGGTGCCGAACGCACGGCCGATGTCCCACTGGGCGTCTGAGAGCGGCTTCACAATCTCGAGGATCTGATCCGGGGTGGCATCCGTGGTGAAATCGAGGTCATTGATCGGACGATCGAGGAACGCATCCCGGACCGGTCCGCCGACGAGGGCCAACTCGTGGCCGGCCACGGCAAACGCGTGCGCCAGGGCCGAAACCGGGGGAGTAGCAGCCAGGTCGCCCAGCCGCGTGAGGGCTGTCGCGACGCTCTGCATGACCCCCATGTTAGTTGCTGGGCGCGTCACCGCCCGCCCCGGGCCGGATATCCCAGCCCGCACGCCGTAGAATCCCCTACATGGTGGCCGATTCAATTCCTGCGCGTCGGCCTGCGCTCCCCGAACCGCGCTCTGGTCGCCGTCGGCCGGTCGGGGCACTGCTCGGCGCAGTCCTCGCCCTCGTTCTGGCCGCGACGGCCCCTCTCGCCGCCTCCGCCGTTCCCGCCGCGGGTGCGACCGGCCCGGCACGCGTCACGACCAGTGCCGTCCCCGCCGATTCGGTGCGCATCGCCGTTGCCCCGGTGTCACTGAAGCCGTTGCACGCCGGAGAAGACCTCATCGTCACGGTCACCATCAAGAACGGGACCGCGGACCCGATCGCCCCCGGCACGATCGATCTCTACCTTGCCGAGCGCGCTTTGACCAGCCGTTCCGCCCTGAATAACTGGCTCCGCCCCGAGAAGGCAGGGAAGCCGGGCGACCTGATGACGAGCGAGGCGATGAAGGCCCCCGTGCAACCCGATAGCACCGAGATCCTCACCGTCTCCGTGCCGGCCGACTCCGTGGGCCTCACCACCGGGAACGCGTGGGGTGCCCGCGGCATCGCGGTCACCCTGACCGACAACGGCGATGTCAAGGCCCAGGGCCGTGGCACGTTCGTCTGGTATTCCAACGAGAAACTGACCCCAGTGAACGTCGCCGTGGTCATGCCGATCACGGCACCGGAGCAGGCGACCGGCCTGATCCCCGAGAAGGCGCTCGAAACGTTCACGAGCCCGACCGGGGTGCTCACCCGGCAGCTGGATGGTGTGGTCGACCGCCCGGTGGCCATCGCCATCGACCCGCGGATCATCGTGTCCATCCGCATCCTGGGCAGTTCGGCGCCGCCCAGCGCGATCGCCTGGCTCGACCAGCTGAGCCGGGCAAAAAACGAGATATTCCCGCTCAGCTATGCGGATGCGGACCTCGCCCTCCAGACGCAGGCCGGGGCCGCGAGTCTGATCATGCCAACCTCATTCGACCAGGCGATCGACCCCACCCTGTTCACCACCCCTACCGCGACAGTCACGCCGACCCCGCCGGCGACAGCGACCGTGCCTCCTTCCCCCTCCAGCACCCCGGCACCGTCCGCCACCACCACCACCACCACCACCCAGCCGCCCGGGCCGGTCGGCGGAGCCGCCCCGACCACCGAACAGCTGCTCGCCTGGGACTACACCGCGACCGACATCGGCTGGCCACACGAGGGTTCCGTTGCCGCCGCCGACCTCCCGATCTTCGGGGCCGTCGGCCTCAGCACGACGATCCTTTCCGGCAAGAATGTGAGCCGGTCCGACAGTGACATCACCCCGAACACCGCCGTTGCCCTGGGTGACGGGGCCGGCACCGGGCTCGTCATAGACGACCCGCTCTCCCAGGCCCTCCGCACGGCCGCCCTGTCGACGTCCGACGACGCCTGGCGTGAGGCCATGGCCGAGGTTGGATCGCAACTCGCCGTGGTCTCGGCTGAGAAGCCCGGCACGACCCGCACCCTTCTCGCCACCCTCGATCGCGGCTGGCCGCCGAGCGCCGCACGACTCGGTCAAACGCTCGATGCCCTCGCTGCCCTCTCCTGGCACGCACCGGCCACGCTCACCGCCGCGCGTGCCGCCACCACCACCGCCGTCAAATTCGAGGGCCGCACCGAACCCGCAGAGCGCGCCGAACTAGCCAGGCGACTGCTCGCACGCGAGACCGAGGTGGTCGCGTTCTCCTCGGCACTGACCGCCCCCCTGAGGGTGACCGCCGAACACCGCCTCACCGTGCTCTCGCTACTGTCGAATTCCTGGGCATCCCAGCCGGGCAGCTGGAGGGACGCCGTCGGCACCAGCCTGGTCGATTCCTCCGCCCTGCTCCGTTCCGTCTCGGTCTCGACCAAGGGGCCGATCAACGTCCTCGGCAGCAAGGTGGACATCCCCGTCACTCTGGACAACACCCTGGGCCAGGCCGTCACCGTGCGCGTGCAGGTTGTCCCGTCGAACGGCCGCCTGCTGGTCGGCAGTGACGTCGAGTCCACGATCGAGGCGCAATCCGCCCGCACCGTGCTGATCCCCGTGACCTCGGCGGTCGGGAACGGCGCGGTGACCCTGCGGGTGACCCTGTTCACCCCAGCCGGCACCCTGATCGACCAGCCCGCCCTCATCCCGATCAACGTGCGGGCTGACTGGGAGGGCCTGGGGTCGATTATCTTCGCCGCCGCCGTCGTGCTGTTCTTCGGCTTCGGGGTGTGGCGCAACATCCTGCGCCGACGCCGGGATCGTGAAGACCCCGGCACTGCCACCGACCCGGCCGCCGCCGTCGAAGTTCTCCCAGCCTCCTCGAACGCGGCCGAGACGGAGCCGCATGCCTGAGACCGGCAGCATCGGGCGTGCAAGCGCCTTCCTGGCCTCGGGCACGATCGTGTCCCGCATCCTTGGCTTCATCAAACTGATCGTGCTCGCCGGTGTGATCGGCCAGGTCGGCCAGAGCACGAACGCGTTCGCCGTCTCCAACCAGTTGCCGAACACCGTCTACGTGATCGTCGCCGGCGGCGTGCTCACGGCGGTACTGGTGCCCCAGATCGTGCGTGCCAGCCTGCACGCCGACGGTGGCACGGCCTACATCAACAAGCTCGTCACCCTCGCCCTCGTCATCGTTGGCGTCACGACCGTCGTTGCGACTGCGCTCGCCCCGGTGCTGACCCTGCTCTACGCGCCGAACATGAAGCCTGGGGCGCTGGCCCTGGCCACCGCGTTTGCGTTCTGGTGCCTGCCGCAGATCTTCTTCTATGGCCTGTACACGGTGCTCGGCGAGGTGCTCAACGCCCGCAAGTCGTTCGGCCCCTTCACCTGGGTGCCCGTGCTCAACAATGTCGTCGCGATCGTGGGCCTGGTCGTCTTTTCCTTGCTCTACGGCGCCGACCCGGACGGCGTGCGCCTGGCAGGGGAGTTCACCCCGGCGATGATCGCGGTGCTGGCGGGAAGCGCCACCCTCGGTGTCGTGCTGCAAGCAGTCGTGCTGTTCTATTTCTGGCACCGGATCGGGCTGCGCTTCCGACCGGACTTCCACTTCCGCGGGGTCGGACTCGGCGCGGCCGGCAAGATGGCGAGCTGGACCTTCGGGATGCTGCTGCTGACCACACTCGCGGGCATCGTCGAAACACGGGTGGTCACCCTGGCCGGCGACACCGATGCGTCCGTTGCCGTGCTGAACACCGCGTGGCTGATCTTCATGTTGCCCCACTCGGTGATCACGGTCTCGGTGGCCACGGCCTACTTCACCCGGATGAGCGAACACGCGGCGGTCGGCAAGCTCGACCTGGTGCGCACGGATGCGTCGTCCGCCATCCGCGGAACGACCCTCATCATCGTGATTGCCTCCGCCGTGATCGCCGTCTGCGCCTACCCGTTCGCCGCGGTCTTCGTCTCCAAGTTCGGCCAGGTCCAGGGCATCGGAAACGTGATCGTCGCCTACGTGATCGGCCTGGTCGCCTTCTGCATTCTCTTCGTCATCCAGCGCACGTTCTACGCGCTCGGAGACACCCGCACGCCGTTCTTTTTCACCCTGTTCCAGGTGGTGCTCGTCATCGTCGGCGTTCTCGCCTGCGCCCTCCTGCCGACCGAGTGGATCGCAGCCGGCATCGCCCTCACGGTCACGGTATCCGGGATCGCCCAGGCCGTCCTCGCGGCCTGGCTGCTGCGCCGGCGGCTCGGCGGAATCGACGGCAGGCGCATCGCCCGCAGCCTGGTCAAATATTTCGTGGCTACCTTGCCGCCCGTCGCGCTCGGCCTCGTGCTGCTCTCCGTTCTCGGCGGCACGCAAGAGGGCGGCTTCGCCCTCTCGGGGAAAGCACAGGCCATCGCCTCGATGCTGGTGATCGGCGCATCCATGTCGGTCGTCTACCTCGGCCTGCTCCTGCTGATGCGCAGCGACGAACTCCGTGGCTTCCTCGCCCCGGTGTTCGCCCGCCTCCGACGCTGAACGCCGTCCCCACCGATCCCGGAGCGGGTCATCCTCGCGCCCGGCTGTGTGCTCGCTGTGGGCGGACCGGGGGCGCGGAATAGCATCCGATTAGGATGTGTTGTACCCGGCAGCCAGGCAAGTAATCTCTGCCCTGCCCCCCAATTCGAAGGAGTTCCCCGCGTGCGCCAGATCATCATCATCGGCTCAGGACCGGCCGGCTTCACGGCCGCCATCTACGCCGCACGCGCCAACCTGAATCCGCTGCTGATCGCCAGCTCCGTTGAAGCCGGCGGTGAACTGATGAACACGACCGAGGTCGAGAACTTCCCCGGCTTCCCCGACGGGATCCAGGGACCGGAGCTGATGGCCAAAATGCAGGAGCAGGCCGAACGCTTCGGCACCGAGGTCGTCTACGACGACGTCACAGCGCTCGAGCTCACCGGCGCAACCAAGACCGTCACGCTCGGCTCCGGCGAGACCCACGAGGCACTGGCCGTGATCTTCGCCACCGGTTCGGCGTATCGCAAGCTCGGGCTCCCCGACGAAGAGCGACTGTCCGGTCGCGGCGTGTCCTGGTGCGCCACCTGCGACGGGTTCTTCTTCAAAGAGAAGACCATTGCCGTGATCGGCGGCGGTGACTCCGCCATGGAGGAAGCCACCTTCCTGACCAGGTTCGCCAGCAAGGTCTATGTCGTACACCGCAAGGACACGCTCCGTGCCTCGAAGATCATGCAGGAGCGGGCGTTCGCGAACCCGAAGATCGAATTCGTCTGGAACTCCGCGGTCGTCGGCATCACCGGGGCCGAGGCCGTCGACGGATTGCGCCTACGCAACATCATGTCCGGCACGGAGACCAGCCTGCCGGTCGGCGGAGTCTTCGTCGCCATCGGAAACGACCCGCGCACCCACCTCGTGCACGCACAACTCGACCTGACCCCCGAGGGCACCATCGCCGTCGCCGGCCGCTCGTCCAAGACCAGCCAGACCGGCGTCTTCGCCGCCGGCGACGTCATCGACCCGACCTACCGCCAGGCCGTGACGGCCGCCGCATCCGGCACCGTCGCAGCGCTCGACGCCGAGCACTACCTCGCTTCCCTTCCCGCGGACCTGCTGGCTGACGCCGGCGAGACCGAACTCGTATCAGTCACCAACTAAGGAGTAAAAACATGTCTGCACGCGCCGTTACCGACGCGACTTTCGACCAGGAAGTCATCAACAACGAAAAGACCGTTCTGGTCGACTTCTGGGCCGAGTGGTGTGGCCCGTGTCGCGCCGTCAGTCCGATCCTCGACCAGATCGCGAGCGAGAACGCCGACAAGATCGACATCGTCAAGCTCAACGTCGACGACTTTCCGGCCCTGGCCGCGAAGTACCAGATCACCTCCATCCCCGCGATGAAGGTGTTCCAGGGGGGTGAGGTCGTCAAGACCGTCATCGGAGCCAAGCCCAAGGTCGCCCTCGTGGCCGACCTGGCCGCCTATCTGGCCTAGTTCAGTCACCGGCCGTCAGGTCGATACACGTGAGGACCCGCCCGGTACCACCACCCGGGCGGGTCTTTTTCGTACCCCGATGGTCCCCACCCGACCTGACCCCTGCACGGTCACCGGAATTCGCCGCGAGGACAAGCCCCTGCGCGACACCGCCTACGATTGAAGCCACACCAGAACGGACGTGACGTGACAGGACAGGGTTCACCCCAGACCGGCAACAATCTCGACCCGTGGTACCACCACTACGCCGAGCGAGCCGCGGGCCTGCGCGCCTCCGAGGTCAGGGCCCTCTTCGCCGTGGCCTCCCGCCCCGAGGTGGTCTCCCTCGCCGGAGGCATGCCGTTCGTGGCGGCACTGCCACCAGACCTTGTGATCAACGCAATGGGCCGGGTCATGCGCGAACAGGGCCCGACAGCCCTGCAATACGGCTCCGGTCAAGGGGTTCCCGTGCTGCGGGAACAGATCCTCGAGGTGATGGCGCTCGAAGGCATCCGCGCCCACGCCGATGACGTGGTTGTCACCACGGGCTCCCAGCACGCCCTCGAACTCGTCAGCAAGCTCTTCCTCGACCCGGGCGACGTCGTGCTCTCCGAGGGCCCCAGCTACGTGACGGCCATGGTCATCTTCAAGTCCTATCAGGCCGAGGTTGACCACGTACCCATGGACGAGCACGGTCTCATCCCGGAGGCACTACGGGAGCACATCATCACCGTCAAGGCCGCCGGCAAGACGATCAAGTTCCTGTACACGATCCCCAACTTCCACAATCCCGCCGGAGTCACTCTGAGCTGGGCCCGCCGGATCGAGATCCTGGAGATCTGCCGCCGGAACGACATCCTGGTGCTCGAAGACAATCCGTATGGCCTGCTCTACTTCGACCAGCCGGCCCCGGATGCGATGCGTTCGCTCGAACAGGACGGCGTTCTCTACCTCGGCACGTTCTCCAAGACCCTCGCCCCGGGCTTCCGCGTGGGTTGGGCGATCGCGCCCCACGCCATCCGCGAGAAGCTCGTGCTCGCCAACGAGGCCGCGGTGTTATCGCCGAGCTCCTTCAGCCAGCTGGTGATCTCCGAGTACCTCTCCAGCGCTGATTGGAAGGGTCAGATCAACACCTTCCGGGGTGTGTACCACGAACGGAAGAACGCCCTGCTCAGCGCGCTGGACGAGTACCTGCCCGAGCTGACCTGGACCAATCCCAACGGAGGCTTCTACGTCTGGGTCACCCTCCCCGACCCCCTCGACTCCAAGGCCATGCTTCCGCGGGCCGTCAAAGAACTCGTGGCGTACACGCCCGGGACGGCGTTCTTCGCGGACGGCGACGGTCGCCAGAATATGCGCCTATCCTTCTGCTATCCGACACCGGAACATATCCGAATTGGCATACGTCGCCTTGCTGCCGTGATTCGGGACGAACTCGACCTTCTCGACACGTTCGCCGGAACGGGCTCCCTGAATCTGAACCGGGAGAACTCGCGGTTCAGCTCGCCCCCGCCCGACATCTCCTAGCCCCAGAACCAATCGGCCAGAACAAGGAAAAACCCTGATCATGAGTGAATTAGCGGTACTTGACATCATCGTGCTAGCCGGCGGGATCTCGCACGAACGCGACGTGTCATTGCGTTCGGGACGCCGAGTCGCGGACGCACTCACGGGCCGAGGCCACACCGTAACCGTACTCGACCCACAGGCCGGGCTGCTCGCCGACCTCACGCGTCGCCACCCCGACGTGGTCTGGCCGGTGGTGCACGGGGCGACCGGTGAGGACGGCGCTCTCCTCGCTCTGCTCGAGACGACCGGAATCCCTCACGTCGGTTCGCGAGGAGGACCGGCGGCACTCGCGTGGTCCAAGCCGACGGCGAAGGAACTCGTCCGTCGGGCCGGATTCCCGACTCCGGACTGGATCGCGCTCTCGAAGGAGACCTTCCGTGACCTAGGTGCCGCGAGTGTGCTCGAGCACGTTCTCTCCTCGCTGCCCACTCCACTGGTCGTCAAGCCGGCCGAGGGCGGCTCGGCCCAGGGTGTCACCATCGTCGAGACGTCAGCGGAACTGCCGCGCGCGATGGTCGACGCGTACACCTACGCATCCGTCGCGGTCGTAGAAGAGAAGATCATCGGCACCGAACTTGCAGTCACCGTCATCGACACCGGTGACGGACCCACCGCACTGCCGGCCGTGGAGATCTCTCCCCTCGTCGGCGTCTACAGCTTCGAGGCACGGTATATCGCCGGCGACACACTCTTCTACACCCCGGCCCGAATCTCTCCCGAGGTCGCCGCGCGGGTCGCCGAGACTGCCGTGGCCGTGCACAGCCTCCTCGGACTCCGACACATCTCCCGGATCGATCTCATCGTCGACGACCATGGCACACCATGGTTCCTTGAGGCGAACGTGCTTCCGGGATTGACGGAGACCAGCCTCGTACCGCAATCGATCGAGGCCTCCGGCCAGTCCCTCGGCGCCGTCTACGAAGCACTTGCCCAGGCGGCACTCGAACACGACTGAAGTCTGCACGACCGGATTGAGTGGTTTCACGTGAAACATCGACAATCATCGACGGGCGGTGCTGAGCGCACTTCGATGATGCCTCATCTACTGCCCGGAAGAGTGCGAACGAACGCGTGGAAAGCCGCATTTCGTGTCGTCAGGATTGATCCTAAGGTCCACCACGGGAAGTTGACCGGACCGCTTTTTGCGGGGTTTTACGCCCAAATCTGCCCACTGTTGAATATTTCCCAGATTCATTTAGATTCCAGCAACGCGCCGGCAACCACGTCCAGGGTTTCAGGGGAGGTCAGCTGACCCTCTGGTTGCGACGCTGTCGACACTGCCGGGCCCCGATTTTGGGAATTGTCTCGATCGTCGCAGAGGGGCATGACGTGTGCGTCACACCGTAGCGCGTTAGTCGGTGGACCCTGAATCCCGCAACGCCGATAGCTTCCCCTCACGGCGTCCAACATGTCACCATCATTCCCAGACCATCATTCCCACACCGTCATTCCCGAACTGCCATCGGATGGCCTGTGCTCGCGACAGGGCCTGGATCCACGGAAGCAACCCGTCCGGTCGGGGGATGGATCCTTCCCCTCTCAATCGTGACTTCGGCCTCGTTCACGCCACCGGAAACGCACTCACACGCTGCGCGGTCCAGACGCTGACAGGGAACGGGCACGTCGAAGCTCATGTTCTCCACCAGGACCGGGGATGTCTCACCGCCGCGATCCCATTCCCGTAAACCCTTAGCGTCAACGTTTCACGTGAAACATTCTCCAGAGTTTCCACTCAGGACGAACGCAGGGTGGCAACGAGTATCGAGGCCGGTACGCACTCAACACCCGTGTACTCACAGCCCACGCCTACACGGCAAACGAATTCCACCGCCGGCGTGAACACCCCCCAGCCGGACACTCGACGTGCTCCCTTCGACCTGTTGCGGAGATCTTAGAACTGGTCAACTTGCCAGCCGCGGTCGGAGACCGCCTTCAAAAGAATCGAGCGCTTACCTGGCCCTCGGAGCAGCAGTGGTGAGCAAGTGCGTATAGATCGATTCCCAAGGAAATCGAACCCCGGGATCTGGGACGAGTATCGACAATGCGTCCCGCTGGGGGTCTCGACGGCGGGTCACTGCCGCTGTTGGCCAGGCCTCGTTCGGCCAGCGCCGTGCTCGTGTGCAGCCGGCGAACACGGTCGCCGGCACTGCTCGACAAACCGTCACCACCCGCGCCCAGCCCGCGCCCTGGCGATGACAGGCGACTTCCGGTCGCACTGGCAGGACAGGCAAGGCAGGGAAGGAAAGGGAACTTCCGGTTAGCGGGCGGCCCAGCAGGCGACCCGGCGTGCGACCCGGCGTGCGACTCAGCGTGCGACCCGGCGTGCGGCTCAGCGTGCGGCTCAACGTGCGGCTCAGCGTGCGGCTCAGCGTGCGGCTCAGCGTGCGGCTCAGCGTGCTGAGTCTGCCACCGGAACGGCACTGGCAACAGGCTCACGCCCAGGTACACCGTGGCGACGGACGGGATGACACCGTGCCGGTGAACCCGCCGCGAAGCCCGGGGGAGAGCCTGCCGCAGAACCCACCGCAGAACCCACCGCAGAACCTGACGCAGTACCCACCGCAGTACCCACCGCAGTACCCACCGCAGTACCCACCGCAGTACCCACCGCAGTACCCACCGCAGTACCCACCCGGGCGCCTGACGGAGCGCCTGCCGGAACACGTGGGGAAAACCGGGTAGCGGTGGGGGAGTGAGTGCGGTTGCGCTCTAATGTATCCGGGACCGGTTTCCTGCGCGCATGACCGAACCCGAGCTATTGGGACAGGAGCCCTGAACACTGCAGCCCATCGAACAGGGCAGGCCAAGCGACGGTCGTGTTTCACGTGAAACATGATGCGGCTCGCCCGGAGCAGTGACACCTAATCGTGTCTCCCCACGCCACACGCGGCGGGTGACGCTCCGACCAGACAGTACCCACTTAGACAGCCTCCTCCTGGATGGACCCAATCAGGACGAGGAAGCCGACCAAAAACACCGGCCGTCGTGCCGTGGACACTCGTCCAGGGCTGACACCACCCGGGTTCACGACGCCACGCTGGCCCGAGCGACGACCAAGGGTCCGGGCTGACCGTAAGGGCGCCGCTGGCGCTGTGACGGATGAGGCGCCCGGTAGGGCGGAGTACGGAGCGCCAGGCGCTAGGGGTATTGGGCTCTGAGGGTGTGCTCCGGACCTGGGGTGACCACCGACGACCAGCTCTCGCGAACCGCCGCAGAACGCGGCCAACCGCGGCGCAAGACAGATCGACTATCGAGGCGCAACAGCGCTGTGACACGCTGGCAGCCGCGGCAGGCGCCGTAAAAGGGAAGCAGCGCAGCAGCCAGCGCATGCGCCGATACATGCATGAGCCCTCAGGAGCTCGTGTACGTGGCGCCGAAGATCGGACACGCAATGCACGGGAACTCCATGAGCGGCGCACGACCCAGCAGCGCGCCGCCGATAGCCGGACACGGCTCCACGGCCGTGCGTGACACCATCACATCATCGAGGACAATTTCCCGCAGTCGCTGCGCACACCGTCGATCTTGTGGCCGCTGCGACATCCCACCAACGGCCACGCAAAGCACTACGCTTCACGACACCGGTTGAAGCGCTCGACGAGTAGCGACTGGTACTCCAAGAATCCGAAGGTCGCAAAGCCCAGTTGACTCCGCCCTCCGTCACCTCCACGCAGCGTCAGCATGTTTCACGTGAAACTATGCAGACAAGCCACTGCAGGCCGCACGAAGCAGCACGCATTGGCACCCAGTTTCGGAGCATGGGGGAGTGGGCAAGCCGCTCGCATAGGCTGTCAAGAGAGTGCGGGAACAGCCCAGGTACGCAAAGGAGCCCAGCAGGAAGCCCGGCACGAGACCTCCCCAAGAATCAAAAAAGATCAGCTGGCGCCGAAACCCGGTTCGCCAATGACGCCCAAAATTCGGTTGAGGTCACCTATTGTCGCAAAATCAACCGTGATCTGGCCTTTTCTTGCACCTAAGCGGATCTTCACCCGGGTGTCGAGCCGGTCCCCGAGGTGATCCGCAATCTCGTCGAGGTGCCCCTGCCGGCGGCCGGCAGCCGGCTTCGCCTTCGTCGGGCGAGATTCGGTGGTGGCGGCTGCCTCAGCCGCGCGCACGGACAGGTCCTCGTTGACAATCTTGTCGGCAAGCCGCAGCATTCCCTCGGCGTCACCAACCGAGAGGATGGCCCGGGCGTGGCCGGCCGTGAGAACACCGGCGGCAACGCGAAGCTGGACCGCCTCCGGAAGCTTCAGCAGACGAATGGTGTTCGTTATCTGAGGACGGGACCGCCCGATCTTCTGGGCAAGTTCATCCTGGGTGATGCCGAAATCGGCCAGCAGTTGCTGGTACGCAGATGCCTCCTCCAGAGGATTGAGCTGTGCGCGGTGCAGGTTCTCCAGCAGCGCGTCGCGCAACATGTCGACATCCGCGGTCTCCCGCACGATGGCCGGGATGGTGTCGAGGCCAACCTCTTTCGTGGCGCGCAACCTGCGCTCACCCATGACCAGTTCGTACTTCCCTGGCAGCTCCAGGATCGGCCGCACCACGATCGGCTGCAGAACACCGACCTCGCGAATGCTGTGAACAAGTTCGGCGAGGTCGCTCTCGTCGAAGACACTCCGGGGCTGGTGTGCGTTCGGCACGATATCCGCGGGATCGAGGTGAGCCAGACGCGCCCCCGGAACGGGCAGGAGATCCTGGGCTTCCACCATCTCGACCGGACGCAACGCCTCGGAGTACGGGAAGAAAACGTCGACCGGGCGGGCGAGCGTCGGGTCGTCCTGTATGGGGATCAGGGCACCGATTCCCCGACCAAGTCCGGTTCGTTTAGCCATTACTACGCTTCTCCTGTCCTGGGGCGCCCCGTCGGGCGATTTCTGCTGCTGCTTCGAGGTAGGAGAGCGATCCTGCAGAGTTCAGGTCGTAGCTAATGACGCTCTGGCCGTAGCTCGGGGCCTCAGACACGCGCACAGAGCGCGGAATCAGCGTATCCAGCACCTGGTTCGGGAAATGGTCCCGCACATCCTGCGCCACCTGGTTGGCCAGGTTGGTGCGGCTGTCGTACATCGTGAGCAGGATCGTGGACACCGTCAGTTCCGGATTGAGGTGTTTCTCAATCAACTCAATGTTCTTGAGGAGCTGGCTGAGACCCTCGAGGGCGTAGTACTCGCACTGGATCGGGATGAGCACCTCGCGCGCGGCGACGAAGGCGTTGATCGTGAGCAGCCCCAACGATGGCGGACAATCAATGAAGACGTAATCATAGGGATCCTCCATCGACTTCAGGTGCACCGCGAGGGCGCGGCTGAGCCGTTGCTCCCTGGCGACGAGGGAGACAAGTTCGATCTCTGCTCCGGCCAGGTGGATGGTCGCGGGCACGCAATACAGCGAACCGACCTCTGGACTCTCCTGTACGACAGCGGCCAGTTCCATGTCGTTCACGATGACGTCGTAAACGCTCGGGGTTTCCGCACGGTGTTCGACGCCAAGTGCCGTTGACGCATTGCCCTGGGGGTCAAGGTCAATCACCAACACGCGGGCACCCTGCCTGGACAGTGCCGCCGCGAGGTTGACTGCGGTCGTGGTCTTGCCGACCCCGCCCTTCTGGTTCGAGATGGTGATCACCCGGGTCTGTTCGGGTTTCGGCAGCTGCTCGGCCGCGATCACCTGCCGACGACGAGTCAGCTCGGAGATCTCGCGCGCCAGGGGAGTGGTGTCGTCGAACCCTGGGGCGGTCTTGGTGCTTTGCTGGTTTTCGCCAGGATGTTTCACGTGAAACCTTTGCAGTCGACGGTTAATGAGCCATCCAGAGGCCCTGATTCTGACCGCACCTATCGCTCAGGCCGAAAATCGGGGACTAATCCACTGTAGCCCTAATGACCCTCGTGACATCCGGAAGCACACCCTTGCCGAGCGTGATTACCTCGACACTGTCGAGGAGATACTTGCGGATGGCCTTCGCCGCGGCCTCGATTTCGCCCTGGGCACCCGCACCCTTCATCAGTACCAGCTCACCACCCGGCCGGAGCAGGGGAGCGGTGAGGGGGATCAGGGTGCGAAATGCACTCACGGCCCGCGCGGTGACCTGGTCCAGGCGCTGGGGAAGACGCACGTCTTCGGCCCTCGCCCGCATCACTATCGTGTTGCCGAGGCCGAGCGCTGCGACCTGCTCGGACAGCCAGGCCACCCGACGTTCCATCGGTTCGATCAAGACAAAGGATACCTCGGGCCGGGCGATGGCCAGCACCAGACCGGGCAGGCCGGCCCCTGAACCGACGTCTCCGACCAGGCCGGGCCGGAGCAGGGGAGCGACGATCGCACAGTTGAGGATGTGCCGACTCCAGAGCCGCGGAAGCTCGAGTGGCCCGATCAGTCCTCGTTCTTCTCCCTGGGCCGCGAGGTTGTGAGCGAAGGCGCGGGCAACATCAATCCGTTCCCCGAACAGTTCGGAGGCGACGGCCGGTTCGGCCTCAAGGATCTCAGTCACTTCTTCGAGTGTTGCTAGGAAGCGGTGATGACCGTGTGGCGGTCGCGACCCTCGCCCTTGGATTCGGAGACGTAACCGTGCTCCGAGACAAGGTCGTGCACCAG
The DNA here is from genome assembly GCF_004402785.1 of Cryobacterium algoritolerans. Lineage (GTDB taxonomy): Bacteria > Actinomycetota > Actinomycetes > Actinomycetales > Microbacteriaceae > Cryobacterium > Cryobacterium algoritolerans. The sequence goes on from NZ_SOFP01000083.1 coordinate 64,433, forward strand.
CTTGCGTTCGTACGAGGACATCGCCGGCAGCGAAGCCTCGGCGGCCCCGCCCTCGATGCGCTCGATCGCGCGGGCAACCAGGGAAGCCAATTCGGCCTGCCGGGCATCCCGCGATCCACCGATGTCGAGGATCAATCGCGAAAACGAGCCGGTCTTGTTCTGCACGGCCAGCCGCGTGAGTTCCTGCAGCGCATTCACTGTCTCCGGCTTGGACAGGAGCCTGAGGTTGTCGGCATCCGTCGCCTGCACGGAGACGTAGGCCCTCCCGTTGTGAGCGTCGATGTCGATGTCACCGTCGAGATCGCAGATATCGAGGAACTCCTCGATGTAGTCGGCGGCAATGTCCCCTTCCTTCTCGAGCTGGTCGAGCGTGGGGGAGTCGTCGGCCGGGGCATCCGCGGCGATCACGTCAGTGTTCTCAGTCACGTTGGTCTTCTGTCTTTTCTACTTCTTGGGGCCGGTTTGCTTCTTGGCACGATTCTTGGCGATCGGTTGCTGCCGCTGGGGCTTCTTGGGTTCTTCGACCACGATAACGTCCCCGTCAGTGGCGATGAGCTTACCCTTGCGGGCAAGCCGCTCCTCACGAGCCTTGGCGGCCTCACTTCCGGGCGTCGGCATGTTGCGGATCACCAGGAACTGCTGAATCATCGTCCAGATGTTGGATGTCAGCCAGTAGAACATGACCCCGAGCGGGAACGCCACACCGGAGAAGGCGAAGACCAGGGGAAGCAGGTAGAGCATGATGCGCTGCTGCTTGAACATCGGGCTCGCCTTGGTCTCCGGCGACATGTTCTTGGAGACGATCTGCAACTGCGTGATGAACTGCGATGCCGTCATCAGGACGACCATTGTGGCGGCGATGATCATGACCGAAATATTGAAGGGGTTGCCGGCGGTCATGGCGGTCCACTGCGACGCGAAGGAGTCATTGAGGGGGGCGTCGCCGAACAGGGTGGCCTTGCCGAAGCTCTTGGCTAGGTCGGCGTTCAGCGGGCCCACACCGGTCTTGGCGTGCTGGGCGTCGTTGAGCACGGAGAACAGGGCGAAGAAGATCGGCATCTGCAGCAGCAGGGGCAGGCACGAGCTGAGCGGATTCGTGCCGGTCCGCTTGTAGAGCTCCATGGTCTCGCGGGACATGGCCTCACGCGAGAACTGGTCTTTCTTGCCCTTGTACTTATCCTGGATCTTCTTGAGCTGAGGCGCGACCTCCAACATCTTGCGCTGGCTCTTGATCTGCTTGACGAAGATGGGGATGAGGGCCGCGCGCACGACCAGGACGAGGCCCACGATGGACAACACCCAGGTGATGCCGTCGTTAGTGCCCATTCCGAGGCTAGTGAAGACCCCGTGGAAGGCGACGAGCAAAAGCTCGACTCCCCATTTCAGAGGCCAGAGAATCGTACCTAGGAGGTCCATACTTTGGGTCAGCCCTTTCCGTGGCTCGGTGCGACAACAAATCCAAACGACGTCACCGTGTAGCGACGCTTTCGCTTCAGGGGAACGTCATCGATCCCACCTTCGGCCCACGGATGACACCGAGCCAGCCTGCGGGCGGCCAGGGCCGATCCGACCACCAGACCGTGTTCCTGAACGGCCCCGAATGCGTAGGCCGAACAAGATGGATAGTACCGGCATACATCGCCATACAGCGGTGAAATCACGGCTCGGTACGCGCGTAGCAGAACCACTCCTCCATTACGGGGGAGAAGAACGACGGTCGCGATCGCCCTATTCATCGACGTTCATCGATTCACGGGGTTCGGTGCTGGATCGACTCGAGGGCTCACGGGTTGACGCTGGTATCTCGCCAGCGCTCCCGCAACTTCGGAAAACAACTCGGGCCAAGAGACATCATTCGCCGACGGCAGGGCGCGGATGACAACATCCGTGCCCGGGCGCACCGATGACAGGAGATCAAAACTGGCTGCTTTCAGACGCCGACGAACCCGATTGCGCCTGACGGCATTCCCGACGTTTTTGGCGACAATGAACCCGAACCGCACCGGCTCCCCATCGGGGTTCCGGCGCAGATAGGCAACCAGGTGTGGGCCAACGACCCGCACACCGCGACGAACGACCATCTTGTAGTCGTCACCGCTGGTGATGCGATTGGCCCCCGCGAGCACGAGAGTGCTTAAGCGGAAAGTTCGATGCGACCCTTACGACGGCGAGCACCGAGAATCGCGCGGCCGGCGCGGGTGCGCATGCGAAGGCGGAAGCCGTGCACCTTGGCGCGACGGCGATTGTTCGGCTGGAACGTTCTCTTGCTCATAGTTTTGTCTCCACGTGTTAAATCTCCGCAGGCCAAAACAAGCGGCCGGGAAAGAGTGAGGTAGCCCTCGGGCTGGGGTCAACTGATTAAAACTACGGCTTCGACCTCCGCTGGTCAAACTCGAAGACCCCAAAGGATCGATTCTGCACAAGAATTCATCTGTACTGGGCAAGACACGCGCATGGAGTGGCAACGAATTTTGCCTCATCGCGGCGGATTGGCTACCGTGAGGACAAGTTATCCACAGGTTTTCAACAAACCCTGAGAATTCAGCCTAATTTGCACACAGGCGGTGGATAACCTTGTGGATGCTTTGGCTGGAAGACGCGTTCAGGGACGAGCTCGCACCGCCCTCTCCGTCGTTTTGAAGGCAACAAATAGAGATAACGGGGAACCATGGCCATCGAAGAACAACCTATCGCAGACACCTGGCGGGCAGTCCTGACCAGCCTGGAGTCCGACGACACCATCACACCGATGCTTTACGGCTTCCTCAACCTGGTCGAGCCCAAGGGCATCGCCGCGGGAACCTTCTATCTCGAGGTGCCCAACGAGTTCACCGCGAGCATGCTCAACCAGCGGATGCGGGTGCCGCTCCTGACTGCCATGAGCCAACTCTCCGAATCGACCGCGGTGTCGACCTTCTACGTCGTGGTCAACCCGGAGCTGGAGAAGGAATCGATCCGTCCGGTGCAGGAGAAGATGTCCACCCCCGACGTGGACACCCCGGCGGCACCGCAGTCGGTCTTCGAGAGCACCTCACCCGAGCGCCCGCACGACACCCGGTTGAACAATAAGTACAGCTTCGACAATTTCGTGATCGGCCAGTCCAATCGGTTCGCACACGCTGCCGCGGTGGCGGTCGCGGAAGCGCCGGCGAAGGCGTACAACCCGCTCTTCGTCTACGGGTCCTCCGGATTGGGCAAGACTCACCTTCTGCACGCCATCGGCCACTATGCGATGAGCCTCTATCCCGGCATCCGCGTTCGCTACGTCAGTAGCGAGGAGTTCACCAACGATTTCATCAACTCGATCGCGAACAACCGTGGCTCGGCCTTCCAGTCCCGATACCGCAACATCGACATCCTGATGATCGACGACATCCAATTCCTCCAGGGCAAGGCAGAGACGCAGGAGGCGTTCTTCCACACCTTCAACACTCTGCACGACCACAACAAACAGGTGGTCATCACGAGCGACCTGCCGCCCAAGCACCTCACCGGGTTCGAAGACCGGATGCGGTCACGCTTCGAGTGGGGCCTGATCACCGACGTGCAGGCTCCCGACCTCGAAACCCGCATAGCCATCCTGCGCAAGAAGGCCCAGAGCGAGAAGCTGCAGGTGCCGCACGACATCCTCGAGTTCATGGCATCGAAGGTCTCCTCCAACATCCGCGAACTTGAAGGCACCCTGATCAGGGTCACCGCGTTCGCCAGTCTCAACCGTACTCCGGTCGACATGGACCTGGTTCAGACGGTGCTCAAGGACCTCATCACGCTCGATGAAGACAATGTCATCGCCCCGGTGGACATCATCACCAACACGGCGGACTACTTCAAACTCACCGTCGACGACCTCTACGGTTCGTCCCGGTCCCAGGCCGTCGCCACGGCGCGCCAGATCGCCATGTACCTCTGCCGCGAGCTCACCAACCTCTCGCTGCCCAAGATCGGACAACTGTTCGGCAACCGCGACCACACCACTGTGATGTACGCGAACAAGAAGATCAGCGAGCTGATGAAGGAACGTCGCTCGATCTACAACCAGGTCACAGAGCTCACAAATCGCATCAAACAGAACCACCGCTATAAATAAGTCGCAGAATCTCTCAGTTTTCACACCTGTGGAAAACCCTGTGGAAACTCTTTGGATAACAGGGTTCAACCTGTAGAAACTCGGGCTTCGCTTGTGCAAACCGAGTCGGTCCGCGGCGAGGTCCACCACCGGAGTGAGATTAACGCTCACAGGCTGCCAACAAGTTACATCCTTGTAGTTCCCAGTCATTCCGCGTCATCCACAGAGTTATCCACAGTTTCCACAACGGTTAAGAAGATTAACAATTAACTTCTATCTCTCTCCATCCGACAACCTTCGCTGCTCCACACCGGCGCAGCGAATGACAAAAAAACCCGACTAGCATTGAGGCCGTATCCAGGTCTCCCAGCGACAGGAGTGACTTCGTGAGATTTCAGGCCAACCGAGACGTCTTCAGCGAAGCCGTCTCCTTCGCTGTGAAGCTCCTTCCCCAGCGCACCACGCTGCCCATTCTGAGCGGTGTGCTGATCGAAGCGACGGCGACCGGCCTCATCCTCTCGTCGTTTGACTATGAGGTGTCGGCGCAAACCGAGATCGCCGCAGATGTCGAGGAAATCGGCAAGGTGCTGGTCTCCGGTCGACTCCTGGCCGAGATCGCCAGCCGGATGCCCAACGCCCCCGTGCGATTCTCGACAAATGAGTCCCGGATCACGGTCAGTTGCGGCTCGGCCAGCTTCACCCTGCTGTCCATGCCGGTTGAGGAATACCCAAGCATCCCGCAGGTCAGCGCCCAGTCCGGACTCGTGCCGGCAGAAGAATTCGCTGCCGCCGTTGCCCAGGTGGCCGTCGCTGCGTCGCGGGACGATGTCACCCCGGTCATCACGGGGGTCCAACTTCAGATCACCGAGAACAACCTCAGCCTCGTCGCGACCGACCGTTACCGTGTCGCCGTGCGCGAGATCGATTGGGACCCAGGTACGACTACCGCCACTGACACCATCACCGCTCTTGTTCCTGCCCGCACACTGCAGGAGGTCGGCAAAACCTTCGGCCACAGCGGCACCATCTCGGTGGCCATCACGAACACAGACGACCGCGAACTGATCGCGTTCACAGCCGACAAAAAAACCGTGACCAGCCTCCTGATCAAGGGCAACTACCCGCCCGTTCGAAGGCTTTTCCCCGAGAACGTCGACAACTACGCAGTGATGAACACGGCCGAGTTGGTCGAAGCGACCCGCCGGGTGCAGCTAGTCCTCGAGCGTGAGGCAGCACTACGCTTCACCTTCACCGCTGACGGTCTCACCCTCGAAGCGATCGGGTCCGAGCAGGCGCAGGCGTCGGAAACGATTGACGCGATCCTCTCCGGAACCGACACTGTCGTCTCGCTCAAGCCTCAGTTCCTGCTCGACGGACTCGGTGCCGTGCACTCCGAGTTCGTGCGTATCTCGTTCACGAAGACCGAGAACCCCAACAAGCCCGGCCCCGTGCTGGTCACGAGCCAGACATCGCGGGACCAGCCGGGCGCCGATAGTTACAAGTACCTGCTTCAGCCCAACCTGCTGCTGCGCTGATCGGAAGACAGACCATGCACATCGGGATCATCGGCCTCGGCAAAATGGGCGCGAACATGCGCGACCGCCTCCGGGCGGGCGGAATCGACGTGACCGGATACGACCGCAACCCGGCGCTGACGGATGTCGCCTCGACGGCCGAGCTCGTTGCGGTACTGCCCTCTCCGCGCCTGGTCTGGGTGATGGTTCCGGCCGGCGCGATCACAACCGCGGTGATCACGGAACTCTCCGATCTACTCGAGCGCGGCGATCTTGTCATCGACGGCGGCAACTCCCGTTTCACCGATGATTTCACCCACGCAGCGTTGCTCGCGCAAACCGGGGTGAATTACATCGATGCCGGGGTATCCGGTGGGGTGTGGGGTCTACACAACGGTTTCGGGCTGATGGTGGGCGGCTACGCCGACCAGGTGGAGCGGGCTATGCCCGTGTTCGACGCGTTGCGCCCGGAAGGGCCGCGCGAAGAAGGCTTCGTGCACGCCGGCGAGGTCGGGGCGGGGCACTACGCGAAAATGGTGCACAACGGCATCGAATATGCGCTCATGCAGTCCTACGCCGAGGGTTATGAACTGCTCGAAAAACGGGACGACCTGATCACTGATGTCCCCGGGATCTTCAAGGCCTGGCAACGTGGAACAGTGGTGCGGTCCTGGCTGCTCGAGCTGCTGGTCAAGGCATTGGACGAGGATCCCGACCTGGGTGCGATCGAGGGCTTCGTCGAGGATTCAGGGGAGGGCCGTTGGACCATCGAGGAAGCCGTCAACAACGCCGTTCCAGTCCCGACGATCAGTGCGGCGATCTTCGCACGATTCGTTTCCCGCCAGGAAGACTCGCCGGCCATGAAGGCAGTCGCGGCGCTACGCAACCAGTTCGGTGGCCACGCCGTCAAAAAGGCCGACTGACTCGAGTGCGGGTCACTCACCTCTCCCTCACCGATTTTCGCAACTATGCGGCGGTCGAGGTTCCCTTTGAACCGGGGCCGAACCTCATCGTCGGGCGCAACGGCCAGGGGAAGACCAACCTGGTTGAGGCTCTTGGGTTTCTCAGTACACTCAGCTCGCACCGGGTGTCGACCACATCGGCGATGATCAGGGCCGGCCAGGATGCCGGGATCATCCGGGCCAGACTCGAATATAACGGGCGCGACCTGCTCACCGAGGTTCAGATCAACCGCACCGGACTGAACCGGGCCCAGGTGAATCGTTCGGTGATCAAGACTCGTGACCTGCCCCGGTATTTCTCGAGCGTTCTGTTCGCCCCCGAAGACCTGGCGCTGGTGCGTGGCGACCCGTCCGGTCGGCGTCGCTTCCTTGATCAGCTCCTCGTGCTGCGCACCCCCCGGCTAGCCGGGGTCCTCGCCGACTACGACCGGGTTCTGCGCCAGCGCAACACCCTGCTGAAGTCGGCCCGCGCGTCAGGTCTGCGCACCACCCAACTGGGCACACTGGAAATCTGGGACGACCGGCTCGTCGAACTGGGCTCCGAGATCATCGACGAGCGGGTCGAACTCGTGCGACAACTCGGCGAACCGCTCCGCACTGCCTATCAGGCCGTTGCCGGGGAAGACCACGGACCGAGCCTGCTCAGTTCGCTCAGCATCATGGGAGCGGACGAGGAGAATGCCGCTTCGTTCGAGCAGCGTGCGGTGGTCGTGCCTGTCGAGACCACCATTGGTGCCGGAGTCTCGACAAGCTCGACCACCGGGTCTGCGTCGACGACCGACCTGTTCCGGACCGCACTGGCCGGCCTGCGGCGCAAGGAACTCGACCGCGGAATGACTTTGGTCGGGCCGCACCGAGACGACCTGGTCTTCATGCTCAACCAGCTCCCCGCGAAGGGGTATGCCAGTCACGGGGAATCCTGGTCGTTCGCCCTCGCCCTCAAACTCGCCTCGGCCGAGCTGCTCCGCCGGGATTCCGCCAGCGGTGACCCGGTGCTCATCCTCGACGACGTCTTCGCCGAACTCGACCTATCCAGAAGGAGACGACTGGCCGCGGCAGTCACCGGATTCCAGCAGGTGCTGATCACTGCGGCCGTGTTCGAGGATGTTCCGGAGGAACTCACCGCGCACACGATCCACATCAACGCGGGGGCGGTCGTCGGTGGCTGAGCCGAGGGAGGCATCCATGGTCTACCTGCACTTCAAGGACGTGTTCGGCGACCCGAACGCTAAGCGGGTGCGCGCCAGGCGGCGCCCGAGGGATGAAACCGGGTCCAGTGTTCCGTTCGGAGCGGGTCGCGACCCGCGCGGCATCGGCGACACCATCAACTCGCTGACCCTGCAGCTTGGCTGGAATTCCCCGCTGGCCCAGTCCGAGCTGCTTGACTCGTGGATTGAACTCGCCGGTGAGGAAACGTCGAAGCACTCCACTCCGGCGGGCATCGAGGACGGCGTCCTCACCGTTAAATGCGAGTCGACGGCCTGGGCCACTCAGCTTCGGATGATGCGGGTTGACATCATGACGCACATCTCGGTGAGGTACCCGGACGCGGGCATTCAATCGATCCGTTTTCAGGGACCCAACGCCCCCTCGTGGAAAAAGGGTCCCAGATCAATCCCAGGGCGCGGTCCGCGCGATACCTACGGCTAGGGAGACAAATCTGGTCACCCCGGGAATAAAACGCGTCAGATCGCCGATTTTGGCCCGGGTCCGTGCACCCGTTTGGTAAGCTAAAGGGTCGCCCGCGCGACGGTCAGGAGCCCCATTACAGTGTCAGTTGAACCACAGATCGAGCCGGAGCACGGATACGGTGCCGACGATATCCAGGTTCTCGAAGGACTTGAAGCCGTTCGAAAACGACCCGGTATGTACATCGGGTCGACGGGACCGCGGGGACTTCATCATCTCGTCTACGAGATTGTCGACAACTCGGTCGATGAGGCTCTTGCCGGGCATTGCGACACCATTGGCATCAAGATCCTGGCGGATGGCGCCGTTCGCGTCGCCGACAACGGCCGTGGCATTCCGGTTGACATCCACAAGGCGGAGGGCCGCTCGACCGTCGAGGTCGTGCTGACCGTTCTACACGCGGGCGGAAAGTTCGGCGGTGGTGGTTATTCCGTCTCCGGCGGCCTGCATGGCGTCGGCAGCTCGGTCGTCAACGCGTTGTCTTCTCGCCTGGACGTCGAGGTTCGCCGACAGGGCCACGTGTGGCGCCAGCGCTTCCATGACGGTGCGCCGGATGCCCCCCTCACCATGGATGAGGCATCGGATGAGACCGGCACCACGATCACCTTCTGGCCGAGCGCGGAAACCTTCGAGACGATCGAGTTCGATTTCGAGACCCTGCGGGCCAGGTTCCAGCAGATGGCATTCCTTAATAAGGGTCTGAGCCTGACGCTCACCGACGAGCGGCCGGAGCACCTCGACGAAGAGGGCAACCCGATCCACAAGACCTTCATGTACGAGAAGGGTCTCGTCGACTACGTCGAATACCTGAACCGTGCGAAGAGGGCAGACCTGGTCAACGAGGACATCATCTCGTTCGAGTGGGAAGACCACGAACGCAAGATGGCGCTCGAAGTGGCCATGCAGTGGACCACGGCCTACACCGAAAGCGTGCACACCTACGCGAACACGATCAACACGCACGAGGGCGGAACCCACGAAGAGGGCTTCCGCGCGGCGCTGACCACCCTGGTCAACAAATACGCCAGGGAAAAGGGCATCCTGAAGGAGAAGGATGACAACCTCACCGGCGACGACGTGCGCGAGGGCCTGACTGCGGTCGTGTCGATCAAGCTCGCCGAGCCGCAGTTCGAGGGCCAGACGAAGACCAAACTCGGCAACACCGAGGCGAAGTCGTTCGTGCAGAAGGTCGCCAACGATCAGCTCTCCGATTGGTTCAACCGCAACCCGAACCCGGCGCGCGAAATCATCCGTAAGGCACTGCAGGCCTCGAACGCCCGGATGGCCGCGCGCAAGGCGCGAGAAACCGCACGCCGCAAGGGTCTCCTCGAGGGTGGCGGGATGCCGGGCAAGCTCAAGGACTGCCAGAGCAAGGACCCGTCGATCTCCGAGATCTTCATCGTCGAGGGTGACTCGGCCGGCGGCTCCGCCGTGCAGGGCCGCAACCCGGAGACTCAGGCGATCCTTCCGCTGCGAGGGAAGATCCTCAACGTTGAGAAGGCTCGACTGGACCGCGCCCTCGGCAACAACGAGGTGCAGGCGATGATCACCGCGTTCGGCGCCGGCATCGGCGAGGAATTCAACCCGGACAAGGTCAGGTATCACAAGATCGTCTTGATGGCCGACGCCGACGTCGACGGCCAGCACATCACGACCCTGCTGCTGACCCTGTTGTTCCGGTACATGCGACCGCTGATCGACCTCGGCTACGTCTATCTCGCCCAGCCGCCGCTTTACCGCCTCAAATGGGCGAACTCGGCGCACGAGTACGTGTATTCCGACAAGGAACGCGACGCCCTGCTCGCCGACGGTGCTGCCGCCGGCAAACGGATCCCGAAGGACAACGGCATCCAGCGTTACAAGGGCCTCGGCGAGATGGACTACAAGGAACTGTGGGAAACCACGATGGCCCCTGAGTCCCGCACACTGCTGCAGGTCACCCTCGACGACGCGGCCGCCGCCGACGAGATCTTCTCCACCCTGATGGGCGAGGACGTCGAGTCCCGCCGAAACTTCATCCAAAAGAACGCGAAGGACGTGCGTTTCCTTGACATCTGACGACACCACCAGCGACGGCACCCCCGGCGGCGATACCTCCGCGGCCAGCGGTGGCGACAGTCTGGTCACAGCGGCGGATGCCGAGGCCGCGGCCAAGCACCTCGTGCAGCACGGCCGGATCGACCAGGTCGATCTCCAGCTGGAGATGCAGCGCTCCTACCTCGACTACGCGATGAGCGTCATCGTCGGGCGCGCCCTGCCCGACGTGCGTGACGGCATGAAACCGGTGCACCGCAGAGTCATCTACGCCATGTTCGACGGCGGTTACCGCCCCGACAAGGCATTCTCCAAGTGCGCCCGTGTAGTCGGCGACGTGATGGGTCAATTCCACCCGCACGGTGACTCCTCGATCTACGACGCGCTCGTGCGCCTCGTGCAGCCGTGGAGCCTCCGGTACCCGCTCGCCCTCGGCCAGGGAAACTTCGGTTCCCCCGGTAACGACGGCGCCGCCGCCCCGCGATACACCGAAACGAAGATGGCCCCGCTGGCCCTCGAGATGGTCCGCGACATCGACGAAGACACCGTCGACTTCCAGGATAACTACGACGGACGCACGCTCGAACCGACAGTGTTGCCCGCCCGGTTCCCGAACCTGCTGGTGAACGGGTCGGTCGGCATCGCCGTCGGCATGGCCACCAATATTCCGCCGCACAACCTGCGCGAGGTGGCCGCGGGCGCCCTCTGGTACCTCCAGAACCCAGACGCGACCCGGGACGAGCTTCTCGAAGCGCTTATCCTGCGCATCAAGGGACCGGACTTCCCGACCGGCGCGCAGATCCTCGGTATCAAGGGCATCCAGGATGCCTACCGCACCGGCCGCGGCTCCATTACCATGCGCGCCGTCGTGAGCATCGAGGAACTCCAGGGCCGCACCTGCCTTGTGATCACCGAACTGCCGTACCAGGTCAACCCCGACAATCTCGCGATCAAGATCGCCGACCTGGTCAAGGACGGCAAGATCGCCGGGATCGCCGACATTCGCGACGAGACGTCCGGCCGCACCGGCCAGCGTCTCGTGATCGTGCTCAAGCGCGACGCGGTCGCAAAGGTCGTTCTCAACAACCTCTACAAGCACACCCCGCTGCAGGAGAACTTCGGCGCGAACATGCTCGCGATCGTCGACGGCGTGCCGCGCACGCTGTCCCTCGACGGTTTCATCGCCGCGTGGGTCGCCCACCAGGTCGACGTCATCGTTCGGCGCACCCAATTCCGCCTGAACAAGGCCGAAGCGGACGCGCACATCCTCCGCGGTTATCTCAAGGCCCTCGACGCCCTCGACGAGGTGATCGCCCTCATCCGTCGCTCCCCGACGGTCGACGACGCCCGCACGGGGTTGATGGACCTGCTCGACGTGGACAAGCTCCAGGCCGATGCGATTCTGACCATGCAACTGCGCCGCCTCGCCGCCCTTGAGCGTCAGAAGATCATCGACCAGGCCGCCGAACTCGAACTGCAGATCGTCGAATTCAAGTCGATCCTGGCCAGTCCGCAGCGCCAGCGCACGATCATCAGCGAGGAACTGACCGAGATCACCGACAAGTTCGGCGATGTGCGGCGCACCGAGATCATGTTCGGCTTCGACGGTGATATGTCGGTCGAAGACCTCATCCCCGAAGAGGAAATGGTGGTCACCGTCACCCGCGGCGGCTACATCAAGCGCACCCGCAGCGACAACTACCGCAACCAGCACCGCGGCGGCAAGGGTGTCAAGGGCGCGCAGTTGCGCGCCGATGACGTGGTCGAGCATTTCTTCGTCACCACCACGCACCACTGGTTGTTGTTCTTCACGAACACGGGCCGGGTCTACCGGGCCAAGGCGTATGAGGCGCAGGAGTCAGGCCGCGACGCGAAGGGCCAGCATGTCGCCAACCTGCTCGCACTCCAGCCTGGCGAGGAGATCGCACAGATCCTCGACATCCGCGACTACGGGGTTGCCCAGTACCTCACCCTTGCCACCAGGGACGGCCTGATCAAGAAGACCGCGCTGAGTGAATACGACACGAACCGCACGGGCGGGATCATTGCGATCAAACTCCGCGAGGGCGACGAACTCGTCTCCGCACTGCTCGTCGAAGAGGACTCCGACCTGCTGCTCGTCTCTCGCAAGGGCATGTCCATCCGGTTCACGGCGTCGGACGAAGCGCTGCGCCCGATGGGCCGGAGCACCTCCGGTGTGATCGGGATGCACTTCCGCGGCGAGGACAAGCTGCTCGACGCATCTGTTGTCTCGGACGATGGGTATGTGTTCGTCGTTACCGAGGGTGGCTATGCAAAACGGACCGCCGCCGACCAGTACCGCCTGCAGAACCGCGGCGGGTTGGGCATCAAGGTTGCCAAGCTGAACGACGACCGAGGCGACCTGGTCGGCTCCCTCATCGTCGATGAGGAGGACGAGGTCCTTGTGGTTCTTGCCAGCGGCAAGGTGGTACGCTCTGACGTCGCCGAAGTCCCTGCCAAGGGACGGGACACGATGGGCGTCGTCTTCGCTAAGTTTGCGGATGAAGACCGGATCATTGCCATAGCGAAGAACACCGAACGCAACCTGGTTGCCGAGATCATTGCGGCTGAACCGAGCGGCGATTCGGGAGAGGAAGAACCCGTAAATGAGTAGTGTTGCAGAAAAGCTCGCCAAGAAATCAGGCCGGAGGCCCAGCGTGGGTAAGCAGGTGCGCCTCAAACTGGTGTACATCGACTTCTGGTCGGCCGTGAAGCTGTCGTTCCTGATCGCGCTGTGCCTGGGGATCGTGACAATCGTTGCGACCTTCCTGGTCTTCACCGTGCTGAACGGAACCGGGATCTTCGAGAAGGTCGACGCCCTGTACGCGGACATCGCCGGCTCGTCCGCGGACCTGGCCAGCATCCTGTCGATCGGCAACGTCATGGGCTTCGCCGTCGTCGTAGCCATCCTGAACACCGTCGTCATTACGGCACTCGGCGCCGTTTATGCCGTGCTGTATAACCTGAGCGTCAAGATCACCGGCGGTTTGCTCGTCGGCTTCACGAACAACTAGCGTCGACCTCTCCCAATGGGGCTGATTCTCGGCCCGATTGGGAGAAACCGGCCGGATCCGGTAGTCTCAAATCTGCCCAATAGGGGGATATAGCTCAGTTGGTTAGAGCGCTTCGCTGATAACGAAGAGGTCCCAGGTTCAAATCCCGGTATCCCCACGTATTACTGCAAGACACGTAGTGCTGCGGAACAGGTAGTACTGCAACCCACACGTCCCCGTGATCATGCGGGGCCATAGCTCAATTGGTAGAGCGCCTGCTTTGCAAGCAGGAGGTCCGGGGTTCGATTCCCCGTGGCTCCACAAAAAAGAACGACCGTCTCCTCGTTGTGGGAAGGGGAGTTTTTCCTGTGGGGAAACCCGCGGGTCGAACGCGTTATGCCCCCGGGTCTCCAGAGGTTCTCAGGCGCTGTGTGCGGATTGTGGCCCTGTTCCGGGCCGACGCACCGGTACAACGCCCTGCAAGCATGACCTGGATCCATGCGCGGGCTTCAGGAGTCGAATGAGGGCCCGGGTGGCCGGGGGATCGACCGGGTTGCGGTGACGGTGGTCGTGCCGCCTGTCGAGACCACGCCCAGCCGTCCCGTGGATCCGTGTCGTGTTCCGCAGTGCCTTATTTTCACGGGGGTCTCGACAAGCTCGACCAGCCGTGCGGGGTCGACTACCGGTGCAGACTCGCGGGCCGGGTGGCTTGGGGGCACAGGGAAGGGCCCGCATCCAATGGATGCGGGCCCTTCCCTGGGAAATCGGAGGACTAATCCTCGACGGAGGCAGCGGCTGCAGGCTCGTCTTCAGCCACCCAGAGCTCGTCGTCGGCACGGAACGTCTGCCAGACGGCGTAGGCGACTCCGAGAGCGGCTGCGAGTCCCACTCCGATCGCGATGTAGCTGCCGGCGCCGAGGCCCTTCTTCTCGATCACGACAGGCTTCTGGAACCGCACCCGGTTGATCGCAGCGCGCACACGTGCGTCGCGAGCGACGTCGCCGACGCTCATCACGGTGCCGATCGCGGTGCCGAGGCCCGGGAGGACCTTATCGACGACCTGGTGTCGCACGCCCTCGGCCAGGTCCTGCGTGGCCTGCACGCTCGGTCGGAGAATGTTCTCGTAGCTCTCGCGAACCCGGGGAACAACTTCCTCACGGGTGAGGACCCCGGCCTGCCGGCCAGCCTCGCGCGCAATCGCGTTCGCGCGCTCAAGAACTTCCTGTTGGTGGTTCCACAATTCGTCCGCGCTCTTGCGCAGCTGTGTTAGTTCCTTGCGGCGCTTGCGTGACAGGCTCATCTGGACCCTCCATCGATGTCATGTGGCTAACTCCCTCCATCTTGCCACGCAATCGACTGTGAGGGCTCTGGGTATCCCCTGTTGGGCAGTCAGATTGAGTCAATCCTGCTGTGCAAGAATTGGATCCATGTCAAAGCACACTGCCGTCGCCACGCTCAATACCACCCTCGGGCCGATCAAGGTCAACCTCTTCGGCAATCACGCGCCGAAGACCGTCAAGAACTTCGTCGGTCTCGCGACCGGCGAGATCGAGTGGAAGCACCCCGCCACCGGTCAGGTTTCGAAGGCCCCCCTCTATGACGGAACCGTCTTCCACCGCATCATCAAGGACTTCATGATCCAGGCCGGCGACCCGCTCGGCCAGGGCACCGGCGGACCGGGCTACCAGTTCGACGATGAGATCAGCCCCGACCTCGACTTCACCCAGCCCTACGTGCTCGCCATGGCGAACGCCGGCCTCCAGGGTGGCCACGGCACCAATGGTTCGCAGTTCTTCATCACCGTCGTGCCGACCACCTGGCTCCAGGGCAAGCACACCATCTTCGGCGCAGTCGAAGACGAAGCCTCCCGCTCCATCGTCGAAAAGCTGGCCACGGTTGCCACCGACGGTCGTGACCGTCCCCTCATCGAGGTCGTCATCGAGAGCGTCACCGTCGAGCAGGTCTAGGCACCATCAGCCATGAGTGACCTGCCCGGTGCCGCCGCGAATTCCTGCTACCGGCATCCGGGCAGGCAGAGCTTCGTGCTCTGCCAACGCTGCGGCCGCACCATCTGCCCCGATTGCCAGACCCAGGCCGCGGTCGGCGTGATCTGCCCCGAGTGCATGAAGGAGCAGCGCAGGAACGCGCCCCGGACCAAACCGGCCTTGTTGACCCGGCTCGGGGGCGCGGGCAGCCCAACCGTCACCTACGGCATCATCGGTGTCACATTCGCCGTTTACGTGGTGCAGTTCCTCCTCGGCGGCAGCATCACCGGCCTCCTGCTCTACGCCGGCGCCTATTCCTACCCGGCCAATTTCGAGCCGTGGCGGATGCTGACAACCGCCCTCGTGCACGGCTCGATCCTGCACGTGGCACTCAACATGTACACCCTGTGGATCTTCGGACAGATCCTCGAAGGAATGCTCGGCCGGGGTCGGTACTTCGCGCTCTACATTCTCAGCGGCCTGGCCGGGTCCCTGGGTGTGCTCTTCCTGGCCGACCCCGGCGTACCGGTCGTCGGTGCATCCGGGGCCATCTTCGGTTTGATGGGGGCGTTCCTCGTCATCCAGCGCCGGCTGGGCGGCAATTCGACCCAGCTGCTGGTCCTGGTCGGCATCAACCTCGTGATCGGCTTCATCCCCGGGTTGGGCATCGCATGGCAGGCCCACGTGGGCGGTTTGATCGGCGGCGCGGTCATCGGCCTGATCTACGTGCAGACCCGGCGGATCAGGGATCAGCGGCTGCAGACCGGTTTGATCGTCGCCTTCGGAGCGCTCCTGGTGGCCCTCAGCTTCGCCAAGTTCCTGGCCTAGGTTCCGGCTTTGAAGTTATCCACAGCTGTTTCCACATGGGGATAATTACACGGGTGTAATTGTCTCGCCTGAATGGGGGTGGTCAGCGCCAACGGGTCGTCATCAGGAAGCCGATGAAGGCGATCCCGAAGCCGACCAGGATGTTCCACGAACCGAGCGAGGCGACCGGAAGGGTGCCCTGACTCACGTAGAAAACGATGATCCAGGCGAGGCCGATCAGCATGAAGCCGAACATGACCGGTTTGAACCAGACGGCATTCGGAGCTTCCTCGCCAGAGCGAACGACCTCGGTACGGGCGGGCTTGGTGCGGGGATTCGTGCGTGCCATGCCTGCGATTCTAGCCTGAATGCCTGTTCCCGCTCGCAGTCGACTCGTCAACGTGCTGCCCTGCGCCGATTAGAATCGAGACCATGTCCGACCGAGACGATCAGCCCGCCGCGGAAGAGACCCGCCGCGGGCGCCGACGTCACCGCCCGCGGGGCCGGATCAGTGTCGCCGGGGTGCTCGGCGAACTCCTCATCTCGGCGGGCGTGCTCGGCGAACTCCTCATCTCGGCGGGCGTGCTCGTGCTCCTGTTCCTCGGCTGGCAGCTGTGGTGGAACGACGCCGTCATGGCCGGGTCGCAATCCAGCGCCGCCGCGGAGATCAGCCGGAACTGGATCGAACAGGATCGCCTCGCCAGGGGCCACACGGCCCTACCAACGCCGGAGCCGACCGGTTTCGGCGATCCGGTGGTAGCGGGAGCGCCGCGGTCGACGGATGCCTTCGCCGTGCTCTACGTGCCGCGCTTCGGCGCCGACTACCACCGGTCGATCGCCGAGGGAGTAGGGCTGGATGTGCTCAATAGTCCTCAGCTCGGAATCGGGCACTACCCGGGGACTCAAATGCCCGGTGAGGTCGGCAACTTCGCCGTCGCCGCACATCGCAGTGCCAACGGCGGCGGCATGCACCTGATCCATGAGTTACAGCTCGGCGATCCTATCTATGTGCAGACCAGCGACGGGTTCTACACCTACCGATTCCGCGACCTCGAATACGTTTCCCCGGCCACCGTCGAGGTTCTCGACCCTGTGCCGCACCGCCCTGATGCGACCGCGGTGGACCGCATCGTCACCCTGACCAGTTGCAACCCGTTCTATTCCACGGCCGAGCGCATCATCGCCTACGGCGTGTTCGAGTCCTGGCAGCCCACGTCCGCCGGCGCTCCGGCCGCACTCGCCACCATCATCGCCGCCCAGGCGCAGGGTTAGGGGACACCGTGTACGCAGCGCTCTGGCGGATTCTCCCCGGCCCGGTCTGGATTCGCCTCCTGCTCCTGCTCGTCCTGCTGGCCGGCCTGCTCCTCATTCTCTCGACCTGGGTGTTTCCCTGGGTGGACTCGATCGTCAACAACCAGGAAGCCACGGTGGGAACCCCATGACCCGCATACTCGTCATCGACAACTACGACAGTTTCGTCTACACCCTCAACGGGTACCTGATGGAACTGGGCGCCGAGACGGTGGTGCTGCGTAACGACGCCTTCGCTGACGCGGATGCCGCCTCCCGGATCGCCGAGTACGACGGTGTGCTGCTTTCACCCGGCCCGGGGAAGCCGGCTGACGCCGGGGTATCGGTCCCGATCGTGCGGGCAGCGCTGGAGTCCGGTCTGCCCCTGTTCGGCGTCTGCCTGGGCCACCAAGCCATCGCGGAGGCCCTCGGTGCCACGGTGACGAACGCCGATGAACTCATGCACGGCAAGACGAGCCTGATCACCCACGACGACAGTGCCCTCTACGAGGGCGTGCCGCAGCCATTCACAGCCACCCGGTATCACTCGCTTGCGGTGGTCGACTCGACCGTTCCGGACGACCTGATCGTGTCTTCACGCACCCAGGGCGGCGTGATCATGGGCCTCCGGCACGTCTCCGCCCCTATCCTTGGCGTGCAGTTCCATCCCGAATCGGTGCTGACCGAGGGCGGTTACCGGATGCTGGGCAACTGGCTGGCGCTGGCCGGCCTACCGGAGGCGAAAGAGACCGCGAAGGGCCTCACGCCCATGCTGAAGCTCAGCTAGCAGCCGACGCGGGGCGAGGCACGGTCAGCCGCTGCAGTAGGTGAGCGTGACCTCGGACTTCTGTGCCACGTCACCGGGCGGGACCGACTGCTTGGTTATCGGGGACCCGGGCTTCTGGGGGCAACCTCCATCAGGGGTGGGCATGGGCAGGAGCTGCACGGTGGCCCCATTGAGTAGGTCGCTGGCGGCGGTCAGGGACTGGCCGACGAGATTCGGCAGTGTCACGAGGCCGCTTGACACGGTGAAGTTGACCGTGACGCCGGTCTTCGCCGCGCTCAGCGCCGGCGGGTCCGTGCCGAGCACCAGGTTCGCCGCAATGCTGGCGGAGTTCTCCTGGGTGACCGAGCCGGGGACGAGGCCCAGGGCGGTAATGGCCGCCTGGGCATCCGCGATCGGCGTGTTGGCGACATCCGGGACCTCGACCGGCTGGGCTCCCGTGGACACGTAGACCTTGATCACGTCGGTCGGCTGGGCGATCGTGCCTGCCGGCGGATCGGTGCGGGTGACCCGGTCCTTGGGGACCGTGGCGCTGGGCTCCTGGGCCATAGTCGCCGCCAGATCGCGGTCGAGCAGCTCGTTCTGCGCCTTGTCGTAGGTCTGGCCGGTGAGCGAGGGCACCTTGCGCGAGTTGTCTGGCAGGTCGCTGCTCGGAGTGAGGCTGAACGCCCAGATCATCACCGAGATGACGATCACGATCACGCTCAGGATCCCGGCCCACACCCAGATCACCGGGGGGCGGCGCTGGGTGCGCACCATGGTCTCGTCCTCGGAGAGCTGCTTGAGAGCGAGCTCGGAACCGGACGCGGTCGTAGGCGGCGCTCCGAACAGGCCGGCCCCGGAATCGTCGAGGGTACGGCGCACCGGAATCTGGCCGGAGCCGGCCGTCTCGACGTCGTTTCGGAACTCCACCGCGCTCTGGTATCGGGCGAACCGGTCCTTGGCCAGGGCGTGGAGCACGACGGTGTCGAGGGCCGGGGACACCTTCGCGTTGATCGAGCTGGGCTTGACCGGGGTCTCGCTCACGTGCTGGTAGGCCACGGCGACGGGGCTGTCGCCGCGGAAGGGTGCGCGGCCGGCGAGCATCTCGAACAGGACGACGCCGGTGGAGTACAGGTCGGTGCGGGCATCCACGGACTCGCCCTTGGCCTGCTCAGGAGAAAAGTAGGAGGCGGTGCCGAGGATCGCGGTCGTCTGCGCGACCGTTGTCGACGAGTCGGAGATGGCGCGGGCGATGCCGAAGTCCATCACCTTGACCTGGCCGGTTTTGGTGATCATGATGTTGCCCGGCTTGATGTCGCGGTGCACCACGCCGGCCCGGTGGGAGTACTCGAGGGCGGTCAGGACACCGTCGATGATGCGCACGGCCTCGGCCGAGACGAGCGGACCCTCTCGGATGATGTCCTTGAGCAGGCGGCCGTCGACGTATTCCATGACGATGAACGGGATCTGCGTTTCGCTGCCGCTCGCATCGGCGACGGTCTCCTCGCCGGCGTCGAAGACGCGGACGATGGTCGGGTGCGCCATCCTGGCGGCGGCCTGCGCTTCCTGGCGGAAGCGGGTGCGAAACGCAGGATCGGCGGCCAGCGAAGACTTGAGCAGCTTGATGGCAACCGTACGGCCGAGCCGGGAGTCGGTGCCGATGTGGACATCGGCCATTCCGCCACGTCCGATGAGTGCGCCTACGCGGTATCGACCTGCGAGTACACGGCCTTCATCAGTCAAAGCATTGCTCCCAGTTCGCGGACACAGATTCCCCTACTTTACCGGAACGCTCCCGGCACCGATTACGGCACCGCGGTGACGGTGACGGCGGTTGACGACGGGGAGTACGGCGACGGTGCCCCGCCACAGAGGTACCGGAACTTGACCGTGAACGTTCCGGAAGCCGGACCGGTGGTCACCGTCGCCGTGGTGGCGTCCGCTCCGACGGCGGCGGGCGAGACGGCGCCCTGCCCTTCAGCCAGGACCTCGTAGCCGGACAGGGTCTGGCCGCTGGGGCAGGACTGCGCGGTCCAGGTCACGGTCACGGGCTTGTTCTGTGCCGTGGCGGCCGGGGTCGCTGTGGGAGCGACGGTGGGGGCATCCGGGGTCACGGCGGGCGCGTAGACCTTGACCGTGATCTTCTCGCCCTTGCGCACAGGCCCGGTCGGGTTCACCGAGTAGACGGTGTCCGCGACCTCTTCGGGCTTGGTAGACGCGTTGCCGGTCTGCACATCAGCGACGAAGCCCAACCCAGCCAACTTGTCGCGGGCCTCCGAGCTCGTGAGACGGACATAGTCCGCGAGGGTCACCTCGACAGTGTTGCTGGTCGGCGTGGGCGTGGGCGTGGGCGTCGGCGTCGGGGTCGTCTTGGGCGTCGCCTTCGGCGTCGAGGATGTCGACGGGGTAGCCGACGGGGTGGCGCCCTGCTGGTTGAAGAGGGCGATCAGGGTTCCGGTGAGCACGATAGCGAGCAGCGCGATCAGTGCGATCAGTGGCCAGGTCCACGGGCTGCGCTTTTTGGCCGCCGCGGCGGCTGCTGCGGTCGACGCGCGGGTGGCCGGAGTCCCGGTGGGCAGCACGGTCGTCGCGGCCATGGCGCCGGCGCCGGGCATGAGCATCGTTGCGGCGGTCGGCGTGACGCCGTTCATGATCGCGGGCACGGACGCGGCCGCTGCGGCGATGTCCCCGCGGCGCAAGGCCGCCGCGGCACGGGAGAGGTGCGCCGCCGAGGCGGGGCGGTCGGCGGGGTTCTTGGCCAGGCAGGAGATGACGAGGTTGCGCACCGGCTCCGACACCGTCTCGGGCAGGTCAGGCGCGGTCTCGTTGATCTGGGCCATCGCGATGGCAACCTGAGACTCACCCGTGAACGGACGGCGGCCGGCGAGGCTCTCGTAGGCGACGATTCCGAGCGAGTAGATGTCGGTGGTGGGCGAGGCGGAGCGCCCGCTGGCCTGTTCGGGCGAGAGGTATTGCACGGTGCCCATGACCTGGCCGGTCGCGGTGAGCGGAACCTGGTCGGCGATGCGGGCGATTCCGAAGTCGGTGATCTTGACCCGGCCGTCGGGCGTGATGAGCAGATTGCCCGGCTTGATGTCGCGGTGCACCAGTCCGGCAGCGTGTGCGGCGTGCAGCGCGGCGGCGGTCTGGGCAACGATGTCGAGCACCTTGTCGGTGGGCAGGACATGCTCGCGTTCGAGGATGGTTGACAAAGCCTCGCCCGGAACCAGCTCCATGACGAGGAACGCACTGCCGTCTTCTTCTCCGTAGTCGAAGACGTTGGCGATTCCCTCATGGTTGACGAGTGCGGCGTGGCGGGCCTCGGCGCGGAAACGCTCGAGGAAGCCCGGGTCACCGAGGTATTCGTCCTTGAGGATCTTGATCGCGACGGTGCGCCCGATCACGAGGTCGATGGACTGCCATACCTCCCCCATGCCGCCAATGGCGATCCGGGATTGCAGTTCGTATCGTCCCCCGAAGGTGAGCCCTGCTGTGGGTCTCATTTATTCAGCACCGCCTCTAGTACCTGCTTTGCAATTGGTGCGGCAAGGAGATTGCCGTACCCCGTCTGGCCAAGTCCCCCGCCATCCTCGACGAGAACGGAGATTGCATATTTCGGATCCTCCGCGGGGGCGAATCCGGTAAACCACAAGGTGTAAGGATCGTCGGCGGCATTCTCTGCCGTGCCCGTCTTACCTGCCACGTTGACCCCATCTATTCTTGCATTGCTGGCGGCACCGTCCCGGACCCCATTGACCATCATCTGGGTGATCGTCGCGGCCGTTTCCGCGCTCATCACACGTTTCAGGGTGCGGGGTTCAAAGGACTGAAGCGGGCTCAGGTTCGGCGCAAGAATCTGGTCGATCAGATTCGGGGCCATTTCCACGCCACCGTTGGCGATCGTGGCCGAAACCATGGCCATCTGCAGCGGAGTGGCGCGCACGCTGGTCTGCCCGAAAGCCGACAGGGCCAGCTGGGCGTCGTCTAGTTCGAGCGGGTAGGCACTCTGGGACACATTCAACGGAATCGAATAATCCGTGTTGAAGCCGAACTTCTCGGCGGTGTCACGGATGGCCTTGTCGCCGAGTTGGAGTCCAAGTTCGGCCATCGGGATGTTGCAGGACAGGCGCAGGGCGGTGGCTATGGTGACGGTGTCGCCGCCGCCGCAGGTTCCGCCGCCCGAGTTGATCACAATCGAGCTGGACCCCGGCAGCTGAAAGGTGCCAGGGTTCGGGAAGGTGCTCTCCGGGGTGAACTTGCCGGATTCGAGTGCGGCTGTCACGACGACGAGCTTGAAGACCGATCCGGGTGGGTTGAGCGCGTTGGTTGCCCTGTTGATCAGAGGGTTTGATTTGTCGCTGACCAAGGACTCGTAGCTGTCGGTGACCTTCTGGTTGTCGTGGACGGTCAGCAGGTTCGGGTCGTAGCCGGGCTTGGAGACCATGGCGAGGATGCGGCCGGTCTTCGGTTCGGTCACGATCACGGACCCGGTGAGGTTGCCGAGGGCATCCCAGGCGGCCTGTTGCGCGAGCGGGTCGATGGTGACCTCCACCGACGCGCCCTTCGCATTCTGCCCCGTGATGAGCGAGTTGATCTTGTCGAAGAACTGGGCGTTGGACGTGCCGCTGAGCTCGCCGTTGAGTGCGTGCTCCAGCCCGGTCGGCGAGCCGTTGATCGGCGTGAAGCCGGTGATCGGCGCATACAGCGGCCCGTTGCTGTAGGTGCGCTGGAACTTGTAGTCGTCGGCGACCGGCATCGACTGGGCGATCGGGTTGCCGGCCACGAGGATGGCACCCCGTTCGACCGAATAGCCGTCGTAGAGCGTTCGGGTGTTGCGGGCATCCGCGGTGAGGCTGTCCGCCTGGAAGACCTGGATGATCGTGGTCGACGTGAGGAGGGCGACGAACATCAGCATCACGACGATGCTGACGCGCTTGAGTTCGCGATTCACTAAACCACCAGCCTGGGTTGGTTGCGCAGGGTGTCGGACAGGCGCAGCAGCAGGGCGGCGATGATCCAGTTCGCCACAAGCGACGAACCACCCGCGGCGAGAAACGGCGTTGTCAGCCCGGTGAGGGGGATCACCCGGGTGACGCCACCGATGACGATGAAGCACTGGAGGGCGACGACGAAGGAGAGACCCACCCCGAGCAGTTTGCCGAAATCGTCGTTGCCCGCGAAGCCGATCCGAAAACCTCGGGCGACGAAGAGCAGGTACAGCGCCAGGATAGCGAAAATGCCGGCCAGGCCGAGTTCCTCACCGAGGCTGGCAATGATGTAGTCGCTCTGCGGAACCGGCGTGATGTCCGGACGGCCCTGGCCCAACCCGGTTCCGATCAGGCCACCCTTGGCGAGGCCGAACAGGCCCTGCACCAGCTGGTAGCTGCCGCCGCTGGCCCCGTACACGTCCGGGTTGAGGGCGTCCAGCCAGTTGGTGAACCGGCCGTTGACGTATCCGAGGGTCTGGCTGGCGATGATGGCGCCGCCGAGGAACAGCGACATGCCGAGGAGCACCCAGCTGAGCCGACCCGTCGCGAGGTACAGCATGACGAGGAACAGCCCGAAGTAGAGGAGCGCGGTGCCGAGGTCGCGCTGGAAGATGATGACCGACATCGACAGTGCCCAGACCACCAGGATGGGGCCAAGGTCGCGCAGGCGCGGGAAACGCATGCCGAGGAACCGCTTGCCGACCATCGACAGGCTGTCGCGGTTGCGCACGAGGTAGCCGGCGAAAAAGACGGCGAGGGCGATCTTGGCGATCTCACCCGGCTGGAAGGTGGCAAACGAGCCGATCCCGATCCATACCCGGGCGCCGCTGACTTCCCGGCCGAGCCCCGGCACGAGGGGGAGGAGCAGGAGGACGACGGCGATGAAGCCGGCGACGTAGGTGTAGCGGAACAGCACCCGGTGGTTGCGGATGACCAGCACCACCGCGATCGCGCAGGCGATGGCCAGAGCGCTCCACACGGTTTGTCGAACGGCGGCGCTCTCCCAACCGGCGTCCCCATTGGCGATGTCAATGCGGTAGATCATGGCGATGCCTATTCCGTTAAGCAGGGAGGCGATCGGCAGGATGAACGGGTCGGCGTCGCGGGCGACCAAGCGCAGCACCACGTGCATGCACAGGACCAGCACCGACAGGCCTGCACCGAGCAACACGAGGGTGGTGTCGATGTGACCGAGGGCGCCGAGCTGCACGAGCACGACGGCGGCCGCGTTGATGCCGCAGGCAATGAGCAGCAGGAACAGTTCGAGGTTGCGCAGCTTCTGCGGGAGATGCAGGCGGCGTACGCGGCCCGGCTTCGCGCTCTGCGGGCGATGGCCGGCATCCGTCGCCGTGCCGCGGCTATTTGAGGGTGGCATCATGGAGCCGTTCGACGATGAGTTTCGCGTCTTCCAGAGAGGTCGCGCTGATAGTTTGCTGCACCTGCTGTCGGTCGAACACCCGCAGGGCGGACACCTTGAGGCTGGTGTCCTCGTAGACCGACGACAACGTGATCGGGCCGAGATCCTGCTGCACCCCCTGGAAGATGGCCACGTTGCTGCCTTCGACCCCGACGAAGTAGCGGGTCTGGGTCCACTGGTAGCCCAGCACCGCAACGCCGACGATGGCGATGACAAGCAGGATGATGCCCATCAGCCAGGTGATCTTACGTCGGCGGGCGCGGCGCTCGTCTTCTTCGATGAGCTCGGAGAGGTAGTCCTGCGAGTCGGGTTCGAAGTGGGTCTCCCGCACCGGGTGCAGTCGCAGGCTGGACATGCGCAGGGCGCGGCTGCGACTCGGCTCCTCCCCGAAGGCGAGGGGCGCGGCGGCGGAGCCGACCACAGTGGGAACGTCGACCCGCTCGGTGGGGGAACCGATGTCAACGACGACGATGGTGACGTTGTCCGGCGCGCCGCCGTCGAGGCTCTCCTTG
Source organism: Cryobacterium algoritolerans (assembly GCF_004402785.1). Classification (GTDB taxonomy): domain Bacteria; phylum Actinomycetota; class Actinomycetes; order Actinomycetales; family Microbacteriaceae; genus Cryobacterium; species Cryobacterium algoritolerans. The sequence continues at coordinate 89,477 of NZ_SOFP01000083.1, forward strand.
ACCAGACGGTCCGCCACGCCCTGGGCGTCGAGGTCGGTGGAGAGGGCCGTGGCGATGGCGTTGTTCGAGACCACGCCGCTCAGCCCGTCGGAGCAGATCAGCCAGCGGTCGCCGGGGAGGGTGGCCAGAATCGACGTGTCGATCTCCGGCGATGACTCCACATCGCCGAGCACGCGCATGAGCACGGACCGGCGCGGATGGACCATGGCCTCCTGCTCGGTGATGCGGCCGCTATCGACGAGGCGCTGAACGAAGGTGTGGTCGATGGTGATTTGGGAGAGCTCGCCGTCGCGGAGCAGGTAGATGCGGGAGTCGCCGATGTGGGCGATCGCCACCTCACCCTCGAGCACGACGAGCGCGCTGACCGTGGTGCCCATCCCGGTCAGCTCGGTGTGCTCGAACACGGTCTCGGCCAGCTGCGAGTTCGCGGCGATGAGAGCAGCCTGCAGGGCGAATTCGGCGTCCTGCGGGGTTTGGTACGGCTGGTCGGCCTCGATGATGCGCTTCGTAGCGATCGCGGATGCGACGTCGCCGCCGGCGTGCCCGCCCATCCCATCGGCGACCATGAACAGCTGGCGGCCCGAATACCCGGAGTCCTGGTTGTTGGACCGAATCTTTCCAACGTGGGACGCGGCCGCGCTGTGACTGACTGTCGCCATGCAGCTACCGCCGAAGCTCGAAGCTGGTTGCGCCAATCTTGACGGGGGTGTTGAGGGGAACCGGCGTCGGAACCGCGAGGCGCGAGCCGTTCAGAAAGGTGCCGTTGGTCGAGTCCAGGTCCTGGATCATCCACTCTTCGTTCCAGAGCATCAGCCGGGCGTGGTGGGTCGAGGTGTAGTCGTCACGGATGACAAGGCTCGAGTCGCCCGACCGGCCGATCGTGACCGAGTCGGAGGTGAGCGGGAACTCCGTGCCAGACTTCGGGCCGGACGTGATCACCAGGCGAGTGGCGTTCCTGGCGGTCGCCCGTTCCGGGCCGGAACCTGCCGGGGGGGCGGCCGACCTGGCGGTCAGCTGCTCGGTCAGGGCCGCGGCGGAGGCGGTCGGCGGCAGGGTTGCGGCGGGTACGGGCGTGGGCACGGCGGCGGCGAAGGCGATCGGCGGGGCGGATGACGTGCCATCCGGCTGCTGCTTGCGCACCCGCTGGCCGAACAGGTCGCTGCGCAACGCGTAGACGATGCCGAAGATGAACAGCCATAAGAGCAGCAGGAATCCGAGGCGCAGCACAAGCAGGGTAAGCTCGCTGACGCTCATGCGGAGGGCCCCCAGAATCCGCCCATGTCGTGGCGGTCGGGGGGCGATTCGTGACGGCGATCGGCGACGGGGTCCCCGGCGGCGGCCTGCGCGATGACCCGGAAGACGATCCGGGTGCGGCCGATGGTGACGACCGAGTCGGGTTCGAGGATGGCCTGCTTGACCGGCGATCCGTTGAGCTGGGAGCCATTGGTGGAGCCAAGGTCGCGCACCTGGGCGCGGGAGCCGTCCCAGAGGATCTCGACGTGGCGGCGTGAGGTGCCGGTATCGTCGACGGTGATGTCGGCGTCGCTGCCGCGGCCGATGACGGTGTGGGACTTGGTGAGCGGGTAGCGCTTGCCGTTGACGTCGACGACCGGGGTCCAGGTGACGCTGCCCTTGATCGTGCTGGAGTCGATCTGCACCATGCCCTCGCTGAGCCCGCGGTCGTCGGAGAGGGCGATTGAGACGCCGCCGGCGAACTGGTAGCGCTGCTCGCGGCCGTGCTGCTGCACCAGCTCGGTGAGCTCGTCGATGAGGGTCGGGCCGAGGTTGGTCATGCGCTGGTAGTCCGCGTGGCTCATCCGAACGACGAAGCGATTGGGCGCGAGAATGCGATCGCGGGACACGACCGCTGCTTTCGTGTCGAGCTCGCGGCGCAGTGCGGAGGTAATCTCCACGGGCTGCAGCCCCGACCTGAAGGTCTTGGCGAATGCACCGTTGACGGCGCGCTCCAAGCCCTTTTCAAAGTTGTCCAGAATGCCCACAGGTCTCCCGATCCGATCCTTTCGGCTATCTGCATGTTACTTGCCTGAGTTGTTAACTCGCCCGCCAGGCAATTGGGGGCACGGCTTGTCATCCTACGGGAGGGAGGCTGCATCGCCCGTTTCTTCGGCCGGGCCCACGGGTCGAGCCCGTCCCGCCCCGGCATTCGGGTTTCTTTCGACCAGGACGTCGGGTCGCCCCGGCGGTCGAGCGGGCCCCGGTGGTCGAGCCTGTCGAGACTAGGATCGCCGAGCAATCGGTAGCGCACGACCCGTCGCAATCCGGGCCACACCACCTCGAATGGCGCATAACCTCCAGAAAGTGCTAATCTTCCTAAGTTCGCGCGAGTGGCGGAATTGGCAGACGCGCTGGCTTCAGGTGCCAGTGTTCGAAAGGACGTGGGGGTTCAAGTCCCCCCTCGCGCACAAGGGGTGTTTCAGGAAATCCAGGAATGGTTTTCATGAAATCCAAGTGAACAGGCCGGTTGAGCAGAAATGCTCAGCCGGCCTTCTTCTTTTAAAGAGTCCGAGCGAATTCAGAAGCGGTATGGCCGCTCGCCGCTCGGGAATTCGCGGGTTAAACGCCAATCAGCCTGCTTGTGGGCAGGCTGAAGCGTTCAATGGTCGTGTTGTCGTTCGGAATTGGTGGTGGCGTCGGCTACTGCGGAGGTGAGAGCGCCGGCAGTGCGCTGTGCTTGGTCAGTGGTGTTCCGGTGGCTTCCTTGCGTCGGCGTTCTCGGCGGAGTTTTTCGCCGCTGTCACGTTCGGTGGACTTGACGAGGAAGTCGAATATCTTCCGCAGGTTCGATGACACGGCTGCGAGGGTCGCCGCGAGGTAGTTGAAAGCGAACCCGCGGCCGGAGCGTTTGCTGACGTTGGCGAGGTCTTCGAAGTTTTTCGACTTCAGTGTCTTGTTCGCTGACTCGACGAGGCTGCGCATGCCGAAGTACTTCCGGTGTTCAGGGGACTTGAAGGCGAACTTCTGTAGGTGCTTCACGGCCAGTCTCGGGTCTTGATTCCGTTCGGCCGGGGCGCCGGCGTCCATCGGGATGGTGATGGTCGCTGGTGTCACGGGCCGGGCGACGCGCTTGCCGCTGGCGCGGTCGATTGCCATGTACGTGCCGGGGGTCGGATACATGAAGCGCTGGAATCCATCCTTATCGGGCCGGCCTTTCGGCTTCATCCGGTAGGCGTCGCGCCTGGCAAGGTAGGCCTTGAATGTCATCTTGTCGAGCAGTCGTTTGGGATTCTTGGGGTCAAGGGGGTCGTTCACCCGGGTGTTGTAGTTCTTGGCGGCATCGATGAGGTCCTGGGGCATCCAGGTGACATACCAGTTGCCGTCCACGAGGATGAGGTCGCGCCACTGATTCTGGAGTCCCAGGTCAGTCCTCTTATAGTCGATGACGAGTTCGCAGCCGCGCTTGCGCACGGGAATCTGGAAGTTGCGCGGTTTCTCACCGTTATAGGCCCGGTCGACGATGACGAGGCCGCTCGTGAATCCCAGTCGCTGGTGCGAGTCCAGAAGCTTGACCCCTGAGCCGATGATTTCACCCGGCCGATGGAAACCGACGGCGGTGATCAGGGAGGGGAAGACTGTGTTCTGGCCCGGCTTGTCCCAGACCATGACGCTGATTTCGAGTTCGTAGCCCGGTTGGTCCGTCTTTGCGCCCAATCCATCGTGCTTGCCTTCACGGCGATACCGTCCGGAGTACGGGTCGGCGTTCCCTCGCCGCATGCCCTTGTCTGTCGGGTTGGGCCTCCCGGTGCCCGGGATGAGGGTGGCGTCTGCGGCGATATTGCCGTGGTACTGAGCCCAGACGTCCGCGGGGAGCATCCGTACGCTCGTGTGGAGAAGCTGTTCGCAGAGCCAGTCGAGGCGCGCCAGATTGCGTTCGGACTTCTGCAGGGCTTTCGGCGTCGACTGCTTGGCTAGCAGTTTGGCAAAGGGTTTCGGCTTCAGTCGCTTGTTCCGAGGGGCCGGATGCGGGTCGATGAGCTTCATCATGCGGTTCGCTGAGCGCCAGAGGCGCTGATACCAGTCTTCATGGTCACCCAACCGGTCCTGGATACCGAGGAGAGCGAATTCCTCGGCGCCGAAGTGGACGTCCAGGGTCTCGGCGATGCGATGGTAGTTGATGCCGAAGCCGAGTTGAATGTGAAGAAGAAAGAGGACCAGGACTGCCCGGAAGGGGATGGTGGGCTTGACGCCGGCGTTCGATTTCAGCCGCATCTGTCGCCATTCAAGAAGCTTCAGTACCACTCCGGAGTTGTCGACAATGCGGATTGCGTTGTTCAGGTAGGCGCGGGACACAGGACCCCGCGCCCGCTCACGCTTGTACTCGTGGCGGGTCATACCGAATGTGGACTGCATCCGCTGTTCCAGCAGCGCGGCGTCGGAGATAGCGCTCACGGGCGGACCTCCCCGCGGAGCTCAGTGCGATAGCAGTCGTCGTCGAGCGCGTCGACGAACTCGAGGTAGCGGGGGAGGCTCTCGAACTTGTCGACGCCCAGGGCCCGCATCAGTTCTTTGATTCGGGTGCCGGCGCGGAGGTGGTCGACACTCCAGGTGGCCCGCAGCCGGTCGCCCCGGGGCCTTTGGCCCACTGTGTATTGGGTGAAGCTGGATAGGAGCTTGCCGTCGAGGGTGCGGTTCGGCTTGCCCCAGATGGGGATGTCACGAGGCACCTGCGCAAGAATCGCGATCATCCACGTCTCCCACTGGCCCTCGAGGGGGACAAGTCGCGGGTTGGTGCCACCGACGGTGATGGTGATACCGAGATTGTCAACGACGACATCGTCGGGATATATGGTGCTGACATCGCTCGACTTGAGTCCTGCTCCCGCGCAGAAAGCCAACATGAGCATGGCGCGCCGGCGCTTCTCCGTACTGTTCTGCCCAACCGCCCACAGCGAGAACTCGTCCATCTCCTCGTTCGAGTAGGGCTCGGCGATGCGCTTTCTGGACAACGGTGTCATGGCATCGGGGTGTTCCTCGGGAGCGACGACCTCGGAGACGCGCATCAGAATCGCTCGGTAGTTACGGCGCGTGCCCTCAGAACGGTCGGGGTTCTCCTGGCTGCAGTACATGTCGATGGCTTGTCGGCTGAAAATGACGTCGGCCTGCAACGGCCAGCCTTGGTCGGCGACACACCACAGCGCGAACGCGCTGGTGACGGTGAGGAGCAAAGACGCCGTGTACGTGGTCTTTGGAGCGGCGAGGGAACAAGCGTCCTTCACGAACGCTTCAATGCGCGTCCATTCGGGGTGGCTGCGCTGTGGCTTGTAGTTGGTCATGACTGCGCGCACCCCCTCGTTCATCTGGCTGTAGCTACAGCCAGAGAGTAGACCAGCTACCTCCGACACGGACGAATCCGAGAAGGCCCCGATGGCTGCGGATAGGCTCTGAACATGAGTCCGCGCCCAGCTCGTGTCGCCCCACACGAGCTGTGTGTCGACTGGCCGACGATGCGGAGCGGCGACCCGGTCGCCGAGGTAGCGCGGCAATTCGTTCTGAACCTGCGCAGCGCCATCGATAGCCGCAGCATTCGGGAAGTCGCCAGAGTCACTGGAGTCGACCGGGCGACTATCGCCGCCGTGCTTAATGGCCTGTCTTGGCCGGACATTGTGACCCTCGCCAAACTCGAGTTTGGGTTGGGCGTGCCCCTGTGGCCGGGACATGCTGATGGGGTGGACGAAGAGCGTATCGAGGGATGATTCCATATTTGCTCTATGCGCAGAGATTTCCGTAGTTAGCGGCTCCAAACGGGGAATCTCACTAGCAAATACGTAAAAAATGTACTAATGGCAGGGTTTCTTACCACTTTTCAAAATCAAAGTCTTTCCAGACAGGGTGTTTTGATAGCCTGATCGAATGGTGAAACAGGCGGCGCCCGGAGGGTTTAAGTTTGAACCAAGAGAGTTTGTGGCGGTGCGCAGAGAGTTCGGAAGATCGTCTTCACCCGTTCGCTCCGCACCGGGGATACAGGAGACGGACCCGAGGTTCCTGGCTGCGCAGCTGCAGCATGCTGTTGCCAATGCTGTCCGTGAGGGGGTGCTTGCTCTGGGACTCAGTCTCGAAGATTTCGTCACGCGCGAGAACGCAGCCGAGAGCGAGAACTCGTTTCCGCCTGGCCTCACCTATGACCGGCTCGTTCGAATCCAACGCGGAGAGACGCTGATGCAGCTGGCCGATCTGGTCAGTTGGGCGCGACGATTCGACACGGTGCGCGCGATCCTCACCGACGAGCGAAACTGGCCGGCCGGCTGCCGCGAACAGGAACAGCCCTAGCTAGCGCTGCGCCTCGCTTTCGAAGCCATCTCCAGCCGCAACAGGCTTGTATTCGAGGTGCGTTCGCTTGGCATAGCTTGCGACTCCTCCAGCTGTCGGCGAGTTACGCCCCCTGACAAAAGACCCTACATATCAGCTGACGCCATGGTCGTCCGCCTTATTACCGAGGGTGTACGTGACGGTGAGGGTGATACCCAGTTTGTTCAAGGCGCGGAAAAGACGGGTGATGTAGAGGGTGGGCTTGCCGTTCTCGAGCTCTTGGAGATAGTTGCGGGTGATGGCCAGGTCCTCGGCCAGCTCATCCTGGCGGACGCCGCGGGACCTGCGGACCGCTTTGATGACAGCGCCGAGATCGCGGAATCGCCTGATAGTCACCGTGTACATCGCGAGCTTGCCCTTCATTTGGGGCGGCACTTCCGCCACATGCAAGCATATCCGTGCATAACTGCATGCACGAATATGCTTGCATGTGGCGTCCCTATCAACCCTGTAGCTCTCCACCGAAGGGGGCACCATCGTCTGGCGAGAAGGCGACCGTCCCTCGGGGGTGGCCACCCAAGAGTGGTGTGCGCGTGATGTGACTGACATGGACGACGACATTGTGCCTAACTGCGAACGATGCTTGGACCCCATGGCGATCGAGGGCAGCGATGACGGCCCATATTGTGCTGCCGGAGTGCGACTTCGTGCAACTCGTCTGATTTTTCTCCCATGACGACGCTCAGAACAGCAGGTCGATCCCATTGCTGACGAGGCCGCGGGAGAGCTAGTTTCTACTGCATGTGCGGCAGATACGTGGTCCCCAGCACCTCAGCCGAGTTGCTGAGCTTCTTCGACGCCACCGGCGACAACGCCGCCGACTGGCAGCCCTCGTATAGTGTCGCCCCCACGGACTCGGCACCCGTCGTGCGCGAATGGATCCACGACGAAACCGTGCAGCGGGACGTGGACCTGGCGTCGTGGGGATTGAAGCCGGGCTGGGCGAAGCCGGGTGGCCCGGCCCCCATCAACGCGCGCCTGGAATCGGTGGCCAGTAACGGCATGTTCCGCAGCGCGTTTGCCAGCCAACGGTGCCTGGTGCCCATGGCCGGCTACTACGAGTGGCAGCAGATGGACGACGGGAAACAGCCCTACTTCCTCCACGGCGACGGCGATGTGCTGGCCGCGGCCGGCCTCTACGCCGCTCGGCAAGAGGACGACGTGTGGAAGATCACGTTCACGATCATCACGCGCGCAGCGCGAGACGCGTCAGGCGAGATCCACGACCGGATGCCCGTGTTCTTGACCCCGGACGTGTGGGAACAATGGCTGCGGCCGGAGAAGATCAGCGACCAGGAAGAAGCCCTCTCGATGCTTGACCGCAGCTCCGTGGCTGTCGCCAGGACCGTGACGGCGTACCCGGTAGCCCGCACTGTGAACAATGTCCGCACGCTCGATCCTGAGGATTCTGCCCTTATTGAGCCTGCGGCCAAAAAAGGGTAGGGCCCGGCGTCCAGCGCAGCCGATTGGAAGAGCTTCAAGGGAGGTCGTTAGACCGCGGACCGAGAGATCACGGGCGGTTGTTTGCGTGCAGCCTCGCGTTGGCGCTCCGCACGTACTCGGGCATGTAGATGAGGTCGATTATCCACATGATTGCCGCGCCCAGGAGTAGTAGATATCCGAATCCGAATGGAGTGAGTACCCACCCTCCCCACCAGAGAAGCAGGAAGATGATCGCAGTGCGGATGTGACCCAGGTAGAAATTGTGTGCGGAGACTCCGCCTAGAAGAATGCACAACAGATATGCGGTGGTGGAGTCCTTGGCGCCGGGAGTCTGCCGGATGGGGCTACGTGCTATCGGGATCGCGTGCTGGATGGGTGCAGTTGCCGCCGGGGATGACTGCGCGGTCCACGTGGTGCCGTTCCACCAGCGATATAGCGTCGCGTCATTCGGGTCGATGTACCAACCTGGCGGCGCCTCAACGTCGTTACTCACGATCCCCCATCAAGAAGCTTCATTCGTACTGTACGGCCTTGCGAAGTCGCGGAGCCTACCTGACCGCTTTGGACGGCGGCGAAGCGATGCCATCGAGTTGTCGTGGCTTTTCCTTCCACGAACCGTAGCTGGGCAGCCACTCGCCCGTTGCCTCGTACCACCTGACTACCTTGTAGTGACCGAAGAGCGCTGAGCGCACTGCCGCCTGAATCACGGCGTACGTAATGGCAAGACCGACAACGGACCCGATAATCCAGATAAAAACGTACTCCATATTCGCTCCCCAAGCTCTTTCTCAGCGTAACGATGCTCGTCAAGCAGGGCGATCACCCCGAAGGGGGAGAACAGCATGCGGAACCAAGTAACTCGGGATGCTCCCTTCCGTCTCTGCCCCAAGAGCCAGGAAGGAGCCGTACATCCGAAGGCAGGGTCGCGGCACATCACCTGGGACCGGTAGGGTCGCGGCACACCCGGTGACCGCCGGCGCGTCAGTTCCCCCACCCACAGCTCTCAGGAATGGCGAACTTGCTTTGGAGGTGGGTATCAATGCCGCTGGACGAACTAGCCCTGGTGAATCCGAACGGTGTCCCGGATTGCACTTGCATGCAAATAGATCTCGTCGAGTGAATCAATTGGATGGCGCGTCTCGACCTTATCGCCGTCGAAAATCCCGATATATTTCTGCTTCTTGCTATTGAAGTGCAAGCGAGCGATCGGCTTCCGATTGTTGTCATCAAGCAGAATTGCGAAGTAGGACTTCGCGTCGCGATGCATAACGCGCTGAGGCTTGACCTCGCTGCACGCAATTGCCTTCACGATCTGGTATCCCTCAAGCTCATCCAGGGTGGTCATGATTTCCGTATCGCGGTCCAGGTCATCTTGAGCAACCGGGATGCTGCTCATTGTCTCGGCAGCCGCGTCCGAAGATGAGAAGTTCGACCCGCCGAGGGCCGTCTTCAGCCTCGCGTTCACCTGATCGTTCAGGTACTGCTTCGTAGCCTTCGTGACCAGCGAAGTGAACTGCTCGCGTACTTTTTGTGTAAACGCTCCCTCATAAACTCGGGTCGTGAAGAAGCGAATCCACTCATCTTGTGGCTCCGTGAACTGGGCTGCGATCGTACGTTTGATCTGGCCTATGTATTTCAGTTCTTCGGCGGAGCTGATGATGGAATCGAGATCGAAAACATCCTTGGTGAGTTTCCGAAGCTCGGGGATGAGGGTCTCATCAATGTCCAGCAGGGCCAGAACGAGGAACGGCTTCTCATCCATGCGATTGGGTGCGTCAAGGTCGGTGTAGAACTGGTACGTTTCGCCATTGGTCAGAACGGCGATGCGGGCATTGGTCACCGCGAAGTAGCGGAAAAGCTGGGACGCATGCTCGATCTTGAGCGGCTCGGATGACTTCTTGCACTCGATGAGGATCTGTACCTCGCCGTCACGCATGATGGCGTAGTCAACCTTTTCGCCGCGCTTCACGCCGACATCTGCGGTGAACTCAGGAACGACCTCAAGCGGGTTGAAAACGTCGTAGCCCAGGATTGTTGAGATGAACGGCATGATGAATGCGTTCTTCGTCGCTTCCTCGGTTTGAATCGCACCGCGCTGATTGCGCACTTTCAGTGCCAATGCCGCCAATAGCTCCGCAAAATCCATGGTTCCCCCAAAATCAAGTTTCTGTTACAGACGTTAGCGCCGGCCGAGGACATCGCTCCGCCAATCCTGCATGCGGCGCGGCGAAGGACTCTTGGCAGTTGCTGACACTCGCCAGCGCCCAGCCTGAAAGGCTGTGCAGCGCCCCAGTTACTGCCTTCTCCACTGGGAGCATCCCGTGGAATTGAATGAGTAGTCCGAGCTCTGGACCGTCACCTGGGCGCGAGTGGCGCCCATGATGAAGTTGTTGTCGATGATCTCGCCCGTTGAATCGAGGCGTTCCCAGTAGCACCCAGCCGACCCTTCGGAGACATAGACCCCGGGCTGGATATTTTCGCCGATTCGGCGAACGCCTGATCCGAACACGGCACCTGATGCCAAATCCGCAGCTGCCTTCGCCTGGGCCGTGATCTTCAATTGAATAAGGGGCGCGCTGGGCTGGTCAGGGCAAATGGTCAAAGCGCCAGTCAGTTCCTTCACTTGAGAGTCGGAATAGCTCGCCAGTGAGCCGTATGTGCCGAAGCTCAAGTCGGCGCAGACGGCATACAAAGTTCCGACCTTGTCGATGCTCGGTGACGCGCCTGATGCCACAGCTGCGTTCTGGATGTCCGTATAGAAGTCCCCCGTCATGGTGCCGGGGGTGCAGCTGACGAGTTCCAGCGTTGACGCCCAAACGTCCCGGAAGGTGGGGAAATCGTGGGCCGTGTACTTGGCGTCGTTGCAGCTGATCCGCCAGTCGTGGGGGATCGGTCTGTCTCCGATCGTTTCAACCCAGATTGACACCTTTGAGGAGGCAGTTGAAACCTCTGCTGCGGTGCCGCTGTAATGGATCGTCCTGAGTTTCGTGAGGGCAGCTTCCAAAGCAGCTGTGTCTTCAGGTACTGCATAGTCTGCTGATTCGACGCGGAAGCCTTCACCGGTGATCAGGCGCTCTGCCGCGTCCGACCTGGCATCCCCAAGCTTCCGGCTCGCGGCAGCCGTGGCAAGCGCCGCATCCTTCTCAGCCTTGACAGCGACTGCGGCGATGCGGGCCTGTTCCTCGGAATAGTTGCCGCCAACGGTCATACCCGTAACCCCGACCAGGATCGCCAGAGCCAGTGAAGCAGCGAGAATCTTTCTCTTTCGGGTCCCGAAAGTCGCAGTGAATGCCTTCGCCAGGTAAGGCTTAACTGCTTCGTAAATGGCGCCCGAAGCACGCCGGCCTTTTACAAACCATTTGGCCAAGAATCTTGCAAAGGCGTCCAGCGAGGATTCAGGCATGTTTTGAACCTATCGGTGGCGCAGGTCGGCATTGGGCCAGAGGTCACCCCCAGAGTGGGTATCCGCTCATGACAGCTGGGGTACACCCCAACTGGACGTCAGGTCGGAGCGTGGGACTGCGGTCAGATAACTTCGGTTTCTTCATTTCTTGACACTCGCTGGCAAGGCTCTTGGAGGTGCCCTGACATTGACGGGGTTGGACGATGGCGGGACACGCCCGGGAGACTCTATTGGCCTGAACTTGATGCCGCCGCTGCGGTGACTATCCACAGGAAAGTCGTGATCACGGAAATGCCGAGCGTGACGTACCCCAGGATGAGCCCTGTGAGTGAGGCGCCGCGTCCGATGCCGCCGAGGCGGCTTGCGTTTCGCAATCCAACGTGGCCGAAGATCACAGCGAGCACTGCAGGCAGGAAGGCCAAGAACATCATGACCAGCCCGAGGATCGGGATGGGTATCCAGATCCCGGTGACGATGGCGACTATGCCGAGAACAAGTGAGGTGACCGCCATGCCGTTGGTGGGTGGCTTGATGACCTGCTGATAGATGATCTGCTGCTGCGGGTAGGAGGACATCTGCTGGTCACTCATTTCGTTTGTGGGGAAGTGCGCTCGGAAGCGTCCGTCGTCGTTGATAAGGACGGCTTCGTGTGATTGGCGCCTGCCGACCAGGCGTCGATGTGCACCGGGCTGGTGCTTGTCGCGGAGTTGTAGGGATGGCGATTCCCGCGGTTGCTTTGTTCATCATGCGGTCAGTTGTTGGTCACGAGGCCAGTTGCGGAATCGAAGGTTACGCCGGCACCCGAGGAGTCGTCGCTGATCGTGAGGCGATAATTCTCCCCACTAGTGCTCCGTGCGTATCCGCCTGTTGTGCCCACAGGGATTTGAAAGAGCGCATGGCCTTCTGGTGTCGAGACCATGTTGTCCGCGTTGATGAGGAGTTCCGTCGGCCATGGTTGTCCAGGCGTTTGTAGATTCTTGAGGACAAACGAGATCGTGCCGGCTGCCATCTGCATGGCTGCACGGGTTTCTTCGGGAGAACGTGGCGTGGTGGCCAGCGGCATCGTCGCTGGGGCGTCTGGAACTACTTGCGGTGCCGGGGCTGCCGGGATCGCCTGTGGGAGGACACCAGGCGCGGTGGCCATGGGCTGGGTCAGAGCGGTTAGCGAAGCCAGGCTCGGCATGGGGGGTACGGCGTTTGGGGCATAGAAGAACGCCAGGCTCCAAATGGACAGCAGTGTCCCGGCGACACCGAGAGTGCCGCCGATTGCGGGCAGTAACCGGCTCGACGCTCGGCCTTCCCGTCGCAGCTGCGTTGCTCGAATGGCGAGCGAGATCGCTGTGATGCCGGCAGTCGTGAAGGCAAATCCGCGGAACCCCGTGCTGACGTCCGGATGAGCGAGAGGCAAGAGAGTAGAGAAGAGGCCTAACGCGACGGCCAGCAAGCCAGTCAAATTGCTCGACCTGGCGCGCGGCTGGGTCGCAACGTACCTACTGCGGGGGCGTGTGATTGTGTTGGCCGCCGGTGCGTCCCAATATCCCGGCGGGTTCCAGTCTCTAGGACCATGCCCCATGTTGCCCCACGTCAATTCCCCCAAGCGCCCATCCATACAGGCACCCTTCTGTCTAGCAGCCGGGAGACCAGTCCGACAGACCCCCGAACAAGTGGGATCAACGGGGGTGGCGATGGGATTCGTCGAATATCCGACGCCAAGGAGTGTGGCGTACGGTAACGATCGTTCGCAAGACACTTCAGGATAGGTTCAGCCCGGCGCGGAAACCCCTACGTGTCAGGGTTGGGTGAGGCCAGTAGCTAACAGCAAGTCCGCCGTATGACGTAGGGCGAGAATGAGGAATCCACCATCATGTCCAGCCCGTCTTTGATCGCCG